>NZ_VIRF01000083.1 GCF_008107685.1 Novosphingobium sp. BW1
AACGGGCGGTCGAAGAGAGCCGCTGCAACGACCGCGTCGCCGAAGATCTCCCCCCTCTCTGCGAAGCTGCGGTTGGAAGGGAGGATTGAGGTGGTGCCGGTTTTTCGAACAAGGCGTTAAGCCACTCAGAGGTGGCCTGGAGAATCTGCACACTGAGATAATTGGATTTTCTGCCTGAAGGCAGCCAGAAAGGCTGCGAGACAGGAGCAGAAAATGAGCAGACGACCCCGGCGCAACCACAGCCCGGCATTCAAGGCGAAGGTGGCGCTTGCCGCGATCAAGGGCGAGAAGACGTTGGCCCAGCTGGCGCACGACTATTGCTGCCAGGCCTGGAACAAGCTCGTTGATCAGCCTAGGCGTATCATGACCATCGGACGCCGCAAATGGGCCCGTAGGTTCTGATCAATGCAGGTTGGTATTAAAGCGCGATCCACATCATCGGCAGCGGGAGATCAGCCAAAGCCAAATTGCAGCTTGACTCTTAGAAGGGCGTCAAGGGCCGCCAATTCGCCAGCCAGGCTTTCACCGGCGTGCTGCGGCGCAAGGGGATTGCCATCAGCATGGACGGGGCGTCGCCTGGCGCGACAATGTCGTGGTCGAGCGGCTGTAACGCTTGATGAAGTACGCGGAAGTCTACCTGCACGCCGACGCTTAGGTCAGCGAAGCACGCAGTTTGATCGGCCGATACCTGGGCTTCTACAACGCCCGGAGACCTCACTCGAGCCTCGGTGGGCGTACGCCTGATCGAACCTACTTTGATAATCTGCCGCAGGCCATGGCAGCGTGAATTGGCCGCCACTTGCGGGGCGTCATGGAGGTCGGGCGTAGCCCGGCCGGAGTGACGCCCCGCAAGTGGCAGCTTGAGCCACCAGACCGCAGATGATCCACGTATCAAACGTCAAAGCCTGTTCAGATAAACCAAGCTACCTCTGCCTGCGAGGGGACGTGAGAGATGCTTCAAATCTTAAGAACGGCGCGTTCTGCGTTAACTCTAGACGGATGCAATCCGGTAGCTCCTCGCGCGCTAGAGGGAGACTGTCATCTCCTGGGAGTTAAGCACAGTGGCGACCGCGTTTTCCGATATCGAGACCTCTGCACCGACTATGGCCGTGCAGGCCACTACGCCTGACGCACGTCCGCGCATGCGGGGCATCTTTCCGGGGCTTCTCGTCGCCGTGCCGATTTCGCTGGTGCTGTGGGCGGGGATCTTCGAGCTCATCTTCTAAAGGCTCGCCCTCCGTTCTGTCAGGACGTGAGCGGGGGAGCCCCCAGCCACAACCAGATCGCAAAGCCGATCGCGATCCCGGCGCAGATCAGCGCACGCCACGCGGGAACCGGGGCCATGCCTTTCGTGCCTGCGGGGGCAGGGCGGTGGCCGGTGACCATCGGGGCGACAAGGTTGTCGCGCTTGATGGTGCGGTAGAAGAGGATCGCGGCCAGGTGCAGGCCGATCACCGCGAGAATGAGATTGAAGCCGACTTCGGTGTGCCACTCGGTCGCCTCGTAGGCGAGCTCGAAACCGGCCAGGTCGTACAGGGGGCCTGCCGCTCCATAATCGGGGTCGCCGCTGATGAGGCCTGGCGCCACCTGCAGCGCCATGGCAGCCAGAAGAGCCAGAACGCTCCACCCACCGGCCGCGTTGTGGCCGACGGTGATATCATGGCCCGGCTTGCCGAGCGAGCCGAGGTAGCGCCCCACCGCCAGGGGGCCGCGCACGAAATTCGTAAAACGCGCCGTCGAACTGCCCACGAAACCCCACAGCACGCGGAACGTGAGCAGAGCGGTGAGCGCAAGACCCAGGCGCATGTGCCAGGTCATCTCGTCGTTCTCCGCTGTCCACCAGAGCGCCGGGATCAGTCCCACGAAGCACCAGTGGCACACGCGGACCGGAAGGTCCCAGAGCCGGATACGGGTCTGTCCGGGACCTTCCGTCATCACGTCAGCCTTCCTTCTTTTCCTTGCGGAAGTCGTCGTGGCAGCCCTTGCAGGCCATGCCGACGTTACCGAAGGCTTCCTTGGTCGCGGCCGCGTCTTCGCTCTGCGCAGCGGTGCGCAGCGCCATGGTGGCGTCGATCAGCTTGGTGGCGGCCGCCTCGAAGTCTTCGGGGCGTTCCCAGACGGTAGCAAGCGCGTCGGTTTCTTCACCCGAATCCGGGCCGGTGCCGGCGGGGAAGAGGGCGGGGATCTTCTGCGCCGCGGTGACCATTTCAGTGGCGTTCTCGCCAATGTCCTCGAAGTCCGGATCGCTCTCGTCGAGTTCGGCCTTGTTGGCCTTCATCGCCTTGGCGAGCGCCTTGAAGTTGTCTTCGCGCGCCTCGATGGTGGCTTCGGCGTCAACGGCACCGATCGAGGGATCGACGCTGGCCGCTTCGGTCGGATCGCCGTCGGGCTCCGAGCCGCTGCAGGCCGAGAGCGAAAGGACGATAGCAAGGGCGGGGGCGGCAAGCCCGGTGACAGACTTCAAGGCCATGTGCGGTTCTCCTGTTGCATATTCTGGCAGCGTTATACCGAATGCCACGAACGAATGAAGTGACAGAATGTTGCATCTGCGAAGCAAGAGGCTTCGGCTTTCGTCTCTTCCAAGGGGATGACAGCCGGTCAGCGGTTAGGTGCCGGGAACGGCACAGCCTCCTCCGGCCAATCCGCAAAGGGCTGGCGCACCGCGTCCCAATCGGGGGGGAAGCGCAAGTTGAGCGCGGTGAGGGGCGTGCCTTCGAGCCGGGACGCCTCGTGGCCCTGTCCCTGTGTGTCGACGAAGACGAAGGCATCGCCGGGCCGGGCGATCGCCTCGCGCAAGGACCCGCCGGTCACACGGATGCGCAGGGCGCCTTCGAGGACGAGTTGGAAGCTGCCGCAGCCTTTGGATGTGTGGAAGGGATCGACGAGCGGGCCGATGTCCCAGACCAGCGTGCGCCAGCCGGGGGTGGAGAGCGGGGGATCGCCATACTCAGGGGCTGAACGTACCGTGACGGGCGCCAGACAGGAGTGCCCATCCGCCCGGGCGTAGACCACATGAACCGCCATCCCTGCTCCCTCCTGCCGTGAAGGCGAGGCTAGGTGATGTACGGGCGCGGCACGAGTGCCGATTGCGCCCCTGTTCAGTGAATGGATATGCGAAGAGGGAGGGGGCCATCTGCGCGCCCTCCCTCCTGCACGGCTTTTGCCGGTGTGGCGCCTTAGAGTGCGATCACCCCGCCATCGTCCTTGGTGATCGCGACCACGGCCGAGCGGGGCCGCGAGGAGGCCGCGGCATTGGTCTGGCTTTCGGGCCAGTGGCTGGTCACGTTACTGGCATCGCCGCGTTCGCCCGGGTGCTGGATGCCCACGAAGAGCGTGCGGCCATCGGGCGTCATGTCGATGCCGGTGATCTCGCACTCGACCGGGCCGACGAGGAAGCGGCGCAGCGTGGCCGGGGTGGCAAGGGCGCCAACGTGCGTACCTTGCGTGGTTGTCTGCGTGCCGTCGGTGTTGGTGACGGTGAAGGCGTTGCCATCGCCTACGCTGCCGGGCATCGCGGCCAGCATCATGCAGTTGGTGATGTCGGTCATCGCGCCATCGTCGGTCTGGATCCAGAACACCGGGTTGAACTGGCCCGAGACCGCGCTCTCGCGCGAGAAATAGGCGCCGTCCGGGCTCGAGAAGTCGTTGCTGGTGTCGAGGTCCGAGATATTGATGTTGGTCTGCTCGAAGGCGGTGTCGCAGTCGAGCGTGTCCGCACCGAACATGTAGATATCCCAGGCGAAGGTGTGCGCCGCCGTGGTGTCGCCGTCCTCGCGCAGGCGCACGATGTGGCCGTTGGGGTTGCCCGAATTCCAGTACGAGCGCGGGTTTGGCGCATTGGTGCCGTCGACCGGGCGGTTGGAGTTGTTCGAATTGGTGAGGGTCAGGTAGATCTCACCCGTGACAGGGTTGCCTGCGGTCCACTCGGGGCGGTCCATCGGGGTGGCGCCCAGCGCGTCTGCGGCGAGACGCGGGTTGATCAGGATGTCGGCCTGGTCGGCGAAGGTGTACTCGGGATAGCTGCCCGAAGCCGGGCGCGGCGGGACCTGGCCATGGACCAGGGGAAGCCATTCGCCGGTCCCATCCGCGTTGAAGCGCGCAACGTAGAGCGTACCGTGGTCGAGGTACTTGTCGCCGACGGCGAGGCGGTCGGCGTTGCTGGCATCGCCTGCGTTCCAGTTCGCGTCCGAAACGTACTTGTAGAGGTACTCGCCGCGCGAATCGTCGCCCATGTAAGCCGCGACCGGCTGCCCGACGACGGCGCGCACGAAGGCGCCTTCATGGCCGAAGCGGCCGAGCGCGGTGCGCTTGCGTGGCGTCGAAGTGGGATCGTAAGGATCAATCTCGACGACCCAACCGAACTGGAAGGGCTCGTTGCGGAAATCCTCGGTCGCATCCGCGCCCATGATCGTCGCGTTCCAGCGGGTGATCGTGGTGTCGGTGGTGGACGCGCTCGACCAGCCGTAGTTGCCGCTCGTGCTGCGCACGCCGTAGCGCTGAAGCGAGGTCAGCTGCGCCGGGGTGCGGTTGGCATCATCGCCGCTGTCGCGGCGGAAGTAGCCGGCCCAGTTTTCCTCGCAAGTGAGGTTGGTGTGCCAGGCCGAGATACCGTTGGCGCAGTTGTTGATGGTGCCGCGCCCGCTTGTGCCATCGGCCGAGTAGGCGGTGGTCATCCAGGCCGAGCCTGCCGCCGGGCCCGACAGCGTCATCGGCGTGTTGGGGGTGATGCGGCGGTTGAAGCTGCTGTCCTGGACGTAGGACCAGGTGCGGTTGCCGCTGTCGACATATTCGGCGACCGAGACGCCGTGGCACTCGATTTCCTTGCGCACTTCCTCCAGCGGACGGGCGCCACCGATGGTCGTGGGGCCTGCGGGGTGGAGGTAGTCCTCTGTGATGTTCTCGTGGTTCTGGACCATGAGCCCACGGGTGTTGGCCATATCGTCGGGCGCGCCTGCGGCGGAGAGGCCGAAGTAGTGCAGGGCGTCGGCGTGGTCGCCGATGCGGTTGGCAAAGTCGGTGTCGGAGCCGTCATTGGCATAGGGCGGGGTCGCGGCGGTGAGCGGGTCGCCCAGGCGCGTCATGACGGTGACCGAGTAGCCGGTGGGGACGAGGACCGTGTCGGCAAGGCTGTGCTCAACCGCAGTGAAGCCCAGGACCGCGGGCGAGACGCGCACGTAAGTCACGGCCTTGCGCTCGATGCCCTCGCTGGTGGTCGCGATGAAAGTGAAGGCGAGGTCGATGGCATCTTCCACGGCGGGTGCGAGGAAGGTCGCGGTGGTGCCGTCCAGCGTCAGCTCGACATCCGGGCCATCGGTCTGGATCCAGGTGGTGGTGCTCGCCGATCCGGCGACCACGGTACCCGTCAGCGTGACGACGCGGCCCGCGCTGGTGACTGCGTTGCTGCCCGCGTTCACGATGATGCCCGCATCCGAGCCTGTGTTGTCATCGTCACAGGCGGCCAGCATCGCGGTGCCCATCAGCGCCATGCCGGTGGCCTTGGCGCCGCCCATGAGCGTCTGGCGGCGCGAAAAGCGGTTGTCCGCGAGCGTTTCGAGCGAAGGGGTGGTGGTATCGTTGGTGTCGACGTCGCCGTCGCTGTAACCGTAGGCAGGATCGAGAGGTGTCATGCTGGAAGAGCCCCATCCGTTTGAAGATGGCGCACCAGTTAAGCGGGGATTGTGTCAGTCGAACGCAAGTTTGATGGCGAATACATGACTGTACTTTTGCTGCGCTTCCCTTTTTCTGTGACAGGGAGGTACCTGAAAGCTTCGGGAGCAGGCGGGCGGGATGTTTGGCGATCGGATCGCCAACTAACCGGCGCCAAGTGGGCATCGATGTCGCGCGAGGGGCCGGGAGTCACCTTTGCTGCCTATGCGAGAAGGCTATGAATGGTCCGGAAAAGCGGCGTTTTTCGGGATTTTCTTGACTTCTTTGGCTGCCTTCACTAGACAGCGTCCTTTCAGGAAAACCAGTTTCTTACGGAGTGCCCATGGCGCGCGTTACCGTCGAAGATTGCGTCGACAAGATCCCCAACCGTTTCGATCTCGTTCTGCTTGCCGCACAGCGTGCGCGCGAGATCTCGGGTGGCGCCGAGCTCACCGTCGACCGCGACCGTGACAAGAACCCCGTCGTTGCCCTGCGCGAGATCGCCGAGCAGACCGTGGTCCCCACCAACCTCAAGGAATCGCTCGTCACCTCGATGCAGCGCGTGCTGCCCGATGACGACGACGAGATGGACGAGATCGGCTCGCTCAGCCAGTCGGCCGAGGCCCTGCGCATCACGGCCTCTGCGCCCACGCGCAACACCTCGATCGGTGGCGATTACGACGGTTGATCCGCGCCGCTTGACCTCCCCGGCCTGACGCGCAAGACATTGCGATGTGGCCGGGAAGAAAAGAGCTTTGCCCCGCATTGCGGGTTTGACCGGGGGATCGCCTGACATAGCGGGCGATCCCTCTGGCGCATTGGGCGCCACCATCGCGATCTACAGCGTCAAGGGCGGCGTGGGCAAAACCACCTTCGCCAGCAATCTGGCCTGGTGCTCGGCGCAGATCTCCGGGCACAGAACACTGTTGTGGGATCTCGATGCCGCAGGCGGTTCGGGGTTTCTCTATGGGCTGGAGCCCAAGGGGGCGAAGCCCGCGCACGATGTCTTTGCCAAAGAGCGCGCGCCCGAGAAGCTGATCCAGAAGACCGGCTATTCCCGCATTCACTTGCTGCCCGCCGACGAATCCATCCGTGCAATCGACGCACGCCTGACCGAGATAGGCAAGCGGCGGCGTCTGGCAAAGCTGACTCGGGCGCTGGGCGCGGACTATGCGCGCATCCTTCTGGACTGCCCGCCGGTCATCAACGAGCTCTCCGCCCAGATCGTGCGCGCGGCCGATCTTGTCATCGTGCCGCTGCCGCCATCGCCGCTCTCCACGCGCGCCTTCGATCTTGTCGTGCGCGAGATCGCCGGAAATACCCGTCGCCATCCCCCGATCCTGCCAGTGCTCTCGATGCTCGACATGCGCCGCACGCTGCACCGCGAGGTGCGTGACCAGCATCCAGGCTGGCCAGCGGTGCCTTATGCCAGCGCGCTTGAGCAATGTGCGGTGCAGCAACGCCCGGTGGGCGAGATCGCGCCGGGCAGTCCGGCCGCGCGCGCCTTTGCAAACCTTTGGGGCGCAATTGAGCGCAAGCTTGCCGAACGGCGCGGCTGACCCGATCGTAGATACGAATGGCGAGAGGGGCTTTCGCCGTCTTTTCGCAGCTGCACAGCTGCGCTAGCGTCCCGGCGGCACAGCAAGGGGCATGAAATGAGCACGAATGTCGAAGGCTACCTGGGCGACGCTGCCCGGGCTCGCCTGGAAGCCGGGCGAGCTGACCCGCGCCTATATCGAAGGCGCGCGGGTGCGTTTTGTATCGCCCATGGCGATGTTCCTGTTCTCGGTCTTCGTGATGTTCGCGGTGCTCCAGATCATGGGGATCGCACCTCCGGTGGATAGCGGCGGGGCCATGGAGGCGCACGTCCACAGGCTGGAAGACAGGTTGCAGGACCAGCGCGCGAACCTCGAGAAGGCGCGCGCCTTTACCCAGCCAGACACCCACGAGCGGGCGATGATCGACAAGGAACTGGCGGCCAATGCCTCCGAGCTTGAAAAGCTGCGCACATTCCCGAGCTACCGCCGCGAGGAAGAGGACGAGGAGCGCTTCAACTCGCTCCATTCGGGCTGGAAGCGGCTCGACAAGGGCATCGGAAAGTGGCGCAAGAACTCAGGGCTCATGCTCTACAAGCTCCAGACTAGCGCCTATAAGTTCTCCTGGCTGCTGATCCCGCTGTCGGTGCCCTTCGTAGCCCTGCTGTTCGTGTGGCGGCGGCGTTTCGGCCTGTACGACCACGCGGTCTTCGTGACCTATTCGCTTGCCTTCATGTCGTTCATGGGGATCGTGCTGACCATCGCAAGCGGGCTGGGCGTGCCCTCCACCTGGCTGGTGAACACCTTTGCCATCGTCGCGGTGATCCACATATACCGGCATCTGAAGGGCGCGTACGAGCTCTCGCACCGCTCCACCGTGTGGCGATGGCTGGTGCTCCTCGTCTTCATCGGCGTGATCGCCCTTTTGTTCACGACGATCCTGCTTTTTCTGGGCCTGGTCGGCTGAGGGCGGCGCACATGCAGCAGGCAGCAAAAAGGGGCGTCAGGATAAACCCGGCGCCCCTCCTGCATTCCCCTCTCGGGAACCGTTAGCGGGATCAGAGAGCCTTCCCGGCTGTCATGCCCCTTGCGGCTGTGTACCGCCGGAAAAGCGCTTGCCCGACTTGGGGATCGAGGAACCGGTGACCGGGCGGACCGAGGAGGGACCGCGCGGGTCGCTCGGACGATCGATGGAGCCCTTGTCCATCAGTTCCTTGATCTCGTCGCCCGACAGCGTCTCGTATTCGAGCATGGCCTGCGCCAGCGCTTCGAGCTGGTCACCCTTCTCGGTGAGGATCTGGTTGGCGCGGGCGTGCGCGTTGTCGATCAGCGTGCGGATCTCGCTGTCGATGAGCTTGTTGGTCTCGTCCGAGGCCATCGTGCGGTTCGAGCCGCCCATACCGAGATAGCCTTCCTGGCTTTCCTCGTACTGGAGCGGGCCCAGCTTGTCCGACATGCCCCACTTGGTCACCATCGAGCGTGCGAGGCTGGTCGCGTACTGGATATCGCCCGAGGCGCCCGAGGAGACCTTGTCGTGGCCGAAGATCAGCTCTTCCGCCACGCGGCCGCCCATGGCGACCGAGAGGTTCGCGAGCATCTTGTCGCGGTGGTAGGAATAGCTGTCGCGCTCGGGCAGGCGCATGACCATGCCCAGGGCGCGGCCGCGTGGGATGATCGTGGCCTTGTGGATCGGGTCCGAGGCCGGTTCGTTCAGCGAGACTATGGCATGCCCGGCCTCGTGGTAGGCGGTCATCTTCTTCTCGTCCTCGGTCATGACCATCGAGCGTCGTTCCGCGCCCATCATGACCTTGTCCTTGGCGTCCTCGAATTCCTGCATGGCCACCAGGCGCTTGTTGCGGCGCGCGGCGAGGAGAGCCGCCTCATTGACGAGGTTGGCGAGGTCCGCGCCCGAGAAGCCGGGCGTACCGCGGGCAATGACGCGCGCGTTGACGTCGGGCGCCAGGGGCACCTTTTTCATGTGGACGGCGAGAATCTGCTCACGGCCCTCGATGTCGGGCACGGGCACCACGACCTGGCGGTCGAAGCGGCCCGGACGCAGCAGCGCGGGGTCGAGAACGTCGGGACGGTTGGTCGCCGCGATGATGATGATGCCCTCGTTGGCCTCGAAGCCGTCCATCTCGACCAGCAGCTGGTTGAGGGTCTGCTCGCGTTCGTCGTTCGAATTGCCCAGGCCATGACCACGGTGACGGCCGACCGCGTCGATTTCGTCGATGAAAACGATGCACGGCGCATTCTTCTTGGCCTGCTCGAACATGTCGCGCACGCGGCTTGCGCCCACACCCACGAACATTTCGACGAAGTCCGATCCCGAGATGGTGAAGAAGGGCACGCCCGCCTCACCCGCGATGGCGCGGGCGAGCAGGGTCTTGCCGGTGCCGGGCGAGCCGACGAGAAGGGCGCCCTTGGGGATCTGGCCGCCGAGCTTGGAGAAGCGGGTCGGGTCCTTGAGGAACTCGACGATTTCCTCCAGTTCCTCGCGCGCTTCGTCGATGCCAGCGACGTTGTCGAAGGTCACGCGGCCCGAGCGTTCGGTCAGCATCTTTGCTTTGGACTTGCCAAAGCCCATCGCGCCCGAGCCGCCGCCCTTCTGGACCTGGCGCAGCGCGAAGAAGGCGATGCCGATCAGCAGCAGAAAGGGCAGGGTGTTGGCAAGGATGTAGACAAGCATACTGCCCTGTTCGGGCGCCTTGCCGGAAACCTGCACGCCCTGTTCCTCCAGCAGCGGGAGAAGCGTGGTGTCGGTGCCGACGGGAACGGTCGAGAAGCTGTCGCCATTGCGCATCTTGCCGTCGATCCGGTCCTGCCCGATCTCGACCTGCGAAATGTTGCCCTGGGCCACCTTGTCGCGGAAGTCGGAGTAGGGAATCGTCGTCCCGGTCGTCTCCCGGGCGCTGAACATGGATACCACCATGAGCAGGGCCAGAAAGATGCCACCCCAGACGAGGAGGCTCTTGACCCATGGATTGCCGTTGGGCTGGTCGTCGTTCATCAGTTCAGTACCTGTCCTTTCGCTCCCCTAATGTAGGTGAGCGGGGCTGAATCGCAAGTTAGCCTGCGTATAGTAAACCAAGCTTTCGCCTGCCACCTGCGGGTGTGAAGTTATGTGTCCATAGGCGCAGGTCGCACGCGCCGTGCAAATGCCGGGCCTTATCCGTCAGATGAACAGCGATTCGCGGTTTGGCTTGCCAATTTTTCGCGATGCAGCATCTTCGCAGACTTGGGAAATTTCCGGGTGGGGCAAGAGCAGGGGGATGACGTGAGCAAGGGACGCGATTCGCTGTGGAACGAGGATCTGGCGCCCAGCGGGCCGGACCAGCGCACCTGGCGCTGGTACCATTTCGCCGCGCTCTGGGTGGGCATGATCGTCGCCGTGCCGACCTGGATGCTGGCGGCCGGGCTTATCGAGCAGGGCATGTCCGCCCTCCAGGCAACCAGCGCGGTGGTGCTGGGCAATGTCATCATTCTCCTTCCCATGCTGCTGATCGGACACCCCGGCGCGCGTTACGGCGTGCCGTTTGCGGTGCTTGTGCGTTCCTCGTTCGGGACGGTGGGAGGACGCCTCCCGGCCGCGGCCCGCGCGCTCGTCGCCTGCGGGTGGTACGGCATCCAGACCTGGATCGGGGGCGAGGCGCTGCTGACGCTGCTTGGCATCTTCCTGAGCGCCGACATGCGCGGCAACCCGCTGCCTTTTTTCGGCATCGGCCTTGGCGAGCTGCTCTCGTTCCTCGCTTTCTGGACGATTCAGCTGGCCTTCGTGCGCAAGGGCATCCTTACGATTCGGCGCCTCGAAACCTGGACGGCGCCCTTGAAAATGGTGGCCTGCTTTGGCCTTCTGTGGTGGGCGCTTGATGCTGCGGGGGGTGTCGGGCCGATCTTTTCCAGCCCCTCGGCCTTCGTTCCGGGCGGCGCGCGCGAGGGGGAATTTTGGCTTGTCTTTCTGCCTTCGCTCACCGCCATGGTCGGCTTCTGGGGCACGCTGGCGCTCAACATTCCCGACTTCACGCGCTTTGCCAAAAGTCAGAAGGACCAGATGATCGGCCAGACGCTGGGCCTGCCCCCGACGATGGGTCTGGTAGCGCTGATCAGCGTGATGACGACCTCGGCGACCGTGGTGATCTATGGCGAGGCGATCTGGGACCCTGTGCAGCTGGCGGGCACGCTGTCCGGTCCCTTCGTGTTGCTCGGCCTCATCGTTATCGCGGTCGATACGGTCTCGTGCAACATCGCGGCGAACCTGGTGTGCTCGGCCTATGACTTCGCCGCGCTCTACCCTTCGCGCATCTCCTATCGCACCGGGGCACTGTTCACCGCATTCATCGGCCTGTTCATGATGCCCTGGAAGCTTCTGGAGAGCACCAACGGCTACATCTACACTTGGCTCACGGGCTACGGCGCGCTGCTCGGGCCCATCGCGGGCATCCTCATCGCGGATTACTGGCTGGTGCGGGGAACGCGGCTCGACGTCGAGGGGCTCTACCAGGAGCACGGACCCTACCGCTATGGCAATGGCTGGAACCCCAAGGCTCTGATTGCGCTGGCCGCGGGCATCGCGCCCAACGTGCCGGGCTTTCTCGCCGTCTCGTTCCCGGCGAACTTCGGCTCCATGGGCTGGTTCTGGGGGCAGGTCTATACCTACGCCTGGTTCGTGGGCGTGCTGGTGGCGCTGGGCGTCTATGCCGGGCTCATGCGGCTCGGCGCCGAGCACGTACCTGCGGGCGAAGTCCAGGCGGCGGAGTGACGAATAGGTGGTTCCGAGGGCGATTGCTCTCGGGCTCCCCGAACTGTCGACATCACCTTTCGCAGCCACCGTGGCGCGAGAACGCTGAGGACGCCCGTTTGGGGGCAAGGGACGATGGCCCCTTGTAAAATCTTAGTCGGAAACGAAACCGCCGCGCGGATCGTCGGCATCCAGATCCGAGAACTTGGTGATGCGCGCCTCGAACTTCAGGCGGACGCGGCCCGTGGAGCCGTGACGCTGTTTGGCGACGATCAGTTCTGCAAGGCCAGTGACTTGCTCCATGCGCTGGCGCCAGGCTTCCCACTTGTCGACCACGCCGGGCGGATCGCCCTCGGCGGGAAACTTGGGTTCGGTCGCGTTGACGTAGTAGTCTTCGCGGAAGACGAACCAGACCATGTCCGCGTCCTGCTCGATCGAGCCGGATTCGCGAAGGTCGGAGAGCATCGGCTTCTTGTCCTCGCGGCTTTCCACCGCGCGGCTGAGCTGGGAGAGCGCGATCACCGGCACTTCCAGTTCCTTAGCCAGCGTCTTCAAACCACGTGAAATTTCGGAAATTTCGTTCACGCGGTTGTCGTTGGCGCGGCCCGAGCCAGAGAGCAGCTGCAGGTAGTCGATGATGATGAGGCCGATGTTGTAGCGGCGCTTCAAGCGGCGCGCGCGGGTGCGCAGCGCGGCGATCGAGAGGCCCGGCGTGTCATCGATGTAGAGCGGCAGTTCGGCAAGGCGCTGGCTGGCAAAGGAGAGTTGCTGGAAATCTTCGCGGCTGATCTTACCCATGCGCAGCGCTTCGGAACTGATGCCCGACTGTTCGGCCAGAATACGCGTGGCCAGCTGGTCGGCGCTCATTTCGAGGCTGAAGAAGGCCGTCGGCGCGCCGACCGAGCGCTTGTGCTCGATCCCCAAGGCCATGTCGTCGACGTAGCGCTGCGAGGTGTTGAAGGCGATGTTGGTGACAAGCGAGGTCTTGCCCATGCCCGGACGGCCGGCAAGGATGATAAGGTCGGAATCGTGAAGGCCACCGATCTTGGAGTTGACCGATTCCAGGCCCGTCGTCTTGCCCGAGATGTTGCCGCCCGAATTGAACGCCTTCTCGATGTTGAAGATAGCGGTGTGGGTGGCCTGCGCGAAGCTCTTGGCCTCGTTCGCGGAGGCGGCGCCTTCGGCCACCTTATAGAGCGCGGCTTCGGCCTGTTCGATCTGCTGCTGCGGCTCGACCGCCTCGGAGGTGTCCATCGCCCCTTCGACAAGGGTGCGGCCCACTGTGATCAGTTCGCGCAGGAGCGCCAGGTCGTAGATCTGGTCAGCCAGTTCGCGCGGGGCCAGGAGGCCCTGTCCGTCGGCCGTGAGGCGGGCAAGGTAGGAGACGCCGCCCAGCGCCTTCAGCTGCTCATCGGCCTCGAAATAGGGGCGCAGCGTGACCGGCGTGACCACCGCCTTGCGATCGAGCAGGGTGACGATGCGTTCGAAGATGCGGGCGTGGACAGGCTCGAAGAAGTGCTGGGGCCCGAGCTGGGTCTGCAATTCCTCCAGTACGCGGTTGTCGATCAGCAGCGCCCCCAGGAACGCGGCTTCGGCTTCCACGTTCGAGGGAAGGGCGCGCGCGCCCTGCGTGTCGTCGCTCGAGACTTCGGCGAGTTTGAGAACGTCCTGCTGTGCCATAAGCCTTCCCCAATGCGCCCGCGGGCGCCAGCGGGCAAGGGGGCGACGCGCAGGCGGCGGCGAATTTTTTCCCCAGCTTGTGGATGGGGCGTGGCAAGGGCACCAAAGGTCAGGGTTGCCCGGCCCTGCCGCAAGCGCGTAAGGCCAGAGGAATCATGGCGGACCCGCGCATCTCTCATATCGAACTCGACGATACCACGATCCTGTGGCGCAATGCCGATATCGAGCAGGAGCGCCGGATCGCGATCTTCGACCTGATCGAGGACAACCTGTTCAAACCCCTGCGCGCCTATGAAGGCGGGTACGAGGGCCCCTATCACCTGCACCTTTCGGTGCGCGACGGACGGCTCTCGATGCAGGTCTCGGACGAGAAGGGCGCCGAACTGGAAACGCTGGTGCTGGGACTGGCGCGCTTTCGCCGCCCCATCCGCGAGTACTTCGCGATCTGCGAGAGCTACTACCAGGCGATTCGCAAGGCGACCGCGCAGGAGATCGAGACCATCGACATGGCCCGGCGGGGCATCCACAACGACGCCGCCGAACTCCTGATCGAGCGCCTCGACGGCAAGGTCGAGACCGACCATCCCACCGCGCGGCGTCTGTTCACGCTGATCTGCGTGCTCCATATCCGTGGTTGACGATTGTTAACGATCGCACACCATACTTCACACTTACACTGCACGCGCTGACGACAGGGCCCGGGACGCAATCAAGGCATGACATCGCGAAGGAAGAAGGCGGCCGCACGGCTGCGCTGGCTGATGCGCTTCGTCGTGGTGCTGGCGGTGCTGGGCCTGGGCGGAGCAGGCTGGGCCTGGTACCGGGCGCATAGCTGGTTGCCCGACCGTGCGCTCTACCCCACGCAAGGGGTCGAAATCGGCGCGCGCGACGGCGTGGTCAGCTGGAAGTCGCTGAAGGCCATTGGCGCGGACTTTGCCTATATCGATGCCAGCGCGGGCGTGGACGAGCGCGATCCGCGTTTCGTTGCCAATTTCGAAGCTGCGCGCGGCGCCGGGATGCAGGTGGGGGCGGTCCACCGCTACGACCCGTGCCAACCGGCCGAAAAGCAGGCGGCCAACTTCGTCACCACGGTCCCGCGCGAGGGAGACCTGCTGCCCCCTGCGGTCGAGCTGGACACGCTGGCCGATGGCTGCGCGGGCAAGGTCTCCGACGCGCGGGTCGAGAGCGAGCTGATGACCTTCCTCAATCAGGTCGAGACGCACACTGGCAAGCCCACGATCCTCAAGGTCACGCAAGCCTTCCAGGCGCGCTATGCCATCGCTCGCAAGCTCGACCGCAACCTGTGGCTGGTGCGTGACCGCTTTGCCCCGTCCTACGCAGGGCGCGACTGGATGCTGTGGACTGCCAACAGCGCGCTTTCCACCGAGATTGCCCCGGGCGATCTGCGTTGGCTCGTGATAAGGCCAGCCTCATGACGACGATGCCCGATTCCCTTATCGAAGCTCAGCGCGACGCGCTGATGGCCGAGGCCCGCAAGGCCGCGCACAGCGCCTACGCGCCCTATTCGAAGTTCCATGTGGGGGCCGCGCTCCTGATGGGCGATGGCGCGGTGGTGACCGGCGCCAATGTCGAGAACGCAAGCTATGGCCTTTCGCTATGCGCCGAGACGGTGGCGGTCGCCAAGATCCTGTCCCAGCCTGGCGAGGCCGGGCGGCTGGTCGCGGTCGCGGTGACCGGCGGAGCGCCGGGCCATCCCGGCGAGGGCATGGTGGTGACGCCGTGCGGCCGCTGCCGCCAGATGCTGAACGAAGTTGCCCAGCTGGGCGGCACTGATCCGGTGGTGTGGAGCGATGGCGCGGACGGCGTGCTGGAAGAGCCGCTCTCGGTGCTGATCCCGCACGCGTTTGGTCCGGCCAACCTCGCGTAAACGAACGGGGTGACAAGAGGTAGATATTTTCAAGGGGCCATCGCCCCCTGAGCCCAAAACGGGCGAGCTCACCATTCTCGGCCACCGAGGCGCGCGGAAGGTTAGGTGAGCCCGAGGGCCATGGCCCTCGGAACTCTTTCTTGTGGCCTATCGTCAGCCCGCGTCGCGCTCTTCGAGCCATTCGAGCAGCGCGCCCAGGCAATCGCGGCCCAGCTGCATCGAGCGTTCGGGGCTCCAGGCCTGGCGCGGATCGGCGGCGGGGTCATGGTCCTTGAAGGGCATTTCCAGCGTCATCGAGACGGCGCCGAAGCGTTCGGCGACCTGGTTGGTCGACATCGCAAGGTTGCCTTTGCCGGCAGGGGCGGTCGGGTAGCCGAGCTTGCGCTGGAAGTCGGGCGTGCGGCGGTCGAGCAGCTCGCCGTAGCGATCATACCCGGCCTTCTGCGTGTCCTTGAGCGAGGGGATGCCCTCGAACCCGGCCAGGAACACCGCGGGGATCGCCTCGTCGCCGTGCACATCCATCGCGAAATCGACCCCGGTTGCGTCCATCGCGTTGCGGATGGCGAGGACCTCGGGCGACTTCTCGGGCGTGGGCTCGGCCCATTCGCGGTTGAGGTTGGTGCCCACCGCGTTGGTGCGCAGGTGCCCGCGGCGCGAGCCGTCCGGGTTGCAGTTGGGGACGATGTGGAAGCTGGCGCGGCGACGCAGCTCCCGGCCGACCGAGTTGGCGGGGTCGGTCAAGAGGTCAAGCGCGCCTTCCATCCACCATTCCGCCATCGATTCGCCCGGATGCTGGCGGGCGTAGAGCCACACGCTGACAGGACCGGTGCCCATTTCGAGGCAATCGAGAGGCTGGCCGTCGAGCGTGGAGCCCAGCGTGCGCAGGGTGAGGCCCTCGCACTGCGCGGCGTCTGCGATGAGATCGTAATGGCGCTCCATCGAGTAGGGCGCGAAGTAGGCGAACCAGGCGAGGTCCGAGCTCGGCGTGTAGCGGATCGTCAGGCTGCCGCCCTCATCTCCCTCGACAAAGGCGCTGGGCGTGCGCGTCCACAGCGCGCGGTCCTCGGACACGCAGGCGTTGTAGCCGGGCCAGCCCATCGGGTAGGCCGAGCCATTGAGGCCGGTGATCTTGAGCGTCAGTTCGCGGCCCGCCGCGCCCGACACGCGAAAGTGGAACCACTGGGCGAACTCGCTCATGTGGTCGCGCGTGATGGCGAGGCGTGCGCTGGCGCCCTCGATCGAGAGCACCTCGATGTTGCCCGCGTCGAAGTCGGCGTGGATCTGGATGTCGGTCATTCTGGTCTTTTCTGTCATTTCACGAGGATGGTTTCGCCCGATTCGCCGGGGAAACCTTCAAGTAGGGCGCGGGCGAGCGCCTGGGCGCTCGCGTCGGGCGCGGCAAGGTCGGATTTGCTCGAAACGATCCGGTGAGCACGGCCCTCCCATTGGCGCTCGCCCGTGGCGGCGTCATCGATGGTGAGGAAGAGCCGGGTCTCGATCTGCTCGCCGGGGCGAGGCGTGAGGTCAAGGCCGATGCCAAGGCCCACCCCCGACCCGTAACCGCCGGTCCCCGCGCTGCCGCCCACCGAAACCGGCGAGCGGCCCGAGGAGGGACGGAAGCGCTCCTGCTCGAGGCGCAGGCGCGCAACGCTCTGCGCGGTGCCCCCGTCCGCGGAGGCGGGAAGGACGCGGTAGCCCGCGCGGGTCAGCTCGGCGGCAATAGCCGCGCGGTAGGGCGCCAGTTCCAGGCTGCTGGCATCGTTGGTTGCAAGCTCAAGGCGCAAGGCCCCGCGCGGGGTATCGGGCGGTGCGGGCAGGCGGTGGAAGCGGGTGACTTCGACAGGCCCCGCCACCGGGGTTGCCGTGCAGGCGGCCAGGCTTGCCAGCGCGCCCCCAGTGAAGAGCGCAAGCAGGGGAAAGGGCAGCCTTGGCATTGCGGATCTCCCGGCTAACGCGGAACTCCCATCGATGAGATCCGCGTGGATCGTTCGGGCACCATGCGGTGCGTCAATGCCCTTGATGTGGGCGTCCGGGCGCCGGGATGCAAGCGCGCTAATTGGCGGGAAGGTCGCCGTTTTGGGGATCGGGCAGGACTTCGGGCGCCTTGGGAATGCCAATCTCGGTGACGGGCACGCTCACCGGCTCGCCATCGGGGAAGCGGTCGAGCAGAGCGTCGGCAAGCCGCGTCGCGATGGCGGCCTCGGTCCAGTCCTCGTCGCCTTCGTAGGTGGCCATTTCGGCGTTGCCTTCCCACAGTACGCGGCCCTCGGCCCGGTCTCGGATAGTAAGCTCGAGGCGGGTCGAGACGAGCGCGGTGCGCGGCTTGGACATGTCGACATTGACCGAGAGGCCGTAGGCGGTGCCCAGTGTGCCGACCGAGACGGCCGCAGCCCCGCTGACGGGCTTGTGGTCCATCTCGGCGGGTACGAGCACGCGCTGGCGAATCGTGAGCGCGGCGACCTGCGTGTCGGGGCCGGTGGTGTTGAGCGTGTCGTAGCCGGCGCTGACCAGCGAGTTGACCACGGCGGCCTCGAAGCGGGCGCGCTGGGCGGGATTGACCCAGTGCGCACCCGGCACGGTTTCGGGGCCGTCGTCGTGCGTGTTTTCCTGCGCGGTGGTGACGACCTTGATCGGGCCATGGCCCAGCGCATCGGCCAGCGTGTCGGCGCGCACGAATCGGCTGACCTGGACGCGGCCATTGCGGGGGTCCTTCTCGCGGCGACTGGAACGCGAGGCCATCGGAGCAATCGGGCCGCTCCAGCCCGGCCCGCGCCAGCCACCATAGCCCCCGTATCCGCCCCATCCGCCGTAGCGCGAACCCCAGCCCGGCTGGGCGAGTGCCGGGGAGATCATGAGGGCGCTGGCCAGCGAAACCGTCAGCACCCGCCCGGCGGCGCGGCGCAGGGGCCGGGCGATGGACAGGCGATTCGCTGAAAAATCTCGATAGGCCACGTGCATCTCTTCCTTGGGGCTGGCGTTTCGGGCGCGATCTGGGTAGGGGAGCGGGCCCGCGAAGGCCATAGCATCTGCGTGCGTTGCTGGCAGATGAATGGCCCCGTTTTGCCGTTGCTGGCGCGGCGAGATGCTTGACTCAGCGCGCGCCAACCAGTAACGGGCCGACTTCAAATTTCCGGCGGTCGGTAACCGCCTGACCAACCTGGACGAGACAAGACATGAAGATTCGCAACAGCCTCAAGTCGCTCAAGGGCCGTCACCGCGATAACCGCGTGATCCGTCGCCGTGGCCGCACTTACGTCATCAACAAGACGCAGCCCAGGTTCAAGGCGCGCCAGGGCTGATCTGATTCGCCTGTCCCCGCGGCCTTTCGGCGGCGGGGAAACTTACGGCGGTCGGTCTGTGCAATGATGACATGAGACCCCCGCCATATGCGGGGGTTTTTCCGTGTCCGGAATAGATGCCGTTGTTTTCGATGTGGGCCGCGTGCTTGTCCAATGGGACATGCGCCGACTGTTCGGCCAGCTCATCGACGACCCGCAGGAGCTGGAATGGTTCTGCACGAGGGTCGTCACCGAGAAATGGCACCATCAGCACGACGAGGGCCGCGAGCTTGCCGAGCTCGTGGCCGAGCGCAAGGCCGCGTTTCCCGGCCACGATCATCTGATCGATGCCTATGCCACCCGCTTCCTCGAGACGATCCCCGGCAACGTCCCGGGCTCGCACGAGATTGTGCGCGAGCTGGCGGCCTCGGGCATACAGCTGTTTGCGATCACCAACTTCGCCTCGCCCTTCTGGCGCGAATACCGCGCGCAGGAGCCGCTCTTCGACCTGTTCGGGGAGATCGTTGTCTCGGGCGATGAAAAGATCGCCAAGCCCGATCGGCGCATCTTCGATCTCGCTGCGCGGCGCTTTGGCCACCCACCTTCGGCGATGCTCTTCATCGACGACAACGCGGCCAATATCGAAGCTGCGGCGGCGCTCGGCTGGAATGTTCATCACTTTCAGGACGCGCCCACACTGCGCGCCGACCTGACGTCCCGCGGGCTGCTCGCCTGAGCGCACGGCCCGGCCCGCAAAAGCCTTTGCTTCGGGCTGGAACACATTCCTCCTGTCTGCCTTAACCCTTCTGCACGGTGTGAAACTTTTATTTCGCACTTGCAGCGGGGGGTCCTTGGCAAGTCCCGTTCTATGTTGCATCACGTGGACAAACGGGAGTCACGATGTCGACGACGAACGCACCGAAGTTTGACGAAATGCTCAACGAGGACGGAACTGTTCGTTCCGCCTATGCCGATTTTCGTAATTGGTACGACGCGCAGGACAAGTCCTGGCTGAAACGACAGGACGGGGAAGCCGAACGTTTCTTCCGCCGCATCGGAATTACTTTCAATGTCTATGGGGAATCAGACGCCGAAGAGCGTCTCATCCCCTTCGACATGATCCCCCGGATCATCACCGCGAAGGAATGGCGTAAGCTCACCAAGGGGATCGAGCAGCGCGTGCGCGCGATCAACGCCTTCCTCCAGGACCTCTACCACCGCCAGGAAATCATTCGCTCCGGGCGCCTACCGATCAACGCCTTGCGCAACAACGAGGCGTTCCTCTCGCAGATGATCGGCTTCACCCCGCCGGGGGGCGTCTACACCCACATTGTGGGCATCGACCTCGTCCGCACGGGGCCCGATGAATTCATGGTGCTGGAAGACAACGCGCGCACGCCGTCGGGTGTCTCCTACATGCTGGAGAACCGCGAGACGATGATGGCGATGTTCCCGGACCTGTTCACGCAGATCCCGGTGCGCCCCGTCTCGGACTACCCGCGCCGTCTTGCGCGTTCGCTGCGTGCCTGTGCGCCGGCGGCCTACAACGCGGCCGGGGGCAAGCGCCCGGTCGTCGCGGTGCTGACGCCAGGCATCTACAACTCGGCCTATTTCGAACACGCCTTCCTCGCCGACCAGATGGGCGCGGAACTGGTCGAGGGCAGCGATCTTCGCGTCATGGACGGGCGCGTCGTGATGCGTACGACGACCGGCTACAAGGCAATCGACGTGATCTACCGGCGTGTCGACGATGATTATCTCGATCCGCTCACCTTCAACGCGGATTCGGTGCTGGGCGTAGCGGGTATCATGGACGTCTACCGTTCGGGGGGGGTTACCATCGCCAACGCGCCGGGTACGGGCATCGCCGATGACAAGGCGATCTACAGCTACATGCCCGAGATCGTGGAATTCTATACCGGCGAGAAGCCGATCCTCAACAACGTGCCGACCTGGCGCTGTTCGGAAGAGGATTCGCTGGCTTACGTGCTCGACAACCTGAAGGATCTGGTGGTCAAGGAAGTTCACGGTTCGGGGGGCTACGGCATGCTGATCGGGCCCACCTCCTCCAAGAAGGAGCTGGCTGCCTTCGAGCAGAAGCTGCGCGCGCGCCCCGAAAATTACATAGCCCAGCCCACGCTCTCACTCTCGACGGTGCCGATCTTCACGCGCGAGGGGCTGGCGCCGCGGCACGTGGACCTGAGACCCTTCGTGCTGGTCTCGCCCGACGGGATCGACATCACCCCCGGCGGCCTCACGCGCGTCGCGCTCAAGAAAGGATCGCTGGTGGTCAATTCCTCGCAGGGCGGTGGCACCAAGGACAGCTGGGTGCTGGAGGACTGATGCTCGGACGTGCTGCCAATGGCGTTTACTGGATGGCCCGCTATCTGGAGCGGGCGGAGAACACCGCGCGCCTGATCGACGTGGGCTTCCACCTCGCGCTTACCGGATCGAGCAAGGATTCGCAGCATGACGAGTGGCGCTCAGTGCTGACGACGGCCGGTCTGATCGAGGATTACGAGGCGCTCTACTCCGATTTCTCGGGCCCGCAGGTGTTCAACTACATCCTGCGCGATCCCGAAAATCCGGGCTCGGTTCTCAAGATGCTTGAATACGCGCGGACCAACGCGCGGGTCGTGCGCACCAGCATCACCAACTCGGTGTGGGAGGCGACGAACGAGGGCTGGATGACGCTCAAGGACATGCTCGCGCGCCCCGTGCGCGAGACGAACCTTGGCGAGGTGCTCACGGCGATCCGGCGCACGGGCACGCTCGTGCGCGGCGCCCTTGAAGGCACCATGCTGCGCAACGAGGTCTACAACTTTGCGCGCATCGGCACCTTCATCGAGCGGGCGGACAACACCGCGCGCATTCTCGATGTGAAGTACTACGTGCTGCTGCCCTCCAACGCCTGGGTCGGTTCGAACCTGGACAACCAGCAGTGGGACACGCTGCTGCGCTCGGTCGCGGGCAACCGGGCATTCTCCTGGCTCAACGCGGGTTCGATGGACCCGCGCGAGATTGCCCGCTTCCTGATCCTGGATGGCCAGTTCCCGCGCAGCCTGGTGTTCTGCGCCGAGAATATCCGCAGCAACCTGGCGGGGCTCGCCAAGGAGTACGGCGGAGAGACCTCGGCGCACGCACTCCTGCGCGACAAGCTCTCGCGCCTGCATCAGATCGAGGTCGAGGAGATCTTCGACCAGGGCCTGCACGAGTTCCTGCAGGACTTCATCACCCGTACCAACGAGGTCGGCGCCGTGATCGCGGCCGACTACCGCTTTACAGAGTAAGGGGCCTTCGTGCTGCTGACCGTTTCCCATACGACCCGTTACGTCTTCGATGACCCCGTTTCGCATGGATTGCAGCGCCTGCGCCTGAAACCCAAGTCTACTCACGGGCAGGAAGTGCTCGATTGGACGATGGAGCTGACCGGTGCGAAGGTCGAGGCCGAGTACGACGATCAGCACAATAACCACACCGCGCTCGTCTCGCTGGAGGCGGGCGTGCAGGAAGTAATCGTGACCTGCAAGGGCTCGGTGCAGACCTCGATCAGCGACGGGGTGATGGGCATGCATTCGGGGCACATGCCGCTGTGGTGCTTCCTGCGCCCGACCGGGTTGACCCGTTCGGGCAACAAGGTGCGCGAGCTTGTCGCCTCGGTCGAGGCGGACCGCGAGGATACGCTCGGGTTCCTCCACGCGCTCTCCTACGCGGTGGGCGAGGCGGTCGAGTACTTGCCGGGTGTAACCGACACCGCGACGACGGCCGAGCAGGTGCTGACCGCGGGCCAGGGCGTGTGCCAGGACCATGCCCACGTCTTCATCAGCGCCGCGCGCCTGCTTGACATCCCGACGCGCTACGTGGGCGGCTATCTCAAGATGGATGACCGCGAGGAGCAGGAGGCCGGACACGGCTGGGCCGAAGCCTACGTACAGGGGCTGGGCTGGGTCGGTTTCGACATCTCGAACAAGGTCTGCCCGGATGAACGGTACATACGCGTAGCCACGGGTTGCGACTATGGCGAGGCCGCGCCGGTTACAGGTATTTCCCATGGCGGCGGCGCGACGAGCCTTGATGTCCATTTGTCGGTGGCCGAGAAGCTGCTAGGAGGGCAGCAGCAGCAATCCGGCGACGGGGCGCAGCAACAGCAGACGGGCAGCGGTTCGGCCTGATACGGCCGGTGCGTTCCCGCTGTTTCAGACACGGGACGTAAGACGTTCGGGGCGATGCTCCGGCGTTCTTTAGAAAAGATTGCAGGAACAAGAGCTTCCATGACGTACTGCGTTGGCATGATGCTGGAGCGTGGCCTCGTGTGCATGAGCGACACGCGGACCAATTCGGGGGTCGATAACATCTCGACCTTCCGCAAGATGAACCGCTGGGAAGTGCCCGGTGAGCGAATCATCACGGTCATGACGGCGGGAAACCTGGCCACCACGCAGGCCGTGATCAGCCAGTTGGAAGAGCGCAACAAGGCGCCCTCCGACCGCCACAACTCGCTGCTCGAAGCTGAGACGATGTTCCAGGTCGCAACGATCGTGGGCAATCTGCTACACGAGACGATCGCCAGCCGGGTCGAGGACACTGGGCAGCGTGCGGCGGCAGGCACCTTCAGCGCGACGATCATCGTAGCGGGCCAGATCGCGGGCATGGAACCGCGCCTGTTCATGATCTACCCGGAAGGCAACTTCATCGAGGCGAGTTTCGACACCCCTTTCTTCCAGATCGGTGAGACCAAGTACGGCCGGCCCATCCTCCTGCGCGGCTACGAGCCTGACATGAGCTTCGAGGCGGCGGTGAAGCTGCTGACCGTTTCCTTTGATTCGACCCTCAAGGCCAATCTTTCGGTGGGCCTCCCGCTCGACTTGCTGGTGATCGAGCGCGATCGCTTCACCCCGCTCCACGCGCGGCGCATCGAGGCGGGCGATCCCTACCTGCAATCGGTCTCGGACGGTTGGGGCGAGGCGCTGCGCCAGGCACTGGAAGCGCTGCCCGATTACCGCATGGACGGAGATGAGGGCGGCCTGTCGGCCTGATCTACAGGGTCGCAAAACACCTCCATTCCCGAGTTAGTTGGCGCTGCTAACGCGCTTTGCTGCATGGTACCCCAAGGCTTCGACTCCCTCACAAAATTGGAGTGGATCATGGGCCTTGGATTGTTCAGGAAAGGTGGCCGCGGGCCTGCGCAAAGCAGCCCGGCGGCGCGCATGCGCGATGTGCGCACGGAAGGGAAGGGGTACTTCCTTGCCAGCAAGGGGCAGTACACGCACGAGGTCGTGCGGCTGGCGCGTGATCATTCGGCGCTGGCCTGGGGGGCAGAGGCACCCACGGCGGTGGCGGGGCTGGTCACGCACGGGACCAGCCCCGCGAACATGCTGGGGCGCGATTTCCTTGCCCGGCTGGTCGAGACCGCGCCCAATGGCTTTGCCTGCAACCGCATCGCCGTCCACATCGCCGGGGAAGGGATCGGCTACCTGCCACCCAGCCTCTCCTCGATCTACGCCGAATGGGCCGAGGATTGGCACCTGACCCACACTCTGATCCTGTGTAAGGCGCGCGTTCTCATCAAGCTAGGCAAGGGCCCCCGGCGGCGCCCCTGCGCGCAAGTCATGCTCGACATCGCCCGCCCCTTCGAAATTCGCGCCTTCGGAAGCTGAGGGGCTGGGCTGCGTCGCCGCGGCCTAGCGGCAATAGCTTCCGCCCGTTGCCTCGAGGTGGAAGTGGTTGGCATGAGCCGCGTTGTAATCGGGCCCCAGCACCATGCCGAAACGCTTGCAGGCGCTCTCGTGCACCACGCGCAGGAAGCGCTTTTCCGCGCGCGAGCCTGCGTCCCAGTCGTTCAGCACGGATACCCGGCGTCCATCGGCAAGGACGAAGGCCGAGACGTCGATGGCGTTGGCGGTCGCATGGCCTGAACGCTTTGCGGTCCCGGCCACGTTACGGCAGTTGTAGCTGCCGAACGTCTCGATCCGCGCGATGCCGCTGCCCAGGATCTGCTCGGCCGCGCGGTCGACGCCAAAGCGCGCCCACCCGGCGAAACCGGTCGCCACCGTGCAGGTGACGGGCCCCAGGTTGGTGAGGCCAAGCGAGGCGGTATCGCTGGCAAGGCTGGAAAGGCGCACCGTGTTCACGGTCGAACAGCCTTTGGCGAAATACTTGTCGTCAAGCGGCTGGAACGCGGCGTGCTGGGCGCTCAACTCGCTCAGGCACTGGCCGAAGGCGGGGCTGGGGCGGCTGTAGGCGCGCGAGGATTGGGACGGCCGTGCGCTCTCGCGCTGCGGGGCAGGCGGCGGCTGGCTGCCGATGCAGGCGCCGAGCAGGCCCACGAGGGGCAGGATCAGCAGGTTTCTGCGCATGGGACGAGGTTATCACATCTGCGTGGTTAACGTGAGGTTGCGCACTCAACCGGTGGAGCTCGCCGGAGTTCCAACGCGTTGGTGCTCGGCGCCGGCCAGCATTTCCGCGGGCCATCGCCCTAGGCCGCGTGGACAAATTCCGTGTCGACCGGAATGACCGAAATGGGAAACCGGTCATTCGTATGATAGCGAATATCTGGCAGCTATGCAGACCCTTTTAGCCGTTCGCCGCATGTGCTCGATTTACGCTGCGCGCGCAAAGTCACGAGGGAGGAAGGGCGGAATCCGGACATTCTCTGCGTCAGCGAACTCGACAATCCGCGAAGCTGGAAGCCGACATTCGAAACCACGCAGAACCGCGGATATGTCTGCGGTGCCGCGAGGCAGCCCGGAGCCCTTTGCGGAAGCGTCAATTTCTCGCTGCACGCGCACGCAGCGGCAGGCCTGCCATGATGCCCCGAAAAATTACACGACGCCGCAACTGAGGTTTCAAACAATGATGCTCGGCGCAACGACAGCCGCAGCAGCAGTTCAGGAGATTCGTCCTTCGCACCGTTCCGGCGGGGGCCGGTCACACAGCGATAGCCCGTAGCTGCCGTCTCCCGGAAACCGTTGGGGAAATAGTGCGGTTGTTCTGCTACGCGTCTGTCCGCACCGCCGAAATTTCGCCGCGCAGCTTGGTCCATTTGACGAGTGCATCCATCGCCGGTCCGAGCGCTTTGCCAAGCTCGCTGAGCTCGTACTCCACCTTTGGCGGTACCTGCGGATAAAGGGTGCGGATCACGATGCCGTCCTCTTCCAGTGCCCGCAGCTGCTGGATCAGCATTTTCTGCGTCACGCCCTCGATGCGGCGCTCCAGCTCGGAAAACCGCATCGGCCCCTCGGCTGCGAAAAGCTGGACGATGATGACGATCTTCCACTTGCCCTCCAGGACGCGGAGGGCCTCTGAGGCCGTCGTCGCCCAAGCGTGCTGTTCCTTCGGGTCCCTGCAGGGGCGGTTCTCTGCCATGACTTACCTTTTGGTTTGTACCAGACTTTATTGTGCGTTCTTGTCGCTATCAGCTCTACGAGTATGTTCTGCCCGACTTCAACAGCGAAAACGAGGCTCCTCATGAAAATCGGCATTCTTGGCACCGGCCACATCGGCGAGGTTCTGGTTCCCCGGCTTTCCGCGGCGGGCCACGAGGTGAAGGTCGCGAACTCGCGCGGCCCCGAAACGATCAACACGGACATCCTGGTGAACGGCGCACGTCCGGTCACGGCCGAGGACGCCGCCTCAGGCGTCGATGTCGTCATCCTGTCGATCCCGCTGATCCGCATTCCCGACGTGGCGCCGCTGATCTCGGCGCTGCCCGAGGAAACCGTTGTGATCGACACCTCCAACTACTATCCCTCGCGCGACGACCACATCGCCGCCATCGACGAGGGCCAGGTCGAGAGCCTGTGGGTGGCCGAACAGCTCGGTCGGCGCATCGCCAAGGCCTGGAACGCGATCAGCTCGCCCTCCTTCGCGGACAAGGACAAGCCTGCCAGCGATCCGGACCGCATCGCCATCCCCATCGCCGCGGATCGCGATGAGGACCGCCGCGTGACCATGACGCTGGTGGATGACACCGGCTTCGACGCGGTCGATGCGGGCAGCCTGGCCGAGTCCTGGCGCCAGCAGCCCGGCAGCCCGGTTTATTGCACTGACCTTCAGCGTGACGAGATCCTGCCCGCCATTGCCGCTGCCGAGAAGGAGCGCCTGCCGAAGCGGCGCGACATCGTCGGGCAGATCATCGCGGAACGCTTTGGCTCGGTCTACCCGGACGGCGACCAATTGGTGCGCATCAACCGCACCATCTACATGTAGTCCGTCGCAGAGGCAGCAAATGACTGGTCGGGGGATCACGCCACCGGCCAGCGACTGTACGGAAAAAGGGCCGATCACGACATGACCCGTAAGCTGATCATCGGCATGCATCTGGGCAACGGCTATGGCGCATCGCCGGCCGCCTGGCGGATGCCGGGCGTCGATCCGATGAACTTCACCAGCTACGATGCCAAGGTGCGCCACGCGCAAACCGCCGAGCGCGGCAAGCTGCATTTCCTGTTCTTCCCGGACGGGCCCGGAACTCTTGGTGTCGACCTCGACCACGAAGCGCCCGGCTTCAACCTGGATGTGATGATGACGGCGGCGGCGGTCGCGCGCGCCACGACGCGCATCGGAATGGTCGCCACTGGGTCGACCACCTTCAACGAGCCCTTCAACCTTGCGCGCCAGTTCAAGGCGCTGGACATCATGAGCCACGGGCGCATGGGCTGGAACGCCGTCACCTCCGCCGGAGAGGACGTCGCGGCGAATTACGGCCAGCGGATACCGGCCAGCGCCGACCGCTACGGGCGCGCGCACGAGATGGTCCAGATCGTGCAGGCCCTCTGGGGCAGCTGGGGCAAGGACGCCTGGCTGCATGACCAGCAGTCGGGCCGCTTTGCCCGGTCCGAGGAGATCACGCCAGTGAACCTTCAGGGCGAATATATCGCCTCGCGCGGGCCGCTCTACATTCCGCCCTCCGAGCAGGGTCAGCCGGTGATCTTCCACGCCGGTGGGGCAAGCCCGAACGCGCTGAACCTTGCCGGGCGCTTTGCCAGCGCGGTGATCGGTGCCGCCTTCTCGATCGAGCATGCACAGATGCAGCGCCAGGCCTTCCGGGGCGCTGCCGCAAGCTTCGGGCGCGATCCCGACGAGATCAAGTACATCCCCGGCCTGATCACCGCGATCGGCCCCGACACGCGCACGGGGCTGGACCGGCGCATTGCCATTGCCGGCAACAGTTTCGAACAGCGCGCGCCCTATCTTCAGCAGATGCTGGGGGTGCGGTTCGATCTGGACCGGTTGGACAATCCACTGAACCGCCAGACGCTGGCCCGCGCCCGCGCCTCGCAGGACCCGCGCGCAGAGAAGGCGCTGCGCCTCGCGCAGGAGGGCTGGAGCCCGCGCGACATCCTCGCCCACGGCGTGATCGAACCACAGCCGGTCGTCGCCGGAACGGCCACGGAGGTGGCCGATCACATGCAGAGCTGGTTCGAGGCCGAGGCCGCCGACGGGTTCTGGATCGCCCCCTCGCTTGAGATCGAGGGGGGCGAGGACTTCGTCGATCAGGTCGTCCCGATCCTGCAGGAGCGGGGTCTGTTTCACACCGAGTATGCCGGCCCCACGCTGCGTGCGCATCTCGGCGCGCCGGATCAATACGGCGTCGATCAGCGGATCTTGGCCTGAGCGGCCTCATCCTGCCGCTGCACGTGGTGCGCGGCGCCCCATGACACCAAAAGGAGAAACCCCATGAAAATCGGACTTCTGGGCACCGGCCACATCGGCAGGACGCTGGCGCGCAAACTTGCCGCCGCCGGTCATGACGTGAAGGTCGCCAACTCCCGTGGCCCTGACACCATCGAGGCGGACGTGCTGGAGAACGGCGCGCAAGCGGCGACGGCCGAAGAGGCCCTGAGCGATGTTGACGTCGCGATCCTGTCGATCCCGTTCAACGCGCTGCCCAAGGTCGCGCCGTGGGTCAAGGGTCTGCCCGAGGACGTGGTGCTGATCGACACGGGAAACTACTATCCCGGCCGCGATGGCCAGATCGAGAGCGAGTGGGCCGCCGAACAGCTGGGGCATCCGGTCGTCAAGGCGTGGAACGCGATCGGGTCGCACAGCTTCGCCATCAACGGCAAGCCCAAGGGAGCCGAGGGCCGGATCGCGATCCCGGTCGCGGGCGATCAGGTGGATCATCGCGCGGTGGCGATGGGTCTCGTCAACGACACCGGCTTTGACGCCTTCGATGCGGGCGTCATCGCCGAATCCTGGCGGCAGCAGCCCGCCGCCCCAGCCTACACCACCGATCTTACATACGACGAGATGGGCCCGGCTCTGGCCGCCGCCGAGCGTCACCGCCTGCCCAAGCGTCGCGATCTGAGCTTCGAAATCGCGATGGAGCGTCTTGGCGAAGGCGTGCCGCCCGACGCGGACTGGAACCTGAAGATCGCCCGCGCCATCAATATGTGAAGCGGTTGCAAAACCACCCTAAAACGCGCCCGGACAGACCGGATGCCCTCGGTCTGTCCGGTGCCAGTGTCATCTCAAAAGTCTTAGGCAAGGCTCCCTTTTGACAGAATAGCAGTGGGAGGCGCTGCTTTGGATAACCGGTTTGGCAACGTACGCTTTCCGTTCGCTCTTCGAGGATGCTGCCCGATTTCTGAACGGCAGGTCTGGTGAAGCCGGATTGCGGCAATAGCCTGACCGACGAATGGCGGTTGTGGGCCGGCCGATAAGCTGAGCGCGTCGCTGAGCGTGCAAAATCGGCCCGGCACGCTCTGGTCAGTTTGGGCATACAGCAGACGTTCGCTGCGATGGATTCGAATGGCTGCTATGGGCCGAAACCGGGCAATCGAACTTGTCCACGCGGCCTAGGGTTCCCCAAACTGTCGAGCTCACCATTGCCGCGCTGCCTTGGCCGAGACGGGTGAGGTGGTCGATTCCGGGGTCAAGGGCCGATGGCCCGTTGAAAAAAAACCTTCGTCCTTGCGCTCGGCGGACTTTCCCTCACCAGCTCCCACAACGGAAAAGTGCCCTTCCTGCCCGACAAATATCCGACCATCGTGCAATTGCCCCGATTGGCAGCGGGAATCGTTTGACATGCCCCGGCAACGCTTTAGATGCGGCTTCGGGCCACGCGGTCCCAACGCCGCGCGAGCTCTCTGTAAGGAGAGTCTTAAATGACTGATATCACGGTACCGGCGCGCAAGCCTGCGCGTCCGCATTTCTCGTCGGGTCCCTGCGCCAAGGCACCCACCTTTGCTCCCGAAAAGCTGGCCACCGAATCGCTGGGGCGTTCGCACCGCGCGAAGATCGGCAAGTCGCGCCTTCAGTACTGCATCGACCTGATGCGCGAAGTGCTGCAACTGCCCGACACCCACCGCATCGGTATTGTCCCCGGTTCCGACACCGGCGCCTTCGAGATGGCCATGTGGACCATGCTCGGCGCCAAGCCGGTCACCACGCTCGCCTGGGAGAGCTTTGGCGAAGGCTGGGTGACGGACGCTGTCAAGCAGCTCAAGCTCGACCCCACCGTGATCCGCGCCGACTACGGCCAGATCCCCGACCTGACCCAGGTGGATTGGAGCAACGACGTGCTCTTCACCTGGAACGGCACCACCTCGGGCGTGCGCGTTCCCAACGCGGACTTCATTCCCGCCGACCGTGAAGGCCTGGCCTTCGCCGATGCCACCTCGGGCGTATTCGCCTACGACATCGACTGGTCCAAGATCGACGTGGCCACTTTCTCCTGGCAGAAGGTTCTGGGCGGCGAGGGCGGCCATGGCGTACTGATCCTCGGCCCCCGTGCGGTCGAGCGTCTGGAAACCTACACCCCCGATCGCCCGCTTCCCAAGATCTTCCGCCTGACCAAGGGCGGCAAGCTGATCGAGGGCATCTTCAAGGGCGAGACGATCAACACCCCCTCGATGCTGGCCGTCGAAGACGCGATTTTCGCGCTTGAGTGGGCCAAGGATCTGGGCGGCCTTGAAGGCCTCAAGGCCCGTTCGGATGCCAATGCGGCAGCCCTCGACAAGATCGTTGCCGACCGCGACTGGCTTGGCCACCTGGCCGCCGATCCGGCGACCCGTTCGAAGACCTCGGTCTGCCTGACCGTCGAGGGCGCGGACACCGACTTCATCAAGAAGTTCGCCTCCGCTCTCGAGAAGGAAGGCGCAGCCTTCGATCTCGCTGGCTACCGCGATGCGCCCGCTGGCCTTCGTATCTGGTGCGGCGCCACGGTCAACACCCAGGACATCGAGGATCTCGGTCCCTGGCTTGACTGGGCCTACGCCACCGTCAAGGCCGCTGCCTGATTTTGTCGCTGTGTCCCGGCCATCGCGCCGGGGCCGGTTTTCTCGCAGGTCTGGCAAGGTGCCGCCTGTGTTCCCCGCCAGCTGTCCGTGTGTGGACGCGCGGGACGACGACAAGGAATTTGTAAAATGACCAAGCCCAAGGTTCTCATTTCGGACAAGATGGACCCGAACGCTGCGCGCATCTTCGAAGAGCGTGGCTGCGATGTGGACGTCATCACTGGTGAAACGCCCGAGCAGCTGATCGCCCGCATCGGCGAATACGATGGCCTCGCCATCCGCTCCTCGACCAAGGTCACCAAGGAAATCCTCGACGCCGCGACCAACCTCAAGGTCATCGGCCGCGCTGGCATCGGCGTTGACAACGTCGACATCCCCTATGCCTCGGGCAAGGGCGTCGTCGTCATGAATACCCCGTTCGGCAACTCGATTACCACTGCCGAGCATGCCATTGCGATGATGTTCGCGCTTGCCCGCCAGATCCCGGAAGCCAACGCGCAGACCAAGGAAGGCAAGTGGCCCAAGAACGCCTTCATGGGCGTGGAAGTCACCGGCAAGACGCTTGGCCTCATTGGCGCGGGCAACATCGGCTCGATCGTTGCCAGCCGTGCGCTCGGCCTCAAGATGAAGGTCGTGGCCTACGATCCGTTCCTGACACCAGAGCGCGCCGTGGAAATGGGTGTGGAGAAGGCCGATCTCGACACCGTTCTGGGCAAGGCCGACTTCATCACGCTGCACACCCCGCTGACCGAGCAGACCCGCAACATTCTCTCGGAGGACAACCTTGCGAAGACCAAGAAGGGCGTGCGCATCGTCAACTGCGCGCGTGGCGGTCTGATCGACGAGAACGCGCTCAAGAAGATGCTCGACTCCGGCCACGTTGCGGGCGCCGCGCTCGACGTGTTCCAGACCGAGCCGGCCAAGGACTCGCCGCTGTTCGAGTGCGCGAACTTCATCTGCACCCCGCACCTGGGCGCCTCGACCACCGAAGCGCAGGTCAACGTCGCGCTGCAGGTGGCCGAGCAGCTTGCCGACTACCTCGTCAACGGCGGTGTCACGAACGCGCTCAACATGCCCTCGCTCTCGGCTGAGGAAGCGCCCAAGCTCAAGCCCTACATGAAGCTTGCCGAACAGCTCGGCAGCCTCGTCGGCCAGCTGACCCGCGATTCGGTTCCGCGCATCTCGATCCACACCGAAGGTGCGGCCGCGGAACTCAACATGCGCCCGATGGTCGCGGCGGTCCTCGCCGGGTTCCTGCGCGTCCAGTCGGACTCGGTCAACATGGTCAACGCCCCGTACCTCGCCAAGGAGCGCGGTCTGGAAGTGCGCGAAGTGAAGACCGAGCGCGAAGGCAACTACCACACGCTGATCCGCGTCTCGGTGAAGACCGAATCCGGTGAGCGCTCGGTGGCGGGCACGCTGTTCAACAACCAGGACCCGCGCCTGATCGAACTGTTCGGCATCAGCGTCGAATCCGACCTGTCGGGCGACATGATGTACATCGTCAACGAGGACGCGCCGGGCTTCATCGGCCGCATCGGCACGCTGCTGGGCGAAAACGGCATCAACATCGGCACCTTCAACCTGGGCCGCCGCGAGACCGGCGGCGAGGCTGTGCTGATGCTCTCGGTTGACAGCGCGGTCCCCGAGGACGTGCTCAAGCAGGCCGAGGCTCTTCCGGGCGTGAAGCTGGTCAAGGCGCTCAAGTTCGCTTGATCCACGCCGCAGCCCTCGGGCCGTCGCAGATACGAACGATAGTGGGGGCGGGCCTTCGGGCACCGCCCCCTTGTCGTATCGAAGGGATGGGGAACTCCGAAGAAGGGGGAAGCAAGACAAATGCGAGGGCCTTCGCCCTCGCGCTCCCGGATTCGGGGAGCTGTGGCCTATTGGAGAGGCCGCTCCCTCCTGCTGTCGCTGTTCTCGCCACCGCCGGTCCGGTGCCGTCTGACCGAAGGTCGCATTGATGGCGTTGTGAGGAATAGAGCGATTGTGTCTTCTCAAGAACCCTTTAGTGTCATGATCTTCAGAAAGAGACATTCTTGTTGTTGAAGGTTCTCGGGGCGGAGGTGTGGTCCTGCTTTCCTTGATTTTGCTTGGACTGGCGTCAAATTTGACGGCGCCTACTTTAAGTCGCGACAAGATTATGGAAATTGGTTCGGGCCTGGCGCAACTGCGATTAGATGACAATGTCGCGGCAGAATTTGACCTGATACTGTCGCTCGATGGCACACCGTTGCGCTGCAAAATACTGCGGAGCAAGGGCAATTCGAAAATGGCAGAAGTCATTTTCCCCACTTTTATGCGATGAAAATGTTCAAATCTGCCGAGGCCGATGGAGGCCGCACGTACGGCAGACTGCGCTATATATTCGAAGCAGGGACGAGACGAATTGACCTTGGGTTGGAAGCCAAGCCCGATATGGAACTATTCGTCGCAAGCCTGCCCGGCGAGAATGAAAATCAACTGGATGTGCCGGTTTCGGTGTACGTTGACGGCGATGGGCAGGTCGCGGATTGCCAAGGGGCCTCGACGCAGAACAGTGCCTATGCCGATGTGGCCTGCCAGCAAGTGCGTGGGCAGGCGTTCACCAAATTCTACGATGAAGACTCTGCCCGGATCTCCTATGTTCAGGAGTTGCTGATCCGCTTCAGCACTCAAGCACCCGATGCGGAAAATTGAGTGCATCGCAAGACATGACAGGTCTTCACATCACGATCTGCAAAGAAGATTCACGGGCAACGCGCGACGCTGACATAGGCTGTTTGGGCAGCCCGAGGGCGATAGCCCTCGGAAATCAATTTCTTTGCCCTTTTTCAGCCGCATTCTTGGACATGGTACAGGAGACGACGCCAGCAGGGGCTTGGCCTTGCGCGCGGTGAGATTGGATTTTCCTACACCCGAGGGGCTGCGGTATTCTCGTCGTTCGACCTGTCGCGTTGGTGGCTGTCAGGAAGGAAAGGGATGCGTGTCGCTGCAATTCTGCCAGGATCTGACAGCGGGGCGGTTTGGCGCAGGGTGACAGGTGACACGATCTTCCTCTGGACTGTGTCAACTGTGTCAACCTGGGTGTCACTTTTGGGCTGATAGGGGCGGGAAATCGGCACGGAGGAGGCAAGATCGTGCGCGGGGGCGGCTCGCGGCTTGCTGAATCCGTCGTGCTGGCCCTATAGGCGCACCCGAACAAGGCCGCGCATCTTCTGCGCGCGGCTCGAAAGCGCCGGATTGCCCGATCTGCGGTCCGGCCATTGGAGTTTGGAAACGTTCACATGCAGGATACCGACCGCGACCTGTTGCCCGAAGGGCTTGGAGACCGTCTGCCCGCGCAGGCCCGTGCCGCACAGCATGTGCGCCGCGTGGGGCATGACGTTCTGGCCAGCCACGGCTACGCGCGCGTCGAGCCGCCGGTTCTTGAATTCGAGAAGTCGCTGGCAAGCCGCATGGCCGGTGTCCAGGCGCGCCGCATGTTCCGTTTCGTCGATCCGGCCTCGCTGCGCCTCCTCGCGCTGCGCTCGGACATCACCGCGCAGGTCGCGCGCATGGCCGCGACCAGCCTCGCCACTGCGCCGCGCCCGCTGCGCCTGTCCTATTCTGGCCCGGTCTCGACCATCAAGGGCGATGGCCTCGACCCCGCCCGTGAGCGTCTGCAGCTGGGCGCCGAGCTGGTCGGCATCGACACGGTCGCAGCCGCGGCCGAAATCGTGGAACTGGCCATTGAGACCCTGGCAAGCGCCGGGGCGACCGGGATCTCGGTCGACTTCACGCTTCCTGATCTTGTCGACACGCTGAGCGCCGGGCCGCTGCCGTTGGACGCCGCGCAGATCGAGAAGGTGCGTGAGATGCTGGATGCGAAGGACGCAGGCGGGCTCGTGGACGTGGGCGGTGAGGGGTATCTCCCGCTGCTCTACGCGGTCGGCCCGTTCGAGAGCGCGGTCGCACAGTTGGAGTCGTTCCAGGCTGGCGGTGCGCTTGACAGCCGCATCGAGGGCCTGCGTGCCATTGCCGCGCGCGTGGGCGGCAAGGCGCGCCTGACGCTCGACCCGTCCGAGCGCCATGGTTTCGAGTACCAGTCCTGGTTCGGCTTCACGATTTATGCCGAGGGCATTTCGGGCAGCCTGGGCCGGGGCGGTACGTACCAAATTCTCGGCCAGGCGGGCGAGGAGCCTGAGGCTGCAACCGGCTTCTCGCTCTACCCCGACCCGCTGATCGAGGCGCTTGCTGCCACCTCGGACGAGCCGCGAAAGCTTTTCTTGCCGCTGGGTTACGACGTGCAGGTGGCCGCGCAGCAGCGCGCCGTGGGCTGGATCACGCTGGCCGCGCTGTCGGACAGCGATGACCCGCGCGCGCTGGGCTGCTCGCACGTTCTGGAAGGGCGCGAGGCGATCGCGCTGTAATGGGGCGGGTGGCCTTTCGGGTAATGCAATTCCCCGCGAGGCGGCCTTCGTGGCAATTCTATTGCAGATGGCAGCGTCCAAACCTTGCCCTTGGCGCCACCTTCCCCTAGGGCGCGCCTCGGAACTTCAATTAGCAGTGAAAGCGTGAAGCGTTGGCAAACGTAACGGTGATCGGCGCCCAGTGGGGCGATGAGGGCAAGGGCAAGATCGTGGACTGGCTGGCCAGCCGGGCCGACGCAGTTGTCCGTTTCCAGGGCGGCCACAACGCCGGGCACACGCTCGTCGTGGGTGAGCAGGTCTACAAGCTGTCGCTGCTGCCTTCGGGCATCGTGACCGGCACGCTGTCGATTATCGGCAACGGCGTCGTGCTCGATCCCTGGCACCTCAAGTCCGAGGTCGAGAAGCTTCGTGGCCAAAGCGTGGAGATCAACGCGGACAACTTTGCGATCGCGGACAACTGCCCGCTGATCCTGCCGGTCCACCGCGAACTCGACGGTCTGCGTGAAGCGGCGGCGGGTGCCGGAAAGATCGGCACCACCGGTCGCGGCATCGGTCCGGCCTACGAGGACAAGGTCGGCCGCCGCGCGATCCGCGTGTGCGATCTGGCCCACCTAGACGCGCTCGAACCGCAGCTTGATCGCCTGTGCGCCCACCACGATGCGCTGCGCGCCGGCTTCGGCCAGCCGCCCATCGACCGCGAAGCGCTGCTCAAGGAACTGGCCGAGATCGCGCCGTTCGTGTTGCAGTTTGCAGGGCCGACCTGGCGCCGTCTCAACAAGGTCAAGAAGGCGGGCGCCCGCGTCCTCTTCGAAGGCGCGCAGGGTGTTCTGCTCGACGTCGACCACGGCACCTACCCCTTCGTTACCAGCTCGAACACGGTGTCGGGCACGGCGGCGAGCGGTTCGGGCCTTGGCCCTTCGGCCACCGGCTTCGTTCTGGGTATCGTCAAGGCGTACACCACGCGCGTGGGCTCGGGTCCGTTCCCGACCGAGCTTGAGGATGAGACCGGCCAGCGCTTGGGCGAACGTGGCCACGAGTTCGGCACCGTCACCGGCCGCAAGCGCCGTTGTGGCTGGTTCGACGCGGTCCTTACCCGTCAGTCCTGCGCCATTTCGGGCGTGACCGGCATTGCGCTGACCAAGCTCGACGTCCTCGATGGCTTCGAGAAGGTCAAGATCTGCACCGGCTACCGCCTTAACGGCAAGGTCCTCGACTATTTCCCGAGCCACGCTGCGGACCAGGCCAATGTCGAGCCGATCTACGAGGAAATGGACGGCTGGCAAGGCACGACCGCAGGAGCGCGCTCGTGGGCGGACCTTCCGGCACAGGCGATCAAGTACATTCAGCGCGTGCAGGAACTGATCGAGACGCCGGTCGCGCTGGTGTCGACTAGCCCCGAGCGGGAGGACACGATCCTCGTGCGCGATCCCTTCGCGGACTGAGCGCAGACACAGCTCTGGCCGCAGAAATGCGGACTGGTGGCCCGGCAAGGGCCTGATAGGATCGGAGCATGCGCTGGCTTGCCCCGATCCTTTTGCTTTGGGCCCTTGTTCCTGCTCCGGCGGATGCGCCTGGCCGGTTGCAGGTGCTCGACTTCCTGCGCGTTACCAAGTCCGCACGCACGCTGGAACTGTGGCAGGGCGAGCCGGGGCAGGGTGGGCGTCTTGTCCGCGTGATCGACGGGCTTCAGTTCGGAGATAACCCGCAAGGGCACAAGCGCTTCGAGGGTGATGAGCGTACCCCGGAGGGCCGCTACGTCATCGATTGGGGCAATCCCGATTCGCGCTACCATCTCTCGCTGCACATCTCCTATCCCAACGCGGCCGACCGCGCTTATGCAAGAGCCCACGGGCGTTCGGCGGGCGGGATGATCATGCTGCATGGCCAGCCCAACGGCTGGGGGGAGGGCCGGGTGCCCGGCGACTGGACCGATGGCTGTATCGCACTTTCCAATGCCGAGATCGAGGCCTTGTGGGAGGTTGTGCCTGACGGCACGCCCATCGAGATCCGTCCCTGATAAAAGGCTTGAGGGGTAGCTGTACGCACATGCAGGGCAGTCATCTCTCTCTTTTTGGGTTGTAAAAAACGACATTGCTGCAATGTAAATTGCAAAGCACACCCTGTTGCGGAAAAAGCTTAGGAGCCTAACTAAGCATCCATGCCTCACCGCGATTCCCTGTCCGCTGCTCTGCCAGCGAATGTCATGACACTTGCCCGCATCTGGCGGCAGCTGGCCGATCGGGTGCTGGCCTCGCTCGAGATATCCAATTCGACGGGGTACGCGCTGCTCCACCTCGAGCGTCGCGGTGGGGGCGTGCGCCAGTCCGACCTGGCGCGCGAGATCGGTATTACCGAGGCCTCGCTGGTGCGCACCTTGCAACATCTTGAACGGGCGGGCCTTGTTTCGCGCGAAGGTGATCCCGAGGACGGTCGTGCCAAGATCCTCGACCTGACGGGCGAAGGTGTACGCTTGGCGCGCAAGATCGATGCCCGTCTCATCGAGCTGCGCGCCGAATTGCTTTACGGGATCAGCGAGGAAGACCTCGCTACCACGGTCGAGGTTCTGGATGTCGTCGCAGCCCGTATCAATGAGCGGCGCGCACGCACATGACCAACCGCTGGGGCATCAATGCCGCGGTGTTCTCTCTCAAGTGCTACATCGCTTCCATGTTGGCGACTTTCATCGCCTTTTCGATCGGGCTGGAACGCCCTTATTGGGCGTTTCTTACGGCGTACATCGTCTCGGGTCCGTTTGCGGGCGCGGTCGTTTCGCGCGCACTGTTCCGCCTGATCGGGACCTTCGTGGGGGCGTGCTTTGCGATCTTCATCGTCCCGCCGCTGGTGCACAGTCCGGTGTTGCTGGTCAGTGCCATGACCTGCTGGCTGGGGACCTGCGTCTTTCTTTCGTTGCTCGACCGTAAGCCGACTTCGTATATGTTCGTGCTCTCGGGTTACACGGCCGGCCTTATCGTGTGGCCGATTGTCGATGCTCCCCAGCACATCTTTGATGTAGCGACCCTGCGCGCGCAGGAGATTGCCATCGGCATCATCTGTTCCGCACTGATCCATGGCGTTGTCCTGCCGGGGTCGGTCTCGCGCGCGCTGGCAGGCAAGATGGCCAGTGTCCTCAAGGATGCAGAAGCCTGGAGCCGCGACACATTGGATTTCGAACCGGATCCCAAAATCGACCTCGAGCGCCGCCGTCTCGCGCAGGACATCACTGAGCTGCACCAGCAGTCGGTTCACCTCCCCTTCGAGACGACTCAGACTGCGCCGCGTGTGAAACTGGTGCGCGCGCTTGAGGACAACCTAGCCCACCTCATGCCGCTGGGCGCGGCCATTGCCGACCGCGTGGTGGCCCTGCGCGCGAACGAGGCGTTGCCTGAGAACACCGCCGCGCTCATGGCCGACATTCGCGCCTGGATCGACCATCTGAGCGATGATCTTGGCGTGATCGAGGAGACCGGCGATGCCCTGATCGCGCGCTGCGCAGAGCTGGAACCTGCCATCGATGGGCAAAGTGACTGGCTGGAGCTACTCCACATGAGCCTTGTTGCGCGGCTTGGCGAACTGGTGACATCGCACCTCAACTGCCGGGTTCTCAAGGTGCAGTATGCGGCACCCACTGCACGGTCGGTTTCGCCACGAATCCCGTCGCTTCTGGCGGATATCGGCGAGCGTCCGCTCAACCGGGACTACACCGGCGCGGCGCGTGCGGCGGGCGGTGCGATGCTGACCGTCGTTGTCGGCTCGCTCATCTGGCACTTCAGTGGCTGGCACGACGGCGGAACCTTTCTGATGCTGGCCTCGGTCTTTCCGGCGCTGTTCGGCGCCTTGGACAATTCGATTCCGCCGGTGATCGGCTTCTTCAAGGGCACGGTCCTTTCGGTCATCATTGCGGGGGCCTATGGTTTTGCCATTCTGCCGGCGCTTGACGGCTTTCCGGAACTGGCGATCTCGCTGGCCCCGGCGCTGCTCGTGCTGGGCTCGCTGATGGCGAACCCCAGGACGGCGGGCTTTGCCCTGCCGACCATGCTCGGCCTTGGCAGTCCGTTCATCATCTCCGAAAAATATGGGGCCGATCTCGGTCCCGGTGTTCCGGCGAACTTTGCGACCTTTCTCAATTCGCAAATGGCGACGTTTGCGGCGATCTTCTTTGCCGCTGGCATGATCCGCATCATCCAGACTGCAGGCGTCCATCATGCAATCCAGCGCAACCTCACGGCGGGCTGGAAGGACCTGGCCGAGCGTAGCAACCGCTGGGCACGGCCCAACCTGCAAGGCTGGATCTCCAAGATGCTCGACCGCCAGGCCTTGATGGGACCGCGCTTGCAGGCCGCGGGCAAGGCGCCGGGTGAGCCCCTCTACGACATTCTGCGCGACCTTCGAGCGGGCGTTGCCATCGGTGAATTGCGCAGCCTGCGCCTAGATCTGGACGCGGCGCACCATGGCTCGCTCACCGACGTGCTGACCGGCATGCAGGGCTACTACCGCAAACTCACTCCCGAGGCTCCGCCGCCCGAAGATTCGTGCCTGCTTGCCCGGATCGACGCGGCGCTTGCCCGCTTCCGATCCGACCCGGAGGAAACCGTGCGCCGCCGCACCGCACTGCCCCTCATCACCCTTCGCCGCACCCTTTTCGCCGACGCTCCGCCATTCACGGGAGTCTCCACCCCTCCCGGAGGAAAGCTATGAACGGAGAGTTCTCGCTTAACGGCATCTACGTGCCGTCCCTGCTGGTCTTCGGGATTATCGCGTCGCTGTGCACGCTGCTCCTGATGCGGCTTTTCAACCGCTTCGGGATCTACCGTTTCGTCGCATACCGCGCGCTGGTGGACCTCGCCCTCTACGTCATCGTCTTTGGTGCCGTGGCCTTTCTCGCCCCTTATTTCGGTTTCGCCCCATGAAGAATACAATCGCCATGATCGGCCGCAGCGCGGCCACCATCGTCATCGTGCTCATCGCCATTGTGATCGCGATCTGGATGTGGAACCACTACGAGCGCAGCCCCTGGACGCGCGACGGGCGAGTGCGGGCCGAAGTCGTGCGTGTGACGCCGGATATCTCCGGTCTTGTCACTTCGGTCGAGGTCAAGGACAACCAGAAGGTGAAGGCGGGCGACCTGCTCTTCGTGCTCGACAAGCCGCGCTACACGCTGGCTGTCGAGCAGGCGCGGGCCGGAGTGGCGAGCGCACAGGCGACGCTGGCGCAGGCCCGCCGCGAGGCGAACCGAGACCGCGTGCTGGGCGACCTCGTCGCCACCGAGACCCATGAACAGAACCTTGCCCGCGTTCAGACGGCACAGGCCGCACTTGCCGAGGCGAAGAGCGCGCTTGATGGTGCGCTGCTGAACCTCGAGCGCACGCAAGTTGTCGCCTCGGTCGATGGCACGGTAACCAACCTTGACCTGCATCCGGGGGACTATCTGGCCGCAGGTAACCAGGCGATGGCACTGGTCGATCGCAATTCGCTGCGCATCGAGGGCTACTTCGAGGAAACCAAGCTCCCCATGATCCGCGTCGGCGCGCCAGTAACGGTGCACCTGATGGGTGAGGAAAAGGATCTCAAAGGCCGGGTCGAAAGCATCGCGGCAGGTATCTCGGACAGCTCGCGTGGCAACGCCAGCAACCTCCTGCCCGATGTCGAGGCGACATTTGCCTGGGTGCGTCTGCCCCAGCGCATCCCGGTGCGCGTGAAGCTGATCGACGTGCCTAAGGATGTGCGTCTCGTGCTGGGGCGCACGGCGACGGTCACCGTCGAACAGCGTGAAAAGGTCAAGGCCGAGCCGAAGGCGGAGGGGCAGTGATGCGAACGCTGCGTTCCTACGTCGCCCTTGGTGCGCTTGGGCTGGCGCTGGCCGGATGCGCGACGGCCGGGCCGAACTATACCCCGCCCGAACAAGCCGTGGCCAACACGCTCGCCGCACAAGGCGCCTTCGATTCCGGCGACGGCGCGGCCTTCGCGCAAGCCGAACTCCCTGACCACTGGTGGCGGCTCTACGAGGACCCGCGTCTCGACGCGCTGATCGAGGAGGCCCTGGAGGCCAATGCAGACCTGCGTGCGGCCGAGGAGAACGTGCTGCGCGCCGATGGCGTCGTGCGCGAACAGGCTGGGGAATACGGTTTTGGAACCGAGCTTTCCGGCAACGTGCAGCAGGAGCGCAACTATTCGCTGCGCTCGGCCAATACCAATCTGCCCGGGGTATTGACCGGCACCTTCGGGCTGTCGGTAACCTATCCCTTGGACCTGCACGGTAAGATCAAGCGCGGCATTGAGGCGAGCCTCGCGGACCGGCAGGCGCGCGAGGCGGCGCGGGACACCGTGCGCACCACGGTCGCGGCGGCAACCGCGCGGGCCTATGCCAATGTCTGTGCGAGCAACTACCAGATTGCGACCGTGAAGAAGGTGGTCAAGCTGCAGGAAGAAACGCTCGATGCCACGAAACGCCTCCAGAAGGGCGGGCGCGGTACCAGTTTCGATGTCAGCCGCGCGCAGACTGCCATCGATGCCAGCCGTGCGAATCTGCCGCAGCTCTACGCCCGTCGCAAGGGCGCGCTCTATCTCCTCGCGACCCTGCTTGGAAAGGCACCCGCCGACTATCCGCGCGATGTCGAGACCTGCGCGAGCCTGCCGCAGCTCTCGCGCCCGCTGCCGATTGGTGATGGTGCAGCGCTGATCCGCCGCCGGCCCGACATCCGCGAGGCCGAGCGCACGATTGCCGCGGATACCGCGCGTATTGGCGTGGTGACGGCGGATCTCTATCCCTCGATCAGCCTTGCGGGCGGGATCATGGCGTTCAACCAGGCGAAGAACCTGCCCAAGCAGGAATCGCTGAGCTTTGGTCTCGGTCCCCTGCTGAGCTGGAGTTGGCCTTACCAGTCCCAGGTCCGTGCCCGGATCGATCAGGCGAACGCGCAGGTGCGCGGGGATATCGCCCGTTTCGATGCGACAGTGCTGGAAGCGCTGCGCTCGGCCGAGACCTCGCTTGACGAGTACGCACGGGGCCGCGAACGCGCAGCGGCATTGGGCAAGGCGGCGGACAGCGCCGGGGTTTCGGCGGCGCAGGCGAACAAGCTGTTCCGGTTTGGCCGCGCGGATTTCCTCTCGCTGTTGACCGCGCAGCGCGAACTGGCGAGCGCGGAGGTCTCCCACGCGGCGGCCGAGGCTGCTCTGGTCGATAACCAGATCGCCGTGTTCCTGGCGCTGGGCGGTGGCTGGCAGAAGGAAGCGAGTAAGGAAGCAGCCGCCGCAAAGGCGGCTGCAGACGTGTCCCAGGCTCCTAGAAATTCCGAGGCAAACTGACCGCGCGAGGGGCGGTCAGACTTGGCTCAGAAGTCGACCGCGATCCCCTTGAGCACCCAGTCGCCGTAGCGTGTGGGGGAGACGCCTTCGGGCTCTTCCCCTTCGGGTGCTGTGGTCTTGGTCTCGCCCGTGGGCTCGGGCGCAGGCTCGTTCGTCCAGTGTGCGGGCTTCACGAAGCCTTCGGGACGGGTTGTTGCGCGCTTGATCATGCCTGCCCTACTGCGACGACTGGCGGGAAAAGGCAATCGCCTGTAAGGCGCGGCGATGGATATTCCCGGTCTTCCCGCGCGCCGTGCCGCGCTCAATCTCATCGATGCCGTGCTGCGGCGGGGCGAAACGCTTGACCAGGCGGCCAGTTCGGCGCTTTCGCGCGTGCGGGGCGAGCCCGACCGTGCGCTGGCGCGCGCCATTGCGGGCGAAGTGCTGCGCTGGCGGGCTGACCTTGATGAACTGATCGACAGCGCCACACGGCTACCGCTCGCCGACGATGCCAAGGCCCGGGCGGTCCTCGAGATCATGCTCGCTCAGGTGCTGCGTCTCGAGACGCCCGCCCACGCCGTGATCGCGACCGGCCTGCCGTTGCTGGCCGGAGGCCCCCGGCGCCTCGCTCACGGGGTATTCTCCACGCTCACCAGGCGCGGTATTTTTCTGCCGGAGGTGCCCACTTTGCCTGACGCGCCGTATGAGCGTTGGGGCGGCCGTGCCGAGGCCATTGCGAAGGGGCTTGCGCTGCCGCCGCCGCTCGACATTGCGCTGCGCGATGCGTCCCAGACGCAGAACTGGGCCGAGAAGCTGGGCGGCACCTCGCTCATGCCTGGGCACGTGCGGCTGGGACGTGGCACACCGGTGACTGAACTGGCGGGTTTTGGGGAAGGCGCCTGGTGGGTGCAGGATCTCGCCGCCAGCTTGCCTGCGCGTATTCTCGGGACTGGCGAGGGGCGTCGCGTGCTCGATCTGTGCGCGGCGCCGGGCGGTAAGACCATGCAACTGGCCGCAGCCGGATGGAATGTAACCGCGCTCGACATCGCCGGGCGCCGGCTTGAACGCCTGCGTGCCAACCTTGAGCGCACGAACCTTGCTGCCGAGGTCGTCCAGGCCGACGCGCTGAAGTGGGATCCAGAGGCTCGGTTCGACGCGATCCTGCTTGATGCGCCGTGCACTGCGACCGGCACCTGCCGCCGCCATCCCGAAGTGCTGCACCGCATCGGCCCGCGCCAGATCGACGAGATGGCCGAGATCCAAGCAAAGTTGCTTGCCCGCGCCGCCGAATGGCTCGCGCCGGGCGGTGTGCTGGTCTATGCCGTCTGCTCGCTGGAGGAGGCCGAAGGCGAAGCGCAGGCGCGCGCGCTCCTAGGGCTCCAGCACGAGCCGATCACGCAGGCGGTACTTCCCGAAGGTTTGAAACCGACGGACGAAGGCTGGCTGCGGACCGATCCCGGCATGTTGGTCGGGCAGGGCGGTCTCGACGGCTTCTTCATCGCGCGTTGGCGCAAGGCGTAGAGGAGAGGATTTATCAAGGGTCCATCGCCCCTTGACGGATACCATTGGACCTCACCTCTCTGCGCCAGGGTGGCGCGTGAAAGGTGAGGTGGATAGATTTGGGTGCCCGAGGGCAATGGCCCTCGGAATCATCCTTTGAAGTGTCTGCTTTCAGCCGGCGAGCGTGCGCCGGCGGCGCACCATCAGGGCAAGACCGCCCAAGCCAAGTCCGAAGAGCAGCAGCATGCCCGGTTCGGGCACGTCGGTTCCACCTGAGGTGCTGCCACCCGAGGTCGATCCGGTGTGGGGATCGCCGCTGGGATCCCAGCCACCTGCGAACGTGCCTACATGCATCTCGCCGTCCTGGTCGAGACTGCCGAACACGGCTGAACCCTCGATGTAATTGCCCGTGCGCGCGTTCGCGTGCGGTGCGAGGACCGAGCCTTTCCAGGCGGTGGAGAGGCTCAGTTCCTCGGCCTCGGGAAAGTTCCAGATTACGTTTTCGCCAAGGCCGCTCGCATCGCCGAGGAAGTTGTCGTTGAGCGTGATCGACTTGCCCGAAACATTGACGATCACGGTGTCCGCGCCGCCGGTGTCGAAGGAAATCTCGCCCACGCTGTCGAGCTGCGCTGCGGTGATGTTGAATACCGCCGTACCGTCCGCTCCGGGCGCTGCCGTGAAAATCGCGCGGTTACCGCTTATCGCAACGGTCTCGGTCGCCGCCATCTGACCCAACGTATAGGAGAGTTCCTGGGTGGAGGTGGAGATCAGGCTCTTTTGCTGGGTGAGGTTTTGCACGAAGGCGGGATCGCTGGCGCCAAGGCCCGACTGCACCACGTTGCTGTTCACGTTGGTGTTGCTGATCGATCCGCCGACCAGTACCGTTTGCGTACCACCATTGAGGTTGAAGCCGCTCGCCACGTTGCCGCCGACAATGGCGCCCGAACCGTTGTTGAGGTTCTTGATGTTGCCGGTCACGTCGCCAACGACGGTGAGCCCTGAAACGCCGTTCGAATTGTCAACGCTGCCCGAGATCTGGTAGTTTGAGGATGAGCCGGTGAGATTGCCGCCGACCCAGGTCTTGCCTTCGACTTCCGAAGTCGAATCAAGGTCGCCCAGCACCACCAGGTTCCAGGTCCGCAAGATGTCGAGGCCCGATACCATCGGGATCGAGTCGGCAAGAATGGCCGAGGGAGCGAGGGCTGCGGCCAGAGTGGTCGCACCAAGGGCAATCTTGCGAATATCGGTCATGGAATAAGGAGAACCTGGGTTAACGGCGGGCGCCTGACTTTCGGCTCACGTACTAGGACTTGGCAATTGTATAAAGGTTAATCGAAGGACTGTCCCGTCCAAGGACAGTCCTTCGTGCACGGCAGGCGTCAGGCCTTTTCGCTTTTCACGGCGTTCTGGAAACTCTTGCGCAGTTTCATCAGCTTGGGTGGGATTACGGCCATGCAGTAGGGATTACGCTGACCTTCGCCTTCCCAGTACTCCTGGTGGTAGTCCTCGGCCGGGTACCAGGTCGCGGGTCCTTCGATGGAGGTGACCACCGGAGCCGTGTTGGCCTCGCCCGCACGCGCGACAGCGGCCTTCGCTTCGGCGCGTTGTGCATCGTCGAGGGGGAAGATCGCCGAGCGGTACTGCGTGCCCACGTCATTGCCCTGGCGGTTGAGCTGCGTCGGGTCGTGTGTGCCCAAGAATACGTCGAGGATCTGGGCATAGGAGATGGCGGCCGGGTCGTATGTCAGGCGCACGCCTTCGGCATGGCCGGTCGCGCCCGTGCACACCTCTTTGTAGGTCGGGTTCTCGGTGGTGCCGCCGATATACCCGCTCTCAACTTCGGTGACGCCGATGACGTCGCGGAATACCGCTTCGGTGCACCAGAAGCATCCGCCTGCCACGATGGCTGTTTCCATGATCTGTCCTATCCTTGTGATCGGGGGGTGTTACCTGTTCAGATAGGGATCGAAACCGTGCTTGTCATTGGCAGGGCGGACACTAGGTTCGCGCTTCAGGGAAATAGCGCGCGGACAATCCCTTCCGGATTGAACCCGCGACTTGCCTAGGAGGATACTGATGCGCCGTTCCATGCTTGCTCTTTCCACCTGCCTTGGCCTGCTTGCGGCCCCGGTTGTCGCCGATGCGCCTGAAGATGGCGCCGAAGTCGTCTCGTGCAACGGCTGCGAGGCGTTGCTCGAACTTGCCGCCGCCACTCCGGCGCGCAAGGACGACCGCGCGCGCGACGTCTACCGCCATCCCGTGGAAACCCTAAAGTTCATGGGCGTTGCGCCCGACATGAAGGTTGGCGAATACGCGCCGGGCGGTGGCTGGTATTCGCGCATGCTGGCCCCGTACCTTGCCGAGGAGGGACACCTGACGGGGCTTTACTTCAACCCGGACGTGGTGCCTTTCGATGGCAGCAAGCTTGCCGAATCGGCGGCGGCCTTTCCGGGCAAGGTCGTCGAATGGACCGGCGTCGATCCTGATTCGGTTTCGGGCATGACACTGAAGGACATTCCTGACGCCGAGAAGGGCTCGTACGACCGCATCGTCCTGTTCCGCATGCTGCACAACATGATGAACTGGAACATTGCCGATGCCGAGGTGAAGGCCATGCGCACCCTCCTCAAGGACGATGGCCTGCTGGGCGTGGTCCAGCACCGCGCCAAGGCCGATGCGCCCTTCAGTTACACCAATGGCAGCAAAGGCTACCTGCGCCAGGCCGACGTCGTGCGGCTGATGGAGCTCAATGGCTTCGAGCTTGTCGCCAGCTCGGAGATCAACGCCAACCCCAAGGACCCGGCCAACTGGGAAGGCGGCGTGTGGACGCTGCCGCCGCAATTTGCGCTCAAGGAGCAGGACAAGGCCAAGTACGCGGCCATCGGTGAAAGCGACCGCATGACGCTTCTTTTCCGCAAGCGGGACTGATATCGGCCCGGTACATGAGCACAATCACCGTCGCCGCACTCCAGCTTCCCCTCGGCTCGCAGCTCGAGTCCGAGAACATTGCCGCCGTCTCCGCGCTCGTCGAGGAGGCGGCGGGCAAGGGCGCGCAGCTGATCCTGCCGCCTGAACTGTTCGCGGGCCCCTACTTCTGCAAGAACGAGGAGGAGGAACTTTTCGAGCTGGCCCGCCCGACCGAGATACATCCCTCGGTCATTGCCATGCGTGAACTGGCGGCCAGGCTTGAGGTGACGATTCCGACCAGCTTCTTCGAGAAGGACGGGCACCACTATTACAACACGCTCGCGATGATCGGGCCGGACGGCGCGATCATGGGGACCTACCGCAAGAGCCATATTCCCGACGGGCCGGGCTACGAGGAGAAGTACTACTTCCGCCCGGGTAACGACGGGTTCAAGGTCTGGGACGTTCCGGTGAACGGCGAGGTCGTGCGCGTGGGCGTAGGGGTCTGCTGGGACCAGTGGTATCCCGAATGCGCGCGGGTCATGGCGCTGATGGGCGCTGAGCTCCTGCTCTACCCCACTGCCATCGGTTCCGAGCCCTACGACGCCACGCTCGACACCAGCCGCATGTGGCGCCGCGCGATGGTTGGCCATTCGGTATCCAACTGCATGCCGGTGATCGCAGCCAACCGTATTGGCGTCGAAACCGAGTGCGGGACCGAACAGACTTTCTACGGTCACTCCTTCATTTGCGACGAATGGGGCGATTACGTCACCGAATTCGGCAAGGAGGAGACGGGCGTCTTGGTGGCAACGATCGATCTTGCACGTGCGGCGAAGCACCGGGCAGGGATGGGCTTCTTCCGCGATCGCCGCCCCCAGCTTTACGGCCGCATCGCACAGGACGTCTGAGAGCGTGACCGGTATGGCGGGCCAGGGCGTGGCTTGGGATGGAGAGGGCGCCTATCTCATCGCACTTGGTTCGAACATGCGCCACCCGAGCATCGGCTCGCCGCGCCGGGTGCTCGCGCGCGCTCTGGATATGATCGGACAGGAGATCGGCCAAGTCACGGCGATCTCGCCCCTCCTCGAGACACCGCCGGTGGGCCCCTCGCGCCGACGTTACCTCAATGCGGCCGCCATCCTCGAGACTGGACTGGCTCCTCTGGAGGTGATGCGTGAACTTCTCGCGATCGAGGCTCGACTGGGGCGTAAGCGCCTCGGCCAGGACTGGCAATCGCGTGTTCTTGACCTTGATATCGTGCTGTGGAGCCAAGGACCTTGGGCCCAGGATGATGGGCAAACCAGTCTCGTCCTGCCCCACCCTGCCTTCCGTCAACGTGACTTCGTCCTCGCCCCGGCACGCACCATAGCGGGCACTTGGCGTGATCCTCTGACAGGTTTGTCGATCAACCAGTTACACACCCGCTTGACCAAGCCCCGACATGCCCCTAGGTGAGCCTCCACCAGATCCGCAAAGCGGCATCGGGGGCCCTTAGCTCAGTCGGTAGAGCAACTGACTTTTAATCAGTAGGTCGCTGGTTCGAACCCAGCAGGGCTCACCATACAACGGTATGAAAATGTTGATGTTTATCGCCATCGCGAATGCCAAACCGGCCTAAATTTCTTTTTAGGCCGGTTTTTAGGCCGGTTGGAATTTCTCTAAAAATTTTGAAGTTGCCGACAAACTCGCAATCCAACCGTGCCAAGGTTGGGGGCAGGGTTCGAATCCCTTCACCGCTCCATTTTCTTCCAGAAAAATCGATCACTTATTTCCTCCTAGAGCAGGGAATTCATATTACGCGTGCCTCTGGAGAGGCCGGCGTAATAAGGAAGTAATATGTCGAACGGGTGCTCCAGGGCCCCTTGGCGTATATTCGTTATCCCTCTGTGCGGGCGGCTGTCGATGCCGTTCTGAGGGGAGTCATGGGCCCGATGCTGGCCCGTGCGGCATCGGGAATTGAATCTCCCGAGAGTGAGAGAGCGGACGGATTTTCCGTGACGGGTTGAGGGCTGGGAGAGAGGCTCCTGGCGCCCGTCATGGAAAAGTCCCATGACACAAGCGCAAATTCTGGATGCCGCGCGCGAAGGCGCTGGCGGCTACAAGGTGGATGTGAGCCGCGGCGAGCGGAACGGCCGCGTATCTTCGGAATGGTTTTCGCGGCCGGACGACGAGCGCTACCTCTCGCTGTCGGAGCTGTTCTCCTCGGTCCACGGCCGCGCCGAACAGAGCCGCACCCGGACGGTGGAGAGTGCGGCGATCCGGGTAGAGGCCAGCCGCGACGATCCTGAACGTCTGGCGCTGATGCTGCCAGGCTCGGCTTCGCCAGCCGCGCCCACCCATTGGAGCTTCGGGCAGCTCGCCAGTCTGGTCGGAGCACCGGCGGCCTATTTGCGCCAGCTTCCCGCGCCACTTGCCGGCATCAACCTGCAATATGGACTGACCTCGCATCGCGCCGAGCAGGTGAAGGCCTTGGAAACCGACGACGGTCGGGTCGAACTGCGCGCCGTCACCGGCCCCGATTATGGCCGCATCTACGATCACGAACTGGTCTCAGCCGTTCAGCGCATCGCCGGAAATGGTATCGGTGATACCCGCTGGAAGGTGCCCGGCGTGCTCGACTGGTCGACTGGCATCTACAATCCGCGCGTCGATGTCACCCGCGACACGACCACGCTTTATGCGTCCGACCGCGACGTGTTCCTGTTCCTGGTCGACGACCTCAATCCGATCGAGGCCGGCAAACTGCCCGACGGCTCGCCCGATCTCTACTTCCGGGGCTTCTACTGCTGGAATTCCGAAGTCGGCGCCAAGACGCTGGGCATTGCGAGCTTCTACCTTCGCGCCGTTTGCCAGAACCGCAACCTGTGGGGCGTGGAGCAATTCGAGGAGATCACGATCCGCCACTCCAAATATGCCGCATCGCGTTTTGCTCACGAAGCGGCACCTGCGCTTACGCGTTTTGCCGATTCGTCGCCCATGCCATTCGTCAACGGCATCAGGGCCGCGCGCGAGCGGATAGTTGCCCGCAACGACGAGGACCGTTCAGACTTCCTGCGCCGGCGCGGCTTCTCGAGGGCGGATACGGCAAAAATCGTGGAGACGGTCCTTGCCGAGGAAGGCCATCCACCCTCGAGCGTGTTCGACTTCGTCCAGGGCATTACGGCACTCGCACGCGACAAGACCAACCAGGACGCGCGGCTCGACTTGGAAACGCGGGCGAAGAAACTTCTCGATCGCACTGCCTGATCCCCGATCCATTCGAGCCGCGGACTTCGGCGTCTGCGGCCCGGTCTGTTCCTCATTTGCGATCACCCGCGCTTTGCGCCGTCCTCCAGAGCAAGAGGGCGGCGCTTCGCTTCGTGACGGTTTTGAGGTCGAGAGAGAGGCTCCCGGCCCGCCGTCGCGGAGTATATGTCATGGCTACTGCTGCAACGAAGATCACCCTGTCGCCTTCGCGCGACATTCCCTTCAACAAGCTCGGGCTCAGCCAGTCGAATGTCCGGCGTATCAAGGCCGGCGTGTCGATCGAGGAATTGGCTGAGGACATTGCTCGGCGAGGCCTGCTCCAGGGCCTCAGCGTCCGGTCTGTCATCGGCGAAGCCGGCGCCGAGACCGGCATGTTCGAGATCCCGGCTGGTGGGCGCCGTTACCGTGCGCTCGAATTGCTGGTGAAGCACAAGCGTCTCGCCAGGACCGCGCCGGTGCCCTGCATCGTGCGCGAAGACGGCATCGCCGAGGAAGATTCACTTGCCGAGAACATCCAGCGTGCGCCGCTCCATCCGCTCGACCAGTTCCGCGCCTTCCTCGCCCTGCGCGAAATGGGCCAGTCCGAGGAGGAAATCGCCGCCGCTTTCTTCGTCTCGGTCGCCGTCGTCAAGCAGCGGCTCAAGCTTGCGTCGGTCGCACCAAAGCTCCTCGACGTCTATGCCGAGGATGGGTTGAGCCTCGACCAACTGATGGCCTTCACGGTCTCCGGCGATCATGAGCGGCAGGAGCAGGTCTTCGAACGGCTGAGCCAGTCCCACGACAAGCAGCCCTACACCATCCGCCGCCTGCTGACCGAAGGCGCCGTCCGTGCTTCCGACAAGCGTGCGCAGTTCATCGGCCTCGAAGCCTATCTCGAGGCCGGCGGCGGCATCATGCGCGACTTGTTCCAGGGCGATGATGGCGGCTGGCTGCAGGATGCGGCGCTGATCGACATGATCGTGGCCGAGCGGCTGAACGAGGAAGCGGGCACCATTGCCGCCGAAGGCTGGAAGTGGATCGAGGTGGCCCCCGATTTTCCGTATGGTCACACATTCGGCCTGCGCCAGCTTCGCGGTGAGGTACAGCCGCTCACGGCGGAGGAGGAAGCGACCCGCGATGCCTTCCAGGCGCAGCTCGACCGCCTGACCGAGGAATATTCCGACGCCGACGAACTCCCCGACGAAATCGACGAGCGCCTGGGGGAGATCGAGACGGCACTCGAAGGATTCGAGGGGCGGCCGGTCAGGTACGAACCCGGCGAAGTCGCCCGCGCCGGTGCCTTCGTCAGCATTGCCTCGAACGGCGTCTTGCGTGTCGAGCGCGGCTATGTGCGCCCCGAGGACGAGCAGCCTATCGCACATGCGGACGATCAAAGCATGACTGATCATGCCATTGCGGCAAGTGCCAGTCACCCCGGCGACGGCGCCGTCACTGCCGAGACGGACGCATCGCTTCCTGAGCCCGAGGAAGACGAAGGGCTTGCGCCCATCTCTGACCGGCTGATGACCGAACTGACGGCCCATCGCACGCTTGGCCTGCGCCAGGCGCTCGGCGAACGGCCGGATATGGCGTTCCTTGCTGCACTCCACGCGCTCACGCTCAAGGTCTTCTATCACTATGGCTCGGACAGCTGTCTCGAACTCGACCTGAAGAGCGTCAGTTTCGGCGTGCAGGCACCGGGGCTCAATGACAGCGCCTGTGGCGATGCGATCCGGGCGCGGCACGAGAGCTGGGCTTCGGTCGTGCCGAAGGAATCCGCTGATCTGTGGGATGCTCTGGGCGAATGGGACGGCGCTCGCCGCTCGGCGCTCTTTGCGCACGTCGTCAGCCTGTCGGTCAACGCGGTGCATGAGGCCTGGAACCGCCGTCCGCGCGCGCTTGCCCATGCCGACCGGCTGGCACAAGCAGTCGATCTCGACATGGTGGCGGCTGGCTGGAAGCCAACGGTCGATATGTTCCTCGGCCGCGTGACCAAGGCGCGCATCCTGCAGGCGGTCACGGAGGCGAAGGGACCGCAAACGGCTGACCGGATCGCCCATCTCAAGAAGGGCGACATGGCCGCCCAGGCAGAAACCTTGCTGGCCGGCTCGGGCTGGCTGCCGGAACCGCTTCGCACGGCGCACTGTCCAATGCCCGAAGCGTGCGAAGGCGAAATCACCGACACCACTGCAATGGTCGTAGAATTGGCGGCGGACGGCGGCGAAACGGATATGGCCGCAAACGCGTCGACCGGCGAGAATGACCCTGCCGACGACGCCTTCCAGGCCATCGCCGCCGAATGACCGTTTGACGCTTGCGCACTGGCCCGCCGGCACTGGGGTTCCCCTCGCGGGGGATGCCAGCGGCGGGCCATTTTGCATGGAGGAACCTGTGATGGCGCAAAGCCCGCATGATCTGGCGCGTGCGCTTGCCAATCGCGCCGAGGAGGTGTGCCGCACCTATCTGTCCAATGGGCACAGGCAAGGAAACTATTGGCAGGTCGGCGACGTTCGCGGCGCGGCCGGGCGCTCGATGTTCGTCCGGTTGAAGGACACCGCAAAGGGCGTCGCGGGCAAATGGACCGACGCGGCAACCGGTGAATATGGCGATTTGCTCGACGTGATCCGCGAGGGCTGCGGCCTCTCCCAATTCAGCGCCATCGCCGCAGAAGCGCGCCGGTTCCTCAGCTTGCCACCTGCCGAACCGGAACCGGACAGTCGGCGAACCCGCAAATCCTATGCGCCGGCCGGATCACGGGAATCGGCTCGCCGGCTGTTTGCGATGGCGCAGCCGATCACCTGCACGCTTGCGGAACGATATCTGCACAGGCGCGGGATCACGGCCTTGCCCGAAACCAGGGCGCTACGCTTCCATCCGCGCTGCTATTACCGGCCAGACGAAACTTCCCCGACCGAGACCTGGCCAGCCATGATCGCCGCGGTCACCGATGTCAGCGGCAAGATCACCGGCGCACATCGCACGTGGCTCGACCCCCATGGCTTCAGCGAAGCGACGCTCGGCAAGGCACCGATCGAAACGCCGAGGCGGGCAATGGGCGATCTTCTCGGACACGCGGTGCGCTTCGGGGCGCCCGGCGCGGTGATGGCAGCCGGCGAAGGCATCGAAACCATGCTGTCGCTCAGATGCGTCCTGCCAACCATGCCAATGCTCGCCGCGCTCTCCGCCGCGCATCTCGCTGCCATCATCTTTCCGCACGAACTGCGCCGCATCTACATCGCGTATGAAAACGATCCTGCGGGCAACGGCGCAATGGCGGCACTCTTCGGCCGCGCCGAGCAGGCAGGGATTGAGGCAATCGTGCTGTCGCCAGCGCTCGGGGACTTCAACGAGGATCTGCGGCTCCTAGGCATTGACGCGCTGCGGGAGGGCATTCGCGTCCAGCTCGCACCGCAGGACTTCGACCACGTCCTGGACCTGACGGCGTAACCGGGACGAAAATGCGGGCGTTGGCTTACGAACGACCGTGTTGCCCGGATGCCTATCCCGCGCGAGAGGACCGCGCCTCGGCCTTCGAGAGGGCGAGCGGCCGTCAAACGGTCCGTCCGGGCAACCTTGTGACCGACTATTTTCCGGCGGCCCTCCAGGCCTTTCCATCGCGAAGCAAAATAGTCGGCCCCTGCGGCCCTGCGCTGCGCTTCGGCCCGCTCGCTCTCGCTCGGGGTGCCAGTCCAGCCCGCCCAGCGGCATTGTCGCCATGAAGGCAGCGGCGGTCGCGGCCCAGCGATGGAGCATCTCATGAGCAAGCAATACGATCTTGAGCCAAGCCACACCTCATCCCCGACCGACTGCGTCCTCACCGAACTCCAACTCTACGGCTACCGGGCTTTCGAGGATGAACCCGATCCGCGCCCGCTTCCCGAAGGCGATATGCTCGCCGGCGCCATTGCCGATATCTTCGACGCCTTTATTGCCACCCTGGGCGACACCCGGCTTGAGCCCGACCTCGACGATCTCCTCTGGTCTACCGTCAATGTTTTTCACCGCGCCGCCCAGCGGATCACGCGCGATCTCGACGACAACGAACAGGGGCAGCGCCGCTCCCAGCGGGAGCAGGATGGCAGCGAGGTCCGGTCGGTTGAGCTTGAGCGGCTTATCGCGGAAGGCAGGACTCTTCTGGAACGGCAGGATGCCTATGAACTGATGCGCGACCAGGCTGGCGAGCATTTCGAACGTCACGCCGGCAAGCCCTGGCTTCCCCACCACGGATCGAAGGTCAACCACCGCAATCTAACTTCGGCGATGATCGACAGCCGCGATTTCCTGGCCGCCCGCAAGCGCGCCGAGAACCAGGTGCTCGTGCCGCCCGGTCCGAAGGTTGCCTTCACCGGTGGGCTCGAATTCAATGATCATCTACTGATCTGGGCGAAGCTCGACCAGGTCCATGCCAAGCACCCGGATATGGTTCTGATGCACGGAAAATCTCCCAAGGGCGCCGAAAAGATCGCCTCGCGCTGGGCAGATCATCGGGGCGTAATGCAAATCGGGTTCGCGCCCGACTGGCCGAAGCACGGCCGCGCTGCTCCCTTCAAGCGCAACGATCAGATGCTCGAAGTGCTGCCGATCGGCGTCATGGCCTTTCCCGGAACCGGCATCCAGGACAACCTCTCCGACAAAGCGAGGAAGCTTGGAATCCCGGTGTGGAAGTTCAGCGGTGTGTGAACTTGGTGTCGGAAACCGACCACATTGCGCCATTCGCTTCCCTTTCTTAACGACGGCTCAGCACGAAACCTGTCGTTTAACCAAATGCCCGACGTTGAGGGGGCTCAGGAGCGAGCGAAGATCCATACTGCGAGAGCAGCCAGGGCAACGGGAACTCCAAAGACCACGAGCAGAATGGGGGTTTCCTCGGCGACGGTGTACCCGGCCTTGCTGACGCCGATCCAGAGGTTCGTCACCGAGACAGCCAGCCATACGGGTATGAACAACTTTGCCGCTGTGGACAGCGATGCCGGGCCATCGCCCCACAGGTGCCCGAATAGCAGGAAAATGCCCAACAGGACGATGCCCCCTACAATGACTGAGAGCATGTGCATGGCGGCTACTCCTTCAAGTCGGATGAAATGTGGAAGCGGCAGCGCCGGACAAATGGACTTGGCTCAACCGTTCAGTACTGCCGCTGCCAGCACAGTGCTGTCACTGGCTTGCAAGCCTTTGCTGCCAGTGTGATGCGAACCACGCGGCTAGCGAGCCGATCGCGCCGGCAAGGCCCAACTCGGCCATCGCGTAGAGGGTGGGCTGAACATGAGCGGCAAAGACCGTCACCACTCCCAGAAAGTAGGCCGGAATGTTGCTCAGCCCCGGCACGGCGCGAAGAGACACGACGAGGGTGGCCACTACGAGGACGACGATCGGCAAGGCAAATGTGCCGACGCTCGGGGATAGCGCGCCGACCGCCATCACGGCAATCAGGCCAAGTCCGATACCCAATGCGAGGCAGGCGTAGTTGGCCAGCCCGTCTCGGGCGGAGTGGCCGCGCGTGTAGTAGGCGACCCAGCCCATGAACATCGCCCAGGCAGGTACGGCGATGATGGTGGTGACATGCGCCGCAGAAGCGGCCGTCAGCGCGGCGGCAGCGCTGATGGAGAGGAACCGCTCCTTCCCCGTCGAGCTGGGGGCGGTCCAGACGTTGGATGAAGTCATGATGACGATCCTTTCGATGCAAGCCGGACCGGCTGAGCCGGCCCGGTCCAGTGCCGCTTAGTTGACGCGGGCGGTGAGCAGGTCTTCCAGACCAATGCGGCGGAACATCTCGGCGCGAACGCGGTCCGACATGGCGTTGACGATCTCCGCGCCGTCCTGCGACGGATCGATGTGGACGCGGAAGGGGCGCTTGCCGTGCGCGGTATCGACGACCGTCACGATGGCGCGGGCCACGTCAGTCACATCGGCATCTTCAGGCTCCAGGCCGGCTAACCCCTTCATCGCCGTATCAGGGATGTCGGCTCCGGGGCCGCTGGCGTACTCGGCAGAGCGTGCTTCGTCGGCGGGCTTACCGCTGTGGGTGAAGTGATTGGTGCCGCTGGTGAAGGCTCCCGGCACGATGATCGAGGTTTCCACGCCCCACCGGGCTAGCTCGCCGGCATAGCTGACCGCCAGGCTGTCCATCGCCGCCTTCGCCGCGAAGTAGGGCGAAAGGTATGGCGGTGTGCCGCCGCGAGCGCTGCTGGACGACACCCACAGCACCAGGCCCTTGCCCTGCTTGCGCAGCTGCGGAAGCGCGGCGCGGTTGACCCGCTGCGTCGAAAGCACGTTGATGTCGTAGAGGTCCGCAAACTGCTCGGGGGTGAAGGCTTCAGCCGGGCCGAAGCTCATATGTCCTGCATTGTGGATGACGACATCGAGGCGTCCACAATCCGCAATGATCTGGGCAATCCCTGCCTCCACCGAAACATCGGACTGTACGTCCAGCTCGACGGCGCGCAGGTCGACGCCATGTTCTGCGGCATAGGCCGCGACAGCTTCGACCTGCGGGGCATTGCGGCCCGTGGTGGCACGCATTCCGGCATAGACAGTGTGGCCGGCCAGCGCGAGCTGGCGAGCGGTGAGAGCGCCGAAACCGCTGGATGCGCCGGTGACGATGATGATCTGCTTGGTCATGATGGTTTCCTTTAATGTCAGGGTGGTTCGAGAGAGATCGGAAGAAGCGGCAGGCTCAGATCATGCCGCCATTGGCGCGCAGCACCTGGCCATTGATCCATCCGCCATCGGGGCCGGTGAGGAAGGCGACGGCTGAGGCAATATCGTCAGGCGTCCCGAGGCGTTCGAGCGGGTTCATCTTGGACATGCGCTCGATCAGTTCGGGCGACTTGCCGTCGAGGAACAGGCCGGTTGCGGTCGGCCCAGGAGCGACGGCATTGACGGTGATCGAACGGCCGCGCAGCTCTTTCGACATGACCGCCGTCATCGCTTCGACTGCTGCCTTGGTGGCGACATAGACGCCGTAACTTTCCAGGCGCAGGCCGACGACCGTGGTTGAGAAGTTGACGATCCGACCGCCATCGCGGAGCCGCTTACCTGCCTCGCGCAGTGTGTTGAACGTGCCCTTGAGATTGATCGCGATCTGGCTGTCGAAGAGCGCGTCATCGCTGTCGGCGATGGTGGCGAGCTTCATGATGCCGGCATTGTTCACGAGGACATCCACACCGCCGAAGGCGGCTTCGGCGCTTGCAAACATCCGGGCCACTGCCGCAGCGTCGCTCACGTCAGCCTGCGCGGTAATGGCGCGGCCGCCAGCGGCTTCGATCTTGGCAGCAACCTCTTCAGCCGACTTCGCGCTGCCGGCATAGTTCACGATGACGGTGAAGCCGTCCTGTCCGAGGCGCTGCGCGATGCTGGCGCCGATGCCGCGCGATGCGCCGGTGACGATTGCAACCTTGCCGTTCTGTTCGATGCTCATTGTCTGTCTCCTTCGTTTCCCGCCGCCTTGGCTGGGCATGGAGACTATTTGGCGGATGACAGGGCGGAGATAATCACCCAAGAATGAGCATCACTGTTCCGCCAACACAAACAATGGGGAGGCGCATCTGGACCGGATCGATGTCATGCGGCTGTTCGTGCGGATCGTGGAGCGGCGCAGTTTCACCGTCGCCGCGCAGGATATAGGCATCCCCCGATCAACCGTGACGCAGGTGATCAAACAGTTGGAAGAGCGGCTTGGGGTCCGGCTCCTTCAGCGGACTACCCGAGTGGTCAGCCCGACACTGGATGGCGAGGCCTATGCGCGCCGCTGTGTGGCCATCCTGGCCGAGATCGAGAACGCCGAAGGTGCTTTCGGTGGTGCAAAGCCGAAGGGCGTCCTACGCATTGAGGTCCAAGGCACGATCGCCCGACATTTCCTGCTGCCGGGGCTCCCCGACTTCCTTGCCGAATATCCCGATCTTGAGATCATCATGAGCGAGGGCGAGCGGTGGATCGATGTCGTGCGAGAGGGCATCGACTGTGTGCTGCGCTACGGGCAGTTGACAGACAGCGACATGATTGCGCGCAGGGTCATGATAATGCACCGGATGACCTGCGCCGCGCCGGCCTATCTGGAGCGGTTCGGCACCCCTTCGCGGATCGATGATCTCGATGGACATCGCATGATCGGCCTTCGCTCGCTGACAACCGGACAGCTTGCGCCACTTCAATTCGCGATCGGTGATGACTACCGCACCATCACCTTGCCCGCACCCGTTTCAGTGACGGGCACCGAGAGCTATCTCGCAACCGCGTTGCTTGGATTTGGCATCTTCCAGGTGCCGCACTTCCACGTGGAGAAGCATCTCGCCACAGGTGACCTGGTTCAGATCCTATCCGACAACCTGCCGCCCTCGGTCCCCGTCTCTTTGCTCTATCCACCGAGCCGCCAACTTTCACCCCGCGTCCGTGTGTTTATGGATTGGGCAGTACGACAATTTGGTGGCGAGGTGAGCTGACCCAGCTTTCTAACGAGTTGAGAGGCTAGCCACACGATGGGCGTAACCGAGTTCACAAGAACTGGGCCGCTCCAGATCGAGCCGCGAACGGCGGAAGGTGGCAATAGCTGACTTTCGCACCCGTGCTGTTGATGGCGGCAATGTCCCACTTTTACGCGTTCGCGGATGAGGCAGGTCCCGACCAGCTCAAGCCGTTCCCTGGCGTGCGTCTGAATGGCAGCTCCTGCCGGAAGGAGACTGTCCCCATTTAGCACTTCGACCTGAGAAGAAGCCATCTATCTAAAGCCGTCGTTACAAAACATCCCTGCAGGGTGTGCATGCGGTGCCCCACGTCCTGCCGCTCGTCACTTCCCGAACAGCTCAGGATATGTCCACTGCCAGGGATAGCGGTTGTCGCCCAGCACCATCGCGACGATGGCAGGATAAATCAGTTCAGCGCGGACATCATTGCCCAGGAGGACGATACAGCGCTTTCTGGCCTCGTCGCACTGGGCGATGTTTCCGGTCCACTCGTTATGCCCGCCCTTGGCGAAGAAGCGACCCGACGGACCCTCCCACGTATCCACCCCGAGCCCGCCCGCGAGGTGTACCCGAGGGCCGATAGGGTCATAGGTGTCGAGTACCTCGATCGTCGGGAACTTGGATTTCGTACTGATCGGCACTTCGGGACGTGTCCACTCGGCGCGCATTTCTGGCGAGAGCCCTTCTCCCATCAGCATTCCGCGCCACATCCGCGCCTGATCAGCGATGGTCGTATCCATCGATCCCGATGCGCTGACGCCGCTACGCGCATCGTGCGGCACGAAGCTGCCGTCGAATTTATACCCGTCGGCCAGGTGGCTCGCGAAGTCCTCGCGCCACTGCATGCTGGTGTTCGGCATGCCGAAGCGATCGAAGATGCGGCGCTGCATCTCGTCCTTCACATTCAAGCCGAGCCCTTCCTCCAGCACGAACTGGAGCAGGTAGAAGCCCTCGCCCGAATAGGCGTAGGCCGTGCCGGGCGTGAAGTGGAACGACATGTCGTTGTCGGGCTCGAACCAGCGCAGGTTTGCGAGGCCCGAGCTGTGGTTGAGCAGAATACGCGGGGTGAGCAGCCGCCAGTCCTCGTCGCCTGCCAGCAAAGACCAGTCCCAATCCGCGTCGCTGTATTCGGGCAGCGGCTTGGACAGATATTCGCTGATCGGCGTGTCGAGACCGATCTTGCCCTCATCCACCAATTGCAGGACCATGTAGGTGAACGCCGCCTTGGTGATCGACGCGGCATACATGATCGTGTCGGTCTCGAGCGGCACCTGCTTTGCGACATTGGCGTGGCCGAAAGCGCGGACATGGCGGATCTTGTCGCGATCGATGATCGCGATCGCCATGCCCTTGACGTCGTTGGCCGCCATCAATTCCTCGATACGCGTGTCGAGCGCGCCGTAGTCGTCAATCATCGGGCTCATCTGAGCACTCGCGGCAGGGGGCGTGAGGGCAGTGGGCGCGCAGGCTCCCAGAAGGGTGGCGGCAAACAGGGTCAACTTCTTCATGCTATTCTCCTTGTCGAGCGGACGAGCGAAAGGGTGGCGCGATACGCGCGCGTATGGGGTGTTCGAATTTTCAGAGCGTCAGTGCGTCAGCAGGTCATCGCCATCGCCAGGCGACGAAGAAGCAGCCCAGCCCGCCGATGATCAGCGCGATCCCGGGGATCAATGCCCAGCGGTAGGGCGGGACCTGTACGATCTCGTTGCTGCCCACCAGCATCCACACGCGCTTGCCGCCCGGCACTTGTTCGGTGAACATCGGTCCGCGCATCTGCTTGAGGAACTTGGTCTGCTCGTCGGCGCCCGGTGAACCCGGCGGGATGTCGGTATCCAACGGGGCATTGGCGGCGATCACACCGGTCGACTGATAGCTGTACTGCGTGAGGGTGCGCTCAGGTTCGAGCTGCGAGAAACCGACGAAGCCGCCGCCGATCATCAGCGCGACAAGTCCGGCTAGCAACAGCCTGCGCGGTGTCTCGATATCGGCCCGCGAGCGCTGGAGCAGAAGATCGCGCAGCGAATCGATCTCGCGCAGCCGGTCGAGCTCGGCGGGAAAAAGAACGCCCGCCATCTCCTGCGCGTCGATGCCATAGGCCTGGACCAGCCGGGCATAGATATCGCCCGACGGGATCGACTTGTTGTTTTCGAGCTTGGACAGATAGCTTTGCTCGATCTTCGCACGCGCCGCAGCTTCCGGCTGTATCCAGCCGCACTCCGCCCGTTGCTGCCTCAAATAGTCGCCGAATTTCATATCCGCCCTTCCGGTTTCGATGCTTGTATTCACGGGGAGGAATGGCGTGAATACAAGCGGAATATACGGGGATATAGGGGAATGATCGACGCGCGCTGTTCGGAGTACGCACTTTTGAGCTTGGTAGAGGACGCGGCGGACGCGTCTGGTTGGCCAATTACCCCAACCGCTTCATTGTCGTTGCACGAGCGGTACGAATGGATGAGCCAACTGGCGCATTCTACGCCGAGCCAGAGGCAGCCCCGGCGAAAAGTTCGACAGCCTGACGATGGTGTAACTTCAGAACGTCTCCGCAAGCTGGACCGAGCCGCCGCCGCCATTTCGTGCGAGCACCGCATCATGACCGAGTAGACGGAAGCCCTCACGCAAATCGTGCACGATGGTTATCGCCAGCATCCCCTGCTCGGACCGTCACCCCGCGCTGAGGCAACCCGTATGGACGGCAGCTTTCGGGACCAGTTTAGATGCCGCCGAACGGCGGAAATGAGGGCGCGAAGCTGCCATGCCCCCAATGTGAATGAACGGCAGCTTTTGTGAAGGGTTTCGGGCGCTTGCGTACGAAAGCCTCCAGTGCAGGAACCCGCGGGCCCCATGCGCTGGTCTATGTGTAAAGCGTCTTTGGGATGGTTCTGGAGGGCAAGCGCTGCGGCTTTGGCCAT
>NZ_VIRF01000064.1 GCF_008107685.1 Novosphingobium sp. BW1
CGCCCGCACCGTCCAATGGGTGGCCTCATGGCTGGGTGGTTCCAGCGTCAGCGCAACGACCTTGTCGACCAAAGCCGCATCGAGAGGCGCGATCCCCGGAGGTCGGGTCTTGTCGCGCAGCAGCCCATCCACGCCTTCGGCCATGTACCGTTCCTGCCAGCGCCACACGCACGGCTTGGATTTGCCAGTCGCCTCCATGATCGCCTGCGTTCCTAGCCCTTGAGCCGTCAGCAGAATGATCCGCGCCCGCCAAACATGCTTTTGAGGAGAACTACGCGCTGCGACAATCGCTTCGAGCCGCTTGGTGTCCGGTCCTGTAACCTCAATCTGGATGCCCGTTCGCATGCGCCATCTTCGCATGTCCCCCCGTTCAAGGGAATCCCGAAAACGGAATCATCTGTTCCGATCAATCCACTAGTTACTTTCCATATGTAGTCGATTGAGGTATCTGCCGAAACTTGTGTGTAGCTGTAGGCCCTGATAACGGAACATAATGTCGACTTGTGACCTTTGTGTTGTCCGCAACCGGGCGATTTGTGCGTCTCTCAACGCTAGCGAACTCGAGGCCCTCAATGCGATCGGGCGCACGCGCAAGATCACGCCGGGCGAATCGCTGATCTGGGAAGGCGAGGATTCGGTCCTCGTTGCCAACGTGATCGAGGGCGTCCTCAAGCTGTCGACCAACACCGAGGATGGTCGCGAACAGATCGTGGGCGTGGTCTACCCTTCTGACTTCATCGGGCGTCCCTTCGGGGGAACCAGCGGCCACGGTGTGACCGCTCTTACCGAAGCCAAGGTCTGCGTGTTCTCGCGCCGCGATTTCGATGCCTTTGCCCGTGAGCACCCGTCGCTGGAGCACAAGCTGCTTGAGCGCACACTGGGCGAACTGGACCGCACGCGCCGCTGGATGCTGCTGCTGGGCCGCAAGTCGGCGGCCGAGAAGATGGCGAGCTTCCTGGTCGAGATGACCGAGCGCCTCGGCGGCAGCGGCTGTAAGATCCCGCTTGATGCACCGCAGGAGCGCCACCTCACGCTGCCGTTCTCGCGCCAGCAGATCGCCGATGTGCTGGGCCTGACGATCGAGACGGTGAGCCGTCAGTTCACGCGCCTGCGCAACGAAGGCATCATCGACCTGCCCTCGCGCCGCGATGTCATCATTCGTGACATGGATGCACTCGCGGCCGAAGCGGGCTGATTCGCACCAGACCTGGAGCATGCAGTTCGGCGGAGCTCCGCATGCGATGCATGCGCGCGTGCACAGACAGCATGGTCGGAGCGGAAACCGTGCGTCTGCTAGCGAGTTGTGCAAGGCATGCCACCGCGTTCGAATTCGTACGATATACCGACCGGGGCGACCTCCCGCGTGCCCCCTGAAGACGCTGATCCCGGGATTGGCGGGCGCGGTTTCCTGGGCCGCGTCCTGACCCGCAAGGGGCTCGATCTCTATCTGCGCAATGCCCTCGCGAGCGTCGCGACATTTCTTCTCGATCTCGTCTTCATCTGGGTCTTGGTAGAAAAAGCCGGAGCCGGTCGGTTGCTGGCGGTCGCACTGGGCTTCCTGTTGGCAAATGCGCTCCACTACGTTCTGGCGCGGGTCTGGATCTTCCGGGGCAGTGCGCGCGGGATGGCCTCGGGCTATGTACTTTTCGTCGGCAACGCGCTGGTGGGGCTGGCGCTTATTCTGGGTGCTTTCACGCTGCTGAGCGATGTCCTGAGCGTGCCCTATCTGGCCGCTCGCATCGCGGCCTCGCTGGTGGCGGGGACTGCAGTGTTCCTGTTCAACGCGACGGTCAATTTCGGGAAGCTGTAGACGGGCCCGCGACAGACACGAAAAAAGGGGGAGCGGTTTGCTCCCCCCTTTCCGCGCATGCAGCGTGTGTCCCTTGAAGTGGAGGCCCTGGGCCTCGTCCGGACTCAAAAGCGGTAGGTGACGCCCGCGCTGAGAACCCAGGGATCGAGGTTGTGCTTGGTCTCGAGCACCTTGGTGTCCTCGACATAAAATTTGGCGGTCGGCTTCATGAAGTACTTCTTGGCGTCGAGCGAGACACCAAAGCCGCTGTCGCCGAGCGCGATATCGACACCGCCCTGCAGCGCCACACCGAACGAGTTGGACATCTTCACGCGGTCAACGCCCAATGCCTGGGCGGTCGCGCCCGGCTTTTCGTCGAATACGAAGAAGATCGAGGGGCCCGCGCCGATGTAGGGCTTGAAGGGCGTGCCGGTGGGCAGGTGGGCCTTGAACGTCACCGTTGCGGGCAGGATCAGGACGTGGTCGACCAGCTCGGTGCCCGAGAGGTCGGCGGCGCCGTTGACGTGGTGCTGGGTGAAGCAGCAGATCGTCTCGAGCGAGAAGTTCTGGTTGAAGAAGTATTCGACCGCGAGCGTGGGGACCACGTTGTCGTTCGCCTTGGCGTCGACGTCGCTTACGCCCATGCTGGCAAGCGTGTCGCCCAGACCCGCATCGAGGTGCTTGATCTTGTCGATCTCGCCGTTGGGCAGGACGGCCGTGCCGAGCACCTTGACCTGGAACTTGCCGTTCGGACTGCCGGCCATGGCGGGCGTGGAAAGGGCAGTGGCCGCGGCCAGGGCGACGAACATCGTCATCTTGCGCATAGTAATTTCTTCCGTTGCCGCCGGGGCCGCACCATGCGTGTCCCCCCTTTTGAGCGGCTGCGCAAATGCCTTTGCGGCAATTGCGATCAAGTTGATTTGATTACGCGCAAAACAACGGAAATCTGCCTTTAAATTCATTGCTCGCGTAATTTGATCATTATCAATGCTGGATCAGGTGTTACTCGCCAAGGCGTTCGTCAGGTTCAGCAACAGTCTCGAAAGAGAAATGATATGGTAACGGTTCTCGCGCGGGCGGGCCTCTGGCTCGCCGTGCTCTTCCTTGCCGTCATCGGGGTCGCGCTCGCGGCTGATGGGGGTTTCGCCATTCACATGAGCATCGTCGCGCTGGCCGCGCTGATTGCCGTGTGGTTCACGGTGCGGAGTGCGGATTACGGCGCGATCGCGCGCGGTATCCTCAAGATGCCCGACGAGGGACGCTACGATGACGACCCGGTTCGCTGGGGTGTCATCGCAACGGTGTTCTGGGGCGTGGTAGGCTTTGCGGCCGGCGTGTTCATCGCCGCCCAGCTCACCTGGCCCTGGCTCAACCTGGAACCTTACCTCAACTTCAGCCGCTTGCGTCCGCTGCACACCTCGGCGGTGATTTTCGCGTTCGGGGGGAACGCGCTGATCGCTACGAGCTACTATGTCGTGCAGCGCACCTGCCGGGCACGCCTGGCCTTCCCGGGCCTCGCGCGTTTCGTATTCTGGGGCTACCAGCTGTTCATCGTGCTCGCCGCCACCGGCTATGTGCTGGGCATCAGCCAGTCCAAGGAATACGCCGAGCCCGAATGGTACGTCGACTGGTGGCTGACGATCGTGTGGGTCTGCTATCTGGCGGTCTTCGTGGGCACGATCATCAAGCGCTCCGAGCCGCACATCTACGTTGCGAACTGGTTCTACCTCTCGTTCATCATCACCGTGGCCATGCTCCACGTGGTCAATAACCTCGACTGGCCGGTGAGCTTCGTCGGCTCGAAGAGCTATCCGGTCTTTGCCGGCGTGCAGGGCGCGCTGGTGCAGTGGTGGTACGGCCACAACGCGGTCGGCTTCTTCCTGACCGCCGGCTTCCTGGCGATGATGTACTACTTCGTGCCCAAGCAGGCCGAGCGCCCGGTCTATTCCTACCGTCTCTCGATCATTCACTTCTGGTCGCTGATCTTCATCTACATCTGGGCGGGGCCGCACCACCTGCACTACACCGCGCTGCCCGACTGGGCGCAGACGCTGGGCATGGTCTTCTCGATCATGCTGTGGATGCCCAGCTGGGGCGGCATGATCAACGGTCTGATGACGCTGAACGGCGCGTGGGACAAGGTCCGCACCGACCCGATCATCCGCATGATGGTCATGGCGCTCGCCTTCTACGGCATGAGCACCTTCGAGGGCCCGATGATGTCGATCAAGTTCGTCAACTCGCTCTCGCACTACACCGACTGGACCATCGGCCACGTCCACTCGGGCGCGCTGGGCTGGAACGGCATGATCACCTTCGGTGCTATTTACTACCTGGTGCCGCGCCTGTGGAACCGTGAGCGGCTCTACTCGGTGCGCATGGTCAACTGGCACTTCTGGCTCGCGACCATCGGCATCGTCTTCTACGCCGCGAGCATGTGGGTGGCGGGCATCATGCAGGGCCTCATGTGGCGTGAATACGGCGCGGACGGGTACCTCGTAAACACCTTCGCCGACACCGTCGCCCGTATGTACCCGATGTACGCGATGCGCGCCTTCGGCGGCCTGCTCTACCTCGCGGGCGGTGCGATCATGGTGCTCAACGTATGGAAGACCATCGCGGGGCAGCTGCGCGAGGAAGCGCCGATGCACAATGCCTCCTACGATCCCGAGGCTGACAAGCCGCTGCCCGGCGCCCGCGCCGCGCAGGCCAACTGAAGCGCTTGGAAAGGGAACAGGTAAAATGACTTCCATGACCGAGCGCCACAAGAAGCTCGAAAAGAACATCACCCTGCTCGGCGTCTGCGCTTTTGGTGCGGTGATCGTGGGCGGCATCGTCGAGATCGCCCCGCTGTTCTGGATCGACAACACCATCGAGAAGGTGGAGGGGATGCGCCCCTACACCCCGCTCGAACAGGCTGGCCGCGACATCTACGTGCGCGAGGGCTGCTATGTCTGCCACAGCCAGATGATCCGTCCCTTCCGTGACGAGGTCGAGCGCTATGGCCACTACAGCCTCGCCGCCGAATCGATGTACGACCATCCGTTCCAGTGGGGCTCCAAGCGCACCGGGCCCGACCTGGCGCGCGTGGGCCTGCGCTACTCGGACAGCTGGCACGTCCAGCATCTGACCGACCCGCAGTCGGTGGTGCCCGAAAGCGTGATGCCCAAGTACGGGTTCCTGGCGGAGAACGACCTCGATGTCCCCGACATCGCTGCCAATCTGACCGCGCTGCGCCACGTCGGGGTGCCTTACACCGACAAGGACATCGAGATGGCCTTGGCCGACTTGTCGGCCCAGGCCGATCCCATGGCCGACGCAGGCGACCTCGAAGAGCGTTATCCCAAGTCGCAGATCCGTGACTTCGATGGCAATCCTTCGCGCCTTACCGAAATGGACGCGCTGGTCGCCTACCTGCAGATGCTGGGCACCCTCGTCGACGTCAACGACGCGGCGGCCCAGGAGGAACTTGCCTCGGAGAAGGGCCGATGAACGCGCACTCCACCTACGAGACACTGCGGCACATTGCCGACAGCTGGGGGCTCCTCGCCATGATGCTGGTCTTCCTCGTGCTCGTCGCCTGGCCCTTCCGGCCGGGCCACCGGGCCAAGAACGAGGAAGCTGCCACCATGATCTTCAAGGACGAGAACGATGGCTGACAAGCGTTACGATGAAGCCACGCAGACCGAGACCGTCGGCCACGAATGGGACGGCATCGAGGAACTGAACACGCCGCTGCCGCGCTGGTGGCTCTGGACCTTCTATGCCTGTATCGTTTTCGCGATCGGCTACACCGTGGCCTATCCGGCCTGGCCGGGGATAAGCTCGGCGACGCAGGGCGTGCTGGGCTGGACCAGCCGCGGACAGCTCGCCGAAGAGATGGACGAGGCCGCCGCGGCGCGCGCCAAGACCGTCGCCTCGCTGGCCGACATGCCGATCGAAGAACTGCCCCAGCACCCCGAACTGATGCGCGCGGCGGTTTCGGGCGGTGCGGCGGCCTTCAAGGTTAACTGCGTGCAGTGCCACGGCGCAGGCGCGGCGGGTTCCAAGGGCTATCCCAACCTCAACGACGACGACTGGCTGTGGGGCGGTGACCTCCAGACCATCGAGACCACGCTCATCTACGGTATCCGCCAGCCGGGCGAGGACATGACACGCCAGTCGATGATGCCCAACTTTGGCAGCGACGGCCTGCTCGATGCCGGTCAGATCAGCGATGTGGCGGATTACGTCCTCAGCCTCTCGGGCAAGGCGCAGAAGAGCGTGGCGACCCAGCGCGGCGCGCAGGTCTTTGCCGACAACTGCGCGGTCTGCCACGCCGAGAACGCGAAGGGCAACCGGGACCTGGGCGCCCCCAATCTCTCCGACGCGATCTGGCTCGACGGGGGCAGCAAGGCCGAAGTCGAAGCGCAGATTCACCATCCGCACCACGGCGTGATGCCGGCCTGGGGCGAACGCCTCGATCCGGTCACGATCAAGATGCTGGCCGCCTATGTCCATTCGCTGGGCGGCGGTGAGGAGTTCACAGCTCCGGTGCCCGAAGCGGCTGGCGAAGGCGAGGATATGGCCGAAGACACGGCCGAGACACGCGAGTAACACAGGACTGACAGGGGCCGGGGTGGCAAGGACCCCGGCCTGACCCTTCAGGCGTACCCCGGCCTTCGCATGCCTTGCGAAGAGGCGGACCACACCTTCCGGGCCGCTCAGCCCCCCATTTCGATGACGGGCGGACAACGGACATGAACAAGCCAGAACCGATCACCCCCAGCGCCGAGGCTCCGGTCTCGCTCTATGCCAAGCACGAGCCGGTCTTCAACCGGCGCATCGATGGCAAGTTCCGCCGCATCAAGTGGGCGATCATGGCGGCGTGCCTGGCTATCTACTGGGTGACGCCCTGGCTGCGCTGGGACCGTGGTCCCTACGCGCCCGACCAGGCGGTGCTGATCGACCTCGAACACCGCCGTTTCTACATGTTCGGCATCGAGATCTGGCCCCAGGAATTCTATTTCGTGGCGGGCCTCCTCATCATGGCGGGCATTGGCCTGTTCCTGGTGACGAGCGCGGTGGGGCGCGCGTGGTGCGGCTATGCCTGCCCGCAGACGGTCTGGACCGACCTTTTCCAGCACGTCGACCGCCTCATCGATGGGGACCGCAACGCGCGGTTTCGCCTCTACAAGGCCCCCTGGGGGCCGGCCAAGATCGCGCGGCGCCTGCTCAAGTGGACGATCTATCTTGTGATCTCTTTTGCCACCGGCGGCGCATGGATCTTCTACTTTGCCGATGCCCCCACCCTCCACGAGGAGTTCTGGAGCGGCACGGCCGCGCCGGTTGCCTACGGCACGGCCGCGCCGGTTGCCTACGGCACGGTACTTGTCCTTACCCTCACCACTTTTGCGCTGGGCGGCTTCATGCGCGAGCAGGTGTGCATCTACATGTGCCCCTGGCCGCGCATCCAGACCGCGATGCTCGATGAGAAGAGCCTTATCGTCACCTACAAGGAGTGGCGCGGCGAGAAGCGCGGCAGCCTCAAGAAGGCGCAGAAGAATCCCGGCGAATACGGCGACTGCATCGATTGCAACCAGTGCGTTGCGGTCTGCCCCACCGGCATCGACATCCGCGAGGGAGCGCAGATAGGCTGCATCACCTGCGCGCTGTGCATCGATGCCTGTGACCGCGTCATGGCCGAAACCGGCCGTCCGCGTGGCCTCATCGACTACGCGACGCTTGAAGACGCGGAGAACGAGAAGAAAGGCCATCCGCCAACCCGGCACGCCAAGCTTATCTGGCGCCCGCGCACGCTCGTCTACTTCGCGGTATGGGCCGGCATTGGCCTGGGTCTGCTCTTCATGCTGGGCACGCGCGTCCACACCGATGTCTCGGTCGCCAAGGATCGCAATCCGCCCTATATCCTCATGAGCGATGGTTCGGTGCGCAACGGCTATACCCTGCGCCTGCACAACATGCAGAACCGTCCGCGCGAAATGGACCTTGGCATCAAGGGGCTGCCCGGCGCGGTGATGTGGACCGAGGACATGCCCCGCGAGGCCGCATCGCGGGGCCTGACGCGCACTGTCGCGCCCGATGCGACGCAGGTGGTGCGGGTCTACGTGGTGGCGCCGCAAGGCACCCGCGACCAGGAATTTGCCTTCACCCTGGAGGCGCAGGGGGAAGAGCGCGAAAGCGATACCGCCAAGGCGCAGTTCGATGCGCCTGGAGACGAATGATGGCAGGTGATACGAACATGGCGAAACGCCCCACGCGCAAGCCCTTTACCGGCAAGCACATGACGCTGATCCTGGTGGCCGGCTTCACGGTCATCGTGGGGGTCAACGTGCTCATGGCCACGCTGGCGAGCCGTACCTTCGGCGGCATTGTCGTCGAGAATTCCTACGTCGCCAGCCAGAAGTTCAACACCTGGCTCGACGAGGCCCGCCGCGAGGAGGCGCTGGGCTGGCAGGTCGCGGTCGCGCGGCGCGGCGATGGCCGCCTCCAGCTTGAACTGACCGGCGCGCCCGAAGACGCGCAAGTTCTTGCCGAGGCGCGCCACCCGCTCGGGCACAAGCCCGACCAGGCGCTGACCTTCACGCGCGGTTCGGACGGAACCTGGGCCAGCGACGCCGTCCTGCCCGAGGGGCGCTGGACGCTGCGCCTGCGTGTCGAGACGCCCGACGGTGCGATCTGGCGGACAGAGCGGGCCGTGCTGTGACCGATCTTGTGGCGCCGTACCCGGACATCGCCACGCCTCCCGAGGCCGATTTTGTCGACAGCCGCTTCACGGTTCCGGGCATGCGCTGCGCGGGCTGCATCGCCAAGGTCGAGCGCGGGCTGGGTGCCATCTCGGGTGTCGAAACTGCACGCGTCAACTTCTCGGCCAAGCGCGTGGCTGTCCATCACGCTTCCACGATCACCGACGACGATCTGATCGGTGCGCTGCGCAAGCTTGGCTTCGAGGCCGAGCGCGCCGCCGACAATCCGCTCGGCCGCGATGATGGCGAACAGCGCCGATTGGCCAGGGCGCTCGCGGTTGCGGGCTTTGGCATGATGAACATCATGCTGCTTTCGGTCTCGGTCTGGTCGGGGGCGGACGCGATCACGCGCGACATGTTCCACTGGATCAGCGCGCTTATTGCGGTGCCGGTGATCGCCTATGCTGGACGCCCCTTCTTCGCCTCGGCCGCAATGGCGCTGCGCTATCGGCGTACCAACATGGACGTGCCGATCAGCATTGGCGTTCTGCTCGCCACGGGCATGAGCCTGTATGAGACGCTGACCGGTGGCCTGCACGCCTATTTCGACGGCGCGGTGATGCTGCTCTTCTTCCTGCTCGCAGGTCGCGTGCTCGATGCAATGATGCGCAGCCGCGCGCGCTCGGGCATTGCCGCGCTGCTGGGCCGGATGGGCAAGGGCGCGCAGGTGCTGAACTCGGATGGTTCGACCCGCTACGTGGCCGCCGAAGAGCTTGCCCCCAACATGGTGATGCTGGTGGCCGCGGGCGAATCGCTCGCCGCTGATGGCGTGATCGTGGAAGGGCGCACCCGCGTTGATTCCTCGATGCTGACGGGCGAAAGCGAGCCCCGCCCCGTGCTGGAGGGCGAGACCATCCATGCCGGGATGATCAACCTGGGCGATCCGGTCCGGGTCAAGGTGACGGCTGCCGCGCAGGACACCGCGATTGCCGACATCGCGCGTCTTATGGACGAGGCCGGACAGTCGCGTTCGCGCTACGTGCGCATCGCCGACCGCGCCTCGCGCCTCTATGCGCCCGCCGTGCACAGCCTCGCCGCGCTCAGCTTTCTGGGCTGGTGGCTGGCGGGCGCAGGCGTCTACAAGGCGCTTCTCATCGCCGTCTCGGTGCTCATCATCACCTGCCCCTGCGCACTCGGGCTGGCCGTCCCCGCCGCGCAGGTCGTCGCCTCGGGCGCGCTCATGCGCCGTGGCCTTCTCATCAAGGACGGTTCCGCGCTCGAACGCCTGGCCGAGGTGGATCAGGTGCTGTTCGACAAGACCGGCACGCTGACACTGGGGGAGCCGCGCCCGGTAGACCTGGGCGTGCTCGACCCGCAAGGCCGCAGCGTCGCGCTGGCGCTGGCGCAGGCGAGCCGCCATCCGCTTAGCCGGGGGCTTGCCAAGGCGCTGCGCGCCGCCGGTACCGAACCCGCCGTGCTCGACGGCATCAGCGAGGAAGCCGGACGGGGCATGCAAGCGCGCTACCAGGGGCGTGAAGTCGCCCTTTTACGCCCTGAATTCGAGGTTGGCGGACTTGCCGTTGACCTGCTCATAGATGGCATGCGCACGCGCCTTGCCTTCTCCGATCCGCTGCGGCCTGACGTGCGTGAAACGCTCTCGGATCTTTCCGGGCAGGGCGTCACGGCGGCGATCATTTCGGGTGACCGCGAGGCCTCCGTCGGCGCTGTTGCCGAGGACCTCAAGCTCTTTGCCACCCACTCCATGAAGCCGGCCGGAAAGCTCGCGCTGCTTGAGCGGCTGAAGGGCGCTGGGCACTTCCCGCTGATGGTCGGCGATGGTCTCAACGACGGGCCTGCCCTTGCCGGAGCGCATGTCTCCCTTGCGCCGGGCGGGGCCAGCGACGTCAGCCAGCAGGCGGCTGACGCGGTCTTCGTGGGGGAACGCCTGATGCCGGTCGCACTGGCGCTGCGCGTGGCGCGCCGGACCATGGCCATCGTTCGCCAGAACTTCGCCATGGCCGCGATCTACAACGTCTTTGCCGTGCCGCTCGCGATCCTGGGGCACGTGACGCCGCTCGTCGCCGCGATTGCGATGTCGGGCAGCTCGCTCGTCGTCGTCGGCAATTCCTTGCGTCTGGCCCGCGCGGCAGGCCGGGCGAACGAGCAGGCGTAAGCGCGCGAACCATGACGATACTCGGGTTTCTGATTCCGCTCGCCCTCATCATGGGGCTCGTCGGTCTGGTCGGCTTTTTCTGGGCGATGAAGAGCGGCCAGTTCGAGGACCTCGATGGGGCGGCCAACCGCATCCTCATCGACGAAGAGGAGGACAGCGACGACGACGCGATGGGGTGAGGGAAACGCCCCTTAGCGGCCCTCCAGGCATCCCCTGTGCGATCTTGTCGACGTGGCTTGATCAATCGCAATGAAGCGCCCGGTGGGATCGCCCAAGGTCCCCTGCATGTGGACATATCACCCCGATCTGCTGGCGGTCCCGGTACCGCGCTACACGAGCTTCCCGACCGCGGCCGAATTCGGCGACGAGGTGGGCGAAGGCGATTTCGTTCAGGCTCTCGCCGACGTATGCGGGGACATATCGCTCTACGTGCATATCCCGTTCTGCGAGAAGATCTGCTGGTACTGCGGGTGCAACACAAGCGCGGCCAATAAGGCCGAGCGCGTGGCAAGCTACCTCGATGCCCTCAACCACGAGATCGGCCTTGTCGCCGAGCGCGTTCCCAAGGAGGCAAAGATCTCGCGCATCGCCTTTGGCGGGGGCAGTCCCAACGGTATTTCGCCTATCGACTTCGTGCGCATCGTCGATACGCTGATCGTCCATTTCGGGGTGACGAACCCGGTCATGTCGATCGAGCTGGACCCGCGCACGCTGGGCTCGGAATGGGCTTCGGTGATCGGGGCCATTGGCATCGATCGTGGGAGCCTTGGCGTGCAGACTTTCGCGCCGCATCTCCAGGAGGCCATCGGCCGCGTCCAGCCCACCGGCATGATCGAGAATTCGACCGCGATGCTGCGTGCGGCGGGGATCACCTCGCTCAATTTCGACCTGATGTACGGGCTGCCCGGACAGACCATGGCCGATCTCGACGATTCGCTTGAACAGACCGTGGCGCTGGGTGCAGACCGCATCGCCCTGTTCGGCTACGCCCACGTCCCGCACATGATCCCGCGCCAGCGCAAGATCGACGCAAGCGACCTGCCCGATGCCAAGGCGCGCTTCGCTATGGCCGCGCATGGCTATTCGTTCCTGCTCGATGCGGGTTATGTGCCGGTTGGCTTCGATCATTTCGCCCTGCCCGGCGACAGCCTCGCGCAGGCCATGCGCAACGGCACCTTGCGCCGTAACTTTCAGGGCTTCACCGAGGACCCGTCCGACGTGCTGCTGGGGCTCGGCGCGTCGGCGATCAGCGGTTTCCCGGGCCTCCTTGCCCAGAACGAAAAGAACACCGGGCGCTATCGCATGATGCTCTCGCAGGATCGGCTGCCGGTGAACCGGGGCATCGCGCGCACGGCGCAGGACCAGCACCGAGGGGCGGTGATCGAGGCGCTCTTGTGCGGGGGCCGTGCACGAATCGACGAGACCCTGGGCGCGGAGGCCCTGCCGTTGCTGCGCCCCTATCTCGATGCGGACCTGTGTGAGATCGATGGCGAAGATCTCGTCATTCGACCGGGCGGCGTGGCGTATGCGCGCTCGATCGCGGCGCGTTTCGATCCCTATCGCAAGGATTCGCTGCGGCGCTTCAGTTCCGCGGTTTGAGCGCGCCCTCGCGGGTGTCGAACTCGACCCCGAAGAGGTTGCCCTCGCGCCAGCGCACCAGGCCCCACAGTTCCTGACCGTCCTCCAGCCGGGCGCGCACGACGCTTTCGGCGGGCGGCGGTGTGCCGAGTGCGGCTGCGCTCAGCCCACGTGACGAAATGTCGCGCACCATCACCTCGATCGGTTGGCCGTAGGCGTCGGTGAGCGCAAAGCGCGCACACTGGCGCAGTCGCCGTTCGCGTGGGGTCGGTGTCGGTCGAAAGCGGTCATGTCCCATCCAAAACCAGAACGACGCACCGGAGCGCGAATTAAGGGCTCGGCGAAGAACTTGGCAAAGACCTTGGCATTTTCTCCACGCGTGAGCGTAGCGCGGCAAGAATTGTGATCAACGCAACTGCGATTTGACCATGATCAAAGCCGGTTCCTGCCGCATCTGCGAGAAGAGAGTTGCCGGTCGCGCACCGCTGGCTGTCTCTGGCCCCGGTGCGAACCGCTTCTCCCCACCTTCGGGCGGCCCTACCTCGTGACGGGCCGCCTGTTTTTTTGTCCGCGCGGCGCCGGCTCTCAGGTGCGGGGCAGGGCTTCGATGGGCAGGCTGTGCTGCGCCAGCGAAAGCGGATGGGGGCGGTGGGAGACCAGCACCAAGCCCGTGTCCGTGCTTTCCAGCCATCCGCCAAGGCGGCGCACCAGTTCGCGCTCGGTCGCGCCGTCGAGCCCTTCTGTGGGTTCGTCGAGCAGCAGCCAGGGACGTCCGGCCAGGAGCGCGCGGGCAAGTGAGAGGCGCTTGCGTTCCCCGCCCGAAAGCGGTGCGCCGTCCTCGCCCAGCAGCGTGTCGAGGCCTGCGGGAAGCCGCGCGATCCTTTCGTCGAGACAGGCTGTGGCGAGCGCGGCGCGCATTGCGTCCTCGGTGATCCCGGGGCGGGCGAGGCGCAGGTTGTCGGCAATCGATCCGGCAAGCAAGGGCGCGTCCTGCGCGCTGAGCGCAAACTGGCCGCGCAAGGTATCCTCGGCGCATTCGGCAAGCGGCGCATCGTCGACCCAGATCGGGGCCGTGCTGGCGCGAAGCCCGGCCAGCGCCTCGAGCGCAAGAGTCTTGCCAGAGCCGGACGCTCCCAGCAGGGCGATATGGCTGCCGGGGGCAATGGCATGGGTCCCCAGCCGCAAGGGCGCGGCGAGGAAACGCTCGGACGGCGCTGCCGGCAAAGGCTGTTCTGCCAGGTCGAGCAGGCTTTCCAGGCGGCGCAGGCCTTCCTCGACACGGGCCTGGCGCAGCGCGGTGCGTGAGATCGCCGCGAGCGCTTCGATGGCCGCCGTGGCGGCGAGCAGGCCGAGCGCGGCAAGCGCGGGGCCGCCCGACGCGGTAGCAAGGACGGCGATGGCCGCCAGAGCGCCGTAGAAGAGCTGGAAGGCTGCAACACCCGCTTCGGCACGGAACAGCGTCCAGCGTGCGGCATCAAGCCGTGTGATGGGCTCGGCCAGTTCGTCGAGGACCGTGTCGACAAGGCCATAAGCCGCGATCTCGGCGCGGGCCTGCGCCATGTCGACATAGCGGGCGCGCAGCTCTCCCAGGGCCTCGGCGGCGTCGTGTGCGGGGGCGGCGGTGAGGCGTCGCGACAGCGCGGTCACGGCGAAGGGAAAGATCACGAGCAGCCCCGCCAGCAGCAGCGCGGAAAGCCAGCCCGAAAGGGCGGCGAGGGCCACGCCAGCAAGGGCTGCGGCCAGGCTGCCGGGGCGCGTGGGCTGACGCACGATGAGGTCTTCAAGCGATTCGATATCGCCGATCAGCCGCGCGCTCGCCTCGCCCGCAGAGACATCGGGGGCATAGCGCGTGTCCTGTGCGGCAAGCAGGCGGAAGAGGCGGCTGCGCAGGTCCGCCATCGCGGTCAGCGCGGCCTTGTGGGAGAGCATCCGCTCGCCGTAGCGGCTGACCGTGCGCAGGATCGCAAGGAGGCGGATCGCCGCGCTCGGGATCAGGTAATTGAAGGTCTGTACGGCAAGGAGCCCGGAGGCGCCCGCGATGGCCGCGCCGGTCAGGAACCAGCCTGAAATGCCAAGCAGCAGCAGACCGCTCAGCGCCGCGACAATGGCTGACAGCGTGCCAAGGCGCAGCACGTGGCGGACAGGCGGCGTGGGTTTGGCCAGTTCGAACGGATGCGAAAAAGCGGCGCGGCTCACAGGGCGATCTCCTGCTGGGCAATGGCCCGGACGGCTTCATCGTGGGTGGCGACAAGGAGCGCCTTTTCGCGGCCAAGTTCCTGCAGCACGGCCACGATCTGGGCGGCGCTGGCGGCATCGAGGTCGGCGGTGGGCTCGTCGCACAGGAGGAGCGGGCGGCCTGAAAGCAGCGCGCGGGCCAGTCCGATACGGCGCCGCTCGCCGCCCGAGAGGCCCGACCCCTTGTGATCGATGACGAAGTCGAGCCCGCCGCGCGCTTCCAGCAGCGGACCCAGGCCGACCCGGCGGGCGGCGACCAGGACGGCGGCATCGCAGACTTCGGGCGCGGCAAGAGCGAGATTGCGGCGCAGCGTGCCGGGCAACAGCAGTGGGCGCTGCGCGGCCCAGGCCACGTCGGCGGGGTCGAGAGGATGTCCGGCAAAGGTCGTGATCCGGCCCGAGGTGGCCTCGATTTGCCCGGCGATGGCGGCCAGTGTGCTGGTCTTGCCGCTGCCTGAGGGGCCGCTCAAGGCCACGATGCCGGTGCGTGGCAGGCGCAGGTCGACAGGTCCGATGCAGACCGGCGGCCAGGTCAGGATCAGTCCCTCGACAACGAGGCCGTCGAAAGGAGAGGGCGCTGCGCTGGACACTTCTTCCGCCTCCTCCTGCCCGGGCGCATAATCGGCCAGCGCGCTCTCAGCCGCCTCGCCCATCTGCTTCTCGTGGTAGGCGGCGGCAAGACGGCGCATGGGCAGGTAGACCTCGGGCGCCATCGCGAGCGCAAAGAAGGCGCGGCCCAGCGTCAGCGGCTCGGGCGGGGTGAAGGGCAAGAGGCCCAGCAGCGCGAAGCCGCAGTAGATGGCAACCAGTGCCACCGCGATGGCGGCGAAGAATTCGAGCACCGCGCTCGACAGGAAGGCCGCGCGCAGTACCGCGACGGTGCGCATCGCCACGCCATGGGTGGCGTCCTCGACCTGGCGGGCGATGCGTGCCTGCGCGCCGAAGTGGCGGATGAGAGGGAGGTGCCGGACCCGGTCGACGAAGAGTCCGGAGAGCGCGGCCAGGGCGTCGAGCTGGCGCTCCGAGGCCCGCCGCGCGGCGGTCCCGGCAAAGATCATGCCGACCACGAAGGGCAGCAGCGTCGCCAACAGGATGAGCGCGGAGAACCAGCTGGCCAGGGCGATGAGACTGATGGCCAACAGCGGTCCGACCACGGCCGAGACGCGGGCCGGCTGGAAGCGCGCGCCGTGCTCTTCGATGGCCTGGACGTGATCGATGGCAAGCGCCGCGCTGGTTCCCGCGCTGACCGGGGCGGGCAGACGCCCGCCGAGCAGGCGCGACATCGCAGCGCGGCGCCAAGGGTTTGCAGCGATTTGCGCACCTGGCATTGCGTAATGGTGCACGAGTACCACGCTGGCCGCGCGCACAAGGGCGCCTCCTGCGAGGCATGCGAGCCATCCATCAAGGGCCGTGCGCGCCACAAGTGCTTCCACGCCGCCGGAAATTCCCCAGGAAAACAGGGCCGCACCGAGAATATCGAGGGCCCAGAACTGCCCGGCTCTTTTGGGTTTCATAAATAGGCAACTGTGTAAGTGATATTGACTTGAGACCTGGCGAGGCCTAGGCGGGGGCTATTGAGTGCAAGCGCGTGACGCAAGTGCCGCGTGCCGGCACGCCGCTACTTGGGATTGACTGCGATCAATGCCCGGAATGCCTTGGCGCTCCAAGGGGCTACGCACGGATCGCACCAAAATTGCAAAGGTGACCCCCCATGATCGACTTCGCTGTCGTCGAATTGTCACGCCTTCAGTTCGCCCTCACGGCACTCTACCACTTCCTCTTCGTACCGCTCACCCTTGGCCTGTCCTTCATGCTGGTCATCATGGAGAGCGTCTATGTCATTACCGGACGGCCGATCTGGCGCGACATCACGCGCTTTTGGTCCAAGCTGTTCGGTATCAACTTCGTCCTGGGTGTCGCCACCGGCCTCACCATGGAGTTCGAGTTCGGGACCAACTGGTCCTATTATTCGCATTACGTGGGCGACATCTTCGGTGCGCCGCTCGCGATCGAGGGCCTGATGGCCTTCTTCCTTGAAGCGACGTTTGTGGGTCTGATGTTCTTTGGCTGGGACCGCCTCTCCAGACGCGGCCACTTGCTGACCACGATCATGGTGGCGCTGGGCTCCAACCTCTCGGCGCTGTGGATCCTCATTGCCAACGGCTGGATGCAGCACCCGGCTGGTTCGAGCTTCAATCCCGACACTATGCGCATGGAGGTGACGAGCTTCTTCGATGTCGTCTTCAACCCCGTCGCGCAGGCCAAGTTCGTCCACACCGTGAGCGCGGGCTACGTGACTGCCAGCGTCTTCGTTCTAGGCGTTGCCTCGTACTACCTGCTGCGCGGCCGCTTCCTAGAGCTTGCCAAGCGCAGCTTCACCGTGGCGGCCGCCTTTGGCCTGGCCTCTTCGCTTTCGGTCGTCGTGCTGGGCGATGAAAGCGGCTATGCCCTTGGTGACAACCAGCAGATGAAGCTCGCCGCTATGGAGGGCATGTGGCACACCGAAGCCAGCCCGGCCGGCCTCTCGGTCATTGCCTTCCCCTCGCAGGAAAAGCGCGAGACGCTCTTCGAGGTCAAGGTGCCCTACGTGCTGGGCCTGATCGCCACGCGTTCGCTGACCGGCCAGGTCGAGGGTATCTATCCCCTCGTCGCCGAGGCCCGCGGCCGTATTGAGAACGGCCTTGTCGCCTATGATGCGGTCGAGAAGCTCAAGTCTGACCCTGCGAACACCGCGGCGCGCGCGCAGTGGGAGAGCGCCAAGAACGATCTTGGTTACGCGATGCTGCTCAAGCGCTATGTCGCCGATCCGCGCACGGCTGATGCCGTGACCATCGACAAGGCGGCCTGGGACACCGTGCCCGAAGTGCCCGTCCTGTTCTGGGGCTTCCGCGCCATGGCGGGCATCGGCTTCCTCCTCGTCGCCTTCTTTGCCACGGCCTTCGCGTTTTCCACGATGCGCCGCTTCGACAAGCGCTGGTTCCTGCGTGCGGCTCTCTTCATCATGCCGCTGCCCTGGTTGGCAGTGGAGCTGGGCTGGATCGTCGCCGAAGTCGGGCGTCAGCCCTGGGCGGTCGACGGCGTGCTGCCGACGTTCCTCGCCAACTCAAGCCTGACCGTACCGCAATTGTGGACCACGATTGCCGGTTTCACGCTCCTTTACGGCGCGCTGGCGGTGATCGAGGTGCGCCTCATGCTCGCCTCGATCCGCAAGGGACCGGAGGAATACCGCCCCTGGCGTCCGGGCCGCGAAGAGAGCGCCGAAGTCGCGACGGCCTATACCGCCGTCCCCGCGGAATGATCTGAAAGGACAGATGAAATGCCTTTCGTACCTATCGATTACGAAACCCTTCGCCTGATCTGGTGGCTGCTCCTGGGCGTGCTCCTGATCGGCTTTGCCATCGCGGATGGCTTTGACCTTGGCGTGGCCGCCCTCCTCCCGTTCATCGGCAGGAACGACGTCGAGCGGCGCCAGGTGATCAACACCATCGGCGCCACCTGGGAGGGGAACCAGGTCTGGTTCATCCTGGCTGGCGGCGCGATCTTCGCGGCCTGGCCCTTCGTTTATGCGGTAAGCTTTTCCGGCTTCTACCTGGCGATGTTCCTGGTGCTGGCCGCGCTGATCCTGCGTCCCGTTGGCTTCAAGTACCGCTCCAAGAAGGCCGATCCCGCCTGGCGTTCGCGCTGGGACTGGGCGCTGTTCGTGGGTGGCTTTGTGCCCGCGCTGGTCTTTGGCGTGGCGGTGGGCAACGTGCTCCTGGGCGCGCCTTTCCGGCTCGATAGCGACCTTCGCACTTTCTACGAAGGCTCGCTGCTGGGCCTGTTCACGCCCTTCTCGCTGCTGACCGGGCTCCTGTCGGTGACGATGCTGGCGCTTCACGGGGCCGGCTGGCTCAGCCTCAAGCTGGAGGACGGCCCGGTGCTCGACCGAGCGCTGAAGTTCGGCAAGATCGCCGCGCTGGCCTCGGTCGTGCTGTTCGTCCTGGGCGGCGCCTTTGTGGCTTATGGCGACATGGGCTACCGCCTTGCCGCCGAGGCCGATCCGGCTGGCCCCTCCAACCCGCACCTGACGGGCGCGGTGGCCGCAACCGGCGCCTGGCTCGACAACTACGCCGCGCACCCCTGGATGCTGATCGCCCCGGTGCTTGGCCTTCTGGGGCCGATCCTCGCCTTCGTGGGCATCTCGGGCCGCAAGCACGTGCTGGTTTTTGCCGGTTCGACCCTGGCGAACGTGGGCATCATCGCGACCGTGGGCCTTTCAATGTTCCCCTTCATCCTGCCCAGTTCCATCGATCCGGCCTCGAGCCTGACCTTGTGGAACGCCTCCTCGAGCCAGGGCACGCTGTTCATCATGCTGATCGTTACGCTCATCTTCCTGCCGATCGTGCTTCTCTACACCGCCTGGGCCTACAAGGTGATGTTCGGCCGCGTGACCGATGAGGAAGTCCGTCTCAACCCCGATTTCTACTGAGGAGTTCGCCCCATGTGGTATTTTGCCTGGATTCTGGGCGTCGGCCTCGCCGTCAGCTTCGGCGTCATCAACGGCGTGTGGCATGAGTTCCACTCCGACCCGTCCCAGGACCGCACCGTCCTTGACTGAGCGCGGGTTAGCCTGACCAGAACGCCGCCTGTGTCCCTGGGGATGCAGGCGGCGTTTTTGTGTGGGGGAAGGACTTTTTTCAAGGGGCCATCGCCCCTTGCCCCCCGTTATGGGCGACCTCACCTTGCTCCGCCACGGCGGCGGGTGGGAGGTGAGGTAGACGGTATGGGGAGCCCCGAGGGCGATGGGCCTCGGAGTCATTTCCTGGCCCTTCTGTCCTGTCCGCCATGCTGGCAGATACAAAATCCCTGCGGAGGCCGGGATCATGTGCTCTCTGGGAACATGCGTCAGGGCTTGGCGGCGGACGCCTCCTCCCTCGCCTTGCGCCACCTCTGAAACGTTTTCTCCGAAATTCCGCCGACTTCGCGGCAGCTTTCGACCACGCCTTTGCCCTGTGCGATAAGGGCGAGGATCGTGTGGCAGCGCGCGTTCTTGTCGGGGATCGCGGTCACAGGACGCCGCCCGACTTCAGCAGCATGTAGATGGCGACGACGAAGATCAGCACGGCAAAGACCGTGGTCAGCAGGCCCTGGCCCGACAGCCGCCCGGCGGTCCAGCTGCCGCCGAAGCCGCCGAGCACCCCGCCAGCGATGAGAACGGCGGCGAGAAGCCAGTCGACGAGCCCGGACACCGCGTAGTTCGCCGCCGTGGTAAGCCCGAAGGCGGTCACCGCGACAAGGCTGGTGCCCACCGCGTTGATCATCGGCATCGAGGTCGAGGCGATCAGGCCGGGCACGATAAGGAAGCCTCCGCCGATTCCGAAGAAGCCGGAGAACGCGCCGGTGCCAAGGCCGAAGCCGAGCACTTTGGGCGCGTTCTCGCGATTGCACTGCGCGCCCGGGATGCCCATGTTGCGGCGCCCGCGGATCATCAACCCGCCTACCACGATCATGACGAGCGCGAAGAGGAACAGCAGGTTCTGCCCGTCGATCGCCTTGCCCAGCGTCGAGCCGAGGAAGGCGCCGAAGATCCCGGCAAAGGCGTACATCCCTCCGCAGCGCCACTTCACGTTGCCCGAGCGCGCGTGCTGGATGAGCCCTGTCGCCGCGTTGATTGCAACGGCAAAGGCGCTCGTCCCGATGGCGACGTGGGGGTTGGGGACACCCACGAGGTAGACCATCAGCGGCACGGCCAGAATCGAGCCGCCCCCACCGACAAGGCCAAGGGTGAAGCCGACCAGAACGCCCGAAAAGGCGCCGAGGAGCAGGTAGGCGAGGTCGATGTGGGAGGCGTCGAGCATGGCAGAGGACCGGCTTTGCTGGGGGAGGTATCAGGCGTTCACAGGAGCGGGGCGGGTTGCACCAGCCACTCGCGGCCCTTGAGCATGCCGTGCCAGTAGATCGGGGGCAGGGCGTCGGCCTTGAGGTGCCAGGCCATGCGCGAAGGTTTGGTTCCGTCGATCAGCCACTTGGGCAGGGAAGGCGCAAGCTTGCCGCCATAGGTGAACTCGGCAAGGACGATGTGGCCGCGATCGACCGTCAGCGGGCACGAGCCATAGCCATCGTAGGCCGCGACCGGGCCCTTGCCGTCGAGGGCAGCGAGCACGTTGACGGCAACCACGGGGGCCTGCTTGCGCGCAGCCGCGGCGGTCTTGGCGTTGGGGGTGCTGCATCCGTCGCCCAACGCAAAGATATTGGGCCAGCTGAGCGACTGGAGCGTCACCTGGTCGACTTCGGCATAGCCTGCCGCATCGGCAAGCGGGCTGTTCGCGATGATCGGGTTGCCCTCCTGCGGGGGGACGGCGTGGAGCATGTCGAAGCTGCGAGTGATCTCCCCGTCCTCGGTGCGGAAGGTCGCTTCGCGCGCGGGGCCGTCTACGGCCACGAGGGTGGAGCCGAACTTCAGGCCGATGCCGTAGCGCCCGACCGTTTCCATGAGCGCGGGCACGTAGTCGGGCACGCCGAACAGGACGCCGCCCGCGTTGTGGAACTCGACCTCGATGTCACCCAGAACGCCGCACTCCTCCCACTCGCTGCATGAGAGGTACATGGCCTTTTGCGGCGCGCCCGCACACTTGATCGGCATCGGCGGCTGGCTGAACAGCGCGCGGCGCGGGCCGGGCGTGCGTGCCAGCTTCTGGACCATCTGCCAGGTGTAGGGGGCGAGGTCGTAGCGGTAGTTGGAGGTCACCCCGTTCTGGCCGAGCGCGGCCTCCAGCCCTTCGATCTTGTTCCAGGCGAGACGGTTGCCCATCGCGACGACAAGGACGTCGTAGGTGACCTTCGCGCCGCCTTCCAGCTCGACGGTATTGCTGTCAGGCGCGAAGCCGATGACCGCCGCGCGGATCCAGCTGGCCCGTTGGGGCAGGACATCGCGGGTCTTGCGCACGGTATCGGGCTGCTTGAAAACGCCGCCGCCGACCATGGTGAAGCCGGGCTGGTAGAAGTGATCTTCGCTGGGCTCGACGATGGCGACATCGAGCGCAGGGCTGCGCTTGAGGAGCGAGGCCGCCGCCGCGATGCCAGCCGAGCCGCCGCCCACGATCACCACCTTGTGGTGGGGTGTGCGTCGGTTCGCGGCCCCATTGGCTGCGGACCGGCTGCGCGCGGCGCATGCGACCTTTTCGGAGCGGTTGTCGGTGCGGCAGAAGGCGAGGGTCGGGCCGAGATTTTCCGCTCGGATCTTCGCGAACGCCTCGGCCTGGTCCTCGGGCGCGATCTTGCCGCCGACGGGCAGGTAGAAGGCGGTGATGCCCCTGGCCCGCGCGGCCTTGGCAAGCTCCCCGAAGCTCGGCTGGCCGGGCTCTTCGTTGTCGGGTCGGTTGCAGATCAGTGTGGCGATGCCGGCGGAAACGAGACCGTCGATGTCCTGCGGGCGAACCTGCCCGGAAACGTGGAGCTGACCTTCGATATGCCGCGTCTGCATGCGCGCATCTCCTGGAATATACGTATTCTGAGTGGGGGGAATCAGCCGCGCAGCGTGTCGATCAGGCGCAAGGCGAGCATGCCTGCCAGCATGGCGACGACGAAGACGCCGGCGGAGACGGGGTGGAAGACGAGCGACGCGATCGCGGGGCCCGGGCACAGGCCGCCAAGGCCCCAGCCCACACCGAACAGCGCTGCGCCGCCGATGAGGCGTGCGTCAATGAGGCGCGTGCCGGGCAGCGCGAAGTCCTCGCAGGCGAGCGGGCGGTGCATGCGGCGCTGGAGCGCCCAGGCCAGCGCCATGACCAGGACTGCGCCGCCCATCACGAAGGCAAGCGTGGGGTCCCAGTCGCCCGCGATGTCGAGGAAGCCGCGCACGCGTGCCGGGTTCATCATGCCGGAAAGCGCGAGCCCGGCGCCGAACAGCAGGCCGGAAAGAAGAGCCATGAGATTGCGCATGTCAGATACCTCCCCCCAGAGCGTTGACCAGCGCGACGGTCATCATGCCGGTGGCAACGAAGGTCAGCGTGGCCACGATCGAGCGGGGCGAGAGGCGCGATAGGCCACACACGCCGTGGCCGCTGGTGCAGCCACTGCCCAGCCGCGTGCCGACGCCCGTCACCAGGCCCGCGATGGCGAGAAGGACGAGCGAGGGTGGAAACAGCGCCGGGATACCACCGATCAGCGCAGCCATAGCGAGCGCACCTGCCGGAAGTCCGGCGAGGAACAGGGCCGCAAGCGGCCAGGGCGCGCCGCCCGAAAGGCCCGCGACGCGCGCCGTCATTCCACTGATCCCGGCGATGCGGCCGGGGCCCAGGAGCATGACGGCGCCACCCAGACCGATGAGGACGCCGCCGGCCAGCCCGTGGAGCGGCTGAGCATCTGGAAACGTTTGCATGAACCAGTCGAACATGGGGGGCTTTCTGTCTTTGCTGGAAAAACGGCTGCTTCAGAGCGCGTTGACGGGAATCTTGAGGTAACGTACGCCGTTGTCCTCGGGCGCGGGCAAGTGACCGCCGCGCATGTTGACCTGGACCGAAGGCAGGATGAGGTTGGGCATCGAAAGCGTCGCGTCGCGGCGGGTGCGCATGTCGACGAATTCGTCCTCGCTCACGCCATCGTGGACGTGGACATTGGCGGCGCGCTGCTCTGCCACGGTGGTCTCCCAGACGAACTCCTCGCGGCCCGGTGCCTTGTAGTCGTGGCACAGGAACAGCCGGGTTTCGGCGGGGAGTGTCAGAAGGCGGCGGATCGAGCGGTAGAGCTGGCGGGCATCGCCACCCGGAAAGTCCGCACGCGCGGTGCCGTAGTCGGGCATGAACAGGGTGTCGCCCACGAAGGCGGCATCGCCGATCACGTAGGCCATGTCGGCCGGCGTGTGTCCGGGAACATGGAGCGCAGTGCCGGTCAGCGTGCCGAGGGTAAAGGGCTCGCCATCGGCGAAGAGGTGGTCGAACTGCGAGCCGTCCCGGGCAAAGGACGTGCCCGCGTTGAAGATCTTGCCGAAGACCTCCTGCACGCGCACGATTTCGCGTCCGATGGCGAGCTTGCCGCCCAGCTTTTCCTGGAGATAGGGCGCCGCGGAAAGGTGGTCGGCGTGGGCGTGCGTCTCGATATGCCAGGCGACTTTCAGATTTTTCGAACTCACGTAGGCAAGAACCTGGTCGGCCGATTCGCTCGTGGTGCGACCCGAAGAGGCTTCGTAATCGAGGACCGAGTCGATGATCGCCGTTTCGCCGCTGGCCGGGTCGTGGACCACATAGGTTACCGTGAAGGTTGTTTCATCGAAGAATGCTGCAATTTCCGGCTGCTTCGCGTTGTCGCCGCGCGCCGTTTCGATCTGGGCGGCGGCCTGGCTCAGGGCCGTGTAGGGGGCTGGTGCGTCAGGCATTCGGTTCTCCATAGCATTATTTAATGTAATTATGTAACTGTGTTGCGTCAAGAGGCAGCTTGCGCTAGAACTTTTCCATGGAAGACGAGACCCGCAAACACTGTTGTCCCTTGCGCATCGGCGATGCCGTGCCCGCGTTTACCGCACGCAGTACGCAAGGCCCTGTGGCGATGAAGGATTTTGAGGGGCGCTGGCTGGCGTTCTTTTCGCACCCAGCCGATTTCACGCCGGTATGCACCTCCGAATTCGTCGCCTTCGCGCGCGCGGCCGAGCGCTTTGCTGAACTCGATTGCGCGTTGATGGCGCTCTCGGTTGACAGTCTCTTTGCGCATTTCGCCTGGCTGCGCGCGATCCGTGACCATTACGAAGTCGAAGTGGCCTTCCCGGTTGTCGAGGATCCCACGCTGGTGATCGGGCGCGCCTATGGTATGGTGGCGAACGACGCCCACGATGCCGGAACCGTACGCACCGTCTTCATCATCGACCCTGCGCAAGTCGTGCGGGCGATTGTGACCTACCCGGTCGAGATCGGGCGTTCGGTGGAGGAAGTGCTGCGCATTGTCGCGGCGCTGCAGGTCGCCGATGCGGGCAAGGGGCTGCCGCCCGAAGGTTGGGAGCCGGGCAAGCCGCTCTTCGCCCATCCCGAGCCGACGATGGATAGCGTGCTGTCGGCTGACAACCCTGTCGGCTGGTTTCTCAAGGAGTGCGAATGATGGCCAGTGCATCCACCCCGCCTTCGGCGCCCGGAGGGGAAGGTGCCCCGATCGAACTCATCAAGGCGATCGCGCATCCCCTGCGCTACGAGATCCTGTCCTGCGTCGCGCGTGGAGAGCGCAATGTGGGCGAGATCGAGGCGGCCACGGGGATTGGTCAGCCCACGCTCTCGCAGCAACTCTCGGTGCTACGCAACGCCGGGCTCGTCTCGGCGCGGCGCGAGGCCAAGCTGGTGTTCTACGCGGTCGAGGCCGAGGCGCTCGAACAGGTCTGTTCGGCATTCCAGGCGATCTGCCCGGCTGAGTTCCAGGGGCGGATCGTGGCCAAGCTGACGGGCGGCGCGGTCACTTCGGTGGAGCCTTTGCCGGCCAATTGGCCGGAGGGCAGCGACACGGCGGCGTTGCGGCGGCGCGGTGGGGCTGCGGTCTTCGCCAAACTGGACTGATCGCTCTGGTGTCAGGCAATGGCCAACGCGCATAGAAAAGGCGGCTCTGCTGCCGCCCTTTCCCTCTCCGAACCGGGAAGCGAAAACAGCGCCAATCGGCGCTGCTTGTCGTCAAAAACTGTATCAGCCGCCCTTGGCGCCGCTCTCGTTCGCGGCGAGGCCCGACTGCATGTAGGGAACCGGGTTCACCGCAGCGCCGTCTACGCGCACTTCGTAGTGCAGGTGCGGGCCGGTCGAGCGGCCGGTTGAGCCCACGAAGCCGATGAGATCGCCCTTGTGGACGGTCTGGCCTTCCGCAACGTTCAGGCGCGAGAGGTGGCCATAGCGGGTCTGCAGTTCGCCGCCGTGTTCCAGCGAGATGTAGAGGCCGTACGAGCTGAACATCGAGGCGCGGCTGACGATACCGTCGGCTGGCGCGTAGACCGGGGTGCCGGTCGGCGCGGCGAGGTCGATGCCCTTGTGTCCGGCGCGGCGCCCGAGGATCGGGTGGTTGCGCATGCCGTAGCTGCTGGTGGTGACCGAGTGTTCGAGGGGGTTGCGCGAGGGAATCGAAACCGGAGCGATGGCGCCGACCTTGGCTGCGGGCTTGGCGGCGGCGAGGCCGGTTTCCTCGAAGTTCTGCCAAGAGCTGAACAGGGTGCGGAACTGGGCGTCTTCATTGCCCGAGGCCGACTGGCTGGCCGACTGTGCCGCGCGCAGCGGGGCTGCGATATCGGCGGAGGCCGCGCTGGAGTTTGCCATGGCCGGATGGGCGGCGATGGCGCTGCCCGCGATAACGGCGGCACCGGCCACTGCGCGGATTTTGGCGAAGACTTTCGTTACGACCACTCGCAATACCTTGTTATCCGCCGAACCCCTTGGGGCAAGGCGCTTGAACCCTTCGACTGCGATCCTGAGATGCGGACCGTGTCGAGCCTTGATTTCGGAGATGGTCGGAACCCCCCGCCGTCTCTCGAGTTTCAGTTATGACCGGGAATGTTAATCAAACAAGAGCGGCGTAGAATTCGCGCGATAAACCGGCAGCCGAGCGCGCCGAGTCGTTGAACGGTGGCTTAACGGCCCCGTGGAAATGGCGGGAAACCAAGGTTTTCCAGAGAATCGCGGGAGCGGCTTGTCGACGTTTTGCCTCCGCGTCGAAATGAGTTGCGCCGTACCGCACGTGCCGGATTTCATCGTCAAGGATTCGTTGGAGAATAATGGCCCCACGAGCATCGCCTAGGGTTTTAACCCTATCGCGAGTGTCCGGCGTCACGTCGAGTCCGCGCGCTTCAAGCACCATTGGAACCACGGCAAGACGCGCGGCGACATCATGCCGCGTCTCGCTCGCCGCGTCCCACAGCCCGCCGTGGGCGGGCAGCGCGCCGTAGTGGCTACCCATAGTGGCCAGGTGGCGCTCGATGAGGGCGAAGTGCAGCGCTTCGTCAGCCGCAACGCTCAGGAAATCGTCAACGAACTCCCGGGTCATCTCGCCCCCGAAGCGCCCGGCCATGTCGAGCGCAAGGTCGATGGCCACGAACTCGATGTGCGCGAGCGAATGCCACAGGGCGATGCGCCCGCGCTCCGAACCGGCCTTGCGCCGTTTGGGCATATCGCGCGGAGGGAGAAGTTCGGGCTGGGCCGGGCGACCCGGGGTGTCGGGCATGGCCACGTCGAAGACCGGCGCAAGGCCGCCCTGGCGCCACTCACGCACCAGTTTGCGGGTCGCCATGACCTTGGTTCGGGGGTGGGGCTCAAGCAGGGTGGCCCGGATCGCGCGCGCCAGCGTGCGCGGCGGGTTCGACGTGTCACAGGTCATGGCGCTCAGAGGGCCTTGGCGGCCTCCAGCACGGCCTTGGCGTGCTCCTTCACCTTCACCTTGTCCCAGACCTGGGCGATCTTGCCTTGGGCATCGATCAGGTAGGTGGTGCGCACCATGCCCATGTAGGTGCGGCCATAGTTCTTCTTCTCGGTCCAGATGCCCAGCGCATCGGAGAGGCCGTTCTCTTCCGCATCGGTCGCAAGCGGGGCCTTCAGGTCATGCTTGGCGATGAAGTTCTGATGCTTCCTGGCCGAATCCTTGCTGACGCCCAGCAGCGCCACTCCCGCGGCGTCGAACTCCGGCTTGAGCGCGGAAAAGTCGATGTTCTCGGTCGTGCAGCCGGGGGTGTTGTCCTTGGGGTAGAAGAATACGACGAGCTTCTGGCCTGCAAAGTCCGAGGCCTTCACGCTGCCACCTTCGGGCGTCTCCATGGCAATGTCGGGGAAGGCGTCGCCGGGGCCGGGGCGTTCGGTCATGGTGTCTCAATCTCCAGTTCTTCGCCAAAGGCGTCGCGCCAGGCCGTGGCGACGCAGCTGCGTGCGCCCGCCAGCGCGGTTTCGAGTTCGCTCCAGTCCCCATAACCACATGCGCGCACGAGGGCCAGCCGTGCCGCGGGGAGCGGCAGCTGCGAATCGGGCGCGAGCAACCGTGCCGCGACAAGGAAGCGGGTAAGCGTGTCGTGCGCGGACCCTAGGTCCTGCGGCAGCAGGCCGTGCGTCGCGAGCGCGGCGATGGCGTCTCCGAGATCCGGGACAAGCCCCCGCCCGCTGGCAAGCTGGGCGTGGTGGACGAGGAACTCAAGATCGACGAGGCCCCCGCGCGCGAGCTTCACGTCGAGCGGTCCTTTCGCCGGTTTGTACCCGGCCATGCGCGTGCGCATTTCCAGCACTTCGCCGCGCAGCACTTCGGGATCGCGCGGGCGGGTGAGGACGTGGGCGATCTCGTGCTCGACGGCAAGGCGCGCTTCGGGCGAGCCGATGAGGACGCGCGCGCGGCACAGCGCCATGTGCTCCCAGGTCCAGGCGTCTTCGCCCTGGTACTGGCGAAAGCTTTCCAGCGAGGCGGCGGGCGGGCCTTGTTCGCCCGATGGGCGCAGGCGCGTGTCCACTTCGTAGAGCGCGCCCTCGGCGGTGGGCACCGAGAGCGCGGCAATCGCGCGCTTGGATAGGCGGTTGTAGTAGAGCGTCGCGCCCAGCGGGCGCTCGCCGTCGCTCTCGGCCTGGAAATCGCCGGTGAACAGGTAAATGAGGTCAAGGTCCGAGGCGTGGGTCAGGATCCCGCCGCCGAAGCGTCCGAGGCCGAGCACGACCATCTCGCTCCCGGCAATCGTCCCGTGGCGCTGGGCAAATTCTTTGCTCGCCGCGCGGGTGAGGACGATGCTGGCGGCCTCGGCTATGCGCGCGAGGCCCTGGCCGATGGCGATGGGATCGTTGACCCCTTCGATCAGCTGTACGCCCAACCGGAAGCGGGCCTCACTGACCCGGCGGCGCACGGTGTCGAGGATGCGTTCGTAATCGCTGCCCGGTTCCAGCCGCCCGAAATCGGCGACGAGGCTGTCGACGTCGCCAGGAAGCTCGAAGGCGCTCGCATCGATCAGTGGATCGAGGAGGTCCGCACGACGCGCAAGGGCATCAGCGAGCGGCGGGGCGAGGCTGAGAATGTTGACGAGAACGTCCAGCAGCGCGGGGCGCGCTTCCAGCAGGCGGAAGAGGTTGATGGCGCTGGGCAGGTTGCCGAGCAGTTGCTCCCAACGCAATACCGCGCGTTCGGGCTCGGGGGCGTGCGCCAGCGCGGCCATGAGTTCGGGGCGCATCGCCTCGAAGGCGGCGCGAGCTGCGTCCGAGCGCAGCGCGCGTACGCGCCCGGAGAGCCAACCCTCGATCCGTTCGGCCAGCGCGGCCGGATCGGCGAAGCCCAAGTCCTCCAGTTCGTCGCAAAGGCTCGCCTGTGCGGGCATGGCGACGGCTGCATCGCTCTGGACGGGGGTGTTGGCCATGACCAGAGCGTCATAGCGTGCGCCCACCTCCTGCGTGATCGCGGTGACTTCCTCTATCAATTGCCCACCATCGGCGAGGCCATCGAGCCGGGCAGCGGCATCGAGCGCTTCAGGGTCGGTGGGCAGCGAATGGGTCTGGTGGTCGCGCAGCATCTGCAGGCGATGCTCGATGGTGCGCAGGCGATCATAGCTTTCGCCCAGAAGGCGTGCGTCCTCGGGCGGGATGAGGCCGGCATCCGCCAGGGCATCGAGCGTCGCGCGTGTGCCGCGAAGGCGCAGCGCGGGCTGGCGCCCGCCGTGGATCAGCTGGTGGGTCTGGGCGTAGAATTCAATCTCGCGAATGCCGCCGCGCCCCTTCTTGAGGTCAAAGCCGGGGCCCACGCTTTGCGCCCCGCGAGCGCTGGCGCGGATCTGGCGGGTGAGGCGGCCGATTTCGGCAATGGCCCCGAAGTCGAGGCTCTTGCGCCATACGAAGGGGCGGATCGCGGCGAGGAACTGCTCGCCCGCCTCGATGTCGCCCGCGCAGGCGCGCGCACGGATGAAGGCGGCGCGCTCCCAGGCGAGCGCCGAACTTTCGTAATGGGTAAGCGCGGCGTCGATCGAGATGGCGAGGGGGCTGACTTCCGAGGCCGGGCGCAGGCGCAGGTCGACGCGAAAGACATAGCCCTCGCCATCGACGTTCGAGAGCGTCTGAACGACATGGCGTGCGACGCGCTGGGCGGCCTCGCCCGGATCGTCGCGCTCGCGCCGAGGCAGTGTCTCGGGATCGAACAGCAGGATCGGGTCGATGTCGGAGCTGTAGTTCAACTCGCCCGCGCCGTGCTTGCCCAGGGCCAGGGCAAGGAACCCGCCGGGCTCGGCGTCGGGTGCGCGGCGGCGGATACCATCGGCAATCGCGGCGTCGAGAGCGCGGTCGGCAAAGGCGGACAGCTCGCCCGTCACTTTCAGGAGCGGAAAGGCGCCGGCAAGATCGCCGATGGCAAGCGTCAGCGCGAGAGCCTGGCGCTCACGCCGCAGCGCCGCGCCCGCCGAGGGGGCTCTGTCCCCGGCCTTGCGTGCCATCGCCAGCGCGGCCTCACCGTCGCCCGTGGCCAGCACTTCGGCCAGTTCGGGGCGGCGTTCGAGCAGCGTTGCAAGAAACGGTGCATGGGCACGTGCGCGCGCGAGCGCGCCGGTCCAGTCCTCTCCGGTTGTCGTCGTCATGATGCCTGTCCTGCCGCCTTGGGAAGAGCCGGGCAAGCGCCTTGTTCACCGCGCGCGCCTCTGGCACCTCTGGGCCAGGGGCGCCGCTGGGGTGCCGTATTGCCAATTCAGGGGACTTCCCGTGAAGAACCGCCTTCTCCTCCTTGCCGCGCTCGGCCTTTCGGCCTGTTCCTCCACCTCCTATTCCGGGCCCGACATGCCCAAGGGCACCGCGTTGCCCCCGCCCGAGCGGCCTATCGCGGAAGAAACGGCGGATGCGCTGCCAAGCAAGGCCAAGGCGATCATGGCAGAGGTGACCGCCACGCTTTCCTCCGATGCCTTCGAAGGCCGCGCGCCCAGCACCGCGATCGAGCCCAAGGTGCTCGATGCGATCATCACGCGCTTCAAGGCCGCCGGATTGCAGCCGGGCAATCATGGCGAGTGGCTGCAGGAGGTCCCCACGGTCGAGATCAACGCGACCAACCCCACCCCGCTCGCGGTCAAGGGGAAGGGAACTTCGCAGACGTTCGGCTATGGCGATGGCTATGTCGCGGCGAGCTACCGCGTCGTGCCCGAGACGCGCATCGCGGACAGCGAACTGGTCTTCGTGGGCTATGGCATCGACGCGCCCGAGCTGGGCTGGAACGACTATGCCGGGATCGACATGACGGGGAAGACCGCGGTCATCCTCGTCAACGATCCCGACTATGCGGCCGAGACCGAGGAGGGCCCCTTCAAGGGGCGGCGCATGACGTATTACGGGCGCTGGACCTACAAATTCGAGGAAGCGGCCCGGCAGGGCGCCGACGCTGCGCTGATCGTGCATGACACCTTCCCCGCCGCGTACGGCTGGAATGTCGTCAATTCGAGCTGGACCGGTGCGCAGTACTACGTCCAGACAGCCGATGACGGGGCGAGCGAGACGAAGGCCAACGGCTGGATCCAGAAGTCGGTGGCCGAGACCCTGCTGAAGGCGGCCGGACAGGACCTGATCAGCCTGAGCGCGGCGGCGAAGCGCCGGGGTTTCAAACCAGTCCCCCTGGGCCTGAAAGCCAGCTTCGGGTTCGACAACCAGGTGCGCAAGTCGGTTTCCAACAACGTGGTGGGGGTGCTCCCTGGTACCGAGCGCCCCGATGAATACGTGCTTTACACCGGGCACTGGGACCACCTGGGCCACTGCACGCCGGATGCGAGCGGCGATGACATCTGCAACGGCGCGGTCGACAACGCGACCGGGATCGGCGCGCTGACCGCGCTGGCGAATGCCAACGTCGAGGCCGGCGCAACGGCACGCAGCCAGGTGTTTCTGGCCGTCACGCTCGAGGAATCGGGGCTGCTGGGCTCGGAATACTATGCCGCGAACCCGGTATTCCCGCTCGATCACACGGTTGGCGGGGTGAACATGGACGCGCTGCTGCCCGGCCCCCGTGCGCGCAGCTATGCAATGGTGGGCGGCGACAAGTCGGACCTTACTGCGCTGTTCCGCGCAGCGCTGGCCGACGAGGGGCTTGCCGAAGTGCCCGAGGAGCATTCGGAACGGGGCAGCTACTACCGCTCGGACCATTTCTCTTTCGCCAAGCGGGGCGTGCCGATGTTCAACTTCGACCGCAGCACCGACCTTGTCGAGGGCGGGCGCGACGTGGGCGATGCGCTGAGCGAAGACTATGTCACCAACCGCTACCACGCCCCCTCCGACGAATATTCGGCGGACTGGAACTGGGATGGCATTGTCCAGGATGTGTCGCTCTTCTATCGGCTCGGCCGCGATCTCGCCGATTCGGACAGCTGGCCGAACTGGCACGCGAACGATGAATTCCGGGCCGTGCGCGACAAGGCATGCGCCGCATCCCAAGGAGGCTGTTGAGTTGTCTTTCGCCCTTCCCCCCGAGTGGCACCCGCAGGACTGGATCTGGATCGGTTTTCCGCACGATCCGGTCGAATGGCCCGGCTTCCTGGAGGCTGCGCAGGAGCAGATGGCGCAGTTCGCCAGCGTCGTGGCCGAAGCGGGCCAGGAGGTGCGGCTGATCGTTCGTGACGAGGCCAACCGCGCCCGCGCGGCCTCGCTCGTCTCGGACAAGGTCACGCTGGAGGTGCGCCGCTACGGTGACGTCTGGCTGCGCGATACAGGGCCGCTGGTGACAATGGACGGTCAGGGCGCGCGCAAGGCGATGCGCTTCGGCTTCAACGGCTGGGGCGGCAAGTACCTGATGGACGGGGACCGGGAAATCGGCGCCGAGCTGGCCCATGATGCCGGGCTTGCCGTCGAGACGGCAGACTGGGTGCTCGAAGGCGGCGCACTTGACGGCGATGGCACCGGCCTTGTCGCGACGACCGAGCAGTGCCTGCTCAACCCCAACCGCAACCCGCACCTGACCCGGCAGGATCTGGAAATGCGGCTGGAGCGCGACCTGGGCTATGGCAAGGTGCTGTGGCTTGGCGATGGCCTCATCAACGACCACACCGATGGCCACGTCGACAATCTGGCCCGCTTCGTGGCCCCCAATGTGCTGGCCCTGCCGCGCGCGACCGGCGTCGATGATCCCAACGCGGCGATCTACGCCGACGCCAAGGCCCGCGCCGATGCCATGGGCGTGCGCGTGGTCGAAGTGCCCTCGCCGGGCCGCGTGGAGAGCGACGGGCGGATCGAACCGGCCAGCTACATGAACTTTGCCATCACCTCGAACCTCGTGGTCGTGCCGATCTACGGCACGAAGCACGACGAGGACGGCATCACCGCCATTGCCGAGCTGTTCCCCGACCGCGACACGGTGGGCGTGATGGCCGACGCGGTGCTGGCGGGCGGGGGCTCGTTCCACTGTTCGAGCCAGCAGATGCCCTCGCTTCCCAGCGGTGATTAACGCTTTTGCAAGGGCTCGGGCGCATAGCGGCGTCATGGCCCGAGTCCTTGCCCTTGCGTTCCCGCACACGCGGCGCCCGGCCCTGCCGATGGCGCAGGACGTGCTGCGCGGCGTGGCCGTGACCGGCTGCGCGCTGGCGCTGATTCTGGCCGGGGTCGATCTCGGGCTCTGAGCCCGAGCGGACGGCGTTCATCTGCGGGCAAGGAGGCCCGCCCGACGCACACCCTTACCGCCCGCGATTGGGCGCGCGTGATGCACGGCACAACCCCTATATCGCACCGCAGCAAGATTTCGTCGCAATCGGCTGATGCGGGTGTAATTTGCACTACCCAGATTGCGCGTTCGAGATCACTTTTGGGAGTGTGAGTATGCGCCAATTCAGTGAAGCCGAAAGCGCGGCAGGACGCGAAGCGCTCGTCGGCAATTTTCTCCTGTTCCTGTTCGGGTGCGGCGTGTTGGCCTTCTTCGTCACGGTGGACCGGGTCGACTGGCTGCGCATCCGTCCGGCCAGCGCAAGTTCAGCTGCGATGGCGCAGGCCAGAGCCAAGCCCGCACCTGTGCCCCTGATCGAACGCGCCTGGCCGCGCGAAGGAGACGTCCGAAACCCATGATCGTTACATCGGCCCCCCGTCCGGCCCGCATCATCCGCGAAGTCTGGAAGCCGCTGGCGGTGCTGTTCGTGTGGGACGTGATCGTCACGTTCACGTACTATGTCCTGCCCTTCGACGCGCCCGAGCTGCCGGTGACGTTGTTCGGTTCCGCGCTCGCGCTGTTCCTGGGCTTTCGCAGCAATTCAGCCTACAATCGCTGGTGGGAAGGCCGCCAGCTGTGGGGCCTGATGATCAACGCGAGCCGCAACATCGCGCGCGCGTCCCGCAATTTCCTGCCCGATCCGGAAGGGGAGGACACCAAGCGGCGCATTGTTCTGCGCCAGATTGCCTATGTCCACGCGCTGCGCTGCCAGCTCAGGCGCCAGAAGCCCGACGATGAGGTCATTCGCCTGCTGCCAAGGCATGAGGCGGACCTCGCCCTCCAGCGCACCAACGTCGCCAACGGCATTCTCGATGGCACCGGTCGGCGCATCGACGAGGCGCGCCGCAACGGCTGGATCGACACCATACAGCAGGCCCAGATGGAGGCCGTGCTGGTCGACATCGCCAATTCGCAAGGGGGCATGGAGCGCCTCAAGAACACGCCGCTGCCCCACCAGTACCGCTGGCTGCCCACGGTCTTCACGCATATGTTCTGCGTGCTGCTTCCCATCGGGCTGGTCGAGACACTGCAGTTTGCAACGCCGCTCGGCTCGACGCTGGCGGGCGCTATGTTCCTCGCCGTCCTCACCATTGGCGATGAACTGGTCGACCCCTTTGCCAACGACGTCCACGACCTGCCGCTCAACCAGATGTGCCGTACGATCGAGATCGACCTACTGCAGTGCATCGGCGAAGCCGCGCCCGAGCCGCTCACGCCCGACAAGGACGGCGTGCTCTGGTAAGCGCTTGCCCTGCGCGGGACCTCGGCGCATAGGCTGGTCCATGGCACGAGCAGATCGTCTTGAACGCATGGACCGCCGCCGCGAGGAGGCCGAAGATGAATACACCGACGCGCTGATCAGTGCGCTTAAGGTGACCGCCGCTGGGCAGTGGGGGCTTTTCGGGCATACCCGCGACAAGACCCACGTGGCCAAGGCCAAGCCGCTCCTTGCCGAACTGGAGGACCTGGCCCACGAGATCGCAGACCTGCGCAAACGGCTCGACCTCGAACCTTTCGCGCTCCACGCCGAGTTCCTTGCCGCGCGCGGGCCGGTGAATTCCCACGCGGTGGGCGAGCCCAAGCAGGCGCAGGCCTGGCTCGCGCGGCTGGAACAGGATCAGTAAGATAGATTCGAGGACCATCGTCCTCGCGCTCCCTAACTCGTCGCGCCCAGCTCATGCGCGCATTGGCAGGGGAGCGAGGTGAGGCTGCCCATTATGGGGTCAAGGGACGATGAGCCCTTGAATCGGTTTGCCTATTTCTACCCCAGCTCGAACGTCGTGATCCCGTAGATCCGCTTCTCGTCGAGCTCTGGGGCTTGCCCCAGGTACATGCGGGCGCAGCCGAAGACCTCGCGCAGGCCGTGGCGTTTCACCAGCGCCATCGCACCTGGGTGCGTCTCGGGCACGTCGAGGGTGACGAGGCCGTCCTTGCCATGTGTAGCCAGCGCGCAGAAGAGCGCTTCGGCGGCCTCGTCGTCATCGGCGAAGAGCGGACCGATCTTGGTGCCCTCGCGGCAGGGGCGGATCGTGCCGAAGCCCGCCAGCTTTCTGTCTCGCACATAGCCGAGCGAAAGGGCACCCTCCTGCGCGATCCAGCGTTCCAGGAACGGCTCACGGGGGGCGGGAAAGCAGGTGCGGTCGTAGGCCGCGATCTCGGCGAAGGGAAGCTCGGACAGCGGGATCAGGGCGCTGTCGGCGCGCATTGCGGCCTCGGTTGTCGGCCAATCGGTCGGGATCGTGAACTGGAAGCGCAGGTCGCGGTGTGAAAAGACGAAGCCGCCCTTGGCGTAATAGTCCTGCATCGTGAAGACGCCGTCCATGCCGATGGGACGGCCGGGCTTCAGGCGCGAGAGCAGCATCTCGCGGCGGTTCTGCCACAGCCGGTCACCCAGGCCCTGTCCGCGCCAGTCGGGGCGCACGATGAAGAAGCCCATGAAGCCGAATTCGCCGCCATAGGAGGCGATGGTGCCCCCGCCGATCAGTTCGCCGTCCATATCGGCGGCGATGAAGGCGTTGGGCTCGGCCTCCCAGAACAGGTCGGCATCGTGCAGGCCCGGGTTCCAGCCTTCGTTCGCCGCCCATTCGACAAGGCGGTTGGCTTCGCGGCGGGTCATGGCGCGGATGGTGAGTTCGCTGAGCGTCATGCCGGGCAACCTAATGCGCCTGCGCCGATTTGCCAGCGATGTTGCATCCCGCGGGTGCAAGCCTTTCTATCGGCGCAATATCATCGCCCCGAAGATGGCGAGATGCAGGGTTATTCGCGGATCGTGGCGAACCAGATCACGTGCTTGGGCCCCTTGCCGTTCGAGCGCGAGGCGACCTTGCGCTCCTCCACCGCGAAACCGGCACGTTCGAGGCGGCGGGTGAAGTCCGGATCGGGCCCTGCGGACCAGATCGCCAGCACGCCGTCGGGCGTCAGCGCGCGCTTGGCCGCGCGCAGGCCGGACTTGGAATAGAGAACGTTGTTGTCCTCGCGCACGAGGCCATCGGGGCCATTGTCGACATCGAGCAGGATGGCGTCGTAATCGCCTTCCGCGCCCGCGATGAAGGGGGCCACGTCGGAGAGGATGAGATTGACGCGCGGATCGTCCAGGCAACCCGCTTCCAGCTCCTTCATCGGGCCTTTCGCCCACTCGATGATCTCGGGCACGATCTCGATCACGGTAGCCTTGCCGTTTTCGGGTAGGACCCGGAGCGCGGCGCGCAGGGTGAAACCCATGCCATAGCCGCCGATCAACATGTGCGGGCGCTTGGCGTGCTTGATGCGCTCAAAGCTCATCGTCGCCAAGGCTTCTTCGGAGCCCCACTTGCGGGTGGACATGAGTTCATTATGGCCAAGGACGATCATGAAGTCCTTGTCGTGGCGGTAGAGTTCGAGCTTTTCGCCGTCCGGCACCCATGCCGTATCGAGGAGTTCGCGCTGGATCATGGTTCAGCCTTCATAGCACAGGTGGACGATGGGAAAGGGACGCCCCTCGGCGTCGGTCGGGGAGCGGCCGGTAGGTACAAAGCCACGGGAAAGGTAGAAGGGCAGGGCGTTGTCAGCCTGCTCGTTGGCATCGACGCGCGGTGCCGGGTGCAGTTCGAGCGCCTTGCCGACAAGCGCGGAGCCGAAACCCTGTCCGTGGACGTCGGGGTGGACGAAGAGCGCCTCGATCATGTCGCCGACGAAGACCAGGAATCCCTGGACTTCGCCGTCTGGGCCCTCGGCTACCCAGAGGGGCACCTGCGGCAGCATGGCCGCGACCTGGACCTCGATCCCGGCGCGTTGGTCCGGTGTCAGAAAGCCGTGCGTGGCCACGACGGCCGCGCGCCAGATCTCCAGCGCGCGGGCGACGTCGCGGGGTTCGCCCGGCCGGAGGATCACCGCAGGTCCGGGGCCGTGGCAGCCTCGCGCAGCATCGCGATGGCCTCGTCGAGCGGCATGACCTTCTGGTCCTTCTCGCCCAGCGTGCGGATTGCGACGGTGCCTTCCTCGGCCTCGCGCGCGCCCACGACGAGCAGGTGCGGGACCTTGGCAAGGCTGTGCTCGCGCACCTTGTAGTTGATCTTCTCGTTGCGCAGGTCCGATTCGACGCGGATACCTGCGGCCTTGAGCTTGGCGACGGCCTCCTTGGCGTAGTCGTCCGCATCCGAGATGATCGTGGCGACCACAGTCTGCACGGGGGCGAGCCAGACCGGAAGGCGGCCCGCGAAGTGCTCGATCAGGATGCCGATGAAGCGCTCGTAGGAGCCGAAGATCGCGCGGTGCAACATGACCGGGCGGTGCTTGGCACCGTCCTCGCCGATGTAGGCGGCATCCAGGCGCTCGGGCAGGACGCGGTCGGACTGGATCGTGCCGACCTGCCAGGTGCGTCCGATTGCGTCCGTCAGGTGCCATTCCAGCTTGGGCGCGTAGAAAGCGCCTTCGCCGGGCAGTTCCTCCCAGCCGTATTCCTCGGTGGCAAGGCCGGCCTCGATGACCGCGTTGCGCAGCTCGTCCTCGGCCTTGTCCCACATTTCCTCGGTGCCAAAGCGCTTTTCGGGGCGCAGGGCCAGCTTGATCGAGTAGGTGAAGCCGAAGTCCTTGTAGATCTTGTCGGCGAGTTCGCAGAAGGCGCGCACTTCGGCGACGATCTGGTCCTCGCGGCAGAAGATGTGCGCATCGTCCTGCGTGAACTGGCGCACACGCATCAGCCCGTGCAGCGCGCCGTGCGGCTCGTTGCGGTGGCAGCAGCCGTTCTCGTAAAGGCGGATCGGCAGTTCACGGTACGAGGTGATGCCCTGGCGGAAGATGAGAACGTGCGCGGGGCAGTTCATGGGCTTCAGCGCCATCCAGTCCGCATCGTCGGAAACGATCGGGCCTTCATCCTCGGTGTTGGGAGTCTCGTCGGGAATGACGAACATGTTTTCGCGGTACTTGCCCCAATGGCCGGACTGCTCCCACTGGCGCGCGTCCATCACCTGCGGGGTCTTGACCTCCTGGTAGCCCGCGCCGTGGATGGCGCGGCGCATGTAGTCCTCCAGCGCGCGGTAGATGGTAAAGCCATTGGGGTGCCAGAACACCGAACCGTGGGCTTCCTGCTGGAGATGGAACAGGTCCATCTCGCCACCCAGCTTGCGGTGGTCGCGCTTGGCGGCCTCTTCGAGGCGCGTGAGGTGGGCGTTGAGCTGCTTCTTGTTGAGCCAGCCGGTGCCGTAGATGCGGGTCAGCTGGGCATTCTTCTGATCACCGCGCCAGTAGGCGCCGGCTACGCGCATCAGCTTGAAGGCGGCCGGGTCGAGCTTGCCGGTGGAGGGCAGGTGCGGCCCGCGGCACATGTCGAGCCAGTCATCGCCGGACCAGTAGACCGTGAGGTCCTCGTTGCCCGGCAGCTCGGCTGCCCATTCCGCCTTGAAGGTCTCGCCTTCCGCCGTCCACTTGGCGATCAGCTGTTCGCGGCTCCAGACCTCGCGGCGCAGCGGCTTGTCGGCCTTGATGATCTCGCGCATCTTTTCCTCGATGGCGGGAAGATCGTCCATCGAGAAGGGCGCGCGGCCTTGCGGGGCCATTACGTCGTAGTAGAAGCCATCGTCGGTCGAGGGGCCGAAGGTGATCTGCGTGCCGGGCCAGAGCGCCTGCACCGCTTCGGCCAGCACGTGGGCGTAGTCGTGGCGGGCGAGATCGAGCGCGTCCGCCTCGTCCTTAGCGGTCACCAGCGCGAGCTGCGCATCGCCCTGGAAGGGGCGGGTAAGGTCGACCAGTTCCCCGTCGACACGGGCGGCGAGCGCCGCCTTCGCGAGGCCCGGACCGATGGCCGCGGCCACGTCGAGCGGAGTCGCACCTTCGGGCATCTCGCGCACGGAACCGTCGGGAAGGCTGATCTTGAACATCTCGGACATCGAACTCGTCTTTCGCTCCTGGGCCGCGCGGGCGGTACCTTGGGCCTTTGGCACAAGCGCACGCCTCGCGGAAGGTCCGGCGTCGGCTATTTTGGCTTGGGATCGGGAGAATGACGCCACATCGCCCGAGCCCGGGCAACGGCGCTGCGTGGTCTCAGCCCACGACCTGCCGTGCCCGGGCGCGCCGGGGGGTGGTCGTCGTGGTCGTAGTTACACGCTTGGTCATCGCGGGCGCTCCTAGCAGGGAAGCGCGCGCGAGTCACGCCGCAGGGCACAGTGAAGGTGCGCGACAAGCCAGCCTGTCACTATGTCAATGGTGCTTGACACGAATCGATAGGGTATGACAAACAAGCTTTACACAAAAGCAAGGGAGCTTGTCTTATGTCCCGTAATGTCTCGCTGCTCTGGGGGAGTGCCGTGATCGGTGTGGCTCTTCTCAACATCGCCGATGTCCTGCCCGACTGGACCACGATCGCCGCGATCCTGACCATGCCCGCCATGGTGGCCCTGCGCATCCGCAAGGGCCGGGCGCAAGGAAACGGGTGCTGAGGGTGGGCCTCTCGAACACGAACCCGGCGTATCGCCGCTATCAGCGGCGCTTCATTCCGATCACGTTTGCCTACGTCGCGCTGATCGCGCTGGCGACCTGGGTGATCCCGGACGATGCCCCGGCCAGCGTGCTGACAGTGGGCGTCGCGATCCTGCCGGGGCTTGCCGTCCTTGGCTGGATCTGGGCCATGGGACGGCTGCTGGTCGAACTCCAGGACGAGTATCTGCGCATGCTGGAGGTGCGCAAGGTTCTGGTCGCGACCGCGCTGACGCTGGCGGTGTGCAGCGTCTGGGGCATTCTCGAACTCTATTCGCCCCAGGTGCCAAAGCTCCCGATCTTCTTCGTATTCCCGATGTGGTGCGCAGGGCTGGGGCTGGGACTGGTGGTCAACAAGCTCACGCTTGGCGATGCGGGGGGCGTGTGAAGAACCGCCTGAAAGTCCTGCGCGCGGAACGTGGCTGGAGCCAGCAGGACCTGGCCGGAAAGCTCGAGGTTTCGCGCCAGAGCGTCAACGCCATCGAGACGGGGCGCTACGATCCCTCGCTGCCGCTGGCCTTTCGTATTGCCGAAGTATTCGAACTTGCGATAGAAGAGATATTCCTAAGAGGAGAGTAACGATGCCGCGCGCATCCCGTCCCGTTCGCACACGACTGCTTATGCTGGCCGCTTCGCTGGCCCTGTTTGCAGGTCTGGGTGTACTTGCATTTGAGCGCTTGGGCACCGAAAGCGTGGCATCGGACATCACGGGCGCGCCGATCTACGCGATCACGCAGACGGGCAATCGCATCCTTGTCGAGGTGGTCAGTCCGATCCTCTACTGAAGTCGCTTGGGGCGCCGCTCGGCGATCCGCCGCCAGCACCACATCGCAAATTCACCTGCGGGAAGGCACAGCAGGGTCAGGTCCGCCGCGAGTAGATCTGGCGCAGGGGCGAGCGCGGCGCCGAGAAGGACCGCATAGGGCAATATCCACCAGCCCCGGCCCCGGCGTTGCAGGAGCGCGACCACCAAGGCGCTCGCTGAAGCTGCAAGGATCAGTGTACACCAGGCAAGCTGAGCCGGACCCAACTGAGCGAAAACATCGCCCAGATTCACAGGGCTGGGCACGCGGGCGAGGAAGGCCTCCGGCTGGTCGAGGTAGCGCCAGGTCCATGGTGCCGTGGCGAGCAGCGCGATGCTGAGCACGATGGCGGCTTCGCCCAGTACGCCGCCAAATCGTTGCCACGTTAAGCGCGCGCGCAGCGCGTCGAGGATGAAGAGTAGCCAGGGCACGAGAAGACTCGCCGGCTCGGTGAGTGCTGCGAGTGCGAAGACGAGGCCCGCGCTCCCAAGCTGCCAGCGGCTCGTGCGCACGATCACCAGCCAGCACCCGGTCAGCACAAGCGCGGTGAGGAAGAGCCCGGGGCCCGCCAATGGAACCGAGGTTACGGCAAGCGGCGAGATCGCCAGCAGCAGAAGGCCGATGCGCGCCGCGGCCTCGTTTGCGAACAGGCGCCGCCCCAGCGCCAGCGTCAACGCGCCGATGGCGAGGGCATTGGCGAGATTGCACAGAGCCAGCGTCACCGCACTCGCCCCGAAGCGGGTATAGGCGAGCGAGAGCACCATGGGCCAACCGATCGGCGTGAATAGGGCCGGATCGCGGGGCGCGGCGAAATAGTCGCCACCCATCGCCAGCGCGAGGGCGGTATCGTGATGCCACTGCGCCTCGGGTGTGACAGCAATATCGAGGAACAGCGCCGCGACCCGCACTCCGAAATAGAGCGCCCAGATCGCGAGCAGGACCGAGCGCTGCTGCGCGAACCATTCCAGGCGCCGCGCCATGCGCGTGGGCCGTGTGGGGAAGCGGATGATTTCGGCGCTCATGGTGAATTTTCGTAGATGCGGCGGAGAAGGCGGGCAAGGGGCGTGAGGAGGAGAAATAAGATTCAAGGGGTTACTACCCGTTGGCCTCGGAATGGGGTGCTGCACCTTGCGCACGCCATCTTGGCTGAAGTGCGCGAGGTCGTCCGTTCGGGGAGCCCAAGAGCGATGGCCCTCGGATCTCACCTTGCCCTTCTCCACTCCAGCCCCCACCTTGCGCGCCATGACCGAGATCCGCTTCCACGAAATGGCCGATGGCCGCCGCATCGCCCACCGCTTCGCGCCCGGACAGGGGCCCACGCTCGTCTTTCTGCCGGGTTACATGTCCGACATGTCGGGCAGCAAGGCGGCCGCGCTGTTCGAGATGGCCGTCCACACCGGTCGCGCTTGCCTGCTCGTCGACTATTCGGGCTGCGGCGCGAGTGACGGCGATTTCGCCGACGGCACGCTCAGCCGCTGGCGCGACGAGGTGGTTGCGGTCATCGAGGCCGCCGCGCTCGACAAGGTGGTCCTGATCGGCTCCTCGATGGGCGGCTGGCTCATGCTGATGGTGGCCGATGCCCTGCCCGACAAGGTCCACTCGATGATCGGCATTGCCGCTGCGCCCGACTTTACCGACTGGGGCATCGCGCAGATGGACAAGGGCCTGCTCGCCGATGGCGAAACCATCTATGAAGACAACCCCTACGGCCCCGAGCCCACGCCGACCCACCCCGCCTTCTGGGCCGACGGGCAGGCGAACCTGCAACTGGAGACGCCGATCGAGTTCTACGGTCCGGTGCGTCTCCTCCACGGCCAGCGCGACGAGGACGTGCCTTTCGACCTCTCCTTGCGCCTGTGTGAAATGCTGCGTTCAGACGATGTGCAGGTGACTTTCATCAAGGACGGCGACCACCGCCTTTCGCGCGAGACCGATATCGCGGTTCTCATGCGCACCGTGGCCGACCTGCTTCTGGCCCGTGATCCGGAAAGCTGATCGTCCGCACGGCCGACCGGAGACGTAACCCTCGATGTCGATATCGTTGCTTCTAATGCCTCTTCTCGCCCAGGCGGCGGGGACCATTGGCTCGCCCTATGCCTCTTCGCTTCCGCTCGAGATCATCGAGAAGAAGAACGACGCAGCGCGCAAACAGGCGCAGGAGCGGGCCTATGCCGGGCCCGCCGCGCCGGTTAGTCGCAAGGGTTGCATGGACCTTGTCCAGTCCGATCCGCAGCGCTCGGCCGAACTGGCGCAGGAGGCTCTGTATGAGGCGATGGGGCGCGAACGTGTGCGCGCAGGGCTGTGCCTGGGTGCCGCGCTCACCGTGCTGGAACGCTTCGACGAGGCGCGTGAGGCCTTCGTCACCGCGCGCGATGCGACCGAGGCCGAGGACCACGTCAGCCGCGCGCGGCTGGGCGACATGGCGGCCAATGCCGAACTGGCGCAGGGCAATGGCGCCAAGGCGCTGCTCCTGCTGGGCCCCGCGCTCACCGAAGCAAAGGCCAGCGGTGATGACCGCGTGCTCGCCGAAGTCCAGATTGACCGTGCGCGCGGGCTTGTCGCCGTCGACCAGGCGGGGCAGGCGGCCGATGCCCTCGCGGCGGCACGCGTCGCCGATCCGGAGAACGCGCAGGCCTGGCTTCTTTCGGCGACGCTCGCGCGGCGCCAGGACCAGTTGATCGTCGCCTCGGGCCAGATCGAGACGGCCGCGAAACTGGCGCCGCGCGACCCTGCGGTCGGCCTGGAGGCGGGTGTGATCGCGATGCTTTCGGGCGATGCCTCGGCCGCGCGCCGAAGCTGGCAGTCGGTGGTGGACGTCGACCCGCAAAGCCCGGAAGCCCAGACCGCCAAGACTTATCTTGCGCAGACGGCCCCCGATGAGAGGCCGGAGCGCCCCTGAGGCCCCAGATTTACGGATAACGATGCCTATGGTACCCCTTTCGGTTCTCGACCTCGTCACCGTTCGCGAAGGCGACAGCGTGGCCCGCTCGCTCGACATTAGCGTTGACACCGCCAGGGCCGCCGAGGTCAACGGTTTCAAGCGCTACTGGGTGGCCGAGCATCACGGCATGGCGGGGATTGCGGGGGGCGCGACCTCGGTCGTGCTCGCGCACATCGCCAATGCGACCAAGTCCATCCGGATCGGCGCGGGCGGGATCATGCTGCCCAATCACACGCCCTATGTCATCGCCGAGCAGTTCGGCACGCTTTCGGCAATGTTCCCGGGCCGCGTCGACTTGGGGCTGGGCCGTGCGGCGGGCGCGGACGGACGGCTGGCCAACGCGCTGCGCAAGGACATCATGAGCGCTTCGGAACGCTTCCCGCAGGACGTCGTCGAACTGCGCGCGCGCTTCGCCGGGCAAGCTGTGGGCGGGGTGGAATCTCCGCAGGCGAGCGGCGCGGATGCGGAAATGTGGATCCTGGGCTCCAGCCTCTTTGGTGCGCAGCTCGCCGCCATGCTGGGCCTCCCCTATGCCTTCGCCTCGCACTTCGCGCCCACCCACCTGGACGAGGCGGCACGCATCTACCGCGAGCGCTTCGAGCCCTCCGAATTTTGCGACAAGCCCTATTTTATGGCCGCGATCAACACGATGGCGGCCGAGACTGAGGAGGAGGCCTGGTACATCTCCTCCTCCACCGACCAGAGCTTCGTGGCGCTGCGCACAGGCAATCCCGGCAAGCTGCAGCCGCCGCTCCCCAACTACCGCGAAGGGCTCCCTGGGCCTGCGCGCGCGATGCTGGAGCAGATGCGCGGGGTCGCCGCCGTGGGCACGCCCGACCAGGTGCGCGCGGGGCTGGAGGCCTTTGTCGAGCGCACGCAGGCCGACGAGCTGATTCTGAGCGCCTCGACCTTCGATCCCGCCGCGCAGATCCGCTCGCTTGAACTGATCGCCGGGGCGCTCGACTGAGCCGCGAGGGCGAGAGCTGGTACAAGACTATGTAGGCGCAGGGGTATTGCAAGGCACGCCGCAAGCGGCCAGACATGCCCGTCCAGGAGGGGATATGAACCAGTCTGATGTTGTTATCGTGGGCGCCGGACACGGCGGTGCCCAATCTGCCCTGGCCCTGCGCCAGAACGGTTTCGAAGGCTCGATCACGGTGATCGGGCGCGAGCCGGAGTATCCATACGAGCGTCCACCGCTCTCCAAGGAGTACTTCGCGCGCGAGAAGACCTTCGACCGCCTCTATATCCGCCCGCCCACGTTCTGGGCCGAAAAGGATGTGATCTTCCGTCTCGGCTGCGAGGTCATCAAGGTCGATCCCAAGGCGCATACCCTGAGGCTCTCGGATGGCGAGACTTTCGAATATGGCAAGCTGGTCTGGGCGACCGGCGGTGATCCGCGTCGCCTGTCCTGTTCCGGCGCGGGGCTGGCGGGCGTCCATGCGGTGCGCACGCGCGCCGATTGCGACACCCTGATGGCCGAGGTCGACGCCGGGATCCGAGAGGTGGTGGTTATCGGCGGAGGCTACATCGGCCTGGAGGCGGCTGCCGTGCTGGCCAAGCTGGGTCTGGATGTCACGCTCCTCGAAGCGTTGCCGCGCGTGCTTGCGCGCGTGGCGGGCGAGGAGTTATCGGCCTTCTATGAGAAGGAGCACCGCGAGCACGGCGTGGACCTGCGCACGGGCGTTGAGGTCGAGTGCCTCGAAGGCGATGGCCGCAAGGTCACTGGCGTCAAGCTCGCCGATGGTTCGGTCCTTCCCGCCGAGGCCGTGATCGTGGGCATCGGCATCGTGCCCGCGGTCGGCCCGCTTATCGCGGCGGGTGCCGCGGGTGCCAATGGCGTCGATGTGGATGAATACTGCCGCACCTCGCTTCCCGACATCTACGCCATCGGCGATTGCGCGGCCTTTGCCTGCGGCTTTGCCGGCGGCGATGTGATGCGCGTGGAATCGGTGCAGAACGCCAACGACATGGCGACCTGCGTCGCCAGGACGCTGTGCGGCGACCAGCAGCCCTACAAGGCTTTCCCGTGGTTCTGGTCGAACCAGTATGACCTGAAGCTGCAGACAGCGGGCATCAACAAGGACTTCGATACCACCGTGGTACGCGGCGATCCGGACACCCGCAAGTTTTCGGTGGTGTACCTGCGCGGTGGGCGCGTCGCCGCGATCGACAGCGTCAACATGGTCAAGGACTACGTTCAGGGCCGCAAGCTGGTCGAAGCGGGCGCGAAGGTCGACGTCGAGCAGCTCGCCGATCCCGAGGTTCCTCTCAAGTCGCTTCTGTGAAGCGATAGGTCCTGTATCGCGCCTGCGGACTGGACCTGTGCAGAAATGTCGTTAAGGCCCGCACTTTCGTAATTTTCAAAGGGGTGGGCGTTGACGCACGCACGCACCCGCGCAAGGGGTGAAGCGGTATGAACGCGCGGACGGACGCGGAAAGCAGGCAGGCGCGCGGGCTTGAGCCCTATCGGCGCAACGCGCGGGTGCTGGGCGCGAGCCTTGTCGGCACCGCGGTCGAGTTCTACGACTTCTACATCTACGCCACGGCCACTGCGCTCGTCTTCGGGCCGCTGTTTTTTCCCGCCGATTCGGCCTCCGCGCAGCAGCTGGCGGCCTATGCGAGCTTTGCCATCGCGTTCCTTGCCCGGCCCATCGGCGCCACCTTCTTCGGCCATTTCGGTGACCGGGTGGGGCGCAAGTCCACGCTTGTCGCCTCGCTCATGCTGATGGGTGGGGCGACGGTCGCGATCGGCTTCCTGCCCACCTACGCGAGCCTAGGCTGGTATGCGCCGCTCCTTTTGTGCGTCCTGCGCTTCGGGCAGGGCCTGGGGCTGGGCGGCGAATGGGGCGGCGCCGCGCTGCTCGCGGTGGAGAGCGCTCCGCCCGGCTGGCGCGCACGCTTTGGCATGTTCCCGCAGCTGGGCGCGCCGCTGGGCTTCCTAGCGGCTAACGGTCTGTTCCTGATCCTGTCCGGGCTGCTGAGCGAAGCTCAGTTCGTAGCCTGGGGCTGGCGTTTGCCGTTCCTGCTGAGTTCGGTCCTTGTCGGGCTGGGCCTGTGGATTCGCTTTAAGCTCTCCGACAGCCACGCGCTTGATGCTACGGGGCACATCGCGCCACCCAAGGCGATTCCCCTGTTTGAGCTGTTCAAGGGCCACCTGCGCCAGACGGTTGCGGGCACTTTCGCGGTCGTCGCCTGCTTTGCCATCTACTATCTCACCACCGCCTTTGCCTTGGGCTATGGCACGGGCGAACTGGGCTATGACCGGCAGGATTTCCTGGGCGTGCAGTTGTTCGCAATCCTGTTCATGGCGCTGGGCATCGTGGTCGCAGGTTACGCAGCGGACCGTTGGTCTTCGCGCTCTGTCCTTCTGACAGGTTCGCTCTGCGCGATTGGTGTGGGTGTCATGATGGGGCCGATGCTGGGCGCGGGCTCGCTCGCCGTGATCGCGCTTTTCCTGGCGATGGGCCTGTTCACCATGGGCCTCGTCTACGGTCCGCTGGCCGCACTCCTGCCGCAGCTGTTTCCGGCGCGGGTGCGCTACACCGGCTCCTCAATCGCCTTCAATGTCGGTGGGATCCTGGGCGGCGGTTTTGCCCCGGCCGTGGCGCAGGGGCTGGTGGATCAGGGCGGATTGGCCTTTGTCGGCCTCTACATCTCCGGCGCCGCGGTGCTTACGCTAGTCGGGCTGCTCAGTCTTTCCCGAAACACGGAGCGCGACTTCACTGTCTAAGTGTCTGATTGGAAATTAAGTTGAGTGGTATCCGCAGGTTAGCTTGACGGTTTGGCCTGTTGTTGATCCAGAGGTTTCGCCAAAAACTACCGTGGATTCAACGATGTGGACCGATACCACTCGCGCCCTTCATGCGCGAAGCGGGCTGGCATTGCCAAGTGATATGCGCGATGCCGAGTGGGCGGTTCTGGAGCCCTGCTGCCACCTGCGTCACATGCTGGGCGACCTCGCAAATGGCCGTTGCGGCGCATTGTTGAGGCGATCCTTTACCTACTGCGCGGCGGTTTGCCTTGGCAAATGGACCATCGAGATCATCAAGAAGTCCGATGCCGCGAAAGGTTTCGAGGTGCAGCCCCGGCGCTGGGCCCGGCGCTGGGGCGTCGAGCGAACGCTGGCATGGCTGAACCGGAACCGACGGCTCGCAAAAGACTTCGAGCAGACTATTGCGTCTGCAACCGCATGGCTCCTCATCGCCTCGATCCAGCTCTTCACCCGGTGCATTGCAAGGTCATGAAACACAAACCGATAATTTTGAACAAGACACTAAAAGTGTATCTGTATTGAGCGCTTCATTCAATTTTTATTATTTCAGCTGTCATGTAGATTTATTGTTACATGCGATGAATATTTGAGTAGATATAATCTCTTTGGGCGAACAGGTCTTAGGGGAGGTGTTGTGAGGCGGATTCTACTTTCGAAAGCCGCGTCGGTGGTTCGTACGCTCGGATCACGCGAGGCGCTGCAGAGAATGGCCTTCAACGCGATCCGGCTGCATCGCCCGGAAGTGCGCGACCTGGTGGCGAGTGCGGACCTGCAGTTCCTGGCCTACTGCATGGCGCGGCGCGAACGCTCGAAATCGCAGATCATGCAGGACCTGTGGGTCTGCTATGAACTGGGCGAGAAGCGTGAGGGGTTCTTCGTCGAGTTCGGTGCGACCAACGGATTGAAGAACTCGAACACCTGGCTGCTGGAACACGAGCTGGGCTGGTCGGGCATTCTCGCTGAGCCAAATCCCATCTGGCACGGGGATCTTGCCGCCAATCGTGCTGCCAGAATCGAGCACCGCTGCGTGTCCTCGCGCTCAGGCGAGAGGGTCGCGTTCCTCACCACCGACGAGGATGATCCCGAATTGAGCGGTATCGCCGCCTTTTCCGATGGCGATCACTTCGCGGATCTGCGCAGCAGGGCCGCGCAGATAGAGGTGGAGACGCTCTCTCTCGACGACCTGCTGGAGACCTACCAGGCGCCGCCTGTCATCGACTACATGTCGGTCGACACCGAGGGCAGCGAACTCGATATCCTTTCCGCCTACAGCTTTCGCCACCGTTTCCGGTCGATCTCGGTCGAAACCAATCCGAAGAATGAGGCGGCGATCGACGCACTGCTTGCGGCCCAGGGCTACATGCGGGTGTTTCGCCAGTTCTCGCAGTGGGATGGCTGGTACGTCGCGGCCGAAAGCCGGGACCGCGATCGCGGCGAGGTCGCCGCGCCCGAAGCCTGAGCGCAGGGTTCACCCGGTGAGGCGATGGAATGCCCAATCGGCGGCTTCGGCCACCACGTCATCGGCGTCCGTGCGCAGCGCTTCGACTTGTGGGAGAAGGGCGCTCCACCCGCTGTTGCCCGCCGCATAGAGGCAGTTGCGCAGGAACCGGCTGCGTCCTACGCGCTTGATTGGCGAGCCAGAGAACAGCTTGCGAAAGCCCGCGTCATCGAGCGTGAGCAGATCGGCGAGATCGGGCGCGGTCAGCTCCGCGCGCGGCAGGAAGGGCTTCATCGTGTGGGCGCTCTGGGCGAACTTGTTCCAGGGGCACACCGCCAGGCAATCGTCGCAGCCGTAGATGCGGTTGCCCAGCCCTTCGCGCAGATTCTCGGGCACCGGGCCCTTGTGCTCGATGGTGAGATAACTGATGCAGCGCCGGGCATCGAGCTGGTAGGGCGCAGGGAAGGCGTCGGTCGGGCAGGCGTCCTGGCAGGCGCGACACGACCCGCAGGCATCGCGCGCAGGCGTTGAGAGCGGGAGCGCAAGCGTGGTGTAGATCTCGCCCAGGAACAGCCAGGAGCCGTGCTTGCGGCTGACGAGGTTGGTGTGCTTGCCCTGCCAGCCAAGCCCGGCGGCCGCGCCTAGCGGCTTTTCCATGACGGGCGCAGTGTCGGTGAAGACCTTGACGCCCGCTTCGCCAAGGCCGCGCTTGTCCGCCTCCGCGACAAGCCAGCGTGCCAGGTGCTTGAGCGCCTTCTTGACTGTGTCGTGGTAGTCCGCGCCTTGTGCATAGACCGAGATGCGCGCGCGCTCGGGATCGTCCGCCAGCGCCAGCGGGTCGTGTGCGGGGGCGTAGCTCATGCCAAGGGCGATGACACGCTGCGCCTCGTTCCAGAGGCCTTGTGGCGAGCGGCGGTGATGGGCACGCTCGGCCATCCAGCCCATCGTGCCGTGCATGTCGGCCTCCAGCCAGGCTTCGAGTCGCGCGGCGCGTTCAGGGTCTTCCTCTGCATCGGCAATGCCGAAGGCGCAGAAGCCCAGCGAACGCGCTTCCTTTTCAAGGTCTTCTCGAAGGGCACTTAGGACGGTCTTAACCAAGACGGCTCCATGGACGGGGTTCACACGCCGCAGCGCGCGCACGAAGATAACGGGGTCGATATGGAGTGTGCACTAGGAGATAGGCCCATGACGGGCAATGCGCCATCGCGGGAGAGTGCTGCTAAGGCACCCGTGTCCCCGGACCCTGCGCGTGCTCTAGCGATCGAGGCGCGCGGGCTGATCAAGAGCTTCGATGGCACGCGCGCGGTCGACGGGGTTAATCTCTCGGTGCCGGAAGGCGCGGTCTATGGCATTCTCGGGCCCAACGGAGCGGGCAAGACCACGACCTTGCGCATGGTTCTGGGCATCATCGATCCCGATGCGGGCGTGCGCAGGATCCTGGGCCACGACCGGCCGCACGAGGTGGCGCACACCATCGGCTACCTGCCCGAGGAGCGCGGGCTCTACCCCGCGATGAAGGCGGTCGAGGCCATCGCGTTCCTGGGCGCGCTGCGCGGTCTTCCCTTGAAGGAGGGGCGCAGGCGCGGGCGCGAGCTGCTGGAACGCCATGGCCTTGGCCACGCGGCCGACCGCCAGATCCGCCAGCTTTCCAAGGGTATGGCGCAGCAGGTTCAGATCCTGGGCACGCTTGTCCATCGCCCCCGCCTGGTCATTTTCGATGAACCCTTCTCCGGTCTCGATGCGCTCAACCAGGGGCGGCTCGAGGCGATGATGCGCGATCTCGCCGCAGAGGGGACCACCGTCATCTTCTCCACCCACGTTATCGCGCATGCCGAGCGTCTGTGCGACGAGGTCGCGATCATCGCAGGCGGCCAGGTGCCCTTCGCAGGCTCGGTCGACGTCGCGCGCGACCGTATCCCGGCGCAGGTCCGCCTGGAGACGCGGGCGCGTGAGGGCGCCTGGCGCGCCGCGCTTCCTGCCGATGCCCGGCGTGAAGGACGATTCTGGTATTTCCCGTTGCCCGAAAGCGGTATCGAGCCCCTGCTGCGCGCGCTGATCGAAGGCGAGGCGGGCATCCTCTCGCTCTCGATCGAGCGGGCGGGCCTCCACGACGCCTTCGTCGCCATCGCCGGCGAGGCGGCGGCGCGCGCGATGGGGCAGGACGCGCCAGAGGAAACCGGCTCGTGAGTGATATGCGAGAGCCAGGCCACTCGGGCCGCCTGTCCATGCTGTCGGCGGCCTGGGTAATCGCCCGGCGTGACTTCGTGGCGATCCTGTTCAGCCGAGCCTTCTTCTTCTTCCTCTTGGGACCGCTGTTCCCGGTCCTCGTCGGAATCCTGGCAGGCTCGGTCGGCCAGCGCGTGCAGCAGACCGCCCAGAGCCCCGAGATCGGCCTTGTCATGGCCGAGGCCGACGCGCGCCGCATCCTTGCCGCGCGCGAGGCTTTGGCTGCGCGGTTGGGCGAGAGCGTGCCACGCATGACGCTGGTGCACGCCTTGGCCAAGGGGGAGGACTATGAACCGCGCAGCGCCCTGGAAGGCCGTGCGGCCAATATTGCCGCGATCCTTTCCGGGACTGCCGAGGCGCCGGAGCTGACGGGGCCGCGCACGCGAATCGAGAGTTGGCGCGGCCCGGTCGCGATGGTCGCCGCGCAGGCGCAGGCGGGTGAACTCGCGCCCTGGCCCAAGGTTCGTCTGGAAACCACCACCTCGAGCAGCGCGACCGAGCGACGCGGGCGCCTCACCACCGCGCAAGGCGCACAGACGCTGCTGTTCCTTCTGACGATGATGCTTGCGGGCATGGTTCTCTCCAACCTCGTCGAGGAAAAGGGCAACAAGATCATCGAGGTGCTAGCCGCTGCAATTCCCATGGAGGCGGTCTTCATGGGCAAGCTGTTCGCCATGCTCGGCGTTTCGCTGGTCGGTATCGCGACTTGGGGCGCGACCGTGGGCGCGGTGCTTCTGGCAGGCAGTTCGGTGCTGCCCACGCTGACCACGCCGGCAGTCGGCTGGCCGATGCTGGTAGTCCTGGGTGTGGTTTACTTCGCTACGGCCTACCTGCTGCTGGGCTCGGTGTTCCTGGCTGTAGGCTCGCTGGCGACAACCGTGCGCGAGGTGCAGACGCTCTCGATGCCGGTGACGATGGTGCAGTTGCTGGTATTCTTTCTCGCCAGCTATGCGATGACGCAGCCGGGCACGGCAATCGAGTACTTTGCGCTTATCTTCCCCTTCAGTGCGCCCTTTGCGATGCTCGCCCGCGCGGCGCAGGACCCGGCGCTTCTGCCTCATATCCCGGCGGTGCTGGCGCAGTGCGCCTGGGTGCTGCTACTCGTACGGCTGGGCTCGGCGCTTTTCCGCAAGCGGGTGATGAAGTCGGGCCCTGCGGGGGTGAAGAAGGCGCGTCGCTCGCTGTTCATGCGCAAGGCAGGCGCGAAGGTGTAGTCTTCCCTCTTGCGAATCACAGGCGGGAGCGGGGTGGCGGCTTCCGCGCGATTGGGGAGAGAGCATGGCGCAGATCCGTTCCGCAAGGCGACCTTCGGGTGGCTTCGATGCTGGCCGCAGGCGTGCGCTCGGCTTTCTGGGCAGCGCGCTGGCGAGCGGTGTTCTGGCCGCCTGCGGGGCGCAGGAGGCCGATGCGAAGACCTACCCGGTACAGCTTACCAGGGCACAGTGGAAGGCGCGGCTGACCCCGCTGCAGTACCGCATCCTGCGCGAAGGCGCGACCGAGCGGGCGGGTTCGTCTCCGCTCGACAAGGAAAAGCGACGCGGTATCTTCGCCTGCGCGGGGTGTGACCATCACCTCTTCGATTCGGCAACCAAGTACGACAGCCGCACCGGCTGGCCGAGTTTCTGGCGCCCGCTGCCCGGCGCCATTGGCACCTCCACCGACCACAAGATCGGCTATCCGCGTACCGAGGTTCACTGCGCGCGGTGTGGCGGGCACCTGGGCCATGTCTTCAACGACGGACCGCAGCCCACCGGCAAGCGCTATTGCATGAACGGGGCGGCGATGCGCTTCATTCCGCGTTGATCGCAGGCCTGGGCGCGCCCGAGACGGCCGGCGCGAGCGGCTGGACGAAGGCAAGGCGCACCGCGAGGACAAGGCCGAGCGCGATCAGGCTCCCGGCAAACAGGGCTACCCCGCCCCAGCCCGCGTGGGTCCAGGCGTAACCGCCCGCCGAGCCCAGAACGCTCGATCCCATGTAGTAGCCGAAAAGGTAGCTCGCGGTGCCTTGCGCGCGCGCCTCGCGCGCGCGACGTCCGACCCACGAGGAGGCGACCGCGTGGGCGGCAAAGAAGGCCACGGTGACCACGCCGATCCCCGCGATCACTAGGGGAAGAGCCTGTGCCGAAGTCAGTGCGATCCCGAAGAGGAAGAGGACGAGCGGCGGCCATAGCGCGCGGCGCGGGCCGAGCTTGCCAGAGACATGGCCTGCCAGCGCGGAACTTGCCGAGCCGAGCAGGTAGAGAAGGAAAATGAGGCCAACCTCGCCCTGCGAAAGCGCATAGGGCGCAGCCAGCAGGCGGTAGCCCGCGTAGTTGTAGACCGAGATGAAGGCGCCCATGAGCAGGAACGCGACGAGGAACAGCCAGGGTAGCGCAGTGTCGGCAAAGAGGCTCGAAAAGCCCCTTGCATAGCCCGTGAGCGACTGGCGGCGCGGCGTGAACTGGCGCGAGCGGGGCAGGATGCGCCAGAAGACGAGTGCAAGGGCCAGCGCGGCAAGGCCCGTCGCGCCCAGCGCCGTTCGCCAGCCCCACCATTCGGCAAGCACGCTGACGAGCAGGCGCCCGCTCATCCCGCCCACGGCTGAACCCGCGATATAAAGCCCCATCGCACGCCCGACGGCGGCGTCCTCCACTTCCTCGCTGATATAGGCCATGGCGACCGCGGGAACGCCTGCCAGAGCAATCCCGCTCACGAGGCGCAGCGCCAGGAGGCTGTGCCATCCGGGCAGAAGCCCGAGCGGGGCCGTCAGGACGGCGGCGCCCAGCAGCGAGCCGATCATCATGCCCCGCCGCCCGATGCGGTCCGAGATCATGCCCGCAACCAGCAGCACGAAGGCCATCGGCCCTGTCGCGAGCGAGACGGCCAGGCTCGCCTCCTCGGCGTTGAGGCCATAGTCGGCGCTGAACTGGGGCAGCAGCGGCTGGGTGCAGTAAAGAAGCGCGAAGGTGGACAGCCCGGCAAACAGCATGGCCGCGCAAAGGCGGCGGTAAGCCCCTGTTCCGGGGGAGATCTTGGCCTCGGTCATCGGCCCTTCCTATGGGCGCGGGATCCAGGCAGCGCAAGGCGAAGTGCGTGGAATGCTTCAGGACGGCAGACCTGTGTAAGCGGCGTCTCCACCGCGTGGGGTCACAGGTGATGGTCCGCCTTCCCGCTCCTCAGGTCCCGTTCGTGCGGGCCGTGGGCACGTCCATCCCGGCGCGCTCGAGGATCTGGGAGACACTGCGCTGCGTGGCCGCGATGGGCGCCCCGGCGACGAGGTTGGCAAAGCGCTGGCGTTCGGCGGCGATGCGCTCGGCAAGATCGCCGGAGGGCACAAAATCGTCGATCTGCTGGCGCGTGACCGCCCCTTGCATCTCGAGCAGATATTCGGTGACGATCTGGCGGTCGCGCTGGATCCACACCTCGCTCATCAGGGCCATGACCATGCGTGCGACGTCGGTGACGCTTTCGGGGCCCAGATAGTCAGGGCCGGTGTCGGTCTTGGGGGTGTTCATGTCTGGGCCTCCAAAGCGATGCTCTCGGGTTTGCGGGCGCGGGTGATCCAGGGGTACTGGTCCTGCCCGATAGCGTAGGATTCCACGGCTTCGAAACCGGCCTCCTTGAGCATCGCATCGAGGCTCTCGTGGAGGACGGGCGAGAAGAAGGGTTCTTCGCGGTGGAGCGTGTCCCAGTCGAGGATCACGGCGTGGAACATCGAGACCGCGCGGAACGGGGGCGGGTCGGAAATGACGATGTCCGCGCCCGGTTTCATGATCCGGAACAGCTCGTCAAAGAGCGAACGGTTGGCCTTGGGCGGCAGCTCGTGGTGCAGGGCATAGGTGATGACCCCGTCGAAACTCGCGTCGGCCTCCCCGGTATCGGTTGCGCAGTCAGCCTGCTTGAGATGGACCGGAAAGCCAAAGCGAGCGGCCATGCGCGCACCGTTCTTCAGCAGTAGGGGAGAAAGGTCCGCGCCATGCAGTTCGGCCTCTGGAAAGACGCTGTGCACGGCCTTGAGCGTGGAGACCCCGCCGCAGCCCGGTTCGTAGATGCGTGCGTAGCTGTCCTTGGGGAACTGCCGGATCGTCGTGAGGCGCTGGCCGACGATGTCATCGCCGATGCCGACCGCCGCATAGCCGCCCTTGCTGAAGACGTAAGGGCCAACGCCAAAGGCAAAGAGCGCGCCGTAGAGGTCGTAACCGTCCCAGCCACCCGGCTCCAGGTGCCACTCGATGTGCGCGAACCAGGCGGGAATGGCGAGATCTTCGGCCAAGGTCAGCGAGCTTGCGTATGAGGTCTCATCCGAGCTTTGCGCCATCGCCGCGTCGTAGGCCAGGAACTCGGCTCGCCGTTCCTCGATGGCGGGGATGCCGCGATTGAAGTTCTCCTCGGCGACGTAGCGCTGGAAGAAGCGTTCGAGGCGGTAGATCGCATCGCCCTCGCACACGGTGCGTGCCTTGGCGATGCGCTCGCGCTCGGAAAAGGCGGGGGTGGGCGAGGCATGGTCCTCTCCCAGCATGCGCCCTTGCGGGTTCTCCTCGAAGTTGGCGGCGGCCATCGGGCGCAGCGTCCCCGAGGAGAAGATCTGGATCGCGCCCAGGATCTCCAGCCCGGCGCGTCCGCGCTGCGAAAGCGCGAAGGTTGGGGCGGAACCTTCCTTGAGGGAGCCATCGTCAAGGCGGGTCAGAAATGTCATCGGCAGGCCTCCACAGGACAGGGGATGGGGGAATGTCTCAAGGATTCTCGGAGTAAGCGGGGCGATCGGGCCGGACGCGGGCCATGCCGCCCAGCATTTTCCATTCGCCCTTCTCGCGCACCCAGCTGTGGGTGACCTCGAAGCGCTCGTCGACAGGCGTACCATCGGCCAGTCGGGTGCGGTGGGTGTGGTAGTAGATGACCGCGAAATCGCCGTGGAGGGCCAGATCAAGGAAGGTCATCTCAAGTGCTTCCTGCGTCTTGCCGGCCATGCGCTGGCCGGTTTCCTCCAGCCCTTCGTTGCCCTTGGGAAGGGGCGCATAGGGCGGCCAGGCCTTGTAGCCGTGCGCCGTGCTGGCGAGGTAGATGGCCAGATCACCCTTTGCACGGCCGTTGTAGATCGCCAGTTCGCGCGCCCAGATCGCCTCCTTCGCGGCCTGCCAGGCGGCAGCGGAAGGGGGGTGGGCCGAGGTAAGGTGCGGTGCGGCAAGGCCGGCCAGAAGGAGGCCTGACAAGGCCATTCGGGTCAAGCGGCGGAGTTTCACGCACTCTCCTGTGTCGGGGTGGGGATGTGTGGGAGAGGCAAGGCTCCCGGCCCGCCGTGGGCAAGGCAGGGGGCCTTTTCCAGCGGAAGGCGCGGGTCCCTTGCGTGGGGGATCAGTAGTCGAAGGTCAGGGTCACGCCGAAGGTGCGGCGGTCGCCCAGGTTGACGTTGTACTGGAAGATCGAGGGCACCACGAAGGAAGCCTCGGCGTATTTCTCATCGAGCAGGTTCTTCACCCAGAAGAAGCCCTTCCAGCGATCCGCGCTGACACCGACGCGCGCGTTGGTGAGGACGTAGGCCGCAGTCGAGGCGGTATTGGTCGCGTCCACGTACATCTTGCCACGGTAGATCTCGTCGGCGCCCATGAAGAAGTCGAGGCTATCGTTGATCGGCGTGCGGTAGTCGAAGCCGAACGTGCCCTGGAACTGAGGCACGTTGCCGAGGTAGTTGCCCGCCACGTTGCCATCCGTGCGGCACACGATGTCATCGCAGGTGCTGCTGGCGGTGGGTGCCACCGCGCCGTCCTTGGCCGTCGCGTGCTGCCAGGCGAACGAGCCGTTGAGCGTGAGCGGCGTCGAAACGCGGTAGTTGGCGGTCAGCTCCACACCGTAGGATTCGGCCGAGCCGCCGCTGATGTAGGCACCGGGCACCGCGCCGCCGCCTTGCGTCGAATCGACAGGGGGCACGTAGTTTGCGGGCGGCGCGCTGATCTGGCGCTTCTGCCAGTCGATGTAGAAGGCCGCGAGCGAGTAGTTGAAGCGGTTGTTGAACAGCGAGCCCTTGGTGCCGATCTCGTAGGTCCAGTTCACTTCCTCGCCATAGGCGCGTTCCTCGGGCAACAGTTCGACCGAGCCGGTGACGTAGCCGTTGAAGCCGCCCGCCTTCACGCCCTTGGCCGCGCTGGCGTAGAACATGATGTCCATGCTGGGCTCGTAGCGGATCGAGAAGCGCGGGGTGAGGTTGTTGTAGTCGGCCTCCAGCGCGGGCAGATCGGGGGTCTGCATGTCGATGGTGGAGAGCGCGGTGTGGGTGTAGCGCGCCTCGGCGCCGAGCGTGAGCTGGTCGTCGAGGAGCTTGAGGCCGACGCGGCCGTAGGCCGAGTCGATCTTGTAGTCGGTGCGCCGGTTGTTGAAGAGGATCACCCCGCCATCGTCGAGCGGGTCCCAGTTGTCGCTGAGGACCGGGCCGCCCGGCTGCATGCCCAGGCGCAGGCCGAAGAGGAAGGCGTCCGAGGTCTTGGAGCGGAAGTAGCCGAAGTCGAAGGTCAGGGGACCGCCGTTTTCGAAGGCGAGGCGCGCGTCGTGGCTGGTGTACTTCATCAGCCCCGCCTCGCGCTGCATCGAGAACGTCGGCGACTGGCCGGGCAGGCGGAAGGAGCTTTCATCGAGGTAGTACGAGTTGCTGGCAAAGCTCGACTGCTCGATGCCCTCGCCGCGCACGCGCCCGAAGTCGTAGTTGAAGGTCCAGTCGGGCGAGAAGGCGTACTCGGCCGCGACGTGGTACATTTCGGTCTTGGCGCGCATGCCCGGCTGGGGCGCGGCGAAGAGGCCGTCGGGATAGTGGTCCGCGTTCTCGCCCGAGCGCTTGCCCGCCGGGCTGCTCGGCAGGTTGCCGCACCACAGGTAGGGGCTGCCGTTCGAGCCGACCGCGCCGCAGTTAAGCTGGTCCTCGCGCAAGTTCCCATCAATGGTGTAGAAGGCGCGGATCTTCTCGTTGCGGGTCAGGCGGTAGTAGGTGCCGGTGATCGCCATGCCGTCGGTCGGCGTGAGCTTGAGCGAGGCGGAGAAGTTGCGGCGCTGGTAGCCGCCGAAGTCGGCCATGCCGCTCGAACCCGCACCCGGAAAGTTATTCTTCCACACGCCGTCGAAGTCGGCCGTGGCGTAGTAGATCCGGCCCGAGAGGATGCCCGGCACGATCGGACCACCAATGGCGGCGCGCACGTCGGTATAGCCCCCGTTGCCGACCGAGGCCCGGCCGCTGGCGTGCAGTTCGTCGGTGGGTTCATTGAGTACGTAGTTGATCGCGCCCGAGAACGTGTTCTGGCCGTAGAGCGCGCTCTGCGGGCCCTTCACGACCTCGATGCGCTGGACATCGCCCAGCTGCGAATCGACCATGTAACCGCGCTGCAGGTAGATCCCGTCGATGAATACGCCGGTGTTGCCCACCGCGTTCTGCACGTTGGTTTGCGACAGGCCGCGGATGACCGCGTTGCCGTTGAACTTGGACAGGAAGTCGGTGAAACGCAGGCCCGGCGTGTAGTTGGCGATGTCCTGGAGGTCGGTCACGCCCTTCTCGGCCATGTCCTCCGAGGAGATCGCCGCGATCGAGAGCGGGACGTCCTGTAGGCGCTCCTCAGTGCGGCGCGCGGTGACGATGATGTCGCCCGAGGCCGGTGCGATCCGGGCGCTCTCGGCGCTCTGTGCGCTCGCGGTGCCCGGGGCGCTGGCCAGCAGTGCGGCGGTGCAGATACTCGAAAGAAGCGCGCTCGTACGCACGATGTAATGACGGGCCATGCCCACTACCCCCTGTTTCTTGTGAACCGCATTTGCGCGGTGCCTGCCGTTGCCAGATGCGCCGTGTGGCCCATGGGTAGGGGGAGGAGGTGCCTCACCCGAACTGCAAGTTCGGATCGTGTTCAAGGGGCGAATATACGGTTCGCCGGGCGCTGACCCGGCGCGCTCGAGGCGGAAGAAAGGGATGTGTCACAGCGCCTTCGCCTTCGTGCGGGCACACCCTTTCGGCCATGCCAGAAGCTTGCACATGCCCTCTCGCCGCCATGCCCTTGGCGCCGCTTTTCTCCTGTCCGGGGGGCGGACGAGTGCGCGGTTACGAGAGACACGGCATCGCGACCTTCAAGGGCATTCCCTAGGGGGCCGATACCGGCGGCGAGGGGCGTTTCCTGCCCCCGCGCAAGGTTGATCCCTGGCCCGGCACGCTTTCGGTCGAGAGCGAGGATTGCTTCGACCTCAATGTCTGGACGCCGAAGACGGATACGGAAAAGCGCCCGGTCATGGTGTGGATCCACGGGGGCAACTATTCGACCGGATCGAGCCTTGCTCTCCGCGCGACCATGCGCTCTGGCTCTAGGCGGCGTCAGCTGGCGGGCAGGCTTGCGCCCGGTGGCGCCATATTTTCGGGCACCGTGCGCACGTGCAGGTCGCGCTGCGGGAAGGGGATATCGATGTCCTCTTGCGCGAAGCGGCGTGCAATCGTGAAGTTCATGCGCGAGCCGGCCTGGAAAGCCTCGATGGCATCGGAGGCAAATGCCTGGAGCCTGAGGTCAAGCGAGCTGTCGCCGAACCCGGTCATGATCACCACCGGCTCGGGATAAGCCATAACGCCCTCGTCCTTAGCCGCGATGTCGAGCAGGACATCGCGCACGCGTTCGAGGTCGGTGCCGTAGGCGACCCCGATTGGCACGACCACGCGCGAAGGGCCGGACGAGAAGCTGCGGTTCTTCACCACGCCCGCGATCAGCTGCGAATTGGGGACTATGATCTGGTGGCGGTCGAAGGTTTCTATATGGGTCGAGCGCACCGCGATCTTGCGCACGATGCCCGAATTATCGCCGACCTCGATCCAGTCGCCGACCTTCACCGGACGCTCGACGAGGAGCAGGATGCCGCTGGTGAAGTTTTCGACAACCGACTGCAGGCCAAAGCCCACTCCCACCGAGAGCGCGCCGGCCACGAAGGCGAGATTGGAGAGATCGAGCCCGGTTGTGGCGATGGCGATCAGCGCTGCCAGCGTGATGCCAAGGTAACCCAGAAACGTGAGCAGGGCGGCTTCGGCGCCCGCGTCCATCGCGAACTCGGGCAGTACGGTCACCTTGAGGAAGCGCTGCAGCCAGCGGGTAATGAAGAAGCCCAGGAAAAAGACCGCGGCAAAGGTCGCCACATCCCCGATCGAGAGGCGCACCTCGCCAAGGTCCACGCCGTTGCGCAAGAGCAGGATGCCGTCCGAAATCTCCGCGCCGCTGAAACCCCAGATCATGGCTATGATCGGGAGCACCAATAGCGTCAGGAGGAAACCGGCCGCCAGCGGCACGAAGTGGAGCGCGCGGCGGTAGGCGTGGAGCTTTCCGGTGGCGAGCAGCCCCGTCACCAGCGCGATCGAGCGGTGGAAGTAGATCGCGATGCCGATGACCGCGAGGCTGATCAGCGTCGAGGCGAAGAGGAAGCGGGCGAGCATCGCATAGCCCACCAGCGCGGCGAGCACCGAGGCCGCGCCGAACAGGCGCATCAGGCGTGAGATGGGGGTGGCGAAGTCGATGGCCTCGTGGGACGCCACGTTTTTCTGCGCGTTGGCCTCGATTCGGGCCTTCTGGAAGGCGCTGGAGAGGTGCCACAGCAGCCAGGCGCCGATCACGGCAAGGATAGCGGACAGGACGTGGGAGACATTGGTCCCCACCGCACCGTGGTTCTCCAGGCTGCTGAGCACCGAGATCAGCGCGAGCAGGATCGTCAGGCGCTGGATCGTGCGGTTGGCGCTCTCACCATCCTCTTCGGGAAGCGAGATCAGGCGCAGCTGAGGGAAAGGGGAGAGGACCGCGCCCCGGCCCAGCCAGCGTCCCACCGCGATAAGGCCGCCCGCTCCGATGAGGGAGGGCACGATACCCTCGACAATGTCCTTGGGCATGAGCGGCAGGAGGATCAGGAGCGCGGTGGTGACACAGATGGCAAGAATGATGGCGAAGACGACGGTCGCGCTGGCGTCGAGGGCAAGGGTCCAGGCAAGCTTGCTCGTGATCGAGGTGGCCCCGTGCCCGGCGCCGGTCGACAAGGGCCGACAGCCGCTTCCAGCCCAGCAGGCCGAGCAGGGGCACGCCTATGATCACGACGAGGCTCACCGCGATAATGCCTGCGATGGACACTTCGCCCTGTTCCCGACGGAACTCACGAGTGCGGGCCTGCGCGGTGGCGAAGGCTTCCATGAGTTCACCGCCCGCGCGAATCCACTGGCGCGGGTCAAGGGGGGGGCACGTCGTGCGATAGGAGGCGCTGCTTGGTCAGCGAGGCGAGGCGTGTGTCGATCTCGGAGACCAGAACGGCGGCGCGGGCCTGTGCGCCTTGCAGGCGCAGCTTGGGGCGCATCAGCCGACTGAGCGTAGCTTCCAGCCGGGTGCGTTCCTCGGTCACGCTTTTCGGTTCGCTCTGGCCTTCGGCGGGTGGTCCGCCCAGACCCTTGATCTGCGCTTCGAGAATGCGCAGGTCGAGGGATCCGTCGTTGGCGAGCGCCACGGCCCGGTCGCGGTCGGCGGCAAGATCGGCGCGCAGGGCGCGCAACTGTGCGGTCTGATCGGTGTCGGGCGCGCGCTGGAGAAGGGCCTGGGCCTGGCGGGTGTGTCCGGCCAGATCCTCCATGAGCGCGGCGACGGTGGCCTCGCCTTCCCCTTGTGCAGCGGCCCGGGCCGGCGCGCCGCCAAGAGCTGCGACGACAGCGAGGAGGAACAGGGCCGCAAGGCCGAGTGTGCGCAGGGCGTGAAGGAAAACGAAGTCCGGGCGAAGTCCGGAGCGGACAGGATATCTGGCCGAAAGCACCTGCTCTCCTCTAGTGGATTGATTCCAACGTTTGGTGCCCGCGCCTGACAGCGGCGATGATGTCGTGGGGGTCGGCTTTCCAGACGAAGGGACGCGGATCCTCGTTGTGCTCTTTGATGAAGCGGTTGATGGCTGC
>NZ_VIRF01000092.1 GCF_008107685.1 Novosphingobium sp. BW1
GGTCGGAGGTGCGGGGGTGTTTGATCCGAACGCGACGCGGGGGGCTGGCCATGCGTTGGTTGCAGGTGCAGGGGGGGTGCTCCCGGCGGCCGGGCGCGTGTAGTCGGCGCCCGCCTCGGCGGCGCTTGCGCCGCGGGCGCGTGTGGCGGCTTGTACGAGAGGATCGGGCTCGCGGGAGGCGGTTTTCGCCCTTGGAGCGGTGTCCTGCGAAGGGCCAGCAAGTTCGTTCGCGGCGACCTGACGTGTGCGCTCGGCCCGGCTCACCTGCGCGAGCTCCTGCGCGCGCGCGATGCCTTGTTGGCGCTGTTCGAGCGGAATGTACCCGTCCATCTGCGCGAGGGCCTTGGTTGCCTGGGGGAGCCCGTCCTGGCGGGCCAGTGTCAGCAGGGCATAGGCCTCGACCCAGTCCTTGGACACAAAATCGCCGTTGAAGTGGGCAATGCCAAGGACGTACTGCGCGCGCGGATCGCCGCGCCTCGCGGAAGCCTCGATGTAAGGCAGGGCTGCCTCGCGTTCGCCCTCCTGGAAAAGGAGCAGGCCATAGATGTCGGCGGCCTGGACATGGCCAAGCGCGGCGGCACGCCCATAGAGACTACGTGCTTGGTCAAGGTCCTCGGGGACGCCGCGTCCCAGCTTGTAAGCCTGGGCGAGGTTGAACAGGGCGTCGGGATCGTTCTGGGTGGCGAGGGGCTGCCACAAGGCGACGGCCTCGGCGTAGTTTCCGGCGGACCAGGCATCGACGCCTGCCTTGACGTCTGCGCGTGCCGCATCGTCTGTGCCCTGCGCCGCGTTCGCGGACGGGCTTGCGGCGAGCAGCGCCAAAGCGGCGAATCCTCCCGCGAGCGCGCGACGAAGCGGAAAGTCGGGGCGGCGACGGTTGATCAAGGCTGGTCCCTTCACGAATCTCATGGCGCAAGCATAGGAGGGCGCGCGACTTTTGTCCTCGCCTGCGAAGCCGCAAGGTGCTGCAGGCAATCTGTATGGGGCCGGTATAAGGCCGGGTTAGAAGAAAAGTCCGCGACAAAAGCCGCGTAAAAGCCGGGCTGCACAGGTCAAGTGTGCAAAATTTACGCTAATTAACGGTAAATTAGGAACGGTCTGCGATTCCAGTTCCGACATTCTTCAGACCCTGCTTCGGGGTTTTCGTGGGGGACCGACTTTGCGAGTACTGGCACTGGCTTCACAGAAGGGCGGATCGGGCAAGACGACTCTGTCCGGTCACCTTGCCGTTCAGGCGCAGCGTGCCGGCGCAGGGCCGGTCGTTTTGATCGACATCGACCCGCAGGGTTCGCTCGCCGACTGGTGGAACGAGCGCGAGGCCGAACTGCCCGCTTTTGCGCAGACCACCGTTGCGCGCCTCGCCAACGATCTCCAGGTGCTTCGCCAGCAGGGCTTCAAGCTCGCGGTGATCGACACCCCGCCTGCCATCACCATGGCGATCCAGAGCGTCATCTCGGTGGCCGAGCTGATTGTTGTCCCGACCCGTCCCAGCCCGCACGACCTTCGCGCCGTGGGCGCGACGGTCGATCTGTGCGAACGGGCCGGCAAGCCGCTGATGTTCGTGGTCAACGCGGCGACCCCCAAGGCGCGCATCACCGCCGAAGCCGCGGTTGCGCTCTCGCAGCACGGCACGGTTGCCCCGGTCACGCTGCACCAGCGCACCGACTTCGCGGCCTCGATGATCGACGGGCGCACAGTGATGGAAGTGGACCCCAACGGACGCTCCTCGCAGGAGGTGGGTGCGCTGTGGAACTACATCGCCGACCGTCTGGAAAAGAACTTCCGCCGCACCGTCTTCGCTGCGCCTGGCCAGAGCGCTCCGGCGCAGGGCATGGCTCGCCCGGTCGGTGGTTTCGGTCGCCGCGTCGCGGGCTCGTAAGAGCGCCCGCACCCGCGACTCATCGACGAGGAACTGCCGGATGTCCCGAGTGAACCTTACCCCGCGCCAGGCTGGCCTTGCCGCTTGTTCCGCGCTTGCCGCGTCCTTGCTGGGCGGCTTCGTCAGCCACGCCGCGCTTGCGCGCAGCGAGGCGGAAACCGTGTCGAGCGAGGCTTACGTCGCAGAGGTTTCCAAGGACATCCTCAAGGCCGAGAAGCGGGTCGAGCGATCGTTTGAATCGGCCTCGCGACGCAGCGACCTTGCGCACACCTATCTGGCTGCAGGGCGCTTCCTCTCAGCCGAGATGACCTTCCGCGACGCGCTCGCGCTGGGCGATGAAGACCCGCGCACCGCGCTCGGCCTCGTTCTTTCCAGCATTGGTGCAGGACACAACGCCGATGCGCTGCGCGTTCTGGCGCAGTGGCGTGACCGCATTCCGGCCAGCGATCTTGGTCTGGCCGTCGCGCTGGCCGGGCGTCCGAGCCAGGGGGTCGCGATTCTCACCGATGTCGTGCGCGGGGGAGAGAATACCCCCAAGTCGCGCCAGAACCTGGCCTATGCCTACGCTCTGAGCGGTCAGTGGGCGCAGGCGCGGATCATCGCCTCGCAGGACGTTCCGGGGCACCAGCTTGATGCGCGACTGGGCGAATGGGCTCGCCGCGCACGCGATGCCGACAGCGGCCTGCGTATCGCAGGACTGTTGGGCACGCCGCTCGATGTGCGCGATCCCGGCCAGCCCGTGGCGCTTGCCCTGAACGGCCGTTCCGAGGGCGCGACTCTCGCCGAGGCAGACGCGGTTCCGCGGTCGCTGGCGATGAAGGACACGCCGGTCAAGGCAAAGGACACGCCGGTCAAGGCAGAGGCGGAGCTTCCGGCTCTCGCGGCAGCCGCGCCGGTAGCTCCGACCTTGCGTGCCCCGGCCAAGGCCGACATCGAATCCATTCCGGCTCCCAGGACCGAGGCCGTGCTTGCCGTCGCGCCCGAGACCGCCGGTTCGGTCCGCTTCGTGTCGACGCCTGTCGTTCAGCGTTTGCCCGAAGTGCGTATGGGCGGTTCGGTTTCGGCCAAGGCTCCTGCCGATGTCTCTGCCCCGGTCCGCACCGCGTTGGCGGACAAGGCAAGTGCCGAGGGCACGCACCTCATTCAGCTTGGCTCGTTCCGCACGATGGAAGGCGCCGAGCGCGCCTGGGGCATTTTTGTGGCGCGCGATCCGCGCCTCAAGAACCACACCATGCGCATCACCGAGGCCGAAGTCGCCGGGCGCCGCTACTTCCGCGTGGCTGCGGAAGGTTTTGACGGGCGCGCGGCCAAGTCGATGTGCGCGGCGGTAAAGAACCGCGGCGGTGGCTGCTTCGCCTACGCCGAGACGCGCCCGCTGCCCGGAGCGCTCCTCGCTCGCAATTCAAGCGCTGTGCGCCACGCGCGCCGCTAATCTGTTTCAACCAGTTCCATGTGAACCTGAAGGCCATCGCTCCCCCCGGGGGGCGGTGGCCTCTTTTTTGGGGCTGCTAACGAGATCGGGAGGGAAGTTGCCGACTTTCAAGGGCGCATCGCCCCTTGCCCCCGGAATCGGCGACCTCACGCTTCCTGGTCACCTTGGCGCGCGGAAGGTGAGGTAGGCAGTTCGGAGAACCCGAGGGCGATGGCCCTCGGATCAGTTTTTACGTTTTCGTGCCTGTTCGGCTCCGTGGAGAAGGCTTAGGCCACCTTGGTCTTGAGCGTCATGCCGCCCTTGAACAGCGCGAGAACGCGGCCCTGGACCGGCTGCTTGTCGAAGGGGGTGTTGCCCGCCGTCGCGGCCATCTTGTCCGAATCAACGATCCAGGGGCGGTCGGGATCGATCACCGCGATGTCGGCCTCGGCGCCCACTTCGAGGCGTCCAGCAGGCACGCCCAGGAGCTTTGCGGGGGTCGCGGCGAGGAGATCGAAGGCACGGGCCATGTCGATCACGCCGTCGCGCACCAGGTTCATGGTAAGCGGAAGCAGCGTTTCGGCCCCGGCGGTACCGGGCGCGGAATCGGCAAAGGGCAGGCGCTTATCCTCCGAGCCGCGCGGGTCGTGGCCCGAGGCGATCACGTCGATGGTGCCATCACTGATGGCCGCGATCACGGCCTTGCGGTCCTCCTCGCAGCGCAGCGGCGGGGAGAGGTGGGCGAAAGTGCGGAACTGCGCAACGGCGAGGTCCGAGAGCATGAAGTAGCCGGGCGACACGCCCGCGGTGACCTTGAGGCCGCGGGCCTTGGCTGCACGCATGAGGTCTAGCCCCCCGCGCGTGGTCACATTGCGAAAGTGGATGGCCGCGCCTGCCAGTTCGGCAAGGGCGACGTCACGCGCGATGGCGATGGCTTCGGCTTCGGCCGGGGCACTGGGCAGGCCAAGGCGCGTCGCGATCTCTCCCGCAGTCGCCACGGCCTTGCCGGTGATCCCGGCGTCCTCGGCGTGGGCGATCACGGTCATGCCCAGCATCGAGCAGTACTGCAGAAGCCGCAGCATCGTACCCGAATCGCCGATCCAGCGGCGCCCGGTGGCCACGGCTTTCGCGCCCGCATCGCGCATGAGCGCGATTTCGGCGAGCGCTTCGCCTTTCAGTTCACGCGTCGCGCCGCCCAACGGGTGGACCCAGAAGTCCGGCTTTCCCGAAAGCGCGGCGAAACGCACACGCGAGGGAATGTCGAGCGGGGTCGGCTGGTCGGGCATCAGCGCCGCGCGGGTGATCCCGCCGAAGTGGAAGGCGGGCTTGTCGATGGCAAAGACGCCCAGGTCGACGAGGCCAGGGGTGACGAGACGCCCGCGCGCATCGTGGACGGTGTCGCCCTCCCGCGCGGTGACGTCCGGGCCCATCTCGGTGATAAAGCCGCCCTCGGCGCGCAGGGTGCCCTCGGCAATGGTGCCGTCAGCGTGGAGGATGCGCCCGTTGCGGATCGTCAGTGGTGCGTGCTGGCTCATGCCCAACCCTCCATCTTGCGTCCTTTGCGGGTGAGCACTTCGAGGCAGGCCATGCGCATGGCAACGCCCATCTCGACCTGGGTGGTGATCTGCGAGCGGTCGATCATGTCGGCAACGTTGCTTTCGATCTCGATGCCTCGATTCATGGGGCCGGGGTGCATGACCAGCGCGTCGGGCTCGGCCAGCTTGAGACGCTCCTGCGAGAGGCCGTAGAGGTGGCGGTATTCGCGCGGCGAGGGGATGAACTGACCCTCCATGCGCTCCATCTGGAGGCGCAGCATCATGACTACGTCCGAGCCTGCCAGCGCGGCGTCGAAGTCGTGGAAGACCTTGACGTTCATGCGCTCGATGTCGGCAGGCATGAGCGCGGGCGGGGCGCACACACGTACGTCCGCGCCCAGCGAGGTCAGGCACAGGATGTTCGAGCGCGCGACACGGCTGTGCAGGATGTCGCCGCAGATCGTCACGCGAAGGCCGTTGAAGGCGCGCTTGGCGTGGCGGATGGTAAGGGCATCGAGAAGCGCCTGCGTCGGGTGTTCGTGCTGCCCGTCGCCTGCGTTGAGGACCGGGCAGTCGACCTTGTCGGCGATGAGCTGCACCGCGCCGGAACTGGAGTGGCGGATAACGATGGCATCGGCGCGCATGGCGTTGAGCGTCATGGCGGTGTCGATGAGGGTCTCACCCTTCTTCACGCTCGAGGTGGCCACCGCCATGTTTACGACGTCGGCGCCCAGGCGCTTGCCCGCGATCTCGAAGCTGAGCAGAGTGCGCGTCGAATTCTCGAAAAAGGCGTTGATGATAGTCAGCCCCGACAGGACATCGCGGCGTTTTTGCGCTCCCCGGTTTAGTTCGACCCACTGTTCCGCCTCGTCGAGGAGGAACCAGATCTCATGGGGCGCAAGGCCGGCGATACCGACAAGGCCGTCGTGCGGGAACGCGGCGCGGCCTTCGGGATAGGTATATTCTGAAGCTGTCATCGAAGACAGGGCCTTAGGCCCGCTCCTGGTCCCACTCAAGCCCCATTCGCACGACGCTGGTCGGTGTGTGTCGGACACCGGGCGAAGAGGCCCTTTCGCAGCGGCGGTCAGGGCGCTAGGTTCGGTCGATTTTATCCGGGAGTTCCAATGCAATTCGCCTCCAAGGTGTGGAAGCTGCTGGTCGGCATCAAGGACGCGCTCGTCCTCCTTTTGCTGGTCGGCTTTTTTACGGTGCTGTTCGGCGCGCTGAGCCTGCGTCCGACGCCGGCAAAGGTGGAGGGCGGCGCGCTTCTGCTCCAGCTCGATGGTGTCCTGGTCGAGGAAAAAAGCACGCCCGACCCCTTCCAGCTGCTGCTCGCGCAGCAGGCGCCGGTGGGCGAATACCCGGTGCGCGATGTCGTGCGCGCGCTGGAGAGCGCGGCAAAGGATGAACGGATCACCGCAGTCGTGCTCGACCTCTCGCGCTTTCTGGGGGGCGGGCAGGTCCACGAACGCGCGGTGGCCGCCGCCATCGACGAGGTGCGCGCGGCCAGGAAGCCGGTGCTCACCTTTGCCAACGCCTACGCCGACGACGGGGTGATGCTGGCCGCGCACGCGAGCGAGGTCTGGGTAGATCCCATGGGGGCGACCTTCGTCTCCGGGCCGGGGGGAAACCACCTGTTCTACAAGAACCTGTTCGACCGCTTCGGCGTGAAGGCCCACGTCTACCGCGTGGGTACCTACAAGAGCGCGGTGGAGCCCTACCTGCGCGCCGACATGTCGGAGGCGGCCAGGGCCAACTACGAGGACATCTACGAGGCGCTGTGGGACGGCTGGAAGGCCGATCTCGCCAAGGCGCGTCCCAAGGCGTCGGTCGCGCAGATGACGCAGGACCCGGCGGCCTGGATCGCGGCGGGCAAGGGGGATCTGGCCGATGCCTCGAAGGCGGCAGGGCTTGTCGATCGCATTGGCGACAAGACCGAGTTCGAGCAGCGCGTGGCGAAGATTGTCGGCGAGGCGAAGGGCACGGACAAGGCCGACCATGCCGCGCGCTACCGCCACACCGCGCTTGGGACATGGCTCACCGCCAATCCCGCTCCCACGAAGGGGGAGGCGATCGGGGTGGTCACGGTGGCGGGCACCATCGTCGATGGCGATGCGGGGCCTGGTACTGCGGGGGGGGATCGCATTGCGCGCCTGCTCGATGACAATCTCGACAAGGGTTTCAAGGCGCTGGTGGTGCGGGTCGATTCCCCGGGCGGATCGGCCATGGCCTCCGAGCGCATTCGCCGCGCGATCCTGCGCTACCGCGCGAAGAAGATCCCGGTGGTCATCTCGATGGGCAACCTGGCCGCGAGTGGGGGCTACTGGGTGTCGACGGCAGGCGAGAGGATTTTTGCCGAGCCCGACACGCTCACAGGATCGATCGGAGTCTTCGCGGTCGTCACAAGCTTTGAGAAGACGCTGGCGGACCTGGGCATCACATCGGACGGCGTGAAGACCACGCCGCTGTCGGGCGAACCGGACATCCTGGGCGGTTTCTCGCCGGAAGTGGAGGCGCTTCTGCAAGGCTCGGTCGAATCGACCTATGCCAAGTTCCTGGGCGTTGCCGGCAAGGCGCGCGACATGTCCCCCGAAGCCGTTGACGCCGTGGGGCAGGGCCGGGTCTGGACGGGGCGCGAAGCGATGGAACGCGGTCTTGTTGATGAAATGGGCGGACTCGATGCTGCGCTCGCCTATGCCGCGAAAAAGGGCGGCCTGGGCAACGAGCCCTGGCATGCGCAGTACCTCGCCGAGCCTGTTGATCCCTTCGATTCGCTCCTGGCGCAGGTCCTCGCCCGTCCTTCGGGCGAAGAGGCGGCGATCTCGGACTACGCCGCGCTGGCCGCGCGGGTCCATGCGCGGCGGATGGAGCAGGCGGGCCGGGCGGTCCAGGCGCTTGCCGGGACCAGCGGCATACAGGCCTACTGCCTTTCCTGTACTGCGGTGGATGGCGCGCTTTCCGGCCCGCCGGGGCCCACCCTGACGGCTGGATCGGGCGGGCTCGGCAGCTGGCTGCGGATTCTCACGGCCGGGTCGTAAGAGGGCTTCTAAAGGCTCGGCAATTCGGCTGGCCCTGTGTCCGGGGCGTCGGTGTCGGGCCCGGGAAGGGGAGCCTCATCGGGCACGGGCGCAGGGCCTGGGTCGCTGGGTACGGGCGGGGTTTCGGGCGGTGTCTGGCCGGGCGTATCGTCGGGACGGGTTGCCATCTGGACCTCCTCGCTATGGCCTCGCCACGCACGGCGAGACTTGTCTCCTCGAAGTGGGGAGGGGGGATTTAGCCTGCAAGGCCCCCTCTTTCCGGAGATGCGCCGTGGCCAATGCGACTCGCGGAGCTTGCCCTTTTGCGCGTGGCCTTATAAGGGCACGTCCCTTGAGTTTTAGGCTTCATCCGAATGCGGGCGTGGCGGAACTGGTAGACGCGCCAGATTTAGGTTCTGGTATCGCAAGATGTGGGGGTTCGAGTCCCTTCGCCCGCACCAGTCCGTCGCGCATGGCCGGATGTGGCATGCGAATCGGTCGCGCCCGGCATTTGGCCGTGCACGGCTCCACGGATTGCACAGGAAGGCATTGAGATGCAGATCGTCGAAACGACCAACGAGGGCCTGAAGCGCGCCTATACGGTGACCATCCCGGCCACCACCATTACCGACCGCATCGAGGGCGAGATCAAGAAGATCGCTCCGCAGGTGCGCATGCCCGGTTTCCGTCCCGGAAAGGTTCCCGCCAACCTCGTGCGCAAGATGCACGGCGATGCGATCCACCAGGACATGCTCAATAACGTCATCCGCGAAGCGATGGACAAGCTGGTTGCCGACAACGCGCTGCGTCCCGCAATGAACCCCGACGTCTCGCTCGGCGAAGGCTACGAGCAGGGCAAGGACGCGGAACTGAGCGTCGCGCTGGAAATCCTTCCCGTGATCGACACCCCCTCGATCGAAGGCCTGAAGCTTGAAAAGCTGACCGTTCCCGTCGCCGAGGACGCCGTCACCGAGCAGGTCGAGAAGATCGCCAGCCAGCAGCAGCGTTTCGAGACCAAGGACGGCGAAGCCGAGGACGGCGACCAGGTCATCTGCGACTTCACCGGCAAGCTCGACGGCGAGCCCTTTGAAGGTGGCGCGGCTGAAAAGCAGCCGATCACGATCGGTTCGGGCATGCTGATCCCGGGCTTCGAAGAGCAGCTCAAGGGCATCAAGGCCGGTGACGAACGCGTCATCACCGTGACCTTCCCCGAGGACTACCAGGCCGCGCACCTCGCCGGCAAGGAAACCACCTTCGACATCGTGGCCCACGAGATCAAGGCGCCGGTCGAGAGCACTGTCGATGACGAGTTCGCCAAGCAGCTCGGCCTCGAAAGCCTCGAGCAGCTTCAGGGTCTCATCAAGGGCCAGCTCGAGCAGGAGACCGCCGGTCTCACCCGCACCGCGATGAAGCGCCAGCTGCTTGATCAGCTCGCCGCGGGTCACGACTTCGACGTGCCGCCCTCGATGGTCGAAGCCGAGTTCAACCAGATCTGGCAGCAGCTCGTACAGGAAGCCTCGAACGAGGAAGATCCCGAAGCTGCGCTCAAGGAGATCGAGGACGAGAAGGACGATTACCGCAAGATCGCCGAGCGCCGCGTTCGTCTCGGCCTGCTTCTGTCGGAAATCGGCCAGGCCAACGGCGTTGAAGTGACCTCGCAGGAAATGTCGATGCTGGTCTCGCAGGCTGCCCAGCAGTACCGTCCGGAAGACCGCCAGCGCTTCATGGAATACATCCAGCAGGACCCCATGATGGCCGCTCAGCTGCGCGCGCCGCTCTATGAGGACAAGGTCGTCGACTTCCTCATCGAGAAGTCGGAAGTGACCGAGCGTGAAGTGACCCGCGAGGAACTTCAGGCGGCGATCGAGGCGGAGGAAGGCGAAGTCGAGAAGGCCGACGCCAAGCCCGCCAAGAAGGCGCCGGCGAAGAAGGCCGCTGCCAAGAAGGCCGACGACGCCGAAGCCGGTGACGACGCAGCCGAAAAGAAGGCCCCGGCCAAGAAGGCTCCGGCCAAGAAGGCCGCTGCCAAGAAAACCGAGGATGGCGAAGCCAAGCCCGCCGCCAAGAAGGCGCCCGTCAAGAAGGCTCCGGCCAAGAAGGCCGCTGCCAAGGACGAGGCTGCCAAGGAAGACTGATCGCGTTCGCGGGGGCTGACCCCCGCGTTCGATCGCCTCACGAAGGCCCGGCATGGTCATCATGCCGGGCCTTCTTGCGTCCGGGCTTCAAGCTTAATTGGCGAGTTGAGCGGGAGGGGCGGTCGCTGGCGATCCAGCCGTAGCCGACTCGCGTCAGCCTGAGCGTGTCGAGCGCAAAGCTTCGGGCGCGCAGGTGGGGCCGGATTCTGGACGCTGTGAAATGGTTGTCCGGATCGTGTTCGGCCCAGAACAGGTTAGGGCAGGCGCGCGAAAGCGTGCGGGAGCCTTGCGGGGCAAGGGTGAAGCCCAGGTGTCGGGCCACCTCCCGATAGGCGAAGGGCACGACACGGGCGTTGTCTGTAGGGGCATCGCGATGAGATCGGCGTTCCAGGGGGGGCGCCCTGCCGTGGCGCACGCTTTCACTTCGAAGTCATGCGTTGTCTCCGGGGCCGGCCCGGCAGCCCGGTCTGTACGTTGACCGGGAACTATCCGGATTCGGTCGCCCCGCTTGTGTGGTGGGCAGTGCAAGCAGGCCTGTCAATTTCCCCCGCTTCAGGCGTCCGAGTGCGGGACGGAGCGGGGTGGTTTCGGCAATTGTGGAGCAATTGTCGCGATCCATACACCGATTGATGGGTTTATGCCCTTGAACATCGGGATGGGGCACGCGAAATAAGGCCGGCAACCAGATGAGGAATCCCATGCTCGACCTGTTTGGCGCGTCAGGCGCTCAAGGAAAATTCACAACCGATCCCGTGACCGGCGCGCTCGTGCCGATGGTCGTCGAGCAGACCAGCCGGGGTGAACGCAGCTTCGACATCTATTCGCGCCTCCTGCGCGAGCGCATTGTATTTGTTACCGGCCAGGTCGAAGACCACATGGCCTCGCTGATCGTCGCGCAGCTGCTGTTCCTGGAATCGGAAAATCCCTCGAAGGACATCTCGATGTACATCAACTCGCCGGGCGGTGTCGTCACGGCGGGCATGGCGATCCATGACACCATGCAGTACATCAAGCCGCGCATCTCGACCGTGTGCATCGGCCAGGCCGCCTCGATGGGCAGCTTCTTGCTCGCGGCTGGTGAGCCGGGCATGCGCATCGCGCTTCCCAATGCGCGCATCATGGTGCACCAGCCCTCGGGCGGCGCGCAGGGAATGGCCTCGGACATCGAGATCCAGGCCCGTGAGATCCTGCGCATGCGCCGCCGCCTGAACGATCTCTACGTGAAATACACGGGCAAGTCGCTCGACGAGATCGAGAAGGCGATGGACCGTGACACCTTCCTCGAGGCCGAGGAAGCCTTGGCCTTTGGCCTGGTCGACAAGGTCTTCGAGACCCGTCCCGACGCGGACAAGCCGGAGGGCTAATCGCCTCCCGGGCGTGGACTGGGAGGGGCCGGAATTGGCGGATCGGTCCCTTCACTCCCTGTCAACGTTGACCGCCTAGGATTGCTAAACCGCCCCCGTCCAAGGTAGACTCTGCGAGTCGCCCAAGATGGGGCCTTTAGATGGAATGCGAAGAAATTGAGCGGATCTGACGCGAAAAGCACCCTGTACTGCAGTTTCTGCGGGAAATCGCAGCACGAAGTGCGCAAGCTGATCGCGGGACCCACGGTCTTTATCTGTGACGAATGTGTCGAGCTGTGCAACGACATCATTCGCGAAGAGACGAAGGCGGGGATCGCGGGCAAGAAGGATGGCGGCGTGCCGTCCCCCCGTGACATCTGCGAGACGCTGAACGACTACGTGATCGGCCAGGAGCGCGCCAAGCGTGTCCTGTCGGTAGCTGTCCATAACCACTATAAGCGCCTCAAGCATGCGGGCAAGCAGGGCGACGTCGAACTGTCGAAGTCGAACATCCTGCTCGTCGGGCCGACCGGCTCGGGCAAGACCCTTCTCGCCCAGACGCTGGCCAAGACCTTCGACGTGCCCTTCACCATGGCCGACGCCACCACGCTGACCGAAGCCGGTTACGTGGGCGAGGATGTGGAGAACATCATCCTCAAGCTCCTGCAGGCGTCCGACTACAATGTCGAGAAGGCGCAGCACGGCATCGTCTACATCGACGAGATCGACAAGATCAGCCGCAAGGCCGAGAATCCGTCGATCACGCGCGACGTGTCGGGCGAAGGTGTGCAGCAGGCTCTGCTGAAGCTGATGGAAGGCACCACGGCCTCGGTCCCGCCGCAGGGCGGGCGAAAGCATCCGCAGCAGGAGTTTCTGCAGGTCGACACCACGAACATCCTGTTCATCTGCGGTGGCGCCTTCGCGGGGCTCGAAAAGATCATCGGCGACCGCCTCCAGAAGCGCTCGATCGGCTTTGGCGCGCATGTCGCTGATCCCGACAAGCGCCGCGTGGGCGAACTGCTCCAGAAGAGCGAGCCCGAGGATCTTCTCAAGTTCGGCCTCATCCCGGAATTCGTTGGCCGTTTGCCAGTCATTGCGACGCTTGAGGACCTCGACATTGCCGCCCTGGTGATGATCCTCAAGGAACCCAAGAACGCGCTGATCAAGCAGTACGCTAAGCTCTTCGACCTGGAGGACGTCGAACTGACGTTCACCGACGAGGCGCTCGAGGCGATCGCCCAGAAGGCGATCGACCGCAAGACCGGCGCGCGTGGCCTGCGTTCCATCGTCGAAGGGCTCCTGCTCGACACGATGTACGACCTGCCGACCGAAGAGAACATCGCCGAAGTCGTCGTTGACGGTGACGTGGTGGCGGGCCGCAAGGAGCCCGTCCGCGTCCTCAAGGGCGACAAGGCCGAGGAAGCCGCCTGACCGGCACGCTTCCCGCCTGAGCGGAATTCCGAAAAAAGGGCCCGGGGATCGCAGGATCTATCCGGGCCTTTTTCATGGGAGCGGGCCTTGCGTAATTGAAAGGAACAGATCCGAGGGCCATTGCTCCCGGGCTACCCATCCCGTCTAGCCCACGTCCGGCGCGCCAATCTCGGGCCGACAGAGGTGAGGTTACCGATCCCGGGGGCAAGGGGGGATGCCCCCTTGAAAATCTCTATCTTCCTGCGGCTTAGCGTCCTTCCATCTGCGGCCCGGCAATCGCCACGGCGCGGGGTGGAGGCGTTTTGCGAAAAGGTTCGGGAGTGTCGTCCAGGTGTGCCCGGCGGATGACCTTGCCGTCCTGCGTGACGGTCATCTCCTGCGAGGTCGTGGTCTTGAGTTTCCAGCCGTCCTCGCCGTGGACCCAGGTGTCCTCTGCACGCGCGATCATCTCCATCGCGTGGCCGCGAACCTGTGCGCTGGCGGTCATGGTCTGGAGTACCCTGGCCTCCGTGCCATCGAGGGTAATGGCCTTGATCGTGGTGCGGGTGTCGCGGTCGGGATCGGCCGGGGCTCCCTGCAACTCGGCGATCATCGCCTCGGTATCAAGCGTGCGTCCGCTAAGTTCGGTGCTGGTGAAGCCGGGGGCAAGCAGGGCCTGGATGCGTGGGGCCGAGCGCTGCTCCATTGCGTGCCTGAGTTCGTCGTAGCGCTGCTGAAGCTCGGCACGTGCGGTGTCGGCCTGCAAAGCAGGCGCGTCCTGTGAGGTCGCAGCAAGGCTTGCGCCGGTGGGCACGGCAAGGCCGAGAAGAGCGCAGCTGGCAAGCAGCGATTTTACGGGAAGCAACGGCATGGACGGGCGGCTCCTTGAACAGCTTTGCGCATCGGTTCGCCGGGACGGCGCGACCGGATGGGAGCATCAATGCGCCAGAGGTCGCGCGGTGCCGCCTGCGCCGACGAGGCGGCTCATTCTTGCGTCAGACCGTGTCGGGGCCTGCGAGCGCACAGCTTTCGGGGTGCCCGATCTCGATCTGGATCGTGGGATGGCCAATGCCGAAGTCGTGTGCCAGCTGCTCGGCGATGGCGGCGAGAAACTCGTCGTCGGCGGGGCCATCGGGCTTGACGAGATGGGCGGTGAGCGCGGTTTCCGTGGTGCTCATCGGCCAGACGTGAAGGTCGTGGACATGGCTAACACCGGGTTGGCTTTCGAGCAGGCGGCGGACCTTGGCGATGTCAATGCCATCGGGCACGGCGAGCATGCCCATGCGCAGCGAATCGCGCAGGATGCTCCAGCTTGACCAGGCAATGACCAGAGTGATGACGAGTGAGGTGATGGGATCCAGCAGGGCGATGCCGGTCGCCCAGATGAGGCCGCCCGCGATGACCACACCGGCCGAAACGGCGGCGTCGGCCATGAGATGGACAAAGGCGGCGCGCAGGTTGAGGTCCGACTTTGAGCCCTTGGCGAAGAGCAGCGCGGAGAGTGCGTTGATGGCAATGCCGATGGCCGCCACCACCATCATCGTGGTGCCCGCGACCTGGGCGGGTTCGAACAGGCGCCGCAGGGTCTCGACCAGGATCGCGCCGACCGTGCCCCACAGCAGTGCCGCGTTGGCGATCGAGGCCAGGATGGACGAACTCTTGAGGCCGTAGGTGAAACGCTCGGACGGCGGCCGTGCGGCCAGGATGGCCGCGGCCCAGGCCAGCAGCAGCGAGACCACATCGGTCAGGTTGTGCCCGGCATCGGCGAGAAGCGCGATGGAACCGCTGACGAATCCCGCGATGGCCTCGACGATAACGAACACCACGTTGAGACTGACGGCAATGGCAAAGGCCATGTTCGCACCGCCCGGAGGAGGGCCGTGGTGGTGGCCGTGCCCATGGCCATGGCCATGGCTATGCCCATGATCGTGACTATGAGAATGCCCGTGGTGCCCATGGGCGTGCGGGGGTGTGGCTAAGGTCTCGTGTTCCATCGCAATTGTGTCTCTCATGCCACGTCGGGGCGATTCAACTGTTGTTGTAACATGTCATTCACAATTCCCGCTTTCTCCAGACGGCGGATAAGAGAACTTGCCTCGTGACATTTTTGCCGCAGTGCAAAAATATGCATCAAAAAATAATCTCTAAAAAACAACATCTTGTTTTGATCAATTGGATGATAACCCGCTTCGGGTTGCAAAATTGCGCCGTTGCAGCAGCAAATGGCTCCCAACCGTCAGAAAGCTGTCATATGTCACTGCGCATAGCCACCGCAGCGCATGCAGTGGCTCACAAATCCCATCGCATGTTGAATTTACCCAGTCTGACACCTTCAGGGGGCACTGATGAAGTTTAGTTCTGTTCTCAACACCGCGACGAGCGCGCTTGCCGTCGGTGTTGCTTTCCTCGCCGTTCCGGCCTTCGCGCAGTCGACGGGTTCGGTCGACTTCGAAGAGGACGCGATCGTCGTTACCGGCCTGCGCGCCGAAGACGTTGCCGGTCTCGAGATCCCTGCGACCCCGAAGGCCAAGCAGGTCCTGACGTCGGAGCAGATCCAGCGCGCCCGTCCGGGCCAGACGATCAACGACATCATCAACCTGGTTCCGGGCGTCAGCTTCCAGAACAACGACCCCTGGGGCTCGATGGGTGGTGGCTTCACCATTCGCGGCTTCGGCGCGGACCGCGTGTCGCAGACCCTCGACGGCCTGCCGCTCAACGACTCGGGCAACTACGCGCTCTACTCGAACCAGCAGGTCGACACCGAGATTCTGGAATCGGTGAACGTGAACCTGGGCGTCACTGACGTCGACAGCCCGACGGCGTCGGCTTCGGGCGGTACCGTCAACATCCGTACCCGCACCCCGGGCGACGAATTCGGCGTGTTCACCACGATGACCATCGGTGACGTGCTGTCGCCGGGCAGCTACTCGGACAGCCTCTACACCCGTGCGTTCGGCATGATCGACACCGGGGACTTCACCGGCGCGGGCACCAAGGCTTTCGTGTCGGCGAGCTATCAGAACTACGGTGTGCCCTACAATCCGTACGGCCGCGTCGACAAGACCCAGCTCAACGCCCGCATCTACCAGGATCTGGGCAGCAACGGCGACTTCATCTCGGTGGCGGGCCACTGGAACCAGAATCGCAACAACTTCGCCGGTTCGGAAGATGTCAGCGATCTGCTGGAATATTACAACGGCAACCTCAGCAAGCGTGATCGCTTCTCGATCTACGCCAAGGACGCTGAAGCTCCGTATCCCTGCTCGGTCCCGGCGGGGCAGGTCTATGGTGCTGGCGGCGTCGCCGGCGAGAGCGAGCGCTATGATGACCGCAACGGCTGCGGCGCGCCCTTCTACCGCCGCTACAACCCGTCCGACACGGGCAATATCCGCGGTTCCTCGCGCTTCACGCTGTCCGACGGCCTGCTCCTGACCGTCGATCCGAGCTACCAGTACGTCAAGGCCAACGGTGGTGGCCCCGACGATCTTCGCGAAGCTTTCTTCACGGTCGACGGTGTCAACTACACCGGCGCGTTCAACGGCGGCTACTACTTCGGTCGGGACCTCAACGGCGACGGCGATACGCTTGACCGCGTTGCGGGCAACGACCCCAGCCAGACCCGCACCGACCGCCTCGGCGTCATCGCCAACCTGATCTGGGAAATCAACGACGACCACCGTGTCCGCGTTGCCTACACCTGGGACCGTGCGCGTCACCGCCAGACCGGCCAGATCACCCCGATGCTGGCCAACGGCGAGCCGAGCGATGTCTTCGCGATCGACAACGCGCTGCTCGACCTCAACGGCGAGGAAGTGAACAAGCGTGACCGTCTGTCCTGGGCAATCCTGCATCAGGTTTCGGGCGAATACCGTGGTACCTTCGGTGATTTCACCGCCGTTCTGGGCCTGCGCGCGCCGTTCTTCACGCGTCGCCTGAACCAGAACTGCTACACCACTTCGATCAGCGGCTATGTCGACTGCCCGACCCCGGGTCAGGACATGACTGCCTACGAAGCGGCCAACCCCGACTACGCTCGTCCGCAGTCGCGCAAGTACACGTACGACAAGCTGCTCCCGAACGTTGGCTTCACGTACAACTTCCTGCCGACCGCCTCGGTCTTCGCGAACTACGCCAAGGGCCTCTCGGTTCCCGGCACCGACCCGTTGTACGACTCGCTCTATCTGGCTGATGGCGACTTCGCCCGTCCGGTTCCTGAGACGACCGACAGTTTCGACGTCGGCGTTCGCTACCGTGAAGGTCGTATCACCGCGCAGCTCGCCGGCTGGTACACGCAGTACAAGAACCGTCTGGCCTCGGCCTTCGACCCCAACGCCAACAACGGCGAAGGCGCAACGGTCTACCGTAACCTCGGAACGGTCGACAAGTGGGGCGTCGATGGCTCGATTGCTTACCAGCCGACCGACAACTCGCTCATCTACATTTTCGGTTCGTACAACGACTCCGAGATTCAGGATGACGTAGTAACGGCGGATGGGGTCATCGCGACCGCAGGCAACATGGAGTCGGGTTCGCCCAGCTACTCCTACGGTGCCCGTGGCCAGATTGCCTTCGGCGCTCTGGAACTGGGTGGCCAGGTCAAGCGTACCGGCAAGCGCTGGCTGGACGATGCGAACACCACGCGCGTACCGTCCTACACGCTCGTCGATCTCGACGCGCGCCTGATCATCGGCGAAGGCCCGACGGGTGGCGATGTTGCACTGCAGCTCAACCTCACCAACCTGTTCGACGAATACTACGTCGGCTTCTTCGGCGGCTCGCTGAATGGCGAGAGCTTCGCCCAGATCGGCGCTCCGCGCGCGGGCAGCCTGGCGCTTTCGGTCGGCTTCTGATCCTGCTCGATCAGGACGAACGGCACGAAAAAAGGGGAGGGGCTTTCGAGCCTCTCCCTTTTTTTGTACCGTACCATGGCATCGGGACGCGAAGAACAGGCAAGTGGGCCATCGCGACCTCAACCTTCTTGGCGAAGCTGGCAGGAGAGCCCCGAGGTGGACAGTTCGGGGAGCCCGAGGGCAATGGCCCTCGGAACTATCCTGTTATCTTCTCAGCCAAAGAGCGGTGAGCCGCGCGTTGGGCTCAGGGGCTTATTCGTAGACGCAGGCGTCGAAGCCGCTGTTGCGCACGGTGCCGATGCGCGCCGAGATCGTGTTGCCATAGCGGCGGGTAAAGCCGGCCGGGTTCTTGACGCTGCGGGTCTTGGGGCTGGGCAGGGCCGCGGCCATGCGCGCGGCCTGGAGCGGCGTGAGGCTGGCGGCGGACTTTCCGAAATAGCGCTGTGCGCCCGCTTCCACGCCGTAGGTGCCGATGCCGGTTTCCGCGACGTTGAGGTAGACTTCCATGATCCGGCGCTTGTCCCACAGGTGCTCGATCAGGAACGTGAACCAGACTTCCAGGCCCTTGCGCGCATAGCGGCTCCAGCCCTCGCCCTGCCACAGGAACACGTTCTTGGCGGTCTGCTGGCTGATCGTCGAGCCACCGCGCAGTCGCCCGCCTTCGGCGTTGCGCTTCATCGCGTTCTCTATGGCTTCAGTGTCGAAACCATTGTGGGTGCAGAACTTTCCGTCTTCGGCCGCGATTGCGGCGGCGACCATGTTGCGGTCGATGTCGGAAAGCGGTGTCCAGTCCTTGGTGATGCCGTTTGCGTCTGTGAGCATGGTGATCGTCACTGGGACCGGCACGAAGCGGTAGAGCAGCGTGATCCCTGCGCTCAGAAGTAGGAAGGCAAGCACGATCTTGAGCAGCAGACGCATCGGGGCAGGGGCTTTCCGCATGGAAGAGAAACAAATGCGGGTGATAAACGCGCGGTGCAGGAGCGTCCAGCGCCGCGCATGTGGGTCTGGGGGCTGACCCTAGCTGGCGACAGGTTCCAGCTGGCCTTGATCACGCGGCGTTTCGTTGCCCGGCGCGGCGAGGACCACGCGGTCTCGGCCTTCACGTTTGGCGCGGTATAGCGCGGCGTCGGCCTTGCGGTAGAGATCGCGGAAGACTTCCCCGGGGATGGCGGGGCAGACGCCGACGCTGACTGTCATGGCAAGGCCGGGGATCGGTGGCATGACGGTGCCCCCGGCATCGGGGTCGCCGGGCCGCGCGGAGGCAATGGTGCGGCGCAGGTCCTCGGCGATCATGGCCGCGCGAAGCGCAGCGGGCCCGCTCAGGAGCAGGGCGAATTCTTCACCGCCCAGGCGCGCTGCGATGCAACGCTCATTTTCGCGCGCGGCTAGGGTGCGCGCGAGCGTGACCAGCACATCGTCCCCGGTGTCATGCCCGTAAGTGTCGTTGATGTGCTTGAAGAAGTCGATGTCTAGCAGCAGCAACGCGGCGACCTCGCGTCCTTGGCTGACTTCGGCGAGGATAGGCTCGATCATCTCGATGAAACCGCGCCGATTGCGCAGCGAGGTGAGGGGATCGCGGCGGGCCAGTTCACGGGCCTGAGCCTCGGCGCGTCGGGCGGCCGCGTGCTCCTGGCGCAGCCGCGCGTGGGTGCGCGAGGCGGCCGCGGCCAGCCACAAGGTCTGCCAGGCCGCGGCGAAGATCACCATGAGCTGCGGGCCGCCGCCCCGGAACAGTGTGCTCGATCCGACGAAATCGGCCGTGCTGAGAAGGATGATCGGGAAGATCCAGGCCGTGGCGAAGTTACGCGCCTCGGCCGAACCCTTGCGCGAGGCGAAGGCGAGGCAACCGCCCACGCTCAGCATCGTCACCATCAGGAGCACCCCAATGATCGCGGCGAGCAGGTCGACAGGACCGTTGCGGATGAAGGAGACGGGAAGGCCGAACAGGGAACACAGTGTCGCCAGGGTCAGCACCGTGCGGCGCACGAGGCGGGGGACATCGCGCGTGCCGATCGAGGTGATCGCGCTGAATGTCGCGAAGGTAATGGCAAGGCAGGCAAGGGCTGAGCACAATTGCGCCGAGAAGGCGCCGGCAAGGCAGGGCACGAGCATCAGGTGCGCCTGCGACCAGATCGTGCCCCACAGCAGCATCCCCCCCGACCAAGCCGCCTGCCAGAGCGGAAACTGGCGCCGCAGCGAGATGGCGAGGACCGCGTTGTAGAGCGTGCCGATCAGGAGCAGCGTCAGCGCACCACCGACCCACAGGGCAAGCGTGGTCGTCCGGCTGGCGGCATCGTCGCGCTCCACAAGGCGCAGGCGCAGCATGTCCTGGCTGGCCAACCGGGTGAAGTGGAGGACGATTCCCCGAAGGGGGCCGTGCGCACCGGGGGCGCGAATTCAAGCTGGCCGCCGATGCGCCAATGCCCGGCAAAGTCCCCGTTGCGCACGCTTTGGCGTTCGCGCGCACCGTCTGCATAGAGGAAGGTGACATCGAGCTGGTCAAAACGCGAGTAGTGGACGAGCAGTGCAGGTTCCTCTGCAATGTCAGCGGGCAGGTCCTGAGCGGGGATGCGCAGCCACAAGCTGCCGTCCTGGTAGGCCTGTGGTGTATCTGTGCAGGAAAATTCGGTCGGCAGCGCATTTGCGGACTTGGGCTGAGGGCTGCTGGCATGGCACAGGTCTGCCCCATTGAAGACCTGCGCCCGCGTGGGCGATGCACCCGCAAGCAGGGCTGCTCCAGACACGGCCAGCAGGGTTGCGCACAGCGCCCGGATAATGCGCAAGACAGTCAACATCTTGCGCGAGTGCGTACACACTCCTCCCGGCGTTGGTTAGGTATAGGCGAGCCACGAAATCTGATCTGCAGACATGAAAAAGGCCGGGGTTACCCCGGCCTTTTCGTTGCTGGTGTCCCGAGGCGGGCGCGCGGATCAGGCCGCGGGCAGGAGCTGTTTGTCAGTGGCGATGCGGTTCATCGCCTTTTGCAGCTTTTCAAAAGCGCGCACTTCGATCTGGCGCACGCGCTCGCGACTGACGTTGTAGACCTGGCTCAGTTCCTCAAGCGTCTTGGGGTCTTCCGACAGGCGGCGCTCGGTGAGGATGTCGCGTTCACGCTCGTTGAGGGCGTCCATAGCCTCGACGAGCATGTCGTGGCGCACGGTCTTTTCCTCAGCCTCGGCGACGATCTCGTCCTGCAGCGGATTGTCATCTTGCAGGATGTCCATCCACTGGCCTTCGCCTTCCTCGCGCAAAGAGACATTGAGCGAGGCGTCGCCCCCCATCATCATGCGGCGGTTCATGTTGACGACTTCGGTCTCGGACACGCCCAGCGTCGTCGCGATCTTGGTCACGTCGTCGGGGCGCAGGTCCGAATCTTCGTAGGCGTCGAGGTTCTTCTTCATCCGGCGCAGGTTGAAGAAGAGCTTTTTCTGCGCGGCGGTGGTGCCCATCTTTACGAGGCTCCACGAACGCAGGATGTACTCTTGAATAGAGGCCTTGATCCACCACATAGCGTACGTGGCAAGTCGGAAACCGCGATCGGGTTCGAACTTCTTCACGCCCTGCATGAGGCCGATATTGCCTTCGGAAATAAGCTCGGAGACGGGCAGGCCATAGCCGCGGTAACCCATCGCGATCTTCGCGACTAGGCGCAGGTGACTGGTCACGAGCTGGGCTGCGGCGTCGGAATCTTCATGTTCCTTGTAGCGCTGGGCGAGCATGTATTCCTGCTCGGGCTTGAGCACCGGGAACTTGCGGATCTCGGCGAGGTAGCGGTTGAGGCTCTGCTCACCGCCCAGAGCCGGGATTGCCGGTAGGTTTCGTTGGGTGTTGCTCACAGTTTCCGTCCTTCTTTTCGGTCGGCGCGCGGTCTAAGACCCTTCGCTAGGCATCTTAACTTGCGGCCACCTGTTCATCATAGCACACAAATCCGATTTCAAAGTCGCAATTCGTCGATCAGGGTCCGCATGTCGTCGGGCAGAGCGCTCGCGAAATGCTCGTTGTTACCTGTAACGGGATGGACGAAGCCGAGTTCCGCAGCGTGGAGAGCCTGCCGCGAAAAAGCGAGTCGGGATAGGAGGACCCGGAGGGGCTTTGGTGTGCGTCCATATACAGGATCACCCAATAACATGTGCCCGATTGACGACATGTGAACACGCACCTGGTGGGTGCGCCCCGTCTCCAGGCGGCATTCGATCAGGCTGGAGTGGGCAAGATTTTCCAGCGTACGGTAATAGGTGACGGCGTGCTTGCCGCGTCCGTCCTCGACAATTGCCATCTTCTTGCGGTTCTGGCTCGAGCGCGCGATGGCGCCGCGTACGGTGCCCGCGGCCGGGACCGGGCGTCCGGCCACGACCGCCTTGTAAGTCCGGGTGATCGAATGATCGGCAAACTGCGCAGCCAGACCTTCGTGCGCGCGGTCGGACTTGGCGATGACCAGGAGCCCCGAGGTGTCCTTGTCGATGCGGTGGACGATGCCCGGGCGCGCGACCCCGCCGATTCCTGAGAGCTGGCCCCGGCAATGGTGCAAGAGCGCGTTGACGAGCGTACCGTCGGGATTACCTGCGGCGGGATGGACGACCAGCCCGGCGGGCTTGTCGATCACGATCAGCCACTCGTCCTCGAAGACGACGTTGAGCGGGATGTCCTGCGCAATTGCCTCGGCAGGCGCAGCCTGAGGTACGGCGATCGCAAAGGGTGTTCCAGCTGCGACCTTCACCGAACCCTGGCTGGCGGGCTTGCCATCCAGCGTGATATGGCCCTCAGCCAGCAAGGCCTTCACGCGCTCGCGCGAGAGGCCGCTCGCCTCGGCCAGCGTCTTGTCGAGGCGGCCTCCGGGCGGCGGGATAAGTCCTTCGAGGATGTTTTCGCCACGCTCCATGGGCGCTAGCCTTCGGCCATGGATATCGACGTGACAAGAGAGGTGCTTGAAACGCTCCACAGGCTGGCCGCGGCCGCGCACCCGCACGAATGCTGTGGGCTGCTGCTGGGCGCGCCCGGCAGCCGGACGGCGGCCGAGGAGCGCGAGTGCATCGTCGCCGTATTGGAGAGTGCCAATGTGGACCCCTACCCGGCGATCCGATTCGCGATCGATCCGCTGATTCTCCTTAGGGCGCACAAGGCCGCGCGGACGGGTGGCCCTTCGGTGCTGGGCTACTACCATTCCCATCCTACGGGAAAACCGGCGCCATCCGTCACGGATTGTGAACATTCCACCGGCGATTGTCGCATATGGGCGATCGTTGCCGGGGACGATGTTGCTTTCTGGCGCGATCGTGGGAATGGCTTCGATCCGCTCGCCTTTCAGGAGGTGTGAGGCCGCGCTCTTTACTTCGCGCACGGCCTCTCCATCTGGAGGGACCATCCATCACATCCCTTGCGGCTTCGCGACACCAAAAACGGAAAGACGATCATCATGACGACGAGTTCGCTCGACCTTGCCAGCCTGCTGTGTTCGCGCCTGTGCCATGACATGCTGAGCCCCGTAGGGGCGCTGTCGAACGGGCTGGAACTGCTCGCTGACGAGAAGGACCCGGAAATGCGCCAGCGCTGCTTCGAACTGCTGGAGCAGAGCGCGCGTATCTCGGCGGACAAGCTCAAGTTCTTCCGCCTCGCCTATGGCGCGGCAGGTGGTTTTGGCGAGCATGTCGCGGTGGCCGAGGCGCGCGCGCTGGTCGATGCGCTGGTCGCCAGCAACGCGCGCATCACCGTCAACTGGCAGGTTTCCTCCGCCGCGCTGCCCAAGAGCGCGATCAAGACGCTGCTCAATTTTGCCATGTTCGGGATCGAGGCGCTGCCGCGTGGCGGTACGCTGGATCTCGCGGCCGAGTGGCGCGCGGGCGAAGCGGGCGGACACACCGCGGAGATCGTCGTGCGGGCGGCTGGCCCGCGAATCGCCTTCGATGCGGCGGTGGGGCGCGCCCTTGAAGGAACGCTGCCCGAGGAAGAGCTGACCAGCCGTACCGCGCCCGCCGCGATGCTGCACCAGCTTGCGCAAGGGGCTGGCGGGCAGATGCAGTTTGCCATCGAGGAGGATGCCCTGATATTGGGAGCGGTGCTGGTCGACGACTGATCCCCGAACGTGGCAACGTAGGTCTCGGGGGTGGCACCGGTATGATGGCGCGAAGGAGCGATGGGCGACGATGAACCGATGGCTGGTCAACAGGTTCGTGCAATCGCCCAACTGGAACGAGCGCAAGCGCCCGATCCGCATGGTCGTCCTGCATTACACCGGGATGCAGAGCGCCGAGGAAGCTCTCGAACGCATGTGCGATCCGGCCGCCGAGGTCTCTGCCCACTACATGATCGACGAGGAGGGGATCGTCACCTCGCTCGTCTCCGAAGAGAACCGCGCCTGGCACGCGGGGCGTTCGTACTGGCGCGGCGAAAGCGACGTGAACTCGGCCTCGATCGGGATCGAACTGGTTAATCCGGGGCATGAGTGGGGCTATCGCCCGTTCCCCGAGGCGCAGATGGATGCGCTTCTGCCGCTTCTCGCCGACATTCTTGAACGGCACGATATCCCGCGCGCCAATGTGGTCGGGCATTCCGACATCGCGCCTGCGCGCAAGCAGGACCCAGGCGAACTTTTCGACTGGGGGCGGCTGGGGGACCTGGGCCTCGCGCTTGAGATCCCGGCGGCGCGCATGAACCTGTTCTACGACAATCCGGGCAAGTTCTATCTCGCGCTCGAACGCTTCGGCTACGACATCACCGATGGGCGCCCGGCGGTTATCGCGTTCCAGCGCCGCTGGCGCCCCGGACTCATCGACGGTGAGATTGACGGGGAAATCGGAGGCATCCTGTTCGAACTCCTGTTGGAGCGCGACACCGGCCGTGCTAGGTGAACGTCCGTGCCGGGGAGCCGGGCAGCCGCGGGTAGGTGTCTCGTTTCTTCAAGACGCCTGCGCGAGGAAAGTCCGGGCTCCACGAAACAAGGGTGGCGGGCAACACCCGCCGGACGAGTGCGGTTTTCAGGCCGTGCGAAGTTCAGGGACAGTGCCACAGAGAGCAGACCGCCGATGACCCCCGCTTCCTCGTGGAGTGACGGGAACAGGTAAGGCTGAAAGGGTGCGGTAAGAGCGCACCGCGCTGCCGGTGACGGTAAGCGGCATGGTAAACCCCACCCGGAGCAAGACCGAATAGGGACTGCGCGCCATCTTGAATGGCCGGTCGGTTTCGGGCCGAGGCAGTCCGGGTTGGTTGCTTGAGCGCATCCGCAAGGATGTGCCTAGAGGAATGGCTGCCGCCGCGGCGTAAGGTCCCTCCTGAAAGGGAGACCACGCCAGGCACAGAACCCGGCTTACAGGCTCCCCGGCACACGAGGTTTTCTGGACAATGCGAGGCCTCTCACACCGCGACTGTGGCGCCTGTATGGTGATTCTCGTGAGTCCCGTCATCGGCGGTGAGGTACCAGCGTTCGGTGCCCTCGATCCCGACGGCGGTCAGCGTGCCGTGAATATAGGCACCGGTATCGACGCCCAGGCGATTGTCGCGCTCGTCGGGCTCCTCGGTGATCGTGTGGCCATGAACCACAAAGCCGCCGAAGTTGCCCGTGTGGCTGAGGAAGGGCTCGCGGATCCAGCGGCAGTCGCTGCCCAGCTGGGTTTCGATGGAGACACCTGGGCGCAGCCCTGCGTGGACGAAGATGTAGTCGCCAATGCGCACGAGCTTGCGGAAGCTGCGGATGAACTCGAGATCCTGCTTGGGAATGTGCCGGCGCGCCGCGTCCCGCAGTTCATCAATCTCCATGTCGGCGATCGTTTCGGGGGCAAGGCCGTAAGAGGCCAGCGTTTCCAGGCCGCCGAAGCGCAGGAAACTGCGCAGCGCCTTGCTGTCCTCGAGGCTGGTCAGGAGCATTTCCTCGTGGTTGCCGCAAAGGATCTCGACGTGCCGCTCCTTGGTCAACTGGCGCGCTCGCGCGATAACCCCGGCGCTGTCCTGGCCGCGATCGATCAGGTCGCCCAAGAGAACGAGGGTCGTCTGGGCAGGCTCACGCGCGGCCTCGTCGTGCGCGATCGTCTCGAGCAGCTTTTCGAAAAGGTCGAGGCGTCCGTGGATGTCGCCGATCGCGTAGACACGCTCTTTATGCGGCAGCGATGGCCTTTGCGCGGGTGTCGGATTGGCGAAGAGTTTTCGAAGTGTTCCAAGCATGAGCCCGCCATTCATAGGTTTGCAGTCTGGGAGGGGCAAGAGTGGGTTGATCCATAGTGACGTACGTGTCGGGCATGTGGCCGCGAAGACGCACCTTGGTGGCTTTGGTCTTGGTCGTGGCTCCGTGATTGGCTAAAGCAGGTGCCGAGGGCGGGGTCCGATCCGAGCGGCAGGTGACGCTGCCCCTGTTCGGACGCTCCGTACCCTCTTCTCCCTCCAGACCAAGGATAGCTTTTTTCGTGACCCGCTACCTCCACACCATGATCCGGGTGACCGACCCCGATGCTACGATCCGCTTCTTCAATCTCATCGGTCTTGAGGAAACCCGCCGTATCGAAAGCGAGCAGGGGCGCTTCACGCTGATCTATCTCGCGCCCAAGGGGCAGGAGGAAACCGAGGTCGAGCTGACCTGGAACTGGCCCAACCCGGATGGGACGCCCGCGGAGACCTACACCGGTGGCCGCAACTTCGGTCACCTTGCCTTCCAGGTCGAAGACATCTACGCGACCTGCCAGACACTGGCGGATGCGGGGGTGACGATCAACCGCCCGCCGCGCGATGGCTGGATGGCCTTCGTGAAGACTCCGGACGGAATCTCGATCGAATTGCTGCAGGATGGCAAGCTCGAACCGAAGGAACCCTGGCTCAGCATGGAGAACACCGGCTCCTGGTAATAAAGAGCCTGAAAAAGAGAGGCAGCCGAATAGGTTTCGCCTCTCCTTTTTTCTTTAAGGGTTAACTTTCCTTCATACCCCAATATTACGGGTTTGATATTAACCAGTCTGGCCTAGGCTTTTCCCTAAGCATTGAGGGGGCGGTGCATGTGCGCGCCTACGTGCCCAAACGTGCGACGGGGGTGATCGTGGCGGAACTGGAAGCTGTGAACACGGTAGTGGCCTGGCTCGAGACTTTCGAGCGAGAACTCCTTTTGTTCTGCGCGTTCTGGTTCGTGCTGGGCGCACTCGACGACCTTCTGGTGGATGGCCTGTGGATCGCCATCAAGCTTTGCGGTAAGGCGCGCGAGGGTTCGATCACGGCCCTGCAGGCCCGTGCCCCGCTACGCGCTGAGGCGGCCATCCTTATTGCGGCCTGGCAGGAAGAGCAGGTCATCGGGCATACCATCCGGCATGCGCTCGGCGTCTGGCCGCAACAGGGCTACATCCTCTATATCGGCTGCTACGCGAACGATCCGGGCACCATCACGGCGGCGATGGCGGCGGCGGGGGGCGATCCGCGCGTGCGGGTCGTGATCCATGCCAGCGCTGGGCCCACGACCAAGGCCGACTGTCTGAACCGCCTCTACGCCGCGCTGTGCCTCGACGAGGAGCGCCGCGGCGCGCGCTTTGGTTTTCTCGTGCTGCACGATTCCGAAGACATGGTCTATCCCGCCGAACTGGCGGTCTATGATCGGGCACTGGCTACGGCCGATTACGTGCAGTTGCCGGTTCGTCCCGAGCCGGTGCGTGGGTCGCGCTGGGTCAGCGGCCATTACTGCGACGAGTTTACCGAGTCCCATGCCAAGGGGATGGTCGTGCGCGATGCCCTGGGCCTCGGGATCCCGGCCGCGGGGGTGGGATGCGCCTTTGGCCGCGCGATGCTGGATCGTATCGCCAGAGTGCGCATGGCTGGCGACGTGCAGGGGCCCTTTGCCTGCGAATGCCTCACCGAAGATTACGAGATGGGGCTGCTCGTGCAGCGTGAGGGGGGGCGCTCGCGGTTCCTGCGGGTGCGAGATGCCGATGGTGAACTGGTGGCGACACGGGCGTGTTTCCCGGCCAGCCTGCAGGCCTCAGTCCGGCAGAAGACGCGCTGGATCCTGGGGATTGCCTTCCAGGGCTGGGATCGGCTCGGCTGGGACGCGCGGCTGCGCGATGCCTGGATGGCCTTGCGTGACCGGCGCGGGCCTCTGTCCGCGCTCGTGCTGGCCTGTTCCTATGCGCTGCTCCTGACCGAGACGCTTCTGGCCGGGGCCTGGCTGGGCGGTGTCTATACCCGTGCGCCCTTCCCGCCGCTTCTGGAGGGGCTGCTGGTCGTGTGCATGTGGGCCTTCGCCTGGCGGGTGGCGAACCGATTTGCCTTCACCGCGTCCGAATACGGCCTTGGCGAGGGGCTTTGCGCAATTGCCCGGATACCTGTGGCGAACGTGATCGCGATCATGGCCGGGCGCCGCGCTCTTGCCGCTTATGTGCGCAGTTTGCAGGGCACTATGCCGACCTGGGACAAGACTCAGCACGCCGAGCACGCGGCCCATCACCGCAGAGCGGGCGCATGACCGCGGCGCGGCGCAACCGGGGGCAGCCCCTCGTCGTGTTCGTGGCCCTTGTCGCCGGGTGGTTGGGAGGACGTGTTGCCGCATTGGACCCGGTCTCGCTCTTGACCGTGGGCGCGCCGCGAACAGTGGCGACGGGGTCGGATCAGGGGGCCTCGCACAAGGCGCATCCGGTTGGTGAGGGCGGGCCCCTGTGGCTGGCAGGGCCCCAGTCGTTTGCGCAGATCGATCCTGCGCTCGGCGGATCGGAGCAGAGGGCGCAGATGCCCGCCGGGATCGATCTTACCGAACTCGTGGCGGTCCTGCTCGACACCCGGCGGGTGACGCTGGCGGCGCACAGGGGACCGGCTCGCGCGGCGCTCCCGCAGGAGGAAGGCCGCAGGCTAGGCCGTGGCAGGCTGGGATCAGGTGGCGGAGATGGGTACTACCTCGCGCCCGGACGCATGGGGTTTGGCGAGGAGGATCCCATGCCGCCCGGCTACGCTCCGGCACCCTCGGGCGATGCTCTGCCGGGCGTCAAGGCGGCCGCCTCGTCCGGCGCAGGACAGGATATTGCACGCGACGGGCGGGCAAGACCACGACGCTGGTCGGCTGATGCCTGGGCCCTCGTGCGCGGAAAATCGGCCAGTGGGCTGGGCGCCGCGCCCCTCCCGCCAACCTATGGCGGGAGCCAGGCAGGGGCGGTCCTGCGGTACCGTCTGGCACTCAAGAGCGCTCTGCAGCCCCAACTCTACATGCGCACAACATCGGCGCTGGGCGAGGTGTCCGAAACCGCGGCCGCGCTTGGTGCATCGGCACGGCCTGTGCCGGGCCTTCCCTTCGATGCGGCACTGGAGGGGCGGCTGGTCAACGGGATCGGCGGCAACCGGGTTCAGGCTGCCGCGCTGGTGAGCACCCGTCTCGCCCCGCTGCTTTTGCCCGGCGATCTCAGGGGCGAGGCCTACGGCCAAGCGGGTTACGTGACTGGCAGGTACGCGACCGCGTTCGGGGACGGCCAGGCGCGTCTCGACAAGGGGGTCGTGAGGGTCGGCAAGGTGGAGGCGCGTCTGGGGGGCGGTGTCTGGGCGGGCGCCCAGAAGGGGGCCTGGCGTGTCGATGCAGGCCCCTCGGCGATGATCACGATGCCGCTCAACAAGAAGATGTTTGGGCGGCTCGCGCTTGACTGGCGCCAGCGCGTGGCTGGCGATGCCGAGCCCGGCTCGGGCCCTGCCGTAACCCTGTCGGCAGGTTTCTGAGACTTTATCGCGCTTTCGGGAACCTGAGGGGGCACAAGCGCCTTTTCACGCAAGCCCCGCTGCGGTAGCGAGAAAAGCGGTATGGACGTCTACCTTCCCATCGCGAACCTTTCGGTCAACGGCTTTGTCATCGTCGGGCTGGGGGCACTCACGGGTATCCTCTCGGGGATGTTCGGCGTGGGCGGCGGCTTCCTGACTACCCCCTTGATGATCTTCTACGGAATTCCGCCCACCGTCGCGGCCGCCTCGGCCGCCAGCCAGGTGACCGGGGCCAGCGTTTCGGGCGTGTTCTTCCAGTCGCGCCGGGGCGGTGTAGACTACCACATCGGGACGGTGATGGTGGTGGGCGGCATCATCGGCACCGGGATCGGCGCGCTGCTTTTCCGGCTGCTCGAGCGGATCGGCCAGATCGATACCGTCATCAGCATTCTCTATGTCCTGCTCTTAGGTTCGATCGGTGGGCTCATGGCCAAGGAGAGTATCCAGGCGATCCGGGCCGAGCGTTCGGGCAAGAAGATCGCCGCGAAGAAGCGACGCCACCATCCCATGGTCGCCAGCTTGCCGATGCGCTGGCGCTTCTATCGCTCGGGGCTCTACATTTCGCCGCTCGCCCCGTTGCTGCTGGGCTGCGCAGTAGGCATCCTGACGATGCTGATGGGCATTGGCGGCGGCTTTATCCTGGTTCCCGCGATGCTCTACATCTTGGGCATGAGCGCCAATGTGGTGGTCGGCACGAGCCTGTGGCAGATTCTTTTTACCACCATAGCGACGACCATGATGCACGCGCTCACCACGCAGGCAGTCGACATCGTCCTGGCCTCGATGCTGCTGTTCGGTTCGGTCACGGGCGCGCAGGTCGGCTCGCAGTTTGCCCAGAAGAGCAGCCCTGTAAAGCTGCGCCTGGTGCTGGCGGTCATCGTTCTGTTGGTTGCGTTGCGCATGGCGTTCGGCCTCACCTACATCCCCGACGATATCTACACCGTGGCGCCGCTGTGAACCGGCTGCTTGTCTGCCTTCTGGCGCTGTGCGCGCTGGTGTTCCTGGGCGGCGCGCGCGATCCCATTCTCGTGCCCGAAGTCTCGCAGCACCAGATCAACCTGCAGCAGGGCTTCAATGGCACCGACCTGTTGCTGTTCGGAGCGGTGCTCACGCCCGAAGGTTCGCGCGCGGCGCAGGACTACGACATCGTCGTCGTGCTCAAGGGACCGACCCAGTCGGTGGTGTTGCGCGAGAAGCAGAAGGTTGCCGGGATCTGGGTGAACGCGGCGAGCACCGAGCTGCGCTCCGCCCCGTCCTACTATGCCGTCGCCTCGACCCGGCCCATTGCCGATATCGTCGATGAGAAAACCGCCGCGATCTACGAGTTGGGCCTGCAGTGGCTGCAGCTCTCGCCCATCGGCGCGATCGATCCCGAGGAGCAGGCCCGCTTTTCTGCTGGCCTCGTCGCGCGCAACGTTGATGCCGGGCTCTACCGCGAGGACGAAGGCGGGGTAAGCGTGAGCGAGCAGGTCCTCTACCAGGCGCGCATCCGCCTGCCCTCGCAGGTGCCTATCGGGCGCTACACCGCCGAAACTTTCGCGATCAGCGAGGGGCGCGTGGTCGCCTCGGCCAGCAGCGAGGTCGAGGTGCGCAAGCTCGGCATCGAGCGCGCCATCGCCGATTTTTCGCAGAACTGGGGCTTCGCCTATGGTCTTCTGGCCGTCTTCGTTTCGGTTGGCATGGGCTGGCTCGCGGGCCGCCTCTTCGCCCTCGTCTGAACCACGGGCTGAGAGGGCTGGAAAGCGGCCCTACAAGGCATCGGTTTAGGCTTACATTAACTGCCTGCCTTCTAGGCTGAAAACGATAACAGGTTTCGGTTTTCAGCAGCTTCCGGTGTGCGATGAATCAGATGGATATGGGTGGTTTGGGTGCGGCCCCGGGCGGAGCCGGCGCGCAGGCGCCAACTCTGCAGGCAAGCGCCTTGCAGGTCAGTTCCTCGGCGCGTGAGCCGATCGGTTACATCGTCGAGATCGGCGGTTCGGGCAGCCGTATCGCGTTCGACCTGGGGCGCCTCACCGATATCGCCCAGGAAGAAGACCCTTCGGTTTCGATCTCCGGGCAGGTCGGTAGCCAGGTCAAGGTGCGCGTGGGCAATGGCTGGCTCCTTGCCAGCGTGCGTAACCAGAAGCAGGACGGGAATGTCAGCGGGGGCATCGTTGCCGATGTCGACTTCCTCGGCGAAGGCGAGGAAGAACGCCTGACCGGCCGTATCCACGGCTTCCGCCGGGGTGTTACGGCCTACCCCATTCCCGGAGCGCCGGTCTACCCTGCGACCAGCCAGGACCTCCAGCAGATATATTCCAGCGACGGACGCGCCAGCATTGGCATAGGTAAGGTCTTTCCCACCAAGGACATCCGTGCGGGCCTTTATGTCGACGCGCTGCTGGGCAAGCACTTTGCCCTTCTTGGTTCGACCGGCACCGGAAAGTCCACCAGCGCCGCGTTGATCCTTCACCGGATCTGCGAACACGCGCCCGAAGGCCACATCATCATGGTCGACCCGCACGGCGAGTACTCGGCCGCGTTCCGCAATTCGGGTATCATTCTTGACGTCTCGAACCTGCAGATGCCCTATTGGCTGATGAACTTCGAGGAGCATTGCGAGATACTTCTCTCGACTCATGGGGATGATCGGCAGCTCGATTCGGAGATTCTCGGACGCGCGCTGTTGGAAGCCCGCTCAAAAAACCGATTGGCCGAGAAGCTGGGCAAGCTGACCGTGGATTCGCCCGTCCCCTACCTGCTCTCGGACCTCTCCAACATTCTCAACAACGCGATGGGCAAGCTCGACAAGGGGCACTCCAGCGCCCCCTACATGCGCATCAAGAACCGCCTTGATGAGCTCAAGACCGACCCGCGCTACCAGTTCATGTTCTCCGGCATGCTGGTGGGCGACACGATGACCGACTTCATCGGCAAGATCTTCCGCCTGCCCTCGCACGGGCGGCCGATCTCGATCATCGACGTGTCGGGCGTGCCGACCGAGATCACCAGCACCGTGGTTGCCGTGCTCTCGCGCCTCGTTTTCGACTTCGCGGTCTGGGCACGCGATGAACAGACCCGTCCGATCCTCCTCGTCTGCGAGGAGGCGCACCGCTACGTCCCCAACGAGCGCAACGCGGATGGCTCCTCCGTCGGGCGCATTCTATCGCGCATCGCCAAGGAAGGGCGTAAGTACGGTATCTCGCTGGGCCTCATCACCCAGCGTCCCTCGGACCTTGCTGAGGGCGTGCTCTCGCAGTGCGGCACGATCATCTCGATGCGCCTCAACAATGACCGCGACCAGGCCTTCGTGCGCGCGGCTATGCCCGAAGGCGCGCGCGGTTTCCTCGATTCGATTCCGGCCCTGCGCAATCGTGAGTGCATCATCTGTGGTGAGGGCACCGCGATCCCGATGCGCGTGCGCTTCGACGATCTGGAGGAATACAAGCGCCCGGCTTCAGCTGACCCGTCCTTCACCGACCTGTGGAGTCAGGCGGGCGGCGAAGAGGACATGGTCATGCGCACCGTCCAGCGCTGGCGTGCGCAGGGGCGCTGACCTCTCAACTCCATCCGCACTTGAAGAGACAGGGCGCGCGAGGGACTTCCCTTCGCGCGCCCTTCGTTTCTCAGCGGCTCTTTCGCCAGTCGACCATGCGGTAGTACGCCATGGTGAGCGCCACGGTGATTACCGAGCCGAACGGGAAGGACCACCAGACTGCATCGCCTGCCAGCTGCGGTTCGAGCAGGTAATAGAAGCCCAGGCGACCCGGGTAAAGCCCGATGCCCATGATGATGAGCGGGGCAATGACGACGCCGTAGGCACGCAGTGTGCCCTGGATGATCATCGTGACCGAGACGATCACGAACGAGGCGGTGCAGATCAGCTGGATGTGTTCGGCAATTGGCATGGCCGGGCTGTCCCAGCCCAGGAAGAGCGAGAGCAGCGGACGGTCGAAGCCCACGATCAGCGCAGCCATGGCCGTTGTCAGCACGAGGTTGGCGATCATGCCGACATTGGCCACCGCATCGACGCGCTGGTGGTCGTTCGCGCCGATCGCCTGAGCGACCATGGCGCTGACCGCGGTGCCCATCGCGAAGGCGGGCATCTGCAGGTAGTTCCACAGTTGCAAGGAGGCGCCGTAGGCTGCTGACGCGTTGAGACCGAGCTGGTTGACGAGGCCGATCATGATGAGCCCGGCCGAGGAGACGAGCAGCATCTGCGCGCCCATCGGCAGGCCCTTGGTGACGATATAGGCAAGCTCGTCGCGGCGCGGGCGCAGGAAGCCGAGTTCCGGGCCGCGCAGGCGCATCGGCAGGTCATGGCGGTAGATACGCCAGATGAGGAAGACGAGGCCGCCCAAATTCGCGATGGCCGTCGCGATGGCCGAACCCGCGATGCCCAGCTCGGGCAGCGGTCCCGCGCCCATGATGAGCACCGGGTTGAGGCCGATGTCGAGCAGGACGACCATGATCATCGCGTAGAGCGGGCTGCGCGAATCGCCCGCGCCGCGCATGCCCATGGACACCATCATCGAGACCGAGCCGAAGGGCAGGGTGATGAAGATTACCTGCAGGTAGGCAAGCGCCTGGGCCTTGCTGGCGCCCGGCGTGCTCATCAGTTCGAGCAGGGTTTCGGCAAGGAACCAGCCGGCAAGGCCGGTGAGCGCGGCGACCACCGAGCAGAAACCGACACCGCTGCCAAAGGTGCGGCGCGCGGCCACCAGGTCACGCGCGCCAAAGCTTTGCCCGACGCGCACCGTGGTCGCCATCGAGAAGCCGAAGACGGCGGCAAAGAGCAGAAACATGATGACGTTGGCGTTGGCGGTCGCGGCCAGCGCGCTTTCGCCGATCAGGCGCCCGACCCAGATCGCGTTGACCGAGCCGTTGAGCGTTTGCAGCACGTTGGAAAGCAGCATCGGGAGCGAGAAGAGCATCAGCGTCTTCAGGATCGGGCCCTGCGTCAGGTCGCCCTGCATCGCCCCGGCCTTGGGCGGGTGGGCGGCGTCCTCACCCGGTTCCCATTCCCCTTCGGGTATCGGCGATGCTTCGTTCATATATCCCCCAGATGCGGTGCCCGCGGTGCGATCGTGCATCGCTCAGGTGCCGCGCGTGTCGCCCCACAGGTGAATGTGGAGGCGGTCGGTAAAGTTGAACCCGTGGTCCGCGCATAGATCGCCCAACCAGCGTGCCCGCGCGCGCAAGGTCGCGCTGTCGCGCCCTTCCGGCATCAGAAAAACGCGCGAAGGCAGGATGGAGTGGGTCGCGACAAGACCAAGAACTTCTTCGATGTCTGATCGCTCGGCGATCACGAACTTGAAGAAGGCGCGCGGATCGGCGGCGTAGGCGGACAGGCGCTCGGGGAGGAGCGCAAGGCTGGCCGGGTTGCCGCTGTGCGCCAGTTTCGGGCTGACGTTGAACTGGTCGATCAGGGGATCAAGCGCGGGGGGGGGGACGATCGACCCGTTGGTCTCGATCTCGACGTGGAATTCGGGGCGCAGGTCTTTCAGCGCGGACACCATGCGCGCCAGCGCCGCGCCCTGGAGCAGCGGTTCGCCGCCGGTGAGGACAAGCCGGTCGGGCTTTAGCGCGGCAATCATCTGCGCGACCTCGGCCTCGTCCCGCTTCACCTGGTTGGCCTCGCGCGCGAAATCAAGGCCATCGGTGTGCGGGCGGTTGTCGCCCGAAAAGCGCCAAGTGTAGGCGGTGTCGCACCAGTGGCAGGCCAGGTTGCAGCGCGAGAGACGCACGAAGGTGCTGGGCTTGCCCACGCTTGCCCCTTCGCCCTGCAGCGAGGCGAAGAGTTCCGGTTCTCCGGGGGTGGTGGTGGCAAGGGTCAGCATGGCGGGCGCTTCAGTCGCGAAAATGGGTTGGTTACGGGGTGGGGCAAGTTGACACGGTTGACACTGTCCAGGGGTGGTACTTGCAAGGCCGCCCAAGAGGCGCTTTTGCGCGGTTTTGCAAGAAAAATCGCGGGCAGGGCGGCATGGCCAAGACTGTGTCAGGTTTGGGGCGTGTAGGAAAATGCTTTTGCTTTCCCACCTTCCGATATTACCAACACAGATATTGGTGATAATCGAGCGGAGGCGAAGACATGGCGGGACTGGGACGGGCGCTGGTGGGAATCGCGCTGGTGTTGAGTACAGGGGCCGCCTCGGTCAGCACCGCCGCCGTGGCGGCCGAAGCAGTGGCAAAGCCATCTCTCGTACCCGCCGACTTCGCGGTGCCCAAGCGCGCTGTGGGAGAGGGCTTCCAGATCGTGCCGCTTGGCCCCGAACTCGCCGCAATCGACAAGGCGGCCTACATGTCCTCGATTGCGCACCTCCAGCAGACCTTTACCCGCAGCACGGCCTGGCCCCACGAAGGCATCACCGATGCCGAGGCCATGACCGACATGGAGACCGAGCAGGCGCGCTTTGAGGGCCGCATTTCATTCGCCTACGCGGTCCTGACCCCGGACGGCACGCGCGAACGCGGCTGCGTCTATGTCCAGCCCAGCCCCGTCCCCGGCTACGACGCGGTGGTGCGTCTGTGGGTGACCGAGGCCGAATACGAGGCCGGGTTCGAGGACGAACTCTACGCCTTCGTGCCCGGCTGGATCGAAAAGGACTGGCCCTTCGCCAGGGTGGCTTATCCCGGTCGCAGCATAGACTGGGCGACGTGGGACGCGCTTACCGCCAAAAACTGAGCGTTTCAGCCGCCGGGGTGCGGGGGGAGGTCCTTGCCCTCGGCGCGCTCGCGGTTGAGGCGCTCGACGATCAGCTCGATCTCGTCCGGGTTCAGGATCCAGGCGCGGGTCTTGCGGCCGGGCTTGAACACAGGCCGCGTCAAGAGGATGCGCGCCTGCTCCTTGGCAAAGGGCTTGAACAGCGAGAAGTGCATCACGCATTCGAGGAACGATCCAATCACCGGCGTCTTGCCGTCCAGATCGATGAGCGTTGCGGGCTGGTCCCAGGGAATGTCCATCATCGCTTCCGCCTATCTTGTGAGGACGCAAAAGCAAAGCGGAGCCAGAAAAGAAGTGGTCCGAGGGCCATCGCCCTCGGGCTCCCCAAACTGTCTATCATGGTTCATGCCTGCCGCGTGCGGCACGAACTGCGGGGGCCGGGTATACCGGGTCAAGGGATGGGTAATCCCTTGAATCTCCTTTTCTTCTTTCAAACAGAAAGGCCCGCGAAGCGTATCCACTTCGCGGGCCTTCCGGCATTCCATGGGACTTTACCTTACCCCAGACGCTCCAGCGCGGCGGCGAGGCGCTGCGCTTCGGCGGTGTGGTGGGCGTGGTCGGCGCGGGCCTTCTCGACCGCTTCGGGCTTGGCCTTTTCCACGAACTTGGGGTTCGAGAGGCGCCCGTCGAGCGACTTGGCTTCCTTCTGCGAGGCCGCGAGCGCCTTTTCGAGGCGGCTCCTTTCCGCCGCGATGTCGATCACGCCTTCCAAGGGAATGGCCAGCATCGCATCGCCCGCGCCCACCTGCAGGACCGGGCCTGCGGGGGCCGCGTCGAAGTGGATCGCATCAAGACGCGCGAGGCGGTCGATCACGGTGGCGTTGGCGTCGATGATGGCGCGCGTCGCGTCCGAGACGTCCGCGATGTAGGCAGTAAGGCGCGCGCCCGGTGCAATGCCCAGTTCCGCCTTGGCGCCGCGCAGCGAACCGATCAGCGCGATCAGCCATTCGACCTCGGCCTTGGCGGCGGTATCCACGCTGGCTTCGGGTGCGGGCCAGAGGGCCACGATCAGGTCGGTCTCGCGCGCGCCCATCTTGGACCACAGCTCTTCGGTGACGAAGGGCATGAAGGGGTGGAGCATGACGAGGATCTGGTCGAGCACCCAGCCGGCAACGGCGCGGGTTTCTTCATCGAAGTTGCCCTTCACCAGTTCGATGTACCAGTCGCAGAAGCTGTCCCACACGAAGTGGTAGATCGCGTTGGCAGCCGCATCGAAGCGCATGTCGGCCATGGCCCTGTCAAGCTCGGCCACGGTTTCGACGACTTCGCCGATGATCCAGCGGTTGACCGCCGAGGTCGCCTTGGGCGCGGCGAGCGAGGTCGAGGCGGCGACGCCGTTCGACTGGCAGAAGCGCGCCGCGTTCCACAGCTTCGTGGCGAAGTTGCGGTACCCCTCGATGCGCTTGTCATCCATCTTGATGTCGCGGCCCTGGCTTTCCATGGCGGCCATGAAGAACCTGAGCGCGTCGGCGCCGTACTGGTCGATGAGGCCGAGCGGATCGACCACGTTGCCCTTCGACTTTGACATCTTGGCGCCATCGGCGGCGCGCACGAGACCGTGGAGGTAGAGCTTCTTCCAGGGCACCTCGTCCATGAAGTGGATGCCCTGCATCGCCATGCGCGCGCACCAGAAGAACAGGATGTCGAAGCCCGAAATCAAGAGGTCGTTGGGGTAGTGCTTGGCAAGAAGGTCGGTCTTCTCCGGCCAGCCCAGCGTGGCAAATGGCCACAGCGCCGAGGAGAACCAGGTGTCGAGCACGTCCTCGTCGCGGGTCAGCGCCACGCCTTCGCCCGCAAGCGCCTGCGCGGCCTCTTCGGTTTCGGCGACGTAGACCTTGCCATCTTCGGCGTACCACGCCGGAATGCGGTGGCCCCACCACAGCTGGCGCGAGACGCACCAGGGCTGGATGTTGTCCATCCAGTTGAAGTAGGTTTTCTCCCAGGCCTTGGGGACGACTTCGATCTGCCCGTCGCGCACCGCCGCGATGGCGGGTTTGGCGAGCGTTGCCGCATCGACGTACCACTGGTCGGTCAGCCAGGGCTCGATCACCACGCCGCCACGGTCGCCATAGGGGGTCTGGATGGTGCGCGGTTCCGCGTCCATCTCGGTGGTTTCGGTCTCACCGTCCTTGGTCGTCTTGGTGACGACGTGGGGGATGAGGAAGCCCAGTTCCTTCATTTCCGCAACAATCGCCTCGCGCGCGGCGAAGCGCTCCATGCCAAGGTACTTTTCGGGGACGAGGCCGTCCTGCGTCTGCACCACGTTGGCGTCGGCATCGAACATGTTGAGCATCTCGGCCGGCTTGAAGCCAGCGCGCTTGCCCACCTCGAAGTCGTTGAAGTCGTGGCCCGGCGTGATCTTCACCGCGCCCGAGCCCAGTTCGGGATCGGCGTGCTCGTCGGCGACGATCTTGAAGCGGCGCCCGGTGATCGGCTGGAGGATCTCCTTGCCAATGACGCTCTTGTAGCGTTCGTCCTCGGCGTTCACGGCAACCGCCATGTCGGCCAGCATCGTTTCGGGGCGGGTGGTGGCGACCTCGATGAAGTCCTGCCCGTTATCCAGGGTCACGCCGGCGGCGAGCGGATACTTGAAGTGCCAGAAGCCGCCCTTGACCTCCTTGGTCTCCACCTCAAGGTCGGAGATCGCGGTCTTGAGCTTGGGGTCCCAGTTCACCAGCCGCTTGTCGCGGTAGATGAGGCCCTCTTTGTGGAGGTCCACGAAGACCTTGACCACGGCCTGTGTAAAGTGCGGGTCCATGGTGAACTGCTCGCGGCTCCAGTCCATCGAGCAGCCCAGGCGGCGCAGCTGGCGCGTGATCGTGCCGCCGCTCTCGGCCTTCCATTCCCAGACCTTCTCGACGAAGCCCTCGCGCGAATAGTTCGTGCGCTTGTCCTGGCTCGCTTCCATCTGGCGTTCGACCACCATCTGCGTGGCGATACCCGCATGGTCGGTGCCCACGACCCACAGCGCGTCCTTGCCCTTGAGGCGCTCGTGACGGATCACGATGTCCTGCAGCGTGTTGTCGAGCGCGTGGCCGATGTGCAGCGAACCCGTCACGTTGGGCGGCGGGTTGACGATCGTAAAGGGTTGCGCATCGGGGCGCTCGGGACGGAAGAGGCCGGTCTCTTCCCAGTGCGCGTACCAACGGGCCTCGATCGCGGCAGGATCGAAGGTCTTGTCGAGGGTGCTTTCCGGCGTGGTTTCGGGCGTGGTCTCGGTCATGCGCCGGGCTTTGCCAGCGCCTTTCCCCTTGCGCAAGCGGCCAGTTGCACGATTGCAACTGCAAGCGGTTTCCACTGCCGCAGTTTTGCCTTATCGGCCTGCCACATAGCGGAGAACGATTGGCGCGATGCGCGGACCTGCCGCGCATTTCGTCGCAGACCGGGAACCACTTGCCGGGGAGGGTGTTCTCCCCCATTACGGGCGCACACGAGACAACATGCGACAATGGGCTGATTTCACGGTGTCGGAGAGCGACGGGGGCAAGGCGCCGGTACTGGCGTTGAGCGGATCCCTGCGCGTCCACGCCATCGGCGATCTGGAAAAGCGCCTCAGGGAACTCGACGGCACCTATTCGCGCCTCGATATTTCGGGCCTTACCGACATCGACACCACCGGCGCCTGGCTGGCGCTCGACTTCGCGCACGAACGCGGGATAGAGATCGCCGGGGCGAGCGACCGCGCCAAGCGCCTGTTCGCGGCGATCGGCGATGTCGACGATCCCGATGCCAAGCCCGAGCAGTTGTCCTTCCTGCGGCGCAGCGTAGGCGAACTGGGGCTGCTGGTCAGCGGCTGGGGCCGCGGCTTTGGGCAGACGGTCGGGTTCCTGGGCGAACTGATCTGCGCCTTTGGCACCACCATCGCGCATCCCTCCCGCTTTCGGGGCAAGGCGCTGGTCCATCACATGCAGCACGTGGGCGTCAATGCGCTGTGGATCGTGGGCCTGATGAGCTTTCTCATCGGCATCGTCATCGCTCAGCAGGGCGCGGTCCAGCTCGCCCAGTTCGGCGCGGAATTCTACACCATCAACCTGACGGGCCGCCTTTCCATGCGCGAGCTTGGCGTGCTGATGACCGCGATCATGGTCGCGGGGCGCTCGGGTTCGGCCTTTGCCGCGCAGATCGGCACGATGAAGCTGACCGAGGAAGTTGACGCGATGCGTACCATTGGCGTCTCGCCGATGGAGGCGCTGGTCCTGCCGCGCGTGCTCGCCGCGATGATCATGATGCCGCTCCTTGGCTTCTACGCCGCGATCTGCTCGATCATCGGGGGCGCGTTCATTTCGAACTTCGCGCTCGACATTCCCTTCTTTGCGTTCCTGCGCCGTACCCAGGAAGTGGTGCCGCTGACCGACGTCTGGATCGGCTTTATCAAGGCCCCGGTCTTCGCGCTGATCGTGGCGCTTGCGGGCTGCTATCAGGGCATGCGCGTCTCGGGCAACGCCGAGGAAGTGGGCACGCGCACAACGCAAGCCGTGGTCACGGCGATCTTCACCGTGATCGTGCTCGACGCCTTCTACGCCGTATTCTTCACGGAGCTCGGCTGGAAATGACCGATCTTACCGACGATTATACGGGCGACTACCCGATCGAGGTGCGTGGCCTCACCAATGCCTTTGGCGAGCACGTCATCCACGAGGAGCTGGACCTCAAGGTCCGCCGGGGCGAAGTGCTGGGCGTGGTCGGCGGCTCGGGCACCGGAAAGTCGGTGCTGATGCGCTCAATCATCGGGTTGCAGCAGCCGTCTGCCGGCGAAGTCGAGGTGCTGGGCCATGACATGATGGCAGGCGGCGTTGAGGACGACATCGACATCCGCTCGCGCTGGGGCGTGCTGTTCCAGGGCGGCGCGCTGTTCTCCACGCTCACCGTGGGGGAGAACGTGGAAGTGCCGCTCAAGCAGTTCTACCCCGAGATTTCCGATCACCTGCGCGAAGAGATCGCGCGCTTCAAGGTGCGCCTGTCGGGCCTTCCCGACGAGGCCGCCTTCAAATTCCCGAGTGAGCTTTCGGGCGGCATGAAGAAGCGTGCAGGTCTGGCCCGCGCGCTCGCGCTCGATCCCGAACTGCTCTTCCTCGACGAGCCGACCGCAGGGCTCGACCCCATCGGCGCGGCGGCTTTCGACAATCTCACGCGCGAGCTGAAGGAAACGCTGGGGCTCACCGTCTTCCTCATCACCCACGACCTCGACACCCTCTACGCGATCTGCGACCGCGTGGCGGTTCTGGCCGACAGGAAGGTGATCGCGGTGGGCACGATCCCCGAGCTCCTCGCGCTCGACCATCCCTGGATCCAGGAATACTTCAATGGCCCGCGCGGGCGCGCCGCGCTGGCGGGTAAGGAGGACCCCCGGATCGACGCCGCCGTCGAGGACGCGCCTGAAGGCGCGGACACGGGCGGGAGTGACACAACCCGAGAAGCGGGGGCATAAGGCACAACCATGGAAACCAAAGCCAATCACGTCTGGGTCGGGGCCGTCACCCTCATCCTGCTGGCGCTCGCCGCAGGCTTCGTCGTCTGGCTGGCACGCCTCAACGAGGGCAACCAGCAGCAGTACGACATCTTCTTCACCCAGTCGGTCGACGGGCTGGCGCTGGGCTCGGAGGTGAACTTCTCGGGCGTGCCGGTGGGCCAGATCTCGCAGATCGAGCTGTGGCCCAAGGACCCCAGCTTCGTGCGCGTGCGCGTCAAGGTGAACGAGCGGGTGCCGATCACTGTGGGCACCACCGCCACGATCCAGGGCAGCTTTACGGGCGTCTCGGACATCCAGCTCGAAGGCGCGGTCAAGGGCGCCCCGCTGCTGGAGGAACCCGGCCCTGAAGGCGTGCCGGTCATCCCGACCAAGCGCGGCGGCTTCTCCGAGGTGCTGGCCAACGCGCCGCTCCTGATGGAGCGCCTCGCGACGCTGACCGAGAACCTCAACCAGCTGATGTCGGCCGACAACCGCCGCTCGATCACGGGCATTCTCGCCAACACCGAGAAGATGACCCGCGATCTTTCGCAAGCGACGCCGCAGATGCGCGGCGCCATGGCCGAATTGCAAGGTACGCTCGACCAGGCGACCAAGACGCTGGCCGCCTTCGAGGGCGTGGCCAACAAGACCGATGACCTGCTCGGCTCGAAGGGCACCTCGCTTGCCGAGCAGATGCGCAAGACCTTGAAGTCCGCGCAGGAATCGATGGATCAGTTGAACGAGACGATGGCCCATGCGCAGCCCGCGCTGGATCAGGTCTCGCAAAGCACGCTGCCCGCCGCCGAATCCGCGATCCGCGACCTTCGTGCCACCAGCCGGGCACTGCGCAACGTGACCGAAACAGTCGAGGAACAGGGGGCCGGTGCCCTGCTCAAGGGCCAGAAACTGCCCGACTACAAGCCCTGAGCCAGGCAAGGACGAAACGATGATGACGATGAAGAGCCACTCCTGGATATCCTCCCCCGCGCGCGCGCTGGCTTTCGGGCGCGGGCGACTCGGCGGGGCCGTCGCCACGGCAAGCCTCGCGCTGGCGGGCTGTGTCAGCTTTGCGCCCGATGTGCCCGACACGCTGATCCGCCTGACCCCCGAGCACACCGCGCCCGCAGGCTCGGTCTCGCGCGGCAAGCTCTCCGATGCGATCGTCGTGCTCGAACCTGAGACCGAGCGCAGCCTCGAAGCGCTGCGCGTGCCCGTGCAGATCGACCCGGCCAATCTCGCCTACCTCAAGGGTGCGGGCTGGATCGAGAAGCCCACACGCCTGTTTCGCGCGCTTCTTGCTGAAACGATCCGTGCCGACACCGACCAGATGGTACTGGAAGGCGCGGACTACGAAGTGAAGGGGAAGACCTTCATTGGCGGACGTCTGCGGGACATGGGTTATGACGTGCAGACCAGTTCGGTTGTCGTGCGCTACGACGCCGTGCGCTGGCAGCGCGGCAACGAGGACCTGGAGCGCCGGCGCTTCGAGGCGGTCGTACCCGGCATCGCGCCCGAGGCCGAGGCCGTGGGCCCCGCGCTCAACCGCGCGGCCAACCAGGTCGCGGGCGAAGTCGCCGCCTGGGTCAAGGAAGGCTGATCGCCGCCGCGACGATCGTTCGCGCAGGATAAGGCAGGGGCCCCGCTTCGAAAGGAGCGGGGCCCTTGTCGTTTTTGGCGGACGCTTAGCGGCTCGCGGCGTGTCTGAAGTGCTTCCCAGTCGTCAGGTTGCATATGCGCATGCAGGCGCTGCAAGCCGACTCGATGGAGCCAAATCACGCAAAACCGATGATGTGGGGGGGATGGGTGATTCGCTGGGTTGCAGAATTGTAAACAGGAAGTTCCGCAATATCAAAGACATGGGAGTTCATTCTGCGAATTAAAGACCCGGCATGACAAAAAAATGACAGCCGCTCGGGGTAAAATTGGCGTGGGCCGCATTTTGGGCGGAAAGCTGCGCTGCGCGCACATGTGTCCACAAGTCGGGGTGTGATTCCAGGGACACAGTTTACAGGGGCGACCGGGCGGAAGGGGAGCTTGGGTATTGCGCCGGGGAGATCGAGGCGTATGTGGCAGCGGCCCGCTGGCCACGTGACCAGATAAGGGCAGATTTTCAGGAGTTTACAATGAAGAAGATTGCTCTTCTCGCTGCCAGTGCTGCACTGTTCGCCTTTCCCGCTGCTGCCAACGCCCAGGCGTTCGTGCAGATCGAAGGTGGTCTCGACGTGGCGCAGCAGGGCGGCGAATCCGAGGCGGGCATTCAGTACGGTGTGTCGGCCGGTTACGATTACGACCTTTCGAACGGCATGTTCATCGGTGTGCAGGGCAGCTACGGCGACAGCTCGGCCCGTGAGTGCGCGCATGACATGTTCGAAGCCAACGACCGTCTGTGCCTTGAGGCACGCCGCGATCTGGCCGCCGTCGTTCGCCTCGGCACCCAGATCGGCGCGCGCAACAAGCTTTACGTGCTGGGCGGTTACACCAACACCCGCGTCGGTCTGAGCTACAAGGGCGAGACGGCTGATGCCCTTCTCGACGCGATCGGTGGCTTCAGCGACGCTGGCGCGCACGAGACGCTCAACGGCTTCCGCCTCGGCGCGGGCTATGAGTACGACGTGACCAGCAATCTCTTCATCAAGGCGGAATACCGCTACTCGAACTACGGTTCGGACTTCAGCCGCCACCAGGGCGTGCTGGCTGTCGGCACCAAGTTCTGATCCTTCTTGCAGGCTCAAGAAGAGGGCCCGCTCCGGTTTCGACCGGGGCGGGCTTTTTTCATGTCGGGGAGAGGGAAGAAAGGAAAGCTTCAAGGGGCCATCGCCCCTTGATCCCAAAGCGGGCAACCTTGCCTTTCTCAGCCTGCGGTGTGCGAAAGCCCTGAGGTCGACAATTCGGGGAGCCTGAGGGCGATGGCGCTCGGACTTTTTCCTGACTGCGTTGCTTTTCAGCCTTGCCCTTCGATCCGCGCCACGATGTCGGCCAGCCATGCGCGCGGGGCCTGGGCGCGGCCGATGTCGCAGATGAATTCCTGCCCGCGCTTTGCAGAATCGAGGCGGGGGCCGTGCTGGGCACGGGCGCGTTTCCAGCGTTCGGGCCGTTCGTGGTAGGTAAGGCCGCGGCGTTTGAGCCAGGGCGGCACGTCCCACAGGTTGAGCGGGCCGCCCGGCACGGTCAGGCGCAGGGCCGGGGCGGCGGTATTCGCGCAGGCGCCAGGTCCGATCCACAAGGTATTGTTGGCGCTCCATTCCCCGATCTCGTGGGGATGGGGACGTGGCGGTTCGGACCAGTCGGGGTGGGCGCGCAGGTCCTCAGGCGCACCTGCCATGCGCACCTTCATATGGGCAAAGATGCGGTGGTGGCGCTCGCCCGTCTCCGGGTCGGCGAAGAGGCCGAAGAAGAGGAAATGGTCACCCACTCCCACGCCGTGCCGGGCGAGATGTCCCTGCGCGGCGCCAAACTGGCCGAACCAGCACAGCGCCTCGCCATCCGGCGAGAGGCCGAACATCGGGTCGTCATGGCACAGCGCGTCGGCGGCAATGCGCCCGCGCGTTACCTCCTCGACCAGAGCGCTCAGCCCGCGCCGGGCGTAGGTCGTGGCCGAGCGCCCCGGCGTCGGGATGGGAAGCGAGACGGGCGTACTGCCCACGATGGGCGAGGGGACCCCGCCTGCCGTAGTGTCGAACCCCTTGCGGCTGAAGACGATCTTCATGCGCGCCGGGCAGGCGGACAGGGCCGCGCGATCAGTGCGCCTTTGCGAGCCTGGCGACGCGCATGGCAAGTTCGAAGGCGGCAAGGCGCGCGGCGCGGTTCTCGGCCGCCTCGGCGTCCTCGCCCCACAGTTCCACTTGCCAGTCTTCTTCCAGGTTCGCCGCCTGCCACAGCGCGGCGGCATCGGCGCCCTCCTCCAGCGCGGCGAGCGCGATGATGAGCGAGGCGGCAAGGCTTGCCATCATCTTGAGCGCGGCGAGGGTGAAGGCATCGTGGCGCGCCAGTTCCTCGGCGATCCGCACCAGCGTTTCCTCCGGGTGCGGGCGGTGAATGATGCCTGAGATGCGGATGAAGCGCACATCAAGGCGCGTTTCCATGGCGGTCAGGAGCGGCTCCCACACCTCCAGCTGGCGCTTGTAGAGCGCTTCGTCGGGATCGGCGCGGTAACACAGCGTGTCGGTCTCGGCGTAGGGCAGCAGCTCTGTGAGCGCGGTCTCGCGCTGGGGCGCCACGGCGTCGAGCGCGAAGTCGACAAGGTCGCGGGTGACGAAGCGCGCGGTGTCGATTTCCTCACCTTGCGCGGCCCACTCGGCGGCGAGTTCCTCGGCCAGCGCCTGGCTCGGTACGATTTGCGGGCGGCCGCCTGCTGTCTTGATCGCGCGGCCATCGAGACGCACGCACCAGCCCGAGCCGTCCTCAAGCGGGGTGGCGGTCACTTCCTTGTAGAAACGTTTCACGAAACTTCAGCTCTCTGGTTGGTCGCCCGGTCGGCTGCGCCACTTACGGGCGAGGAGGGCGGGGATGAGGAAGAGGTCGAGAAGGCCATTGGCGACAAGGACATAGCCCAGCGCCGGCGGGGCGGGGGCAAAGAGCCCGCCCTTGGCAATGAGGATGCCCACGACCACGCAGACAACGCCCAGAAGGCGCACGCCCTGGATGACGAAGAAGCGCCGCGCGGCGGGATCGGGTTCGCCAGAGGGGGAGGGTGTGCTCATGCCAGCAAGTGCGCGCGCAGCTTGTCCGGCGTGTCGGCGACAAATTCCGCGCCCGCCTTCATCAGCTCATCGGGCTGGTGGTAGCCCCAGTCGACGCCCACGCCGCGCACCCAGGCCGCTTTCGCCATCTCCATGTCGTAGGCGGTGTCGCCGATCATCACGGTCTGTTCGGCGTTGGCGCCCGCCTCGAACATGGCCTCCTCCAGCATTGCAGGGTGCGGCTTGGAGGGGTGGCGGTCGGCGGTCTGGAGGCTGACAAAGAGCTCGGCAATGCCGTTGCCAGCAAGGCAATGGGCAAGCCCCCGGTCCGACATGCCGGTCGCGATTGCGAGCGTCCAACCGGCGTCCTTCAAGGCCTCGAGCGTCTCGCGGATACCCTCGAAGAGCGGCTGCGAGACGCGGCCCTCGGTGCGGGCCTGGCGGAAGGCCTGCTTGTAGGTCTCGGCCATGGTGTGCTGCTGCGCGCCGTCGCTTTCAGGGAGCAGCGCGCGCATCGCCTGGGGCAGTGAAAGGCCGACCGCGCGGCGGATCGTGGCGCGCGGCGGCGCTTTCAGATCATGCGCGACGAAGGTGGCCTCCATCGCCTCGCAGATCGCGGCCTGCCCGTCGATCAGGGTGCCGTCGCAATCGAAGACCGCCAGCTTCATCGGCGCGTTTCCTTTCTCAGCACTTGGGCGTCGGCACGTGGGGCCTCAGCACCTGGACCTCAGCGCTTGGGCGCCTTGCCCTTGGGGATGGGGCTGCCCTTGCCCTTCTTGGGCCCGGACTTCTTGGGTACGCGGGTGCCCGGAGGGCCCTTGTGACCGGCCTTGGCGAGACCCTTGCCCGGCACCTTACCCTTGCCGCCGCCCGCGCGCGGGGGCCGGGCGCCTTCGTCCGAACGACCGGTGGTGCGGGTGCGGCGCTCGCCCCGGCGTTCCTTGCGGATCTGCTTGGAATGCTGCTTGGCCGCGCGCTTTTCATCGTCCTTGGTGAAGGGCGCGGGGCCGGGGGGCAGCTCGGCACCGTCCGCCTCGTCGAAGCCGAGATTCTCCATGGAATTGGCGAAGTGCTCGGGCAGCGGCGCGGTCACGTCAAGCGGGGCGCCATCGGGGTGCTCGATGATGAGGCGGCGCGCGTGCAGGTGCATCTTGCGGCTGATCGTGCCGGACAGAAACGCGTCCTGCCCGCCGTACTTGCCATCGCCCACGATCGGGTGGCCGATCGCGGCCATGTGGACGCGCAGCTGGTGGGTGCGGCCCGTGAGCGGGTGCAGTTCGACCCAGGCGGCGCGGTTGCCCGCGCGGTCGAGCACGCGGAAGCGGGTACGCGCGCTCTGGCCGTTCTCTTCATCGACATGCATCTTCTCACCGCCCGTGCCCGGCTGCTTGGCGAGCGGCAGTTCGATCATGCCATCGTCGATGTTGGGCACACCCATGACCAGCGCCCAGTAGATCTTCTTGGCGGTGCGCCCCGAAAAGCGCTTGGAGAAGTAGGCCGCGCTGCCCGGCGTGCGCGCGATCAGCAGGACGCCCGAGGTGTCCTTGTCGAGACGGTGGACAAGACGCGGGCGCGGGCCGTCGGGGGCATAGGCGTCGAGCAGGCCATCGACGTGCTGCTTCATGCCCGAACCGCCCTGCGTGGCCAGGCCCGGAGGCTTGTTGAGGACGATGGCGGCGCGGTCCTGCGTCAGCACCATCTGGTCGGCGAGTTCAAGTTCCTCCTCGCTCAGCTCGCGCTTGGGACGCGGCGCCTTGCCGCCCGGCTTGGCTTCGCCGCCCGGCGGCACGCGCAGGACCTGGCCTGCGGAAAGGCGCGTGTCCACGTCCGCGCGCTTGCCGTCGACGCGGATCTGGCCGGTGCGCGCCCAGCGCGAGACCATTGCGAAGCCGACCTTGGGCAGGTGGCGCTTGAACCAGCGGTCGAGGCGTACGCCCTCGTCGTCGTGGCCGACGGTGAACTGGCGGACGATGTCGTCGTTACCGGCCATGAATTAGATGCTCCGCATGATAAGGAGGCCCAGAAACAATCCGGCGAACCCTGCGAGAAGCGAGGCGCCGACATAGAACGCGGCAAGGGCAGGTTGCCCGCGTTCGAGGATGGTGATGAAGTCGAGGCTGAACGAGGAGAAGGTGGTGAACCCCCCGAGCAGGCCGACTGCGAGAAACAGCCGGGTGCCTTCGCCGTGGCTCCCATAGCGTGCAAGTGCGCCGATGAGGAGTCCCATGAAGAGGGAGCCCAGCACATTCACGGTGAGCGTGCCATACGGGAAGACTCCCGCGCGCGCGGGGCCGAGCGCAGCGGTCCAGGCGCGGCCGACAAGAAACCGCAGCCAGGCGCCGGTTCCGCCGCCCAGCGCCACGTAAAGCGAGGCGGCAAGGAAGGAGGGTTGGGGCATAGAGGCCCGCCTTACCCGCGATTCGCGCAATTTCCAATCGCTGCTTGCGCCGCTTCGGGGGTGGCTAAAGCCCGGTTCTTGGCGGTTTCGCGGCTTTTGGGGAGTCTTTGCGGTTGTCTTTGGTGTGTCACTTTGATATTGGCGCGACCAACCCAGTCGGACCTTTAGCGGGATTCGGCGCTTTTGGTTCCATTTGATTCGCGGTCCGTCTCGCCATGTAGGAGGTGTGGGGCGGGCTTCGTTCGTATTTTTGAGGTGTGGTAGTTTTATGCAGATCATGGTTCGCGACAACAATGTTGACCAGGCCCTTCGTGCGCTCAAGAAGAAGCTGCAGCGTGAAGGCGTCTACCGCGAAATGAAGCTGCGTCGCCACTTCGAGAAGCCGTCGGAAAAGCGCGCCCGCGAAAAGGCCGCTGCCGTGCGTCGCGCCCGCAAGCTGGAGCGCAAGCGCATGGAGCGTGACGGCGTCAAGTAAGGCGACGTTTGCCGAACGTGCACCTGTTGGTGCGCGTTCGGGCACCTCGATAACGGCGTCGGGCTTGAATGCCGGGGCCGCTTGAGCCATGAGGGCGCGACCGTAACCGGTTCGCGCCCTTGGTGCATCTGGCAACCCTTGAAAAAGGTGGCTTTGCGCAGAGGCTTGGGGGCGCTATCTGCGCACACGTGCCGAGTCTGCGGCACGCATTCGTCACGAGGCCACACGATACGATGACTGAGATCACCCGCGTCCCGCTCCAGCCCGTCAAGAAGGGCTCCCTGTCGAAGATCTGGGTGGGCGCGCTTGCTCTCGCGCTGGCTGGTGCCAGCGTCGCCTATGCCGCGATGCCCGCGCAGGTTCACGTCAAGACTCTGACCGAAGGCCACGGCCCCTCGCCGACGACCGAGGACATGGTTCTCATCAACTACAAGGGCACGCTTCCCGACGGCAAGGTCTTCGATGAAGCCAAGCAGGTTCCCATGGAGCTGGACGGGGTGATCCCGGGCTTTTCAACCGCGTTGCAGAAGATGCAGGCGGGCGGGAAGTACACCGTCGATATCCCTTCCGAGCTTGCCTATGGCGATAAGGGGCAGGGCGAAATCGCACCCAACACCGACCTGACCTTCGAAATCGAGCTGCTCGACTTCCGCAGCAAGGCCGAAATCGAACAGCAGCAGCGCATGATGCAGCAGATGATGCAGATGCAGCAGATGCAGGGCGGCGCTCCGGGCGCACCCGAGGCTCCGTCCGAGTAATTCGGAGCTTCCCGCGATGAAAAGCATCACGACCGCTGTGGCCGCCCTGGCCGCGGCGGTCTTGTTCGTTCCGGCAGGCCCCGCTGCGGTGCAGGCCCGGGAGGCCGCAACCACCGCGGTTCCCCCGGAGGAGGCCGAACCCGAAGTCGTCGTCGAGACGCTCCAGGAAGGCAAGGGTGATCCGCCGCCTGCCGGCTCCTTCGTGCTCGTCAACTACAAGGGCATGTTGACCGATGGCACCGTGTTCGATGCGAACGAGCGCGTGCCGATGGACCTCAACGGCGTCGTCCCCGGCTTTGCCCAGGGGCTCATGCAGATGAAGCGCGGCGGGCGCTACCGCCTGACCATCCCGCCCGAACTGGGCTACGGTGCCCGCCAGTCCGGCCCGATCCCCCCCAATTCCGAGCTCGTCTTTGAAGTCGACCTGATCGACTACAAGACCCCCCACGACATCCAGCTGATGATGGCCAAAATCCGCGCGCAGCAGGAAGCCGCCGCCAAGGCGCGCATCGAGGCCGCGCAGGGAAAATCCAAGGACGAGCCGAAGAAATGAAAGATCCAAGGGGCCATCGCCCCTTGACCTCCAAACTGTCTGCCTCACCGTTCTTAGCCAGCGTGAAATAAGAGCCTTGAGGTCGCTGGCTTGGGGAGCCCGAGGGCGATGGCGCTCGGAAACATTCCTTTGACTTCTGACCCCTGTTCCAGGCCTGCCCCTCTCCCGCTTGAAGCGCGGGGCCGCCGGTGCTAGCGGCTTTGGCCTGATGCGCGGCGCCTGTTCGCCGCCGTGAAGAGAACAACCTTTAAAAAAGGAACGTCATGTCGGTCGATACCGCAACCGTTGCGAAGATCGCGAGCCTTGCCCGCATCAAGGTGACCGAGGGTGAGCTGGAGGCGATGGTGCCCGAGCTCAACGGGATCCTCAACTGGGTCGAGCAACTCGGCGAGGTCGATACCTCGAATGTCGAGCCGATGACCGCGGTGATCCCCAACACGCTGCGCCTGCGTGAGGACGTGGTCGATGCCGATCCGCTGACCGGTGGCGGCAAGCGCGAGGAAGTCCTCGCTAATGCGCCAGTGGCCGAGCACGGCTTCTTCGGTGTGCCCAAGGTCATTGAGTGACCTGGCGGGCATCCACGCAACCTTTCGTCCTTCCCGCACAGGCGGGAAGCCCGCTTGCTATCTGCCCTGCGGCGCGCACTCGCGCCCGGGCGACAGGTGAGAACCAATGACCGATCTTACAGAACTTGGCGTCGCACAGATCCGCGACGGCGTGAAAGCCGGTGACTTCACCGCCGTGGAAGTGGCCGAGGCGTTCAACGCCAACGTCGCGGCCGCGCAGGAGGCCCTGAACGCCTTCATCGTCGCCACCCCCGAAAAGGCGCTCGAAGCCGCGCAGGCCACCGACGCGAAGCGCGCGAAGGGCGAGGACCTGGGCAAGATGGGCGGCGTGCCCATCGGCATGAAGGACCTCTTTGCGACCTTCGACGTGCAGACGACGGCGGCCAGCCACATCCTCGAAGGTTTCAAGCCGCAGTACGAATCGACCGTGTCGCAGAACCTGTGGAACGCGGGCGCTGGCATGCTGGGCAAGCTCAACCTCGATCAGTTCGCGATGGGCTCCTCGAACGAGACCAGCTACTTCGGAAACGTGATCTCACCTTGGCGCAAGCAGGGCTCGAACGCGCAGCTGGCACCGGGCGGCTCCTCGGGCGGTTCGTCGGCGGCTGTGGCGGCGCGTCTCGCTCCGGCGGCGACCGGCACCGACACCGGCGGTTCGATCCGGCAGCCCGCCGCCTTCACCGGCACCACCGGCATCAAGCCAACCTACGGGCGCTGCTCGCGCTGGGGCGTGGTGGCCTTTGCCAGCTCGCTCGATCAGGCGGGCCCCATGGCCAAGGACACGCGCGACTGTGCGATCATGCTCGAAGCCATGGCCGGGTTCGATCCCAAGGACGCGACCAGCCTCGATCTGCCCGTCCCCAACTGGGAGGAGCTCCTCTCGGCCGACCTTTCGGGCAAGACCGTGGGCATTCCGCGCGAATACCGCATGGACGGCATGGACGCGGAAATCGTCGCGCTGTGGGATCAGGGCGTGGCTTGGCTCAAGGACGCGGGCGCGAAGGTGATCGACATCTCGCTGCCGCACACAAAGTACGCGCTGCCCACCTACTACATCATCGCGCCGGCCGAGGCCTCCTCGAACCTCGCGCGCTATGACGGCGTGCGTTACGGCCTGCGCGACCTTCCCGAAGGCGCGAACCTTCAGGACATGTACGCGGCCACCCGCGCCGCCGGTTTCGGCGAGGAGGTCAAGCGCCGCATCCTGATCGGCACCTACGTGCTGTCGGCGGGCTTTTACGATGCCTATTACACGCAGGCCCAGAAGGTTCGCACGCTCATTTCGCAGGACTTCCAGAAGGCCTTCGAGGAATGCGACGTGATCCTTGCGCCGACGACCCCGACGCCGGCCTTTGCGCTGGGTGAGAACGTCGACGATCCGCTTTCGATGTACCTCAACGACGTGTTTTCGGTCCCCGCCAGCCTCGCGGGCCTTCCGGCCATGTCGGTGCCCGCGGGGCTCTCGAAGGACGGTCTGCCACTGGGTCTTCAGATCATCGGCAAGTCCTTCGATGAACAGGGCGTACTCAACGCCGGTCTCGCGCTTGAGGCGCGCGCACAGTTTACGGCCAAGCCGGAGAAGTGGTGGTAATATGAGCACCTATCGCATTCAGGGCGCAACGGGCGAGTGGGAGGTCGTGATCGGCCTCGAAGTCCATGCGCAGGTCTCCTCGCAGGCCAAGCTGTTCTCGGGCGCGGCGACCGAGTTTGGCGCCGAGCCCAACACGCAGGTCGCGCTGATCGACGCGGCCATGCCCGGCATGCTGCCCGTGCCCAACAAGGAGTGCATCCGCCAGGCGGTGCGCACCGGCATGGCGATCAACGCGCAGATCAACAAATACTCGCGCTTCGACCGCAAGAACTACTTCTACGCCGACCTTCCGCAAGGCTACCAGATCAGTCAGCTCTACCACCCGATCGTGGGTGAGGGCGAGCTGGTCATCGAGGCCGACGAGAAGGCCGGGATCCCCGAAGACAAGGTCATCGGCATCGAGCGCATCCACGTCGAGCAGGACGCGGGCAAGCTGATGCACGATCAGCACCCGACGATGTCCTATGTTGACCTCAACCGCGTGGGCGTGGCGCTGATGGAAATCGTCAGTCGTCCGGACATGACCTCGCCGGCCGAGGCGGGCGCGTACCTCTCGAAGCTGCGTACGATCCTGCGCTACGTCGGCTCGTGCGATGGCAACATGGACCAGGGCTCGATGCGCGCGGACGTCAACGTCTCGGTGCGCAAGCCGGGCGAGGAACTGGGCACCCGTACCGAGACCAAGAACGTCAACTCGGTGCGCTTCGTCATGCAGGCGATCGAGCACGAGGCGATGCGCCAGGTCGACGTGCTGGAAGCGGGCGGCAAGATTGTGCAGGAAACGCGCCTGTTCGATCCCAACACCGGCTCGACCCGTTCGATGCGTTCGAAGGAAGACGCGCACGATTACCGCTACTTCCCCGATCCCGACCTGCTGCCGCTGATCCTGGAGGACGACTTCCTCGAGGATTGCCGCAACTCGCTTCCCGAGCTGCCCGATGCGAAGAAGGCGCGCTACGAGACCGAACTGGGCCTCTCGGCCTACAACGCACAGGTGCTGACCGCCGACGTCGACACCGCCCGGTGGTTCGAGCGCCTGCTGGCCGAGACCGCCAAGGCTTCGGGCAAGGCGCCGGCCGAGGTCTCCAAGCAGGCGGCCAACTGGCTGATCTCCGAGCTGTTCGGCGCGCTCAACAAGCTGGGCACCAGCCTTGAGGAATCGCCTGTAACCCCTGAAAAGGGCGGCGATCTCCTGGCGCTCATCGCCAAAGGCACGATTTCCGGCTCCGCGGCCAAGCAGGTCCTTGAAATCATGCTCGACACCGGCGACGAGGCCGAAGCCATCGTCGAGCGCGAAGGCCTGAAGCAGGAGTCCGACACGGGCGCCATCGAGGCCGAGATCGACAAGGTCCTCGCCGCTAACGCCGACAAGGTCGAGCAGTACAAGGGCGGCAAGGTTGCCCTCTTCGGCTTCTTCGTCGGCCAGACGATGAAGGCCATGAAGGGCAAGGGCAACCCGCAGGTCGTCAACGAGATCCTGAAAGCCAAGCTCGGCTGATCTGGCCCTTCCAGCACATGAAAAAGCCCCGCCGGAGCGATCCGCCGGGGCTTTTTCGTTGGTCCGTCACATGTGCGCCCACAGGACGTCGCCACCAGCGCCAGAATAAGGCCGCTACGCGTAACCCCCTGCGAAGAACGGGAAGGCAAAGCCAATGCGAGGGCCATCGCCCTCGCGCTCCCGAAATCGGAGAGGGTACGCCCTTTCGACATCAATGTGCCCACCTTCGGCCTGGCGCCCTAGTTGGTCATAGGATGATGGTCCGAGCGTCCCGATTTGCCGACTGTCCGTTTCCTTCCGTGCGGCGTATGTACTGCTTGGATGAAGATCACCGTTCCTCACATTCAGGCGAGCGCGCGTAAAAGACGTGCTTCAAGCAATCCTCTCGTCAAATGAATGGGCTCGCAACGCTCGGTCATTCCCGATCTCAGATTACATGGACGGCCGCGAGCCGTTCCGCCGGTTCTTCGACATCTATGAAGGTCGGGATGGTGAAGATTGGCTCGGCATTCTGGAATAGGCGATCCTCGAAGAATTGCGTGCGAGTGGCGCGTCACTAATCGCCGACGAGGGCTCCGTGACCCGGATCATTGATAGGCTGGAACGCCACCCAGCTGTATTTTCTTGAGCCTAAACGCGCTCATTGTCGCCGTCCAGCACCTCAATTCCATTGCTCGAATGCGGTCACCTGTTCCGCTTGGGCTAAGCCTCGAGCGCGAAAAAGCGGCCGGTCTGCTAACGACCGATAGCGGACATTATAGGGCCGGGAGTGACTGCGGGTTACGTGCCTGTTAGGTGAGACCGCTAATGGCGATCGGAAGTCGATCAGCCTTCAGGAGAGTATGCGTGCTTTTTCACACCATGGTCGGATCGAACGACATTGAGCGATCCAAGCGCTTCTACGACACGGTGCTCGGCACCTTGGGTGCAGGGGAAGGGACGCGGAACATCGCCGACAGCGGCCATATCCGTCTGATCTACAATAACGGCAACGGAACCAACTTCATCGTCAGCCAGCCGATCAATGACGAACCGGCAAGCGTCGCCAACGGCAGCACGGTCGCCTTTTCCTGCGACTCGCCCGAGCAGGTGAAGCAGCTTCACGATACCGCCGTTGCCGCTGGCGGAACCTCGATCGAAGCTCCGCCCGGACCACGCGAAACTGCCTCCATGGGCACCATCGAACTGGCCTATTTTCGTGACCCCGACGGCAACAAACTGTGCGGAATTCATTTTCCTGCCTGATCGGTCCAGCATGGGTCTGCTTCTAAACTAGCGGACTTCGATCATGCGATCCCGCGAATGTCCGCTTTCCACCCCATCTCGGTCATGGGAGCACGCTATAGCTTTGCCTGAAAGCGGACAGGCAGCTGACAGCACTTTCTGTCGAAATGCGGAAATTCCGCTACCGGCCCCTCTTCGCCCGCGCTCTTGAATGACCAGGGGCGGGCGTGGCCGAGTTTGGGGAGCCCGAGGTCGATGGTCCTCGGACGGGACTTCTTTTCGGTTTGTCCTGTTAACTCTCTGCCCTGATTGGCCCATCGCAACAGGAAAACGCGCCATCTCCGGGCCTGGGGGCGGGATTAGCCGATGCGCGTGCCCTTCAGGTCCATCGTGCCGAAGAAGCCGGCCTTGATCGTACCGTCCAGGTCATCGCCGGTGATTGTGGCCTTGCAGTCGAGTTCGATCTTCATCGGGGAGGTCATCGTCATCTTCCAGCGCAGCGTGTCGCCCGCGATGGTGCCGTCCTCAAGGTCCATCGCGCCCAGATCGCCCGAGATCGTGCCGGTGAAGCTCTCACCTTCGGGCACGACGGTAAGCACGCCCTTCTGCGTGCCCAGCGGGGTCTTCGTGGTGCATTCGTAGCGTCCGGCTACTGACATCGTATTCTCTCCCTTGTCGCTTATTCGCTGTCCGTGGTGGGGGCAGGCAGGACCTCGACAGGCAGGCCGAGGTTCTGGAGCTGGGGCTCGACCACGGAGCGGTCTCCCACGACAACGAAAGTCAGCGCGCCCGGTTGCAGATAGGCCTGCGCGGCGGCGCCAATGTCATCGGCGTCGATGCGGCGGTAGGTCTGCGCCAGCGTCGCGTAGTAGTCCTCGGGGCGGCCGAGGCGCACGTTCGTGCGGATGGCGTTATCGACCGCGGCGTTGGTTTCGAACTGGTTGGGAAGGCCCCGGATCGCGCCTTCGGTGACGCGCTGGAGTTCCTCTGTTGTGACCGGCTTTTCGCCCGGAAGTGCGGCCATGTCGGTACGGATCGCGGCGATGGCGTCGCCGGTGCGGTCGGCCTGGACGGGCGCGCGCACCAGGAGCGTGCGGGGCCCTTCGTTCTTCGTGACACCCGAATAGACCCCGTAGCTCCAGCCCTTGTCCTCGCGGATATCGGCGTTGAGGCGCGAGAGGAAGCCGCCGCCAAGGACGTCGTTGGCCAGGTCGAGCGCCTCGCCGTTCTTCGCGGTGCCGTCCATGGGCAGGACGCGGCCCGCCATGATCACCGATTGGGGCGAGTTGGGCCGGTCGACCAGCAGGATGCGCGCGCGCGCCTGCGGGGTGGCCGCGTCCAGATGCTTGACGGGCGCAGGTCCAGCGGGCGTCGTCCAGCCCGCAAAGGCGCGTTCAAGCAGGGGCTTCAATTCGGCCATCGTCACATCGCCCACGACCGTGATGCGGGCAAGATCGGGGCGCAGCCATTTGGCGTGCGCGGCTTGCAGGTCCTGCGCGCTCAGCGCGGCGAGCGAGGCGGCGTCTCCCAGGCCGTCGCTGGGCTGGGCGTAGGGGTGCGTGCCGTAGAGCGCGGCGCCGAGCGTGCGCTGGGCCAGCGAATTGGGCGAGCTGAGCGCCTGCGAGAGCTGCGCCTGGCGCGTGGCCTTGAGGCGCGCGACGTCCTCGGGGGCAAAAGTCGGGTGCAGCAGGATCCCGGCGGCGAGATCGAGCGAGGGGGCGAGGTTGTCACTCAGCGCGACGAGGTTGAGCACGCTGGTGTCGGTGCTCGCGCCTGTCTGGATGGAGGCGCCGATGCGCTCCTGCGCTTCGGCAAGCTGGGTCGCATCGAGGCCGTTCGCGCCCTCATCGAGCATGTCGAGCATGAGCGCCTGTGTGCCGGGCGTATCCAGCGCGTCGGCCGAAGTGCCTGCGTCAAACTCGATGGTCAGCTGCAGCTTGGGCACTGCGGTGCGGCGGGCGAGGGTGACGGGTACGCCGTTCGAAAGCGTGGCGTGTTCAAGGGCGGGGAAGGCCAGGTCGCCGATGGTGCCGAGCGGGGGCGCAGCGCGCTCGGGCGCCGGGGCCAGTTCGGGTC
>NZ_VIRF01000048.1 GCF_008107685.1 Novosphingobium sp. BW1
CAAGCTGCACATCAGTTTGCGCAGCCGATTACCAAGCCGAGCATCGCCGAACCCGGTGTTGTCTATTTCTCCGTCGATCCAGGCCTCAGCTTCATCTCCGTCGTTCGCGCCATGGCACGCCCCCCCCAGGTTCCGTGCCTGAGCAGGAATCACAGCCGAAACAGGGGGTTCAACCGCAATGCGCTCACGGGAATCACGCGGGCGACCACTTGTAAGTAATCGAAAGCTTCACCGGATGGGTACGCAAAGGGGGGGTGCGGATCCAATCTGACAGAGCGCCATCGCCCACACGTCGTTTGTGGACGCCCCAAAGGAGCAAGCGTTAAATGAGAAGAGGTGGCACGTAGTCAGGTGGTCTCGTCTGTCCGGCCTCTGAAAGCAGCACTATGCCGCGGGCCAGTATGGGAGTTCGCGGACCGGATCCAAATCGGCTTAGCGCGCTTGGTTTGCGCTTCGACATTCCCTGCTTTTCCGACCCCTTCTAACTGACAGTTGTGCCATACCCTCCTTCGACCTCCTACGTCTCCGACGACTTCAGGTGTGTTCTCGCAACATCACGCGGCGACAGCAACCAGAGCTTTGTAATCCTCCTGCTTTGTCATGAGCGCCCAGGCAATGCGCGCCATCTTGTTGGCGAGCGCGACCGGGACGAGCATACGTGGTTTGCGGGCCAGCATCCCTTCCAGCCACGAACCTGCCGGCGCTCCCCGCACGGCTGCCTGCCGCACGACCGAGCTGCCGCCGATAATAAGCAATCGCCTAATCGTCCGCTCCCCCATTTTCGATATCCTGCCCGGTTTCTGCTTGCCACCGGTTGAGTGCTGAAGTGGGGCAAGGCCCAATCACGCGGCAAAATCGCGGCCTTTGGTGAACGACGCAGCCTGGGGCGCCAGCGCCACAATAGCAGTGGCCGCGATCGGCCCGATGCCAAGGATTGTCATAAGTCGGCGCGCGACTTCGTCTTCCCGTGCCCGGCGCGCGATCTCTTTGTACAGGAATGATGGGCGCCGCCGCATGCCTCCATCGCGACAAGGCAGGCAGGTTGGTTAGCAAAGAACTCGAGTAGCTTGTTGCGGTTCAGTTTGCGGCTGAAAACGTCTCGCCCCACTCGTCGGCACCGGGTGCGTGAAACGAATTCTTGGCGATATCCAACCCGATTGTGATAACCTTCGACACGGACGCCTCCTTCAGTGGTGTTCAACACCTCCACTATGGCGCATGGATGCCGTCAGGGGGCGTCCAGCCCATCAGCTTACCCAAGGGGGCCGCTCCAGAGCCGACAGTCGCGATGGCGCAATGTGCAGGGCGCTGATCCAGGATCGAGCAGGCGCGGAGCGAAGGTCAGATTACCCAGGACATCCACTCCAAAGCCGACTGTCGGCAAGGTTGAAGGGTTTCGGGCGCCGACAGGCGTACGAAAGTCTTACATGTACGACCCGCGGTGCCTCACGCGCTGAGCTATGGGGATTTCAGATCGCAGCCGTTAGACGCGCTGGCGCAATTGCTGGCTTGGTACGATCCGTGCGGCCCAGGTGGACTGCCTTTCGCTCGGTTCAGGCGATTTAATCAGTGGCAGCGCGAATCTTTTTTGTCATGCGTTATGGCTTTGTTGCGCAAATTAGTCGCCGGTCAACAGTCGACCTTTGATGGCATTGGGTTATGGGCGGATCTCCCTCAGCCTGTCATAGCGCACGACATTGGCCTCGGGCTCCTGCGCCAGACACAGGGCCTGAGGCGCATCGATCGGCGCTGCTGGAGGTGCCTTGCCGTCCAGCACGGCATAATCCTCGCTCCAGTCGAACTGGAAGGCCTCGCCAGGTTGGAAAACCAAAGGCACGAACGTCCCGCGCCCGCTGGTCTGCTGTTCATATTGAAGCTCGGTCCGCCATCGCCGGGCGAAGGCGGCCACCCGGTTATAGGAGCCATCGTAACCCAGCGTCACCAGATCAACGTAGAGTTGCTTGGCAGTCCGCTTCTGCTTGCGGGATTTCTTCAGTTCCACTCGCGGCCAAGCCGTCAGCTTGTCCGCGAAGGGATCGAGTTTGCTGGGCCGTAACGGAACCTTGAAGCTGCGCTCAACCGTATCGGAGCGCAGATACTTGCGGATGGTGTTGCGGGACAGGCCAGTCCGGCGCCTGATCTCCCGAATGGAGATCCCCTGTCGGAAATGCCACCGGCGGATCACACTGAGTAAGTCCATGTCGATCACTCCAAGACCCTCCGACTGGCAGCCGGAAGGGAGAGAAACATGGGGCAATTCTCAGTGGTAATTTATAAGCGCTCCGGGTCACTTCTCAGTGGCAATCAACAAGTTTTGGAAGGTACGAGAGAGGCAGCTTGGCCGCTGGTTTTCGAATTTCGGGTAAGGCTGGGGGCGAATCGCTGTGCCATTCGAAGAACTGGGATGTGCAACGCTCTGCATCCAGATAATGCGGATATACAGTACAATGTGCTACCTTCTGGAACCGTACCACATTGCGGTGAGATAAGGGCGGGGCTGGCTCAGGGGCTTTATTGGCAGGATTTTGAATTTTTGAATTTAGATTCAGTCGCTTGTACTGTTTTTGCGAGCTACTCTCCGCCATGACTCCTTTCCTTCGGATTAGGCTGAGCCTGTCGTCTGGCAGGGGCAAGGGAGGGAGCGTGCCCGGTTTTACCCGCGATCAGGGGCTCGTCAGGGTCTCGATCAGGGTGACGTCGTGGGCCGCGCAGGCCTGGCGTAAGTCCGGGTCGGCAAGGGTGTCGCACACGAAGTAGTCGATGGCTTCCATTCCGCACACCCGCACCGGGGCCGAGCGGCCGACCTTGGAGCTGTCAGCAACGAGGATAACCTTGCGCGCGTTGCGGATGATCGTCTGTGAGACTTCCACCTCGTCGATGGCGAAGTCGAGCAGGCTGCCGTCGGGATCGAGCGCGGAAATGCCAATGAGGGCGTAGTCCACGCGAAAACTCTCGATGAAGCGCATGGCAAGAGCGCCCACCACGGCTCGGTCGGCGGTGCGCACCTTGCCGCCCACGCACACCAGTTCCATGGCCGGATGGACCGAGAGCGTGTCGATCACGTTGAGGTTGTTCGAGATCACCATGAGGTTGCGGTGGTTGCCGAAACTGGCCGCGACCGCCTCTGTCGTGGTGCCGATGTTGACGAACAGAGAAGCTCCGTCGGGCACCAGCGCGGCGGCGGCCGCGCCGATCCGGGCCTTGGCTTCCGAGGCGACCGAACGGCGCGCCTCGTATTCCAGGTTGATGACGCCCGAGGTGACCACCGCGCCGCCGTGCACGCGCGAGAGCAGCGCCTGCTCGGCCAGGACATTGAGGTCCTTGCGGATGGTCTGAGGGGTGACATCGAGCCGGGTGGCGAGATCGTCGACCTCGACGCGGCCCGCGCTGCGCGCGATCTCCAGGATGCGCGTGCGCCGGCGCGTCACGATATCGCCCTGGCCGTCCTCGATGCTAGTGTGCGCGCTCATGCGCCTGCTGCCCCCGTCATGGCACCACCCTAGCGGTGCGCGCACGCCGTGCAAAGCGCAGGCGCTCAGGCGCCCTGTGAAAGATAGCTGTCGAGCTTGGCAGCGGTACCTTCAGGCACATGGAGGCCCAGCTTGGAGCGGCGGTAGAGGATGTCCTCGGCGCTGCGGGCCCATTCGTGGGCGACCAGATAGTCGACCTCGGCGGCATGGAGGCCGCCGCCGAAATCCTCGCCCAGGTCCGCAGGCGCCTGCGTGCCCGACAGGATCGTCTCGGCGCAGGTGCCGTAGGCGCGCGCGAGGCGGTGCAGAAGGGCGCCGGGCATTTGCGGGAAGCGGCGGGCAAGGTCCTGCACAAAACGCGCGAAGTCGCCGTCCGGTATCTCGCCGCCGGGCAGCACGGCGCCGCCGGTCCAAGCGGTCTTCGCCTGCGGGAATACGTGCGCGATGTGCTCCAGCGCGTGCTCGGCGAGCTTGCGGAATGTGGTGATCTTGCCCCCGAAGATGCTGAGCATCGGCGCGCCGCTGTCCGGCCGGTCGAAGTCGAGCACGTAATCGCGGGTCACCGCCGAGGCGTTGGCGGCGTGATCGTCGTAGAGTGGGCGGATCCCGGCATAGCTCCAGGCGATGTCGGCGGGGGCAATGGTGCGATCGAAATAGCGGTTGGCGGTCTCGCACAGGTAGGCCGTCTCGGCCTCGCTGATCTCGGCCTTGCCCGGCTCCTGCGTCCAGGGTTCGTCGGTGGTGCCGATGAGCGTGAAGTCGCGTTCGTAGGGAATCGCGAAGACGATGCGGCGGTCCGGGTTCTGCAGCATGAAGGCGTGATCGCCCTCGTAGAGCTTGGGCACGACGATGTGGCTGCCCTTGACGAGACGCACGCCGCGATCATTCTTGGCCCGGCCCAGCCGCTGGAGCACCTTGTCGACCCAGGGGCCCGCCGCGTTGACCAGCATTTTCGCGCGCACGTCGCGAGCGCCATCGGGGCCTTCGATCTGCGCGGTCCAGGAGCCATTCTCGCTCGTCGCGCCGGTGAGGCGGGTGCGCGTCTCGATCCGCGCACCGCGCGCGGCTGCGTCCATGGCGTTGAGGACGACGAGGCGGCTGTCTTCAACCCAGCAGTCGGAATAGACGAAGGCCTTGCCCTTGCCCTTGCCCTTGCTCGTGTTCGCCAAGGGAGAGAGGCCGCGGCCCTGCGGCGCGGTGTCGAGATTGATCGTCTCGGTGCCGGGCAGGGTCTTTCGGCCGCCGATGTGGTCGTAGAGGAAGAGGCCGAGGCGAACCATCCAGGCTGGGCGGGGCGACTGCGACTGAGGCAGCACGAAGCGCAGCGGCCAGATGATGTGCGGAGCCATGGAAAGCAGGCGCTCGCGCTCGATCAGGGCTTCGCGTACGAGCCGAAATTCGTAGTATTCGAGGTAGCGCAACCCGCCGTGGATCAGCTTGGTCGAGGAGGAGGAGGTGTAGCTGGCAAGGTCGTCCTGTTCGACCAGTAGCACCGAGAGCCCGCGCCCGGCTGCATCGCGCGCGATGCCAGCCCCATTAATGCCGCCGCCCACGATCAGCAGGTCATAGGTGGGCTCTTGCGAGGGAAGGGGCGTTGCAGATGGCAAGGTGGGAACTCCACTTCGGTGTGGCTTGGTCGGGACAATACATCCCGGCGAGTTTCGTTTCACGGTATAGTTTGCTGTAAACGAAAATTCAAACGAAAGTCTTGACCTTCGTATGAAGGTGCGTGCAGGGAGTACGCGAAAACGAAGACCGATAGAGGGGAGATCTCGGATCGTGCCTGCCGGGACCGAAGATTCGCGCAAGCTGCGCGGCGAACTGATTGCCGAGATGATTGCGGTGATGATCATCGTCACGCTGGGCGATTCCGCCGCGGCCATGATCACGCTCTATGATCCCAGCCCCTATGCACAGGCCTACTGGGGCGTGTGCATTGCCTGGGGGCTGGCCGTGACGCTGGCGATCTACGTGACCGGTTCGGTCTCGGGCACCCACGCCAACCCAGCCGTGACCCTGGCGCTGATGGTCTATCGCGGATTTCCCCGGCGCAAGGTTCTCCCCTATATCGCCGCGCAGGTCGCAGGCGGCGTGATCGGCGCCGCGCTTGTCCTCCAGCTCTGGCATCCGGTGATCGATGCCTTCAACGTCGCGCAGGGCCTGACCCGAGGCGAAGGCGGCGCGGCGGGAGTATTCTTCACGCTGCCCGGTGCGCACATCACCCCCTGGCATGCGTTCTGGGACGAGGTCATCCTGACCGCGTTCCTGCTGCTGGGCATTTTTGCGATCACCGACGAGTACAACGAGATGGCGCCGCGGGCGAACTCGGGCGCGTTGATGATCGGACTGCTCGTTGCGGCCATCGGCGCCTCGGGTGGCTATCTCGAAGGCTGGCCGATCAACCCCGCGCGCGATTTCGGGCCGCGCCTCTTCGCGAGTTTCACCGGGTGGGGCGCCTCCGCGCTGCCGGGCGCGGGCTTCTACTTCTGGGTGCCGATTGCCGGGCCCTTCGTGGGCGGTCTTGTTGGCGCGGGTCTTTATCACTTCGCGATCAAGCCCTACCTGCGGCCCCAGACGAAAACCGAAAACGCACACGAAACCACGGTCGAAACCGGCGCCGAATAAGCCGCGTCGACCTCCCCCATTACCCCGACGGAGAGTTCCCGCATGTCCCAGTCCGGCCCTGTTCACGGTCACGTACTTGCTATCGACCAGGGGACGACCTCGACCCGCGCCATCGTGTTTGATACCGAGGCGCGCGCGGTGGCAACCGCGCAGTGTGAGTTCGAACAGCACTACCCCGAACTGGGCTGGGTCGAGCACGACCCGGAGGACATCTGGCGCGACGTGGTGAGAACCGCGCGCGAGGCCATGGGCAAGAGCGGCGTTGCGCCGCACGACATCGCCGGGATCGGCATCACCAACCAGCGCGAGACGGTGGTGGTGTGGGACAAGGCGACGGGCAGGCCGATCCACAAGGCAATCGTGTGGCAGGACCGGCGTACCGCGCGGCTGTGCGCCGATCTCAAGGCGGACGGGGTGGAGGCCGACGTGCGGGCGCGCACCGGGCTCCTTGTCGATCCCTATTTCTCGGCGACCAAGCTCGCCTGGATTCTGGACAATGTTTCCGGAGCGCGCGGCGCGGCCGAACGCGGCGAACTCGCCTTCGGCACCATCGACTGCTTCCTGCTGTGGCGCCTTACCGGGGGTAAGGTCCACGCGACCGACGTCACCAACGCCGGGCGTACGATGCTCTACAACATTCGCACGCAAGGCTGGGACGAGGACTTGTGCCGCCTGTTTCGTGTGCCGATGCAGATCCTGCCCGAGGTGCACGACAACAGCCACGTCTTCGGCACCACCGCGCCCGACCTGTTCGAGGCCGAGATCCCCATCGCCGGGATGGCGGGCGACCAGCAAGCCGCGCTGTTCGGCCAGGCCTGTTTCGCGCCGGGCATGGCCAAGTCGACCTATGGCACGGGCTGCTTCATGCTGCTCAACACGGGCGAGGAAGCGCTGGCATCGGACAACCGCCTTATCACCACGCCCGCCTATCGCCTGAATGGCCAGATGACCTATGCGCTTGAAGGTTCGATTTTCGTGGCGGGCGCGGCGATCAAGTGGCTGCGCGATGGCATCGGGGTCATCACCCATGCGCGCGAGACCAACGACATGGCGACGCAAGTGCCGGACAATCATGGCGTCTACATGGTGCCTGCCTTCGTCGGGTTGGGCGCACCGCACTGGGACCCGGACGCGCGCGGCGCGATCTATGGCCTGACGCTGGGCGCAGGGCAGGCGCATCTTGCCCGCGCAGCGCTGGAGGCGGTGGCCTACCAGACCATGGATCTTGCAGACGCGATGGTCGCCGATGGTGGCCGCACGCCCGAGCGGTTGCGCGTCGATGGCGGGATGGCCGCGAACGACTGGCTGTGCCAGTTCCTGGCCGACATGCTCGACGTGCCGGTCGAGCGTCCGGTCCACCTGGAAACGACGGCGCTCGGCGCGGCTTTCCACGCAGGACTTGCGACGGGCGTCTGGAGCGATCTCGACGCCCTTTCGCGCACATGGCGGCAGGGCGAACTGTTCCGCCCGGCGATGAAGGCCGGGCGCCGCCGGGATCTTGCCGCTGGCTGGAAAGATGCTGTGCGCCGCACTATCTCGAAATAAGGGGATTGGGCTCGAAATGAACTGGCCCGAAATGAGCCGTCGCGGCCTGTATCTCTCAGGCGCGCGCAATTTCTTGCCCTAAGTAAAAAAATGCACCAGATCGTTGCGCCCTGAACAGCCACCCCACCGGGAGAAGAGCACCGTGGCCGCAATGATCGATACCAGCCCCAGTGGCGACGCCGAAACCTTCAGGGAGGAAGTCCCGGGTGGCCACGTCCATGCGCCCGAACTGCGCTACTTCGTGTTCGCGCTGTTCTTCATCTTCGGGGGCATCACCAGCCTCAACGACGTCATCATTCCCAAGCTCAAGGAACTGTTCACGCTCAGCTTCACAGAAGCGATGCTGGTGCAGTTCTGCTTCTTTACCGCCTACGCGGTGATCGGTATTCCCGGCGCGATGCTGGTGCGCAAGCTGGGCTACATGCGCGGCGCGGTGGTGGGTCTGGTGGTGATGATCGCGGGCTGTCTCGCCTTCATCCCGGCCTCGCAGACGGCCTACTACCCGCTGTTCCTGGCCGCCTACTTCGTGCTGGCCGCCGGGGTGGTCATCGTCCAGGTCGTGTCGAACCCGCTGATCAGCCTGCTTGGGCCGCGCAAGACCGCGTCCTCCCGCCTGACTTTCGCGCAAGCCTTCAACTCGCTGGGCACCACGCTCTTCCCCATCGCCGGTTCGGTCCTCATCCTGGGCAGCCTGGCCAATGTCTCGGCGGGCGAACTGACCGGCGCGGCGCTCGACACCTACCGCCGCCAGGAAAGCCAGGCGATCGTCCATGGCTACCTTGGCATTGCCGCGACACTGGCGCTTGTTGCGCTCGCGGTCTGGATGTTCCGCAACCGCCTTCCCGCAGAGAAGCACGAGGCCCAAGCGACCAAGGGCATGCTCGAACGCTTCGGGCTCGATCTCCTGTCGCGCCTGCGTTTTGGCTATGGTGCGCTGTGCATCTTCCTCTACGTCGGCGCCGAGGTCACCATCGGCTCGCTCATCGTCAATTATCTCATGCAGGACCACGTGATGGCGCTGCCTGAGGCGAGCGCGGGCAAGCTCCTGGGCTTCTACTGGGGCGGGGCGATGGTCGGGCGTTTCCTCGGCTCGGCGGTACTGCGCGTCGTCAGCCCGGGCAAGGTGCTGGCCTTGAACGCCTGTGCGGCCATCGTCCTGATCGCGGTCTCGACCACCGGCACCGGACCGCTGGCGGGCTATACCCTCCTGGCCGTCGGCCTCATGAACTCGATCATGTTCCCCACCATTTTCAGCCTTGCCTGCGAGAAGCTGGGCGCGCGCGCGGCCGATGGTTCGGGTATCATCAATGTGGCCATCTGCGGCGGGGCGGTCATCCCGGTTCTTACCGGCGCGCTGGCCGATGCGACAGGCGGCAACCTCTCGATCGCTTTCATCATCCCGGCGCTGTGCTATGCGGTGATCGCGGGCTTTGGCCTCTACGCGCGCCGCCCGGCCTGAACCGGGCGTGCCGCAAGTGGGTAATGAAAGGTCAAGAAAGCCAGGCTATTGATACCTGAATGAGCCGTCCGATCATCCCCCGGCGCTCCGTGCGCAAGCCGGTTTCCATGACCGTACAATGCCGGACCCACAGCGGTCTGCGGGACACTGGCGAGATCTACGATCTCTCGCCCGAGGGGTGCTGTATTCAGATTACGGGCATGTTCTTCAAGGTCGGTGGGCGCATCGTGCTGCGCCCGAACGGGCTGGAGGCTTTCAGCGGGGTCGTGCGCTGGATCAGCGGTGATTTTGCCGGTGTCGAATTCGACCGGCCGCTTTATGGCCCGGTCGTGGACCACCTGGCCCTCCACAACCCGTTCAAGGGTATGCCGCGCGGCTTTTGATCCGCGTGGCCGACGTGGGGAGTAGGGCCGCTGCGTTCAGCCTCGCTGGGCGCTGGCCATGGCCTCGGCGCAGACAGGGTAGCCAAGTCCTTCCGGAATTGTCAGCCAGTCGCCATCGTCGCGATGTTCGATCACGGGTCGGATCCGGCGCGGGGGATGGGCCTGCGCGTCGGCATGGGCCTCTGCGAAGGAGTCGTGTCTGGCGAGGCGCTCCAGGTTGCGGCGTGTGGGGAATATGACGCGTTCTTCGCCCTTCTGGCACAGCGCCAGCGTCGCGCGCGCGCTGGCCCAGAATAGCTGCGTGTTCTCGGTCTTGTCGACCGCGATATCGACTTGTCCGCTGCCCAGATCGGTCAGGAAAAAGCGGGTGTCGAAAGGCCTGACACCCGGCGCGCACCAGTGGGCGTAGAAGGTGAGGCGCCAGGGATCGAGTTCCCAACCCATCCGTTCGAGCACCGGGGCAAGAGCGCCCTCGCGTAGCAGCTGTTCGCGGCCCTCGCGCACGGCCTGCGGCGAGACAGCGGCGGGGTTGGCGATGAGAAGTCCGGTCTCTTCCAGTGTTTCGCGAATGGCGGCGATGCGGGCCGCCCCCAGCGCTTCGTCTTCATTTGGCAGCAGGCGGCGGGCAAGGGCGGTGTCCTCGGCATCGACGCGTCCGCCCGGAAAGACCAGCGCGCCCGCGGCAAAGCGCATCTTTGGGGCGCGCTTGACCATCAGCAGTTCGGGCGGTCCGCCGGGCTGGAGGCTGCGTCGGAAGACGACGACGGTAGCGGCGGGCACCAGGTCCTCGGGCGGGTCGGTTGGAACGTGGCACGTGGTCATGGGACCGCTTTCGCGCGCCGGGCCACCGGTGGCAAGAGGGTGGTTGCCTTGAAGGTGGGACACGCACACCGTTGGCGCCCTCAGGGCCACAGGCAAAGGGGGGGAGCGGTGCGGGTCGCAGGTGCGTTGGTCACGATGAGCCTCTCGCAGGCAGTACCGGGCCTTGGAGTGGGCCTGAATGTGTCGAGATTTCTTACATGTTGGCCTTGAGGGATGGTCGCGTCGGAAGCGCAAATACGGGTTTTGCGTAATCTTGCGAGTTTGGCACGATTTATGCTTTGTGTTTATTGTACCCAAAGCAGTCTCGATGGGGCAGGGCCATCATGTCTCCTGGCCCTGCCTCCCCGACAGACGCAAGAAGGGCCCGGACACCATAGTGGTCTCCGGGCCCTTCTTGCGTCGGGTCACGGTGCCTGTGAACGCGAATCAGGCCTGGGGCGCGATTCCCGCATCGGTGACGAGCTGCTGCAGTTCGCCAGCCTCGTACATCTCCATCATGATGTCGCTGCCGCCCACGAACTCGCCCTTCACGTAGAGCTGGGGGATCGTCGGCCAATCCGAGTAGGCCTTGATGCCCTGGCGGATTTCCTGGTCCTGCAGGACGTCGACCGTTTCAAACGGGACGCCGATGTGGTCGAGAATAGCGCAGGCGCGGCTCGAGAAGCCGCACTGCGGGAAGAGCGGCGTGCCCTTCATGAACAGGACAACATCGTTGGCCTTCACGAGGTCGCCGATACGGGCGTTAACGTCGGACATCTGATTCAAATCCTCAAAAGCGTATGCGCGTCACTTGGGAACGGCGGTGGTGAGTTGCAAGGCGTGGAGCTCGCCGCCCATGCGGCCCCCGAGCGCTTCATAGACCATCTTGTGCTGAGCGACACGCATCTTGCCCGCGAACTGGGGCGCGATGACGTGCGCGGCATAGTGGTCGCCGTCGCCGGCAAGGTCGGTGATCGTGATTTCGCAGCCGGGCAGGGCTTCTGCAATAAGGCGCTCGATCTCGCTGGCGGGCATCGCCATCTGGGCTTCTCCTATGGCCGTCGTTGGGGGGCAAGGTGCGGCCGGCACCTTGGTCTTGCGCCTCCCTCTAGCACCGCTGGCGCCCGGTTTCGAGCCGTTTCGGGTGCGGCGCCGGCGAGGTGGACGGGGGTGGTCAGGCCGTGCCGAGGAAGGCGCGTCGCGCCTCGACCTGCTTGGCCTCGAGGGCGGCACGCACCTCGCCTTCGGTCGTGTCGATCCCGGCGGCGGTGATGTCGCCCAGAAGCTTGCGGATGACGTCTTCGTCGCCCGCTTCCTCGAAGTCGGCCTGGACCACCGCCTTGGCGTAGGCTTCGGTCTCGGCTTCGGAAAGGCCCATGCGTGCGGCAGCCCATTCGCCTACGAGGCGGTTGCGGCGCGCCTGGATGCGGAAAAGCACCTCGGCGTCATGCTCGAGCCCGGTCGGCTCGCCACCATCTGCGCCGTGCCCCTTGCTGCTGAAACTCTTCATCACACAATCCCGCAAAAGCGTGGCTCCGGCGCACCTGCGCACCGTGCCACGGGTCGTTCCCATTGCGATAGGGCCGAGCGGGGCCGGGTTCAATCCCGATTCCGGCATCGCGCGCGCGGCCCATAAGGTAACCGGCCCGGCGGGAGGGTCCCGCCGGGCCGGAAAAACATATCCGAAATGCCGGCTTGCGGCATTTCAGGGCGCCGCTCAGGCCTCGGCGAGCTTCGGACTGGCAAGGAAAGGCAGATCCTCGCGCGCCTTGGTTTCGTAGGTGCCGATTTCGGTGTCCTGCGCCAGCGTCAGGCCAACTTCGTCGAGGCCGTTCAGAAGGCAGTGCTTGCGGAACGGGTCGATCTCGAAGGTGAAGCGGTCCTGGAAGGGCGTCGTCACCGTTTGGGTTTCCAGGTCCACGCTGATCGGGTCGGTCGTGGCGACGTCCATCAGGCGGTCGATGGCCTCCTGCGGGATCGCGACCGCGAGGATGCCGTTCTTGAACGCGTTGCCCGAGAAAATGTCCGAGAAACTGGGCGCGATGACGCAGGTCACGCCCATGTCGAGCAGCGCCCAGGCCGCATGCTCGCGGCTTGAGCCGCAACCGAAGTTGTCTCCCGCGATCAGGATCGGCGCGCCTTCGTAAGCCGGGTCGGTGAAGACGTTGCCCGGCTTGGTCTTGACCGATTCGAAGCAGCCCTGGCCAAGGCCCTCACGGGTCACGGTCTTGAGCCACTGGGCAGGGATGATGACGTCGGTGTCGACGTTCTTGCGGCCGAACGGGTAAGCCCGGCCGGAAACCTGGGAAATCGGGTTCATGGGTGTGCTCGTCTCAATCCGTCTCGGGGGCCTGTTCGGGGTGCGCGGGCGCGTGCTTCTCTGCGCGCGACTTGCGCCGTTTCACAAAGAGCAGGGCGGCGGCGACTGCCGCCGAGCCGATGGCCGCACCAGCCGCGATCGCGGCGCGTCCGGCGAGCGAGGTATCGGGTTCGTCTGCCATCTTGCGTTCGTCCTTCAGGCGTTTTCGGCCAGCTCGCGCACATCGGCGAGGCGTCCGGTAATGGCGGCTGCGGCCGCCATGGCGGGGCTGACGAGGTGGGTGCGCGCACCCGGACCCTGGCGCCCGGTGAAATTGCGGTTGCTGGTAGAGGCGCAGCGCTCACCGGCGGGCACCTTGTCGGGGTTCATGGCAAGGCACGCCGAGCAGCCCGGCTCGCGCCATTCCAGACCCGCCTCGATGATGATCTTGTCGAGTCCTTCGGCCTCGGCTTGCGCCTTGACCAGGCCCGAGCCCGGCACGACGATGGCCCAGGTCACGTTGTCGGCCTTCTTGCGGCCCTTGAGGATCTTTGCGGCGGCGCGGATATCCTCGATGCGGCTGTTGGTGCACGAGCCGATGAAGACGTTCTGGACCTCGATGTCGGTCAGCTTGGTGCCAGGCGTCAGGCCCATGTATTCAAGGCTGTGCTGGACCGCCTGGCGCTTGGAGGCGTCGGCGAAATCGTCCGGAGAGGGAACGACGGCGCCGATGGGGGCGGTGTCCTCGGGGCTGGTGCCCCATGTCACGGTGGGCTCGATGTCCTCGGCGCGAATGTGGATCGACTTGTCGTAGGTTGCGCCCGGATCGCTGGCGAGGCTCTTCCACCAGGCGACGGCCTTGTCCCAGTCCGCACCCTTGGGCGCATAGGGGCGGCCCTTGACATAGGCAAAAGTGGTCTCGTCGGGCGCGATCAGACCGGCGCGCGCGCCCGCTTCGATCGACATGTTTGAGACTGTCAGGCGGCCCTCGATCGACATCTCGCGGAAGACGTTGCCGGTGTACTCGATGACGTAGCCGGTGCCGCCTGCGGTGCCGATCTGGCCGATGATGTGCAGGATCACGTCCTTGGGCGAGACGCCCGCGCCGAGTGTGCCCTCGACGTTGACCTGCAAGGTCTTGGACTGCTTGAGCATCAGTGTCTGCGTCGCCATGACGTGCTCGACCTCGCTGGTGCCGATGCCGAAGGCGAGCGCGCCCAGACCGCCGTTGCAGGAGGTGTGGCTGTCGCCGCACACGATCGTGGCGCCGGGCAGCGAGAAGCCCTGTTCCGGGCCCACGACGTGGACGATGCCCTGCTCGGGATCGGCGTCGCCGATGTAGCGGATGCCGAATTCAGGCGCGTTCTTCTCCAGCATGTCGAGCTGCTGCGCGCTCTGCGGGTCCGCGATGGGAACGCGCTTGCCGGCTGCATCGCGGCGCGCGGTGGTCGGCAGGTTGTGGTCCGGGACCGCGATGTGCAGGTCTGGACGGCGCACCTTGCGCCCGCTCGCGCGTAGCGCCGCGAAGGCCTGCGGGCTCGTCACCTCGTGCACGATGTGCCGGTCGATGTAGATGAGGCAGGTACCGTCGTCGCGGGTGTCGACAACGTGGGCGTCCCAGATCTTCTGGTAGAGTGTGCGCGGCTGTGTGGTCATGATCCGAGCCGATTAGGCCCCTGCGCTTTGCAATTCAAGCAGTACAGCACGGGGCATGTGTTCGATTTATCCGGCAGGAGGACGAACGGCGTATTTTTCAGCCCGGTAAGGAGACAAGTTGTGCCACGAAGATGCGATGAACGGCATGATATCAGGCGCTGACACGGGCGCCGCATCGGTCTAGGAAGAGGGGGTGACTGTTCTTATCGCCATTCTCATCGTTCTTGCGAGCGCCGCGGCCATGGAGCTGGTCGCCTGGTCGAGCCACAAGTACATCATGCACGGCTTTGGCTGGGGCTGGCACCGCGACCACCACGAGCCGCACGACAAGGTCCTGGAAAAGAACGACCTCTACGCGCTGGTGGGGGCGGCCATGAGCATCTCGATGTTCGCGGTCGGCTCGCCGCTCGTCATGGGGCAGCACGCCTGGTGGCCGGGAACGTGGATTGGCCTTGGCATCCTTGTCTACGGCATCATCTATACGCTGATCCACGACGGCCTTGTTCACCAGCGTTACTTCCGCTGGGTGCCCAAGCGGGGCTATGCCAAGCGTCTGGTCCAGGCGCACAAGCTGCACCATGCGACTATCGGCAAGGGAGGCGGGGTCAGCTTCGGGTTCGTCGTCGCGCGCGACCCTGTCCGCCTCAAGCAGGAACTCAAGGAGCAGCGCCGCCGCGGCATCGCGGTGGTGCGCGAGGCGGTGGACGACTGAGCACCAGGTCACACACGCGGCAACCCCGGATGATCTGGCGCGTTACAGGCGTTCCAGATCTTTCAGGAGACATCCGAACGTGATCGATACCGCCGGCTCCGGTGCAGGGTCCTCTTTAGGTCCTGCCGAGGCGGAGCAAACCGAGGAAGAACGCGAAGAGGAACTGCGCCGGGCCGAACAGAAGGCCGAACGCGAGAACACCGAACGCGAAATCGAAAGCGGCAATTCGACCCTGACCCGCCGCGAACGCCGCCGCGTGTCCGCGCACAGCCGCCTGTCCGCACTCACCGTATTCTCGATCATCCGCAGCGAGGGGGAAGAGGAACTGCGCCGTCCGACCTCGTCGCTGTGGTGGTCGGGCATTGCCGCCGGGATCGGCATCTCGACCTCGGTATTCGCACAGGCGCTTTTGTATGACACGCTGGAAGGCAGCCCCAACCGCTGGCTCGTCTCGAGCCTGGGCTATTCGGTGGGCTTCATCTTCGTGATTCTCTCGCGCCTCCAGCTTTTCACCGAAAACACGCTGAGCGTGGTCCTGCCGATGCTGTCCGAGCCGAGCTGGGGCAAGCTCGGTCTCTCCGCGCGGCTCTGGACCATTGTCCTCACCGCCAATTTCATCGGCACCTTCCTCACCGCCTTCTTCGTGATGGTGATGTCGGATGGGGGCGATGCCGAGGCAAGCAGCCATGTGACCGCCATGCTCGAGGTCTCGAAGCACGCCGCGCAGTCGCAAGGCTGGACCGCACTGGTAAAGGGCATTCCGGCGGGCTTCTTCATTGCCGGACTGGTGTGGATGCTACCCAGTTCCAAGGGTTTCGAGCTTTGGGTCATTATGGTCTTCACCGCGCTCATCGCGGCGGGCGGCTTTACCCACGTCATCGCCGGGTCGACCGAGATGTTCATGCTCGTCATCGACGGTCAGAAGTCCATCGAGGCGGCCTTTACCGGCTATCTCCTGCCCACTTTCGCGGGCAATGTGATCGGGGGCACCGGCCTTTTCGCGATGCTCTCCTACGGCCAGATCCACGCCGAAATCTGAACAGGACCGCCGGCCCGGGTGATCACTCGGGCCGGGTCCAGATCCACGGGCCCAGTACGGCGAGCACGCCTGTCGGGATGAAAGCCAGCGGGAAACCCACCACGAGCCAGGTGAAAGGAATGCTCGCGCTCATCGCAAGGATGGCCGAGACCTTGCCCTTGCGACTGATCGCCCGCCGGTCGCGCCAGGCGACGAGATGGGGGCCGTGCTTGGGGTGGTTGTAGAGCCGCTCGGCCCATTCCGGGTGGCTCTTGGAAAAGCACCAGGCCGCCGCGATGTAGAAGACGACGGTGGGCATGACCGGCAGAAAGATGCCGATGGTGCCCAGCGCCACAAACAGCACGCCGCCAAGCATCCAGATCGAGCGCTTGACCTTCCTCAAGCTCGCGCGCCCCGGCCAGAAGAGGGGTGGGTCAAGACTGGGGGGCCGCGTAGCGCGCCGCGGTTTCCCGGATCAGCGCGATCATGTTGGGAACGCCTTGCGTGCGGTTCGAAGAAAGCTGATTCTTGAGGTCGAAGGGCTCGAGCGCGGCGACGATGTCGGTCTCGGCCACTTCGGCGGCGGGCTTGTCCTGTACGCCTGCAATCACCAGCGCGACGATGCCCTTGGTGATCGCCGCGTTGCTATCCGCCAGAAAATGGAGCGTGCCGCCTTCCGCTTCGGTGGGGTATACCCAGACCGAGGCCGAACACCCGCGCACCTTGGTGGCGTCGGTCTTGAGCGCGTCGGGCATCGGGTCGAGCTCGCGCCCCAACTCGATCAGCAGGCGATAGCGTTCGTCGCCCTCAAGGAACTCATATTCTTCGCGGATGTCATCAAGGCTGCGCATGCAACGTCATTTAGGGCCGTGTCGCCACAGGGCAAGGGGGCGTTGGCACTGGGCGCGGCGCGAAGGGGCTGCAATCAAGATAAAGAGACAGTCAGAGACGAAGAAAGGGGGCATTCAAGGGGTCATCACCCCTTGACCCCAGAACGGACGACCTCACCCCGCTCGGCCGGGGGGCGCGTGGGAGGTGAGGTCGACGGTATGGGGAGCCCGAGGGCGATGGTCCTCGGAATTAGTCTTCTGCTTCTTCCAGTTTTTCGACTTCACGCGTCACGTCGATTGCGCCCGGGCGCGGTTCCTGTCAGGGAAATGGCCATGAACGCTTCTGCCGCCGCCGACCGCAGCCATCCCTTCTTTTCACTGCACGAGCATGGTTTCGTGCGCGTTGCGACCTCGACCCCGCATGTGCGGCCTGCCGATGTCACCTTCAACCGTGATGCGATCCTGGCCGAAGCGCGCCGCGCGCATGGAGCGCATGTCGATCTTCTGGTCTTTCCAGAGTTGTGTCTGTCGGCCTATGCCATCGACGATCTGCACTTGCAGGGCGCGCTGATCGCGGCGGTGGATGCCGCGCTCACCGAGATCGTTGCAGCCAGCGCCTCGCTCTCGCCGGTTCTGCTGGTGGGGGCCGCGCTGGTCCACGGCTCCAGCCTCTATAACTGCGCGGTGGTGATCGCACACGGCAAGCTCCTGGGCGTGGTGCCCAAGTCCTTCCTTCCCAACTACCGCGAGTTCTATGAGAAGCGCTGGTTCGCAAGCGGCAAGGCGGTGTGCGGACAGTCGATCACGGTTGCCGGCCAGAACGTGCCGTTCGGCGTCGACCTCGTCTTTGCGTCCGAAGTGTTCAAGGATTTCCGCTTCTTCGTCGAGATTTGCGAGGATGTCTGGGCGCCCACGCCTCCCAGCACGCTGGGCGCGCTCGCCGGGGCGACGATCCTGTGCAACCTCTCGGCCTCCAACATCACCATCGGCAAGTCGGATGAACGCCACGCGCTGTGCAAGGCGCAGTCCGCGCGCACCTCTGCGGCCTATGTCTATTGCGCGGCGGGGCATGGCGAGAGCACGACCGACCTTGCCTGGGACGGGCAGGGCATCGTCTACGAACTGGGCGATTGCCTCGCGCAGTCCGAGCGTTTTGCGCTGGAGCCGCAGCTGTGCATCGCGGATATCGACTGCGAACGTATCGTCGGCGAGCGGCTGCGCCTGCCGACTTTCGCCGACGCGGCCGAACTTGCCGGATCGCCCGCGCAGACGTTCCGTGCCGTTCCCTTCCGCCACGCGCCGGTGCGCGGGGATATCGGCCTCCAGCGTCCGATCCGCCGTTTTCCCTTCGTGCCCAACCGCCCGGAAAAGCTCGACGCGGACTGCTACGAGGCGTTCAACATTCAGGTCGATGGCCTCATGCGGCGCCTGGAATCGACAGGCTCGAAGTCGATGGTGATCGGCATTTCGGGCGGGCTCGATTCGACCCACGCGCTGATCGTGGCTGCGCGCGCCTGCGATCGCCTTGGCCTGCCGCGCACCTTCATTCGCGGCTACACCATGCCCGGCTTCGCGACGAGCGAGGGCACGAAGTCGAACGCCTGGAAGCTGATGGATGCGCTGGGCATCACGGCCGAGGAAATCGACATCCGCCCGGCCGCAACGCGCATGCTGGAGGACATCGGCCATGCCTTTGCCCGCGGCGAGCCGGTCTACGACGTCACCTTCGAGAACGTCCAGGCGGGGCTTCGCACCGACTATCTCTTCCGCCTTGCCAGCCAGCACAGCGGCTTCGTGATCGGCACCGGGGACTTGTCCGAACTGGCGCTGGGCTGGTGCACCTACGGCGTGGGCGACCAGATGAGCCACTACGCGGTCAACGCGGGCGTACCCAAGACGCTGATCCAGTACCTGATCCGCTGGTGCGCGGACGGTGAGGATTTCGCAGCCGAGGCGGGCGCGATCCTTCACGCTATTCTCGACACCGAGATTTCACCCGAACTCGTACCCGCCGGCGCGGACGGCGCGATCCAGAGCACCGAGGAGAAGATCGGGCCTTACGCTCTCAACGACTTCTTCCTCCACCACATCATGCGCTACGGCCAGACGCCCTCCAAGGTCGCGTTCCTTGCCTGGCACGCCTGGCACAACGCCGCGCACGGCCAATGGCCCGACGGCTATCCCGCCGACCGGCGCGTGGCCTATGACCTGCCGGTGATTCGCGCCTGGCTGGAGAAGTTTCTGCGCCGCTTCTTCGCCTTCAGCCAGTTCAAGCGCTCGGCGATCCCCAACGGACCCAAGGTCTCCTCAGGCGGGGCGCTCAGCCCGCGCGGCGACTGGCGCGCGCCGTCGGATGCCCGCGCCGATGTGTGGCTGGCGGAACTGGATGCGAAGGTGCCTTTGGAAGGGTAGCAAGAAAAGGGAGGTTTCGAGGGCCATTGCCCTCGGATCAACTCTTCCCTCTCAATCCCGCAGACTCTCGATCTCTTTTGCAAGATCCTTGCCCCGGCGTTCGTCGGTGGCGATGCGTTCGAGGACGTTGATACGTTCGCGCAGTTGGGCGATCTCGTCCTCGAGTTCCTGTTCGTGGGGATCGCGGCGGCCGATGGTGCGACCATGGTCCGAGCGTTCGGAGGGCAGGTGCAGCTTCTTGGCGCGCAGCCAGGTGATGCAGCCGATGACGAACATGACCACCACGGCCGTCCAGAAACTCATTGTCGTGTAACCTTATGTATGGGCGAGGAGGGGCATGGCCTGCTCCTCGGTCGGGTGGGGCGGCTGGTGCCCGCTATCCTGCGCGTCGCTGCGTGGCGAGGCAAGGTTTTCGAGGTGGCGCAGGCGTTCTTCGAGGTCGCTTTCGCGGGCCTGGAGGGCGTGGGTGTCCGCCGTCAGTTCCAGCTTGCGTTCCAGGTAGGCGAGGTAGCGCTTGTAGGCACTGGCGAGAATCGTGAAGAGCAGCACCACCGTTCCCATGACGATGGTGACGGTGAGGAGGTCGCCCAGATTCACTGGCGCGTCTCCACAGGTCCGCCGGCGCGGGCGAGCTCGCGGGCTTCGCGCAGCGATTCGATCTGGCGCGCTACATCGTAGCCCTTGTCGGTGACGATGCTCTCGACGGCGGCGAGGCGGTCCTTCACCGCGCTGACCTCGGCGCGCAGTTCGGCATTTTCCTGGGTGAGCAACTGGACGCGGGCCTGCGCCTCGCCGTCGGTCTTGGGGTAGATGCTTTTGCCCCAGGAATTTTCCAGCGGATAGCCGTGGCGCATGCGCAGCCAGTTGTTGAAGATCCAACCTGCGGTGGCAATGGCTGTGCCCACGATGATGACCGGGCTGAGCATTTCGAGCGTGGCGAGATCGAGCGTCATGACTGTCTCCTTCCGATGGACGGCGCTTAGCGCGCGTGGGCAGTGGGGGGCGGAGTGGCGGAGGGGCTGCGTGTCGCCTCAAGCGGGCTGAGCGCCTCGATCTGGCGGGCGACATTGTAGCCGCTGTCGGTCACGATGGTCTCCAGGGCGGCGGTGCGCTGTTCCAGCTTGGTCACGCGTTCCAGGAGCTTTGCATTCAACACCTGTGCTTCGTGCGCGGCTTCGGGGTCGGACCTTTCGGTCTTGCCGAACCACTCATCTTCCAGCGCATAGCCGTGGCGGGCGCGGATCCAGTTGTTGAGAAGCCATCCGCCGGTGGAGAGGGCGATAATGACAAGGACGAATTCGGGGCCACCCCAGTTCATGTGCCGTCCCTCAGTTTACGTGCTTGGCGGTGTCGGACGCACGCTGGGCGTCGGTTTCGCGCTGATCGCGCAGGGCCTCGATCTGGAGCGCGGTGTCGTAGCTGCCATCGGTGATGATGCGCTCGAGGACGCGCACGCGCTCTTCCAGCTCACGGGTGCCCGAGGCGTACTGTGCGGCTTTTTCGGCGGTTGCCTCGGCTTGGATCTCGGCCATGCGGCGCTGGTGCTTGGTCCAGACCACCAGAGCACCGACCAGGAAAGGTGCAAGCGGAATGAGAAGCGCGAGTGAGCTGGTGTCCATGATGTTCGTGTCCCTGTTTTATGCCCGGTAGAAGAGATGTGCCTTAGCGCAGGCTCTCGATTTCGGCTGCGAGGCGCGAGTTGCTGCTGGAATAGTGCGCTTCCATGTCGGCGACGCGCCGGTCCATGTCGCTCAGCTCGCCGCGCAGGCGTTCGCTGCGACCGATCCCGGCCTTCTTGGCGCGGCGGCGTTCCATCCGGCGCAGCAGGCGCTCTTCCTCGTGCGCGCTGTAGTCCCCCAGCGGGCGCTTGTCGGCGATGAGCGCGACCGCGATGTAGATCGCGATCACGATGGGGAAGCCGAAGAGCAGCAGGAGTACGGCGCCGAGCCGGATCCAGAGCGCATCGACATCGGTGAAGTCGGCGATGCCGGCGCAGACGCCCGCAAGCTTGGCGTTCGACTTGTCGAGATAGAAATGTCCACGTGACACTGTGCTGGTCCCTTCCCTTGGGTTGTCCCTTGCAGGAGACCTTCATGTCTCCCGCGCCCCCGGACCATGGCCCCTTGCCATTGATGGCTCCGGGCCCTTGATGACGGGCTACGCGGCGATCCGGGTGTCTGCCGCGCGGCCCGGTGGCCTTGGATTACTGCCCGGTGGTATCCGAGCCCTGGCCCATCGTCTTCTTCATCTGCGCCAATTCGGCTTCGATCGAGTCGCCATCGGCGAGCGCCGCAATTTCATCGGCGAGCGTCGGCTGGCGGCTGTCGTCGCCGATGTTCATCGCCTCGGCGCGGCCTTCGGCGTAGTCGACCCGGCGTTCGAGCTGGTCGAAGCGGGCCAGTGCCTCGTCGACGCGCTCGCTGGCGAGCAGGGTGCGCAGCTTTACGCGGTTCTCCGCGCTCTTGAGGCGCGCGGCGATCGCGCTCTGGCGGCTGCGGGCTTCGCGCAGGCGGCTCTGCAGCTTCTCGATGTCCTGTTCGTAGGCGCTGAGCGAATCGTCGAGCACCGCGATTTCGGAACGCAGCTGCTCGGCCATGTCCGAAGCCTTCTTCTTTTCGAGCAGCGCGGCGCGGGCCAGGTCCTCGCGGTTCTTGCTCAGCGCCAGCTGCGCCTTGTCGGCCCAGTCGGCCTGGAGCGCGTCGAGCTTGTCGGCGTGGCGGCGCAATTCCTTCTGGTCCGCGATCGTGCGGGCCGAACTGGTGCGCACTTCCACGAGGGTCTCTTCCATTTCCAGGATAATCAGGCGGATCATCTTGGCCGGGTCTTCCGCCTTGTCGAGCATGTCGTTGAAATTGGCGGCGATGATGTCGCGGGTGCGCGAGAAGATACCCATGCTGGCTATTCCTTTGTTGTGGCTCGGGCGGCGGGGGGGGGTGGTGAACGAGGCGTGGCTGTCGTTTGCGGCGTGCCAGGTGCGACCGCCCTGGCGTTGTCCGCGATCCTCGCACGCATCGCTGGAGGCGTGAAGGATTTCGATTTCGGTGTCGAGGCGACTCATGCGAGGGGTACTCCGCAAATGGGGGCGGCGTAGGCCTTGGCCGGGCCAAGCTGGTCGGCCATCGCCATCAGGTTGAGCGCGCCCATTGCCAGCAGGCTGGCAATGATCGCCCAGTCGAGCTTGGTGCGGGCAAGGGTCGCACGCGGCTGGCGGGCGGCGAGGTCGGAACCGGTCTGGTCGGAGCTGGCGGTACGCAGCGGCATAGCGAAAAATCCCTGTTGCAGTGTGCCTTTCGGCGTGTTGCTCAAGACATTGCAGGAGGCGTGCCAAATGCGAAAAATGGCTGAATTGCAGGCTTTGCTAACTGTCTGGCTGATGAACCGCACTTTGCGGATTGCCAAATAGTAGTAAAATACGCCAAATATTAGCAATGGATCGTGATGTGCAATTCGTAGGCCAGTCGGTGGCCTTTCTCGATGCGGTGGAGCGCACCAGTCGCGCAGCGCCGATCACCCGTCCCGTGCTCGTCATTGGTGAGCGCGGTACGGGCAAGGAGCTGATCGCCCAGCGCCTGCACCGTCTTTCGCCGCGCTGGGGTGAGCCTCTGGTTACGCTCAACTGCGCGGCGCTGCCCGAAACCCTCATCGAGGCTGAGCTCTTCGGCCATGAGGCGGGCGCCTTCACCGGGGCAACGCGCGCGCGCGCGGGGCGCTTCGAAGAGGCGGACGGAGGTACGCTGTTCCTTGATGAGCTGGGCAATCTCTCGATGGCTGCGCAGGAGCGCCTCCTGCGCGCGATCGAATATGGCGAGGTTGCGCGTATCGGCGCTTCGCGTCCGATCACAGTCGATGTGCGCATCGTTGCGGCGACCAACGCGGACCTGCCGCGCATGGCGCGCGAGGGGGCGTTCCGTTCCGACCTGCTCGACCGGCTGAGTTTCGAGGTCATCACGCTCCCGCCCCTTCGCGCGCGCGAAGGTGATGTCTTCGAGCTGGCGGATTACTATGGGCGGCGCATGGCGGCCGAACTGGCCTGGGAGGGTTGGCCCGGCTTTGCCCGCCCGGCGCTGGACGAGCTGGAGGCCTACGCCTGGCCGGGCAACGTGCGCGAACTGCGCAATGTGATTGAGCGGGCGGTCTACCGCTGGGATATCCCGGAGGAGCCGATCGGGCAGGTCGTCTTCGACCCGTTTGGCAGTCCCTGGCGGGTGGAGGAGGCGTCCGAGCCAGGGCAGCTCGCGCCCGTATCGTCTGCGCAGGCGTCGGCTGCAACGCCAGGCGCGGTGGCCCGGAGCGCTGAGGAAAGGGAGGGTGCCTCCGTCCCGCTCCCCGACGACCTACGCGCCGCAGTCGATGCATTTGAGCGCGATCTGCTGCGCCGGGGACTCGAGGCGAATCGCTGGAACCAGCGGCGCACGGCCAAGGCGCTGGGGCTCAGTTACGACCAGCTTCGCCATGCGATGAGGCGTCATGCGCTTGCCCCGGATGCCTAGCGCGGGGTGGTTGTGGGCCGGGGTGGATCGGAACAGGGGGCGTATCTGCGCACTTTGTCGATAGGGATAGCCGTTTTGACGATGATCGTGCAGGGGCAGCTGTTCTTGTTGATGGGCCTGTTGCAAAATCGGACACAAGGGTAATTTCGGTCCCGTGGCGATTTTGCTACAGTCCATGCCCCAAAGATGAGCGATTGTAACGTGAGCCATGCCTGTTGAGATGGATGAACACCGCGCCCGGGCGCTGCTGGACGGCCTGACCGCCAAGCAGCGTGAGGTGCTCGATCTGCTGGTCCTGCACCGCACGACCAAGGAGATTGCGCGCGAGCTGGGCATCGCGCCCAACACGGTCGACCAGCGCATTGCCGGGGTGCGCGACAAGTGGGGGACCTCCAACCGCAAGGAAACCGCGCGTTTCTACGCGCGCCTGTGCGACCTATGTGGAAAACCCACATGTGATTTTTCGCGTGTCGACGAACCGGCGGCGGACGTCGAAAGTCTGCTACAGGACCTGCCGGATACGCCTCAGTTCGTTCTCTCCGATGCCCGCCCCGTGATGGGGTTTCCCGAGTGGTTGGAGGAAGAGCGCGAGCCTGTCGTGACCGCTCCGGTGGGCCTGGAGACCCTGGACCAGAAGTTCGGGCGTATTGGCCGCGTTGCCGCGATCCTCGTTCTTGCGATGGTCATGGCGATGACGCTGGCCACCTCGCTGGCAGTCGCCGACGCGTTGGAACGCCTTATCTGAAAGTTCGTGCCGGGGTCTTCGCCAGACCCTGGTCGACCTCCTTCAGGTCGGCCGCTCGCGCCGCGGCCCTGCCTTCTCATGTGGCCCCGGCATAGGACCGGAGACGACGATATGACCATGACCCCTGAAGTTGCCAGCCTGCGTATCGGCCGTTCGGTGACCTCGCTCGAGGATGCCATGGACGAACTGCTTGCCCGCTCGGGTGATCTCATGGCTGAAATGGCCCGCGCTCGCGTCGCCACGGCCGAAGTCGCGCACGCCGGCCAGCGCCCGATGATGCGCATCGCCGCCATGCAGAAGAACCTGATGGCCGCCCGCGGCGAACTGCTGCGCGCCCACGGCGACCTTTCGCAGCTTGCCGAAACCATGGGTATTCCGGTAGCCGGTTGCCCTGAAGAGGGGAGCCTTGCCAGCACCGCGGGCGAGGATCTGGAAGGCGATGTCACTGTGGAGCGCGCCGCCTGACACCCACGGGTGCGGCTGTAATGGGGGAACCTGCGATGCTCTCGGGCATCTTCCTGCCTGCTTTCTTCCTGCTTCTGGTCGTCAGTCCCGGACTGGCGGCCTGGAAGGGGGGCGAGCCGGAACGCTGGGGCGGTATGGTCATACTGGCCATGTGGGCGCTCCAGTCGGTCGGAGAATTCGTTCTTCCCAGCCAGTATTACGCGGTCGATCCCGTGGCCTTCCTGACCGACGTCGTCGGCATGCTGGGTTTTGGCATCATCGCGCTCAATGCAAGGAGGGTCTGGCCGTTATGGGCAGCCGCGTTGCAATTGCTGAGCCTGAGCGCGCACTTCGCCCGTTGGGCGGACCTCGACATTCCCGCGATTGTCTACGCGCTGATGCGCGATGGTCCGACCTTCGTGGTCATGATCGCGCTCCTGATCGGCACTTTGTGCCACATGCGCCGTGTCCGCCGCGAGGGGACCGACATCGCCTGGCAGAGCTGGCCGACCAGCTAGTCCGGGTGCGGGTGCTGAGCCGGGATTTCCCTCCGCTCCTCGCCGACCTGATGGGGCCGCTGGCGTGCGAGGTCCTGCTGATCGCCTATCTCGATATGCAGGGACATGCGCTCGGCCACATATTTCTGGGGGGTGAGGATGCGAATGCGGTGCATGGCCGCTACCGTCCGTTGATAGCGCCCGCTTTGCGACTGGGTGCTGCCGGTTTCCTGCTCGCCCACAACCACCCTTCGGGTGATCCGCGCCCGAGCGCCGCTGATATTCGTGCGACTCAGGGCCTGCAGGCGCTGGGCCGCGCACTCGAACTGGAATTTGCCGATCACCTTGTCGTGGGCGGCCGGCAGGTGACGAGCATGCGAGCCAGTGGCTTGCTGGGAGGACGTATCGCGCGCCGCCGCTGCGCGGCCTGATGAAAATTCGCGATCTTCGCGCAGGGACTGCACTTCAGACGCACAGCACCTGCGTGGAGCACATGGGGGAGTGATGACAGGCCCATTTGGATCGGCTTCTGCCGGTTCGGGTCCGTCTCGCTTCGTGGCGGCGGGAGGCCTTTCGGGGCATCTCGCCGCCCTTTTTGTCCAGCCCTTGGCGCACGTATGCCCGGTGCCCCGCGGTGCAGGCCCTGCCTTGGCCCGAACGTGACCCTTGCATCTTTGCGGGAAAGAGCCTATCTGCACGGTCATCCCGACATTGGTGAAACATGGATCGGGCTGGCGCCGGACAGGGGCCGGCGCGAAACCGCGTTTCCCGATGCGTTTTATTCCCGCGACTCGCCTCAGGGCGAATCGCTCTATTCTGTAGCTGGAGTTCTGCTTGACCGATCTTGCACGCCTTACCGAAGTCATCGAACCGGAGGTCACCGCCCTCGGCTTCGAGCTCGTGCGCGTGCGCCTGTTCGGCAAGAGCGAGGTCGGCGACGATGAGATCGCGCTGCAAATCATGGCCGAGCGCCCCGAGACCGGCCAGCTCGTGCTGGACGACTGCGTGGCGCTGTCGCACCGCATCTCGAACCGCATGGATGCGCTTGAAGAAGAGGGCGATGTGCTGATCGAGGAGGCCTACCGTCTCGAAGTCAGCTCGCCGGGTATTGACCGTCCGCTGACCCGCACCAAGGACTACGTCAAGTGGGCGGGCCATGAGGCGCGCATCAACCTGACGGCGCCGGTCGACGGCAACCGCAAGGCCCTGCATGGCGACCTCGTCGGCATCGAAGGTGAGGCGGGCGCTGAAACCGTGACCATCGAGGACAAGAAGTCGGGCCGGGTTTCCTTCCCGCTCGGTGACATCCATTCCGCCAGGCTTGTCCTTACCGACCGCCTGATCGCAGCCACCCGCCCGTTCGATACCGACGGTGCGGACGACATTCTTGAGGAACAGGAAGACTAAGCCATGGCCAGTGCGATTTCCGCCAACCGCGCCGAGCTGCTCGCGATCGCGAATGCCGTTGCCTCCGAGAAGATGATCGACAAGGCGATCGTCATCGAGGCAATGGAAGAAGCCATCCAGAAGTCGGCGCGCAACCGCTACGGCGCCGAGAATGACATCCGCGCGAAGCTCGATCCGCGCACCGGCGACCTGCGCCTGTGGCGCGTTGTCGAAGTGGTTGAGGAAGTCGACGACTACTTTAAGCAGGTCGACCTCAAGCAGGCCCAGAAGCTCGACAAGGAAGCCAAGCTCGGCGATTTCATCGTCGACCCGCTGCCGCCGGTCGATCTTGGCCGCATCGACGCGCAGTCGGCCAAGCAGGTCATCTTCCAGAAGGTGCGCGACGCCGAGCGAGATCGTCAGTACGAGGAATTCAAGGACCGCGCGGGCGAGATCATCACCGGTGTCATCAAGTCCGTCGAATTCGGCCACGTGATCGTGAACCTGGGGCGCGCCGAAGGCGTCATCCGTCGCGACCAGCAGATCCCGCGCGAAGCCGCCCGTGTCGGCGAGCGCGTGCGTGCCCTGGTCCTGCGCGTTGAGCGCCAGAACCGCGGTCCGCAGATCTTCCTCTCGCGGGCCCACCCCGACTTCATGAAGAAGCTCTTCGCGCAGGAAGTCCCCGAGATCTACGACGGCATCATCGAGATCAAGGCTGCTGCCCGTGACCCGGGTTCGCGCGCCAAGATCGGCGTGATCAGCCACGACCATTCGATCGACCCCGTCGGCGCCTGCGTCGGCATGAAGGGCAGCCGCGTGCAGGCGGTCGTCCAGGAAATGCAGGGCGAGAAGATCGACATCATTCCCTGGAGCGAGGACACCGCGACCTTTGTCGTCAACGCGCTCCAGCCCGCGACCGTCAGCCGCGTCGTCATCGATGAGGAAGAAAGCCGCATTGAGGTCGTCGTGCCCGATGATCAGCTTTCGCTCGCCATTGGCCGCCGCGGCCAGAACGTGCGCCTTGCCTCGCAGCTCACCGGCTCGCAGATCGACATCATGACCGAGGCCGAATCCTCGGAGAAGCGCCAGAAGGAATTCACCGAGCGCTCGACCATGTTCGAGAACGAACTTGATCTCGACGAGACGCTTTCGCAACTGCTGGTGGCCGAAGGCTTCACCGAGCTTGAGGAAGTCGCTTATATCGATATGAGCGAGCTGGCCTCGATCGAGGGCCTCGACGAGGAGCTCGCCGAGGAACTTCAAAACCGTGCCCACGAGGCGCTCGAGCGCCGCGAGGATGCCTACCGCGAGGAGCGCCGTGCGCTTGGCGTAGAGGACGGCCTGGCCGAACTCCCGCACCTCACCGAAGGCATGCTGGTCGTGCTCGGCAAGGCTGGCATCAAGACGCTCGACGATCTGGCGGACCTTGCCACCGACGAACTCATCGCCAAGAAGCGCACCGAGCAGCGTCGCCGCGACGGTTCGGTGAATCGCCGCGCCCGCGACGAGGACAAGGGCGGTGTGCTCGGCGAGTACGGCCTGACCGAAGAGCAGGGCAACGAGATCATCATGGCTGCGCGCGCGCACTGGTTCGAGGACGAGGAGCCGGTGGAAGCCGACGCTGAGATCGAAGCCGAAGCGGACACGGCCGACACGGCCGCTGCGCCCGAAACCGAGGAGGCCGCCGATGCGGAATCCTCGCAATGAGCGCGTAAGCTCCGACATCGATAGCACCGGGACGGAGAGGACCTGCATCCTCTCCGGCCGGAAAGGTGCGCGCGAAGACTTCATCCGTCTGGCGATCTCGCCGGACGGTCTGGTCCTTCCCGATATCCACGCGCGTGCCCCCGGGCGCGGGGCTTGGATCGGCGTTTCGCGCGAGACCCTTGAAAATGCACTCGCGAAGGGCAAACTAAAGGGAGCGATGGCGCGTGCCTACAAGGGCGCGCCCTTGTCGATCCCCGAGGACCTTGGCGCGCGCATCGCACAGGGGCTTGAAAAAGCCCTGACCGAACGCCTGGGACTGGAATTGAAGTCCGGGCGCCTCCTTATGGGATCGGACCGGATCGCGCAGAACGCGCGGGAAGGAAAGGTGGCGTGGCTTGCCCATGCCGCCGACGCCCGCGAAGATGGATCGCGCAAACTGGACCAAGCCTGGCGCGTCGGCCGCGATGCCGAGGGCTCGGGTCTGAAAGGCGCGCGCTTGCCACTGGACCGGACCACACTGTCTGTGGCATTGGGCCGCGACAATGTCGTGCACCTGGCGCTGAATGATCACGGTGCGGCCCGAAGGGTCGATACGCTGTTGACGCGCCTCCTGCAATTCCAGGGGCAGGACCCACCCGATGAGGGGCCTGATGACGGGCCCGAAGACGGGGCGCCGACACCAGACGTTGGCGCAGAAATAGATGGCAAGGGGCAGGCCCAAGACGCTGTGCCCACGACGACACCCGACACGGGTCGGGCACACGCAGATTGAGATTTGAAGGGCAAAACGAGAATTATGAGCGAGACCGATAACAAACCGACCCTGGGCCGCAAGCCGCTTGGGCTGAAGCGTTCCGTGGAAGCCGGTGAGGTCAAGCAGACCTTCAGCCACGGCCGCACCAACAAGGTCGTGGTGGAAGTCAAGCGTCGCAAGGTGATTGGCAAGCCGGGCGCGGACACCGCGAGCGAAAGCAAGGCGGCTGAGATCAAGGCTCCCGAGCCCAAGGCCGAGGCGCCTGCACCGACCCCGATTCCGGCACCCACTCCGGCCCCGGAGGCTAAGGCCGAAGCTCCGGCACCCGCGCCCGAGCCCACTCCCAAGGCGGAAGCGGCTCCGGTTCCTGAGGCGAAGGCTGCTCCGGCACCCGAGGCAAAGGCGGCCCCGGCCCCCAAGCCCGCTCCGGCACCTACCGCGAAGGCAGCGCCTGCGCCCAAGGCCGCGCCGGCACCCCGCCCGCGCAAGCCTGCCCAGCCGCGCAAGGGTCCTCCCGGTGAAACTCCGCAGGAGCGCGTCAAGCGTCTCCAGCGGGAGGCCGAGGAAGACCGTCTGCGCATGGCGGAGGAAAACCGTCGTCGCGAGGAAGAAGCCAAGCTTCAGGCGATCGAGGAAGAGAAGCGCCGCGCCGAAGACAACCGCCGCGCCGAGGAAGAAGCTGCGGTGAAGGCCGCCGCCGACGCCAAGGCCAAGGCTGAAGCCGAAGCGCAGGCCAAGGCCGAAGCCGAAGCGGCTGCCAAGGCCGCGCCCGCACAGGACAGCAAGCCCGCCGCCGCAACGCCGGCATCGGGCAACGGCGCCGCCGCGCCGGGTCCGCGCCGCTTCACCCCGGTCAAGCGCCCCGAACCCGCGCGCAAGCCCGAAGGGGGCGCCGCTGCCGGTGGTGCCAAGCCCGCCGCCGCCAAGAAGGGCAGCGCTCCCGCGCGCGGTGCGGAACGCAAGAACGACCGTCGCCAGTCGGGCAAGCTCACCGTCAACCGTGCGCTGAATGACGATGAAGGTGCACGTGCCCGTTCGCTCGCCGCGCTCAAGCGTGCGCGCGAGAAGGAGCGCCGTGCGCAGTTCTCGGGCCGTTCGCAGCCGCGTGAGAAGCAGGTGCGCGATGTCATCGTGCCCGAAGCGATCACCGTTCAGGAACTCGCCAACCGCATGGCTGAGAAGGGCGCCGACCTTGTGAAGGCGCTGTTCAACATGGGAATGATGGTCACTGTCAACCAGACGATCGACCAGGATACCGCTGAGCTGCTGGTCGAGGAATTCGGTCACAACATCGAGCGCGTTTCCTCGAGCGACGTGGACATCAATGTCGACAGCGATGTCGATGCACCCGAGACGCTGAAGCCGCGTGCGCCGGTCGTGACCATCATGGGCCATGTCGACCACGGCAAGACCTCGCTGCTCGATGCCCTTCGCGGTACCGACGTGGTGCGCGGCGAAGCTGGCGGCATCACGCAGCACATGGGTGCCTACCAGATCAAGACCAAGGGCGGGGACAAGATCACCTTCCTCGACACCCCGGGTCACGCGGCTTTTACCCAGATGCGTATGCGCGGTGCCAACGTCACCGACATCGTCATCCTGGTTGTGGCGGCGGATGACGGCATCATGCCGCAGACGATCGAGGCCATTAATCACACCAAGGCCGCGGGCGTTCCCATGATCGTCGCGATCAACAAGTGCGACAAGGAAGAGGCGAATGCCCAGAAGGTGCGCGAGCGTCTGCTCGAGCACGAGGTTATCGTCGAGGCCATGTCGGGCGATGTGCAGGACGTCGAAGTTTCGGCCAAGACCGGCAAGGGCCTCGATGAACTGATTGAGAAGCTGCTGCTCCAGGCCGAGTTCATGGAACTCAAGGCCAACCCGGACCGTAACGCGGTGGGCACCGTGATCGAAGCCAAGCTCGACAAGGGCAAGGGTCCGGTCGCCACTGTTCTCGTCAATCGCGGTACGCTCAAGCGCGGCGACATCTTCGTCGTTGGTACCGAGAGCGGTCGAGTGCGTGCCATGAACGACGACAAGGGTAAGCAGGTCAAGGAAGCCGGTCCCTCGATGCCGATCGAGGTGCTGGGTCTTGGCGGCGTTCCGATGGCTGGCGACGTGCTGACCGTGGTCGAGAGTGAACAGCGTGCCCGCGAGGTCTCCTCGTGGCGCCAGGAGCAGGCAACTGCCAAGCGCACCGCCACGGCGCCGGCCTCGCTCGACACGATGTTCTCCGCGCTCAAGGCCAAGCAGGACGTCATCGAGTACCCTGTCGTCATCAAGGCCGACGTGCAGGGCTCGGTGGAAGCGATCGCAGCCGCGCTCCACAATCTCTCGAACGACGAGATCAAGGTGCGCATCCTGCACTCGGGCGTGGGCGCCATCACCGAGACCGACGTCTCGCTGGCCTCCGCTTCGGGCGCGCCGATCATCGGCTTCAACGTCCGCCCGAACGCCAAGGCGCGCGAGCAGATCGAGAAGAGCAAGACCGCGATGATGTACTACGACGTCATCTACGAGCTCACCGAAGAAGTCGCCAAGCAGATGGCCGGCATCTGGGGCCCCGAGAAGATCGAAACCGTCGTCGGCCGCGCCGAGGTCAAGCAGGTCTTCCCGGCCGGCAAAAAGGACAAGGCAGCCGGTCTCCTCGTCGTCGAGGGCGCGATCCGCAAGGGTCTCCACGCCCGTCTTACCCGCAACGACGTCATCGTTTCGGCAACGACCATCGCCTCGCTGCGTCGCTTCAAGGACGACGTGGACGAAGTGCGCACCGGCCTCGAGTGCGGTGTGGTTCTGGCCGACACGAACGACATTCGTGCGGGCGACCAGCTTGAAGTCTTCGAGGTCAGCCATCGCGAGCGTACGCTGGGCTGATAAGCTCCGTGCGTCTCGTGCAAGTGACACAGACAGCTGCGGCCCGCGTCGGACACCATGTCCGGCGCGGGCCGTCGCCGTTTGGGGCGAGGTAAAAGGGGGATTGGGGGAAAACTGGCCGGTGGCTTTGCCGATGCGGCTGTATCCCAGGTACTGGAACAGCTAGGCTGCGGGTGTTTTTCTGCGCTCGCTTGTCTGCGCGGCGTGGCCTTGTTCGGAGTTCTCTACTGATGCCCCGCTACTGCGCCTTCTTCAGTTCGCTCAACGTGGGCGGCAACCGCCTGACGATGGAGGAACTGCGCCACGCGCTGCGCCGCGAGGAGATCGGCAATGTCGAGACCGTGATCGCCAGCGGCAACGTCCTGTTCGATTACGAGGACCGCCCGACCGAGGGACTGGAGGAGCTCTTCGCGTTCATCATGGCGGAGCGCTTCGACATCGACAGCTTCGTCGCGATCCGTACCAAGGACGAGGTGCGCGCGGCGTTGGAGGCCAACCCCTTCGTGGGCTTTGGCGAGGACGCACAGGTCCATACCCATTTCCTGCAGTCACAGCCCCCTCAGGAGAACTTCGAGGCGCTCCTGGCCGCCTATAAGGGGCGGGGCGAGGAAAAGCTGGCTCTGGGCACGCGCTGTCTCTTCGTCGATTACGTCCACGGCGTGGGTCAGAGCCGTCTGACGCCAGCCTTTATCGAGCGGCGCCTAGGGTGCCCGACAACCGCGCGCAATGCCCGTTCGCTGGGACGCATCCTCGCCAAGATGTAGGCCGGCAGGCCGGATCAGCGGGGCAGGGTGGTATGTGCCGGACCCCTTTTCGCACATGCGGAACGAGTTACGGATCGCCGGGTTGTCCCTGCAAAGGAGATTTCCCGATGATGGCATTTATTACCCTGCTCGCGACCGTTCTTCTGCCGCCGGTGGGCGTGGCTCTGAAGCACGGTGTGGGCAAGACCTTCCTCATCAACCTGATCCTTACCGTGATCCTGTTCCTGCCCGGGCTGATGCACGGTATCTACGTCAACTACATGCGTTGAGGGGAATGGCGGCGGTGGGCCCGCCGCCATCCGTTCCGGCCTTTCAGGCGAAAGGCCTGCCTTAGCGGTAGAGGCCGCCGTAGACCCGGAATACCTTGTGGCTGCTGGTGCCGATCAGCAGGACATCGTTGCCCGCGCGGACATAGCGGTACCCGCGTTTTGGGGCGGGAAGCTTGCGAAAGCGCCTGTAATCGACACTCTGGTAGTTGCGCGCCCGCGCCTGTTCGAACCGGTCGCCCTTGCGAAAGGTCGTATAGCTCTTGGCGGGCGCATTCTTTGCACCGGCCTTCTTCATGTACTTGGCCTTGCCCGGCATCTCGACGGACCGGGTGCTCTCATGCCCGGGCGCAGCTATGGCCGGGGCGGTGGCGAGAGGGAATGACAGTGCGACGCCGAGGAGGGTTGCGACAAGTTTGTTCATTTTATTGGTCCTTCATGTGAATGCCTATACCTCCTTAACCCCGCTAGGATCCGAATGTGGCGTAATCAATTGTTGCAAATTGTCGTGTTCGGCCCACATGGAGGACAACCATGGCTCGACAGCAAATCACACCCGAACAGCACTCGGTCCGCCTGCTCAAGGTGGGCGAGCAGGTGCGCCACGTCATTTCCGAGATCCTCACCCGCCAGCAGGTGCACGATGCCACGCTGAGTGGACATTCGGTATCGGTCACCGAGGTGCGCATGACCCCCGACCTCAGGCAGGCGACCGTCTATGTGAAGCCCCTGCTCGGCGAGGACGAGGAGGCGGTGCTCAAGGCGCTGCGCACGAACACGGCCTATTTCCAGAAGGAGGTGGCTCAGCGGCTCAAGCTTAGGTTTGCGGCCAAGATCCGCTTTCGGGCCGACGAGACTTTTGAAGAGGCGAGCCGGATTGATGCGCTTCTGAACGACCCGCGCGTCCAGCGCGACCTCGACGACGAGGAAAAGGACGGTGACGAAGACTGATCGCGCGATCGCCTTGCACTACCGAAAAGAGGCCCGGACGCTGTGTCCGGGCCTCTTTTCGTGTGCGGGGCTGGAATGCCTGGCCTGATCAGCTGGGCACAAAGAGCGCGCGGGCGCGCTCCCAATTGCCCTGCGCGGCGTCCTCGGGCGCGATGCGGATCTGGAAGCGGGCTTCCTCGGGCCAGCACCATTCAATCATGTCGTCCCAGGCGAGGTCGGCGAGCACGATCTCGTCGCTGTCGTCGGCGGGGACAAACAGGCGGTGGGTGCCTTCGGCGGGGAGGCGGTACTCTGTGTTGAGGCGCGAGAGCATGGTTTCGGGAATCGCCGCGACCGCTTCGGGCGGCCCGGAAATTGCCGCGCGCAGCGAGACGGTCGCCATTTCCCCGAGCGAGCCGGGAATGGTCTGGCCGATCAGTTCGCCATAGCGCTCGTGCGCTTCGGGCAGGAGGTCGCGCACAATCTCGAGCTCCTGTTCGCTCAACACACTCCAGAGCGCGCGGCCCTCAGTGAAGCTTTCGAGCGCGGCCAGCATGTCGGGTAGCGAGCCGCGTTGCTCCTCGATCCGGGCGAGGTCGGCTTCCAGGCCTTCGATGTCCTCGCGCGCGTCTTCCAGCTCGTAAGGGTCGGTGTCGGGATGGTTCTCGATCCGCTTTAGTTCTTCGCGGGCCTGGAGCAGGTTCGCGCGGTGCGCCGCGATCGGCGCGTCGGCCTGTTCAAGACCCTCGCGCAGGCGGTCGGCGAAGTGCTGGACCGAATGCCACCACAGGGTCTCGACCGGCTCGCCCACGCCCACCGCGTAGAACGGGTGGTCACGTTCGAACGCGGTCCCGATGGCGTTTCCGGCGTGGACCTCGATGGGCCAGTAGGGAAAGAGCCAGCGGGTAAGGCGCGAGGTGCGCTGCGGGAAGGGCATGGCCGCACCTTCCTCGAAGGCGGGCGGCAGGTCCTGCGGGGGATCGGTGAAGTCGGCGGTGACGTCGGCGGCAAGGGGTACGACGCCGCCATCGCCGAGGAACACCGCCAGCGAGCCCGTGCTGGGCAGCGAGCCTTCCGGGCTGCACGCGGCGATGTCGGCCAGGTCGATCTGGGCGAGGAAGGGCAGGGCGATGCCGGAAAGGTCGCGCGGCCAAGGCGTATCGCCAAGGCGCGGGAGGCCGCCGAACCAGCTGCTGTCGCCGAACCAGTCGCGGCCTGGCTCACGCGCCTTGCGCACCAGAGTGAGCGGGCTGGCGGTGAAGGGAGCGAGCGTGGGCTCTGCCAGTACAGGCTTGGCGGGTACCGGCGCGGGCTGTGCCTCGTGCGCGGTTCCGGCGGCGGGCTCTGGCCGGGGAGCGGGCGCGGGCGCTTCGACAGGCTCGTCATCGTCCTGTTCGTCCTCGATCAGGTCCTGCGCGCCGGGGGCCTGGGGGTAATGGTCGAGATCGAGGTCGTCGGACGGGCTGAAGAAGGGCTCGCCCTCTTCCTCGTAGTGCGTGCGCGTGGGGATCAGCGCCAGGACGAGCGAGAGCGCGAGTCCGATCCCGATCGCGATGAGGGCGCCGGTGCTGCGCCCGACTGCGGCCTCGATGCCGTCGACCAGGCCGTCGAGCCCTGTGAGGAAGCTGTTGAGCGGGCCATCTGCCGTGGGCGAGGCGACCGGGGCCATCGCGATGTAGATCGCGACCGCTATCGCCAGTCCCATCAGGACGAAGGCGGCGATCATTCGTTTCATGGCGTGCTCCACTGCCGTGCTGTGCTCTGTCGACGGCCGCGCAGGCCGACTTGCGGACGCGCGCGCCCGGTGCAACTTGGCGTTAAGCCTTCCTGCCGGGGAGAACGCAGGGCAAGCCCGTAGACAGCGGCGCGGGCCCTGTTATCCCCAGCAGCGATGGCCAAGCTCTACTTTTACTACGCCAGCATGAACGCTGGGAAGTCAGCGAACCTGCTCCAGGCGAACTTCAATTACAACGAACGCGGAATGCGCACGATGCTGTGGACCGCCGAGCTCGACAACCGCTCGGGTAAGTTCGACGATGCCTACGCGATCGAGAGCCGGATTGGCCTTCATGCCAGCGCGCACCGCTTTGCGCCCGAGACCGATCTCTACGCGCGGGTGAGCGCCGCCCATGCGGCCGAACCGCTCTCCTGCGTCCTCATCGACGAGGCGCAGTTCCTGACGGTGGAGCAGGTCTGGCAATGCGCGCACCTGGCCGACAAGGCTAATATCCCGGTGCTGTGCTACGGCCTGCGCACCGACTTCCAGGGCGCGCTCTTTGCGGGCTCGGCGGTGCTTCTGGGTATCGCGGACACGCTGGTGGAGCTCAAGGGGGTGTGTCATTGCGGGCGCAAGGCCTCGATGAACCTGCGGGTCGATGCCACCGGTGGCGCGGTGAGCGAAGGCGCGCAGACCGAGATCGGCGGCAACGAGCGCTACGTGGCCTTGTGCCGCAAGCATTTCAGCGAGGCGCTGGGTCATTGATTACGCGCGCTTTCGGGTGGGCGTTCAGCCCCCCGCCATGGGGGGCGGGCTAAGGATGGGAACATGCAACTTACAGCTTTGCAGATGGCGGCGATACCTCTGCCACTGATCCTTGCCATCGTCTTTCACGAAGTTTCGCACGGCGCGGTGGCACGCCTGCTCGGTGATCCGACGGCGCACGCGGCCGGGCGCCTGACGCTGAACCCGCTACGCCATGTCGATCCAGTGGGGACCCTGCTGGTGCCCGGTTTCCTGGCGCTGGTCCACGCGCCGGTATTCGGGTGGGCACGGCCTGTCCCTGTGAACAAGCGCCGCCTGAATCATCCGCGCCGCGACATGATGCTGGTGGCCGCGGCAGGCCCGGGGAGCAACCTGGTGCTGGCCGCGATCTCGGCAGTGCTGTTTGGTCTTCTGGCCCGTTTCCTGCCCGAAGAGGGTGGCGGCGTGAGCGAGTTCGCCGCGTTCAGCCTGACGCTGTTCATCCAGTTCAACGTCTTCCTCGCGCTCTTCAATCTGCTGCCGGTGCCGCCCTTCGATGGCTCGCACATCGTCGAGGGCCTGCTGCCCCCGCCCGCCGCGCGCGTCTATGCCCGGGCGCGGCCCTTCGGACTGGGGCTCATGTTCCTGCTCCTGCTAGGCGTACCCTATATCTTTCCTGACTGGAACATTATCGAGCGCGTGGTCGTCCCGCCGTTCCTGTGGGTGATGGAGCAGTTCTTCACGCTCGCGCAGGTGGTGGCGGGCCTGACCGGTTAGGCGGCGGTCCCCGCTGCAGGGTCAGGCGCAATGACGCGAAAGCCATTCCATTCGTCCTGTCCTGCGGCAATCACCCGGTTGCGCCCGGCAAGCTTGGCACGGAACAGCGCTTCGTCGGCCGCGCGCAATGCGCTCTTGCGGTTGGGGTACGCATGGACATCGGCGACCCCGGCGGAAAAGCTGATGCGTCCGAAGGGGGTGTTGGTGGCTCGGTTGACGAGGCGGCGTGTGGCTATCGTCTCGCGTGCCTCATCGAGGATCGTGCAGGCCGCCGCAAGGTTCAATCCACGCAGGAGCACCACGAATTCCTCGCCCCCATGCCGTGCGACATGGCACTTGTCGTTGGACAGTTGGGCCAGCGCCTGGGCGACGGTGCACAGCACGCGGTCCCCGGCCTCGTGGCCGTGGGTATCGTTGACGCGCTTGAAGCGGTCGATGTCACAGAAGGCAACGCACAGCGGTTCGTTCTTGTCCCTGGCCTGAGTCAGTTCGTCCTCGAATACGGCCTCGAAGGCGCGGCGGTTGGGAAGGCCGGTGAGGTGGTCAATCTCGGCGTCGCGGCGGGCATCTTCGAGGCTGCGCTGGAGGGCTTCTGTCTCGCGCTCGGAGCGGGTGATCTCGCGCTCCATGTCGCGCGTGCGGCGCAGCATCTCGCGCGCAACGCTGGTGAGCGCCTCGATGGCGCTGCTGGCCTCCTGGCAGGGCATGATGCCACCAAGGGCATCGACCTGTTCGGCCAGGGTCTCGTTATAGCTGGTGGTGGCCGAACGCGCGGCGGTGGCGGTACATCCGAACTGGGCAATGGCGCCCTCAAGCTTGCGGACCAGGGCGTGGATCTGGCGTGCGCCGCTGTCCTCTTCGTCGCAGCGCACGGCCTCCTCGAGCCATTCGACGGTGAGCGGCGCGCCGCTCGTCACGTGTTCTCCTACCAGGCGCACCAGCGCGGGGTTGGCGCCGGTCACGACATCATGCGCGATGGTGAGCGTGTGGGGGCTGACCGGCAATCGGTGCCCTATAAGGAAGCGGGTGATGTCCTCCAGCACATGGCGCCGGCGCTTGTCGGCAGGACTTTCCGCAGGTCCCTGCGGTGTGTCCATGGTCTGCTCGGGTGGGGGAGGAGGCTCGTCTTCGCGCGCGGTGCCGAGGCCCAGCCAGCGGGCCCAGCCGGGGCTTCGGGAGGTGCCGGGATCGTGCGCGTTCATGGGCGAGGCTGACCGATAGCTGTGTTGCTCCAGTCCATTGGCGGGCCTTTGTGGGATCGCCTCCGGGGAGAGGGCAGACTAGCCGGGCACGGTTTCGCCTCGGTTGCGCGCGGGCGCAGGGATTTCCCCTGCGTCGGCGCCGTAGTTTCCCACGCGGGTTCAGGTCAGCTGGTCGGAGTGGACGGTTCCGCTTCGGCGGCGGGAGACGCGGACGTTTCGGCAGCCGCTTTGGGCGGGGCGGAGGTACGCCGGGCGCTCAGGATAGGCACCTCGTTCTCCAGGATGTCGCCCTTCATGACGCCTTCGCCCTTGGTGGCCGAACGCGGCTGCGACCAGATCGCTTTGACCACATCCATACCCGCAGCAACGTGGCCGAACGCGGCGAAGCCTGCGCCTGGGTCCTCGCCGGTGTTCCCCTTCTCGGCGTCGAGGGCAGGCATGTCCGAGAGCATGATCATGAAGTCGGCCGTGGCCGTGCCGGGCGCGAAGCGCGCCATCGAAATTGTCCCGGCGGTATGCTTGATGCCGGTTTCGTTGGTGCTCTCGTGCGCGACGGGGTCCAGCAGCTTGGCGGCGTTGCGCACGCCGCCCTGGAGCAGGCCCTGGTCCTTGCCCTCATCGTAAGGCAGGTGCATGGCGCGGTAAAACAGCGCGCCATCGAGGTTCTTCGCATCGACGTACTTGAGAAAATTGGCCGAGGTTTTGGGGGCATGAGTGGTGTCGAGCGCGAGCGTGATCGTACCCAGGGCGGTCTTGAGCGCGACGTAGGCGTATTCGACCGGTGCGGGTGCGGGCTCGGCCGGGGCTCGCGCCACAGGCGGCGTCGCGCTGGGCGCAGGAGCGGTTTCCTGGGCGGCAAGGCCCGCAGGCGCGAGAGCCAATGCGGCGGCAAGGCTGGCGCAGAAGGTCAGGCGGCCCATGGTCGAACTCCCTGTGACAGTGATCTCGCTGGCTGGGTTTCGGGCCCGGCCCGATGCTCGGGAGCAGCGGGGCCGGATCCGGAGTTTTTTCAAAAGTGGCGGGCGCGTGCCTCAGCGCACGCGCGGACCGCCGAAGGGCAGCGGCGGCGGAGGACGGCGCGAACCGCGCGGCAGCTGCGCTTGGTAGGCCCGCCCGCAATGCTCAACGCAATACGGGAAGCCTGGATTGACCTTGTCACCGCAAAAGTGGAAGTCCGCCTCGCCCGGGTGCCCCATCGGCCAGCGGCAGATGCGGTCGTTGAGGTCGAGTAGGCTGGTCTTGTCCGCGATCTCGGGGCTCGGCTTGGCGGGCACGAGGCGACGCGGCGGTGCCGGCGGGATGGGCGGCTGCTGGTCGCCAGGGCCCTGGCGGAGGAAGCCGCCGGGGCCGACCGAGACGATTCGCGGTTTGCCTGAAGCGGGCGTGTCGGACGCCTTCTCGGGTTCCGGCTCGGATGCGGGGGCAGGGGCCTGCGTCCGAGCTGTGGCAGGCGCGCGCGGCGGAGCTGTGGGCGCGGGACGCGCTTCGCTGGGCGCGGCCGGGGCCGCTGGCGCAGGCGGTGCCTCGCTCGCCGGTTTTGTCTTCTTGGGCGCGGGCGCGCGTGCAGGCTTCTCGTTGGCCTTCACCGGGGAAGGACGCGCCTTCAGGCCCAGGCGGTGGGCCTTGCCGATGACCGCATTGCGGCTGACGCCCCCGAGTTCTTCCGCGATCTGACTGGCGGTGGCCCCGCCTTCCCACATCTTGGTCAGCTTCTCGATGCGCTCGTCCGTCCAGCTCATTCCTGTTCCGTTCCTCACAGGGCAACCGCGCGCGGGTTGTCCGAAATTCAAAAGGTGGCGCTTGCCATGCCAAACGACAGCCGATAGTCGCCGGGGCATGGACGATCAAACGAATTCGACCGAACTCCACAGTGCCGAGAGGCCCGTTGAGCCCCGCCATTTCCCGGCCAAGGGCGAGCCCATCATCCACACGGTGAACTGGGTCGGGCTCGGAACCCTCTATATGAAGGAGGTGCGCCGTTTCTTCAAGGTCCAGACGCAGACGATCTGGGCGCCTGCGGTGACCACGCTCCTGTTCCTGGTGATCTTCTCGCTGGCGATGGGCCGCGGCGACCGCATGGTGCTGGGCGTGAACTTCGCGACCTTCGTGGCGCCGGGCCTGATCGTGATGGGCATGATGCAGAACTCGTTCGCCAATTCCAGCTTCTCGTTCCTAGCGGGCAAGATCCAGGGCACGATCATCGATTACCTCATGCCGCCCCTGAGCGAAGCCGAGCTGATGGCCGCGATGGTGGGCGCTGCGGTCACCCGTGCGGTGATGGTGGGTCTGGCGCTGTCGATCGCGATGCTGCTCTGGCCCGGTGTCGACCTCTCGATGGCGCACCCCTGGGCGGTCGTGTGGTTCGGCCTCATCGGGGCCGTGTTCCTGGCGCTGCTGGGCCTCCTGTCCTCGATCTGGGCGGAAAAGTTCGATCATAACGCGGCGGTGACAAACTTTGTCATTGCCCCTCTCTCGCTGCTTTCGGGTACGTTCTACGTCATCGACAACCTGGCGCCTGCCTTCCAGGTCATCAGCCGCATCAATCCTTTCTTCTACGTGATCTCGGGCTTCCGCTTCGGGTTCCTGGGCGAAAGCGACATTGGCGATACCAACATGGACGTGCTGCACAGCGCGCTGGGCATGACGTTTGTCGATGCCGTTCTGGCCGTTGTGGTCTATTTGATCCTGCGCTCGGGCTGGAAGCTCAAGGGATAGTTTAGTTCATGCCGAATCTGCCACACGCGAGGATTTGTTGGGGAAGGCAGAAGTTGGCTTGCGATATTAACCAAGTTGCATCCCTTGCGGGGGCAGACTGGTGCCCGTGAAGGAACGGCGTGCCCATCCCTCAGGGGCAGGCTCGGGCCGAAGCGGTTCGGTCTTTGCCTTGTCGCTGGCTCTTGCCATCATGGTTCTGGGCACGCTGCTGGTTGCGCTGCTCCAATGGTCGGGCGGCCAGGTCGACCGGATCGCGCGCGAGCGGGATCAGGCGACCGCGAAGACCGTGGTCGCGCAAAGTGTCGAGCAGATGAGCCATGGGCTCGAGGTCGGCGCGTCCTCCCGCGCGCTGCTGGGCCAGTTGTCCAGAGGCGAACCGGACCTCGAATGGCTCGACGTTTTCGCGGAGCGCTGGTTCACCGATTACGCGGGACTCGCCGAGACCTATCTCCTGTCCCCTGAAGGCGCGCCGCTCTATGCGATTCGGGGCAACACGCGGGTCGCTGCGCGTAGCTATATCGGGATCGAGCAATACGCCGCCCCGCTGGCAGAGCAGATGCGCGCGGCCACTATCCGCAACCGCACTCAGAACGATGGTTCGAGCACGCGCACGCCGGTGGTGGCGGATCTGCGTTTCCTGCGCGGCCGCCCCGCCATCCTCTCGGTAAAGCCGGTTCTGGCGGGCCGGGCGTCCGATGGCGAACGCGTGGGCGCGGTTCCGATGGTAGTGGGGGTCGCCTATCTCGACGGCCCCTTTTTCGAGCGTCTGGCAGAGCACTTCGGGCTGACCGATATGCGCTACCAGTCCGGTCCCCGGACCGGACCGCGCGAGGCTTCCGCGCCGCTGCGCGATCGGTCCAGGCAGGTCATGGGCTATCTCGTCTGGCGGGCCTTCGCGCCGGGCCAGCAGGTTGTTTCCGCGCTCGGCCCCGTTTCGATGCTGTTGGTGGTGCTTGTCGCCTCGGTGGTTTTTATCCTTGCGAATCGCCTGACCCGGCGGACCCGCGACCTGGCAGTCAGCCGCAGCGAAGCGAACTACCAGGCTCTCCACGATCCGCTGACGGGACTGGCTAACCGCATGATGTTCGAGGCCTGGCTCGATGAGACGCTGGAGCGCTGCGAGCAGGGGCCGGACGGGACGGGGCACTTGGCGCTGCTGTGCATCGACCTCGATCGCTTCAAGCTGATCAACGACACGCTGGGCCATCCGGCGGGTGACGAACTGATCCGGCAGGTCGCCGCGCGCCTGCGCGCCGAGGTGCGCGACTACGACATGGTCGCGCGCATGGCGGGGGACGAGTTCGCCATTGCCATCTGCGACCCCGAGGACCGCGGGGCCGTCGCGGGGATTTGCACGCGCATTGTCGAGCAACTGGCCCGGCCCTTCGACCTGTCCGGTGCACGCGCCTATATCGGCGGCAGCATTGGTGTCGCCCTCGCCCCCGATGACAGCCGCGAGCGGACTGAGCTGACCCGCCGGGTCGACATCGCACTCACCACGGCCAAGGCCGAGGGGCGCGGGCGGTACCTGTTCTTCACTCCGGCGATGGATGCGGACATCCGTGCGCGCGAAGAGTTGATGCAGGCGCTGCGCTATGCCGTTCACGAAGACCCGGCGCAGTTGCACGTCCATTACCAGCCCATGTACTGCGCGCGAACCGGCGCAATTCTGGCGGTTGAGGCCTTGTTGCGCTGGGAGCATCCCGAGCGCGGTTTAATTGGCCCGGGGACCTTCATCCCGCAGGCCGAGGAATCGGGGCTGATCGAGGCGCTGGGCAACTTCGTCCTACGTCGTGCGCTCGAGGACGCGCGAGCCTGGCCCGACGTGCGCGTCAGCGTCAACATCTCACCCTCGCAGATGCGGTGTGTCGATTTCGTGGCCCGTGTCTGGGACCTGCTCGAGGAGACCGGGGTCTCCCCACAGCGTCTGGAACTGGAGATGACCGAGACCGCGCTGATGGCGTCCTCACGCGATGTGCGCCGCACGATCGCGGCCCTGCGCGAGCTGGAGGTGGCCTGTGCCCTCGACGATTTCGGAACGGGCTATTCCTCGCTCAGCCACATCCGTGACATGGCGGTCGACCGCATCAAGGTCGACAAGTCCTTTGTCGCAGCCATCTCAACCCCGCAGGGGGCAGGGTTGGTGGAGGCCATCGTCAGCGTGGCGCGGGTGCACGGCATGGCCGTTACCGCAGAAGGCGTGGAAACCCCGATGCAGCTGGCGTTCCTGCGCGATTTGGGATGTCATGAGCTGCAGGGCTTCCTGCTTTCACATCCGATCTGTAGGGCAAGCCTGTCCGTCCTCCTGGTGGAAAACCGGGCCGGAGAGGGCCAGGCGCTGCAATGGGCCGGAAGTGACGGCTGGGCTATCTGAGGGCGGGGCGAGGGGGCCGTGATGCGCCGCGCTTAAAGCATTTTCGAGGCAGATGGGATCATCTTCTGGCTCAGAAAATGCGTCAAGCCAATGATGTAGAGCAATTGAGCCGATGCAATCGGATCGGAAACCGCTCTAATGCGCGAGGCTGCGGCGAAGCTGGTAGCGGCCGTTGCGGTAGTCTTCGAAGATCTGCGCGAGCGAGGGGTGGTCGACAGGACCGCCTTCGTCGTCGGCCATCAGGTTCTGCTGGCTGACGTAGGCAACATAGCTCGAATCGTCGGCCTCGGCCAGGAGGTGGTAGAAGGGCTGCTCGCGGCGGGGACGGATTTCGACCGGGATCGACTCGTACCATTCCTCGCTGTTGGCGAAGACAGGGTCGATGTCGAAGACGACGCCGCGGAAGTCGTGATCGCGGTGGCGCACGATGTCGCCGATGGCAAAACGGGCACGCATCTGGCGCGGCGCATCGATCACGCGTCCGGCCTGAGGCGAGAAAAAGGACGCTCTGTTCATGTGTGCAATATAGGCCCCACGAGGGGGGCGGACAAGCAAGCTGAAAAAATGTTTCCCCGTTTGTCGTTTAGGGGCTTGGCAAGCTCCCAAAGTTGGATTAGTGGCGCGCTTCTTACTGACCTCGCAGGCATATCCTGCAGATGGCACTTCGAGCGGAGAGGTGGCAGAGAGGTCGAATGCGCCGCACTCGAAATGCGGTGTACGGGCAACCGTACCGTGGGTTCGAATCCCACCCTCTCCGCCACTTACTCTTCCAGACACATCCAGAGCGATCCATAGAAAGCCAAGGAATTCCAAGGCTTACCAAGTGATTCGCGTCCTGCCGCATCCAGCCCGATCCATCGGTGTCCGATTGGTCATGTGGGATAAAATGTGGGAAGGTTTTGGTCATGGGAAAGCTGTCCGCAACGAGTGTGAAGGCTGCCACGCGGCCCGGTCGAATGGGCGACGGCGAAGGGTTGTACCTCGTGGTGCATCCCACCGGCTCCAAGAACTGGATATGCCGGGTCCAGAAGTACGGGATGCGACGAGACTTCGGTCTCGGCAGTGCTGCGAAAGTTTCGCTCGCCACCGCCAGGGACAAGGCGAGGGAAATCCGCAGTTGGGTAGAGATGGGGCTCGACCCCATCTTCGAGCGGCGCAAGGCCCAGGGCATTCCAACGTTCCGCGAGGCAGCAGCCAAGGTCATTGCCGCCCACAGCAAGACTTGGCGCAATGCGAAGCATGCCGGGCAATGGTCGAGCACGCTCGAGGCCTATGTCTTCCCTCATATCGGCGACCGCCAGGTGAGCGAGATCACGGGCCCGATGATCCGAAACCTTCTTTCTGAAATCTGGCTCTCGAAACCCGAGACGGCGCGGCGGGTTCGCCAGCGGATCGGGGCGGTTCTCGATTGGGCCTACGCCTCGGGCTATCGCGAAACTGAGGCGCCTATGCGCGCGATCACGAAGGGGCTTCCCCGCCAGCCCAAGAAGGACGGGCATTTCGCTGCCATGCCTTACGATAAAGTGCCGACTTTCCTGCGGCGTCTGCGTGAGCGCGAATCGTTCAGCCGCCTTGCGCTCCAGTTTGCGATCCTGACGGCCGGACGTTCTGGAGAGGTGCGCGAGGCGACTTGGGATGAGATCGATCTCGAAGCCAAGCTCTGGACCATCCCCAAGGATCGGATGAAGGCCCAGCGCGAGCATGTGGTACCGTTGGGCGAGGGCGCCTTGAAAATTCTGCGGCGATGCGAGGAATTGCGGCTGGGGGCGGCTACCTTGGTATTTCCCGGGGCCCGGCCGAAGTCCCCGCTGTCCGACATGACCCTTACTAAACTGCTTCGCGAGATGCGTGAGCCCTACACCGCGCACGGCTTTCGCTCCTCATTCCGCGACTGGGTCAGCGAGGAAACCCAGCATCCTGGCGATGTCGCGGAGGCAGCGCTTGCTCACGTCGTGAAGAGCAAGACCGAGGCGGCCTATCGCCGAGGCAATCTGCTGGAAAAGCGCCGGGCGATGATGGGCGACTGGGATGCTTTTTGCGGAGGATCGAACCCTAAGGCAGATGGGAAAGGTGTTTCAGAAAGCTCGCAATGATCCTCGGCTCTGGGCTTCCTAATGCCGTCATATGTGATGGTTTATTCTATTTAACTCATCAAATATGAATTACAGGTTCAGTGCTAGTTCCATCTCGTCGTGAACGAACGCTGGCTCATATGATCTTGCCAGAGGTCCGGACACGCCGACCTCTCGAAGCGCGTTGCGCCATGAGCAGGACACTGTCTGTGCCAGCCCCTGAATGGTGTCGCGGGCTTCCTGCTCCCCGATTTCGAAGAACTCGCAGGCTTCCAGCGCAAGCGCCATTGAGCGATCATGCGCGCCGCCTTCCAGGATTGCCGTTTCCAGGTGCGGGTTGCGGTCGGGTGCAGGATTGACGTCGAACACCGGCGACAAGCGCCATTGCCCGCCGCCGACATACAGGAAGCCGTGGTTCTTCAGGTGGTCGTCCTTGTTGGACACAAGGATCGTGAACGTGAGGCGCCGGTAGAGTTCGCGAAAATCTTCTTTGGGCTGGGCCGAGTATTGCCGGATGGAATCGACGATCTCGGTATAGGAGCCCAGTTCCGTGCCGCTTTTGCCGAGCGCCGTGCGGGCTGAAATATAGGGAATTCGGTTCACGCCTCTGCGGTCGAACCGCTGGATCAGGGCGACAGGAAACGGCGTATCAGCCAACTCGAGACGCGTCGCGGGCGTACGGATGCCGCAGGCAGCAGCAAGGCGTAGCGTTGCCACTTCTACCCGTTCGATCGGTTGCTGGTCGTGAACCGAAGTGAATTTTGCCAGCCACAGGTCGTCGCCATCCCTGACGTTGGCTTTGGGGCGGGCTCCGCCCGAGCCACCCGCGCCTGCGAGTGCTTGCATCGCTTCGGCGGATACTTCCTTGCCCTGTTCGTAGGTGCGCGCGATCGCCGTGATTGCTTCCAGATCGACGAGGCGAGGGACAGAATCCTCTGCGTTGCCGCGGATGACCTGACCAGCTTCATCGAGAAAACGCATGGCTCCCTGACGGCAGGTGTCATCAGACAGCGTAAGATACTCGAACTCACTGAGGCCATTGCCGTAAGCACGTTCAAGCAACCGTCGTCCCCAGCTATCGGGCGCAGCGTCGGCAAACACGCCTGCCAATGCGTCGCGCGTGTTGGCGGACTGCCCTGATCGGTGAAAAGGCCCGGCCTCTAGGGTGAAATCCGGCTCGATGGCAAAGGCGCGCGGATTTTCGATCCATGCCGGGTCATAGCTGAACGTCGAGAATTGGCGCGGGCCGGCATGGGTGAAGCGGAGTTGCCCGACCGGAATCAGGCTTTCCCCGAGCGCGACACGGGCACTGAAGTCGGTCATCAGAAGGCCGCCCCATCAGGGTCGATGATATCCTGTTGGCCTTCGCCTTTCCTGGATTGTGCCTTTTGCGATTTCAGACGGGCGGCGAAAGTGCGTCCTCGGCGTGGACCGTGCTCGATCGCCAATGCCAGCCCGAGGTCATCCTTGCGCACGTCTATCAGGTCGGTAAGCCGCTCGATCAGCCCAAGCGCGACCAGAACCTCGGCGAGCGTGCCTATCGCGACGCCGCTATCACCTTTCTCAAGCCTGCTGATGGAACTGGGCGATGTACCTGCTCGTACCGCCAGATCGGCCACGGCAACCCCGCGCCGCAACCGGGCGGCGCGAATATCATTGCCGAGGCGTTCCAAGGCTTGCTTTGCTTTTGGGGATCCCATCGCATGCATCCAAATATGACGACAAAAATCAGTTATAACGTCATATATGATGCATTAAGTAACCGCGCAAGGGAGGTGCGGCCTCGCTTGGCGATGCGCCATCGCACCGCTCCAAAGGGATTTGCGAAAACAGATCACTGAACCGCGCCGGGATTGCCGGAGGCCATTCGTCTTAAATTATGCAGCCAATGGAACGTCGTCCAGCATGGCGTAGTAGCGCTGCTCGGCTTCGACCGGAGGAATGTTTCCGATCGGCTCTAGCAGG
>NZ_VIRF01000055.1 GCF_008107685.1 Novosphingobium sp. BW1
TAAAGACCCGGGGAACAAGCTGTCCGTCTATCGTGGCGACCACCCCAAAGCGCCGTGTTTGGCGGCGTGCTTCGCTGCGGTGAGAGGCCCTCTAAGCGGACCCCGCGATTCGGTCAAACCCTTTTTTCAAAAAAGTTTCATCAAATCATGCCAGACTTGCTTGTTCCGGCCTCGTACCGAGGTGGTGCTCATGCACGGCCAATTCAAGGGCATCCCGTGGCCCTGGTTCGCGGCTATCCTGCGGCGCTCCGGGCGTGACCCACCGGATGGTTTGTTTACCTGCCCGCCTTAGCCTAGGGTCTCGAATTCGAGATCCAGCCCCGGCACAAAGGGTCTGGACGCCCAAAGGGAATACGCGCGTCTGATGTCCTCCTGCCCACTTCCTGCCATCAGTGTGGCCATGAGCGTCTATAATGGAGAACGCTACGTGGCCAAGGCCATCGAGAGCGTGCTCGCCCAGACCTTTGCCGAGTTCGAATTCCTGATCCTCGACGATGGCTCGACAGACGGCTCGCAGGCGATCCTGGAGCGATACGCGAGGAGCGATACGCGCATTCACCTCATCTTGCGCGAGAACAGGGGCCTCATCGTCAGCCTCAACGAACTCGTGACCATGGCACGGGCCCCCATCATTGCGCGCATGGATGCCGATGACATCAGCCGCTGCGATCGCTTTGCCCTCCAATATGCCTTCCTGGACGCCCATCCCGAGTACGGCGTGGTCGGTAGCTGGAGCGCGGACATCGACGGCGAAGGCCGTCCACTCGCCCCGATCGTGGCAGATCACCCGTGCACCCACGAGGAAATGCTGGCGGCCATTGCCCGCGGCGGCCAGCTCATCTGCCACCCTTCGGCCATGATGCGCCGTTCGATTGTACTGGAAGCGGGCGGATACCACGCCGCCTTCCGGCACTGCGAGGATCTTGACCTGTGGCTGCGCCTTGCCAACCTCACGCACCTTGGCAACATTCCCGAGAGACTGCTCCAGTACCGGCGCTATCCCGAACAGGTCTCCTCGCGCCACGCGACCGAGCAGCAGATCGGCAGCGCGGTCGCCCGTCTCGCCTATGCGGAGCGCGCGGCCGGACGCAACGACCCCACGGCCGATCTCGAACGCCTGCCGCCGCTTGACGCCTTTGACGATCTCTTCGGGCGCCAAGGCGTGACGCGCACACTGCGCGGCGAGATCGCCCTGCACCTTGTCTATTCGCGCGAGGCCATGGGCGGAGATGGCTTTGCCCTGCTTTTGCAGCACGTCGAGGATGGGGGTGAGACGCAGGGGCTGTGGCGCACGGTCGTGCGGCTCGTGCGCTTCGGCCTACCCGGCCGAGCCTTTCGCCTCGCCAGGGCCTTGCACGCACGATGAGTGTGCGGAGAGCCGCCCTGTGGTCGATGGGCGCACAATACGCGACTTTCACGGTCCAGTTTGCCGCGAGCGTCATCATCTCGCGCTTCTTCCTCCTGCCCGCAGACGTCGGCCTCTTCTCCATCGCGCTCGCCGCGGCCATGCTCGTCTCCATCTTCCAGGACCTGGGCATTACCCGCTTCATCTCGGGCCAGCCGCAGATGGAGACGGGCGCCGTGCCGTTCTACGCTGGGGTCGCCGTGACGATTGGCTGGTCGGTCGCGCTTGTCGTCGCCCTGGCCGCTCCTCTCGTGGCCCATCTTTACACAGAGCCCGCGCTCGCCCCCCTGCTGTGGCTGATCGCGGCCTCCTATCTCGTGACCCCTTACGCTACGGTCCCTGCCGCCCTGCTGGTGCGCGCGATGAATTTTCGCGCGCTGTTCAAGGTAAATGCGGGCAGCGCACTTGCCGGGAATGGCACCGCGGTTGCCCTCGCGGCGGCGGGCTTTGGAGCCGGGTCCCTCGCCTGGGGCGTTCTGGCCACCGCACTCGTGCGCGCCGCGCTCGCCAACTGGCAGCGCCCCGTGCGCCCACGCCTGCCCCGCGTCCTCACTGCGGTCAGACCCATGCTCGGCTTCAGTTCGATGTCCTTTGTGCTGAGCGCCAGCGCGGCCATCGGGCAGCGCTCGCAGGACCTCATTGTCGGGCGCCTCCTTGGCCTTGCCGCGACCGGCCTGTTTTCCCGTGCAAGTGCGCTTGCCGGCCAGCTCACCACCCTGCTGACCGGCGCCATCGGCACCGTGTTCTACGCCGCTTTTGCCCGCAAGCGCGACGCCGGAGAGCCGCTGGCCGAGCCCTATCTGCACCTCGTCGCCTGCTATACCGCACTCAACTGGGCCGCGATGCTGGGCTTGGCGCTCGCCGCCGAGCCGCTCGTGATGCTGCTCTATGGCCCCAACTGGATGGGCTCGGCCTCGCTGCTGCGCTGGACCGCGCTGGGCGAGATCTTCTTCGTGGCCGTTCCCCTGCAGATGGATGTGCCACTGCTGCTGGGCCAGATCCGGCGCCTCGTCTGGGTGAACCTGCTTGACACAGTCGCCGCCGTCGCGATCCTGACCGCTGGCGCCTGGATCAGCCTTGAGGCGGCGGCCATGAGCCGCATCGCTTATGGTTTCGTGTGGTGGGCAATCTACGCCAGCTATCTCTCGCGCCTCATGGCCTTTCCCTTCACCGCGCTGCTGCGCGTGTACCTGCGCAGCGGCGCCTGCGCGCTCGCAGCAGTCCTCCCGCTCATGCTCGCCGGGTGGAGCGGGCACGGCGGGGCCGAAATGCCATTTCTCCAGCTTCTCGCGCTCTCGGGCCTGGGCGTGGGGCTCTGGCTCATCGCACTCGCCCTCACCCGCCACCCCGCCTGGGGTGAAGTGCGTGCGATGCTCACCGCCCTCGCCTCACCGCTGCGCGTGCCGCTCGGCCGCTGAGAAGAACTCCCCATGCGCTTCGCCTATCTCATCCTTGCCCATAACAACGCCGCGCAATTGCGTCGGCTCATCGAGCGCCTGCTCGTGTCCGGAAAGGAGGACATCGCGATCATCCACGCCGACCGCGCCTCGCTGCTATGGCCCGAGCTGGAAGGCGACCTTCCCGGACCTTCGGGGCGGGTCCATCTCATCCCCGATCCGGTGACCGTACGCTGGGGGCACTGGAGCCAGGTCGCGGCCGTTACCAAGCTGGTGTGCGAGGCGCTACGCCTTGGCTGCGACGCGGCCCACCTCATCAGCGGGGCCGACTGGCCGCTCTTGACGCGCGCCGACCTGGCGCAGGAGATGGCCAAGGGCCTGTGCCATATCGAAGTGCGTGCCGGGCACCTGGAAGAGCGCATGCAGACCTACCGCTTCGACACGCGCTATCTGCGGCTCGATCCGCAGGAGGACGCGCGCGCCTACGCGGTAACCTGGCAGCTGCGCCGCCTTGCGCGCTGGGGTGATACCGCAAGACGCCTCTTGCGCCTGGATCGGGCGCGCCCATTCGGCCCATGGTCCTATGGGGCGACGTGGTGGTCACTTCCCGCCGATGCCCTGCAAACCCTGGGCGAAATCCTGCCCTGCACGCTTGCCTCCGGGCGCCTGAACGGCACCGTGTGCAGCGATGAACATGTTATTCCCACCATCATCGGCACCCACTTTGCCAGCCGGCTTGCCCCCAATCGCCGCTTCACCGACTTCCCGCACGGTGCCTCGAGCCCGCGCACCCTGACGCGCGCCGACAGACCCGATCTGGAAGCCAGCGGCGCCTTCTTCGGGCGCAAGTTCGACATGGGTCTCGATCCCTTCTTTCTCGACCTGCCCCGCACCTGATACGCCCTGCCGCTCCTGCAAAGGGATGCAATTTGCGCGCAAGGCTCCTAGATAGCGCCCATGCCACCTGACAGCGCTGCTCCCAATTCCAAAGCCAACCACGACGGCTGGCGCACTCTCTTGCGGTTCCTCCCCTATCTGTGGCCGCGAGAAAACAAGGCCTTGCGTGTGCGCATCGTCATTGCCTGCGTGTTCATCCTGGCCTCCACAGGTACGCAGCTGCTGCTGCCCTACCTCCTGCGCTGGGCGGTCGATGCCATGGGGGCCACCGGCCCCAAGCTGATCCAGCTCGCGATGTGGACGGTGCTGGGCTACGCGGCCGGGCGCCTGCTCCAGAACAGTTTCGACAATCTGCGCAACATAGTCTTCGAGCGGGTAGGGCAGGACGCGACGCGCGCGCTCGCCGAGAACGTCTTTGGCCAGCTCCATCGCCTCTCACTGCGCTTCCACCTCTCGCGCCGCACCGGCGAGATCACCAAGACCATCGAGCGCGGCACCAAGAGCATCGACACGATGCTCTACTTCATGCTCTTCAACATCGCGCCGACCGTGCTCCAGCTCGCGATCGTTGCGGTCATCTTCTACGTCAATTTCGGGCCCGGCCTTGTCGCCGCGACTGCCACCGCCATCGTCGCCTACATCTGGGTGACGCGCACGATCACCGAGTGGCGCACCAAGCTGCGCCAGCAGATGAACCGCCTCGACGGGCAGGCGCTTGATCGCGCAGTCGATTCGCTCCTCAACTACGAGACGGTGAAGTACTTCGGCGCCGAAGCGCGCGAGCAGGAGCGCTATGCCTCCGCCACCCGCGCCTATGCGGAAGCGGCAGTAAAGAGCGAGAATTCGCTCGGCTTCCTCAATATCACCCAGGCCGTTGTGACCAATCTCCTGATGGCGGGCGCGCTCGCCTGGACCGTCTGGGGATGGTACCGGGGCGAATACACGGCGGGCCAGCTGGTCTTCGTCCAGACTTACCTCACGCAGCTGTTCCGGCCGCTCGACATGCTCGGCATGGTCTACCGCACCATCCGCCAGGGCCTGATCGACATGGCCGAAATGTTCCGCCTGATCGACACCGAGGTCGAAGTGCCCGACCGCCCGAGCGCCCCCGCACTGGCGATCCGCGAGCCCAGCATCACCTTCGAGAACGTCGTCTTCGGCTACGAGCCCGACCGCACGATCCTGAAAGGCCTCTCATTCCACGTGCCCGCCGGGCACAACGTCGCACTCGTCGGCCCCTCGGGCGCAGGCAAGTCGACCATCGCGCGTCTTCTCTTCCGCTTTTACGATCCGCTCGAAGGGCGCATCCTGATCGACGGGCAGGACATCCGCGAAGTGACGCAGGCGAGCTTGCGCGCCACCATCGGCATCGTCCCGCAGGATTCAGTGCTGTTCAACGACACCATCGGCTACAACATCGCCTATGGCCGCGACGGCGCAGGGCCCCAGGACGTGGAAGCGGCCGCGCGCGGCGCTGCGCTGATGCCGCTGATCGACCGCCTTCCCCAGCGCTTCGACACCGAAGTGGGCGAGCGCGGTCTCAAGCTCTCGGGCGGTGAAAAACAGCGCGTTGCCATCGCGCGCACGCTGGTCAAGAACCCGCCCATCCTGATGCTCGATGAGGCCACCAGCGCGCTCGACACGCGCACCGAAAAGGACATTCTAGGCACCCTCCAGCGCGTCTCGCGCGACCGCACCACGCTCTCCATCGCGCACCGCCTCTCGACCATCGCAGGCTCGGACCGCATCCTCGTCCTCAACGAGGGGCGCCTCGTCGAGAGCGCCAGCCACGGCGAACTCCTCGCCCAGCGCGGGCTTTACGCCGAGATGTGGGCGCGTCAGGCCAGCGAAGCCGAGGATCTCGACGAAGCCGCCGAGTAAGGCCCGGATCTTGTCCGCGAAGAGCCATTCGGGCCGCGCGCACAAGACACTCGAAAAGAGGGCGAATCTTCTGTCTGCCGCGGCCATCTGGCCATCCGCCGCAGGCTGGGTGCCCCGCTCGTGCTGCGCCTGCGAGATCACAAGGCTTGCCATTGCGGGTGCGAATCGGCAAAAGCGGCGTATTCGCAAGGACCCGGTGCAATTCCGGGTGGCTATCCCGGCCGCCGATCCGCCGGGCAACATCACACACATGCTTTTGAAGAACCCCGGATTTTTGAATTGAAACCCGGCGCTCCCATGTGCCTGATGCGGAAAATCACCTAAATGAGCAGCTTTCTCGCCCACTACCGTCAGGGATGGCGGTCGAACATTCGCGCCGACGTGCTTTCGGGCCTCGTCGTCGGTCTTGCCCTGATCCCCGAAGCCATCGGTTTCTCGATCATCGCCGGGGTCGATCCCGCGGTTGGCCTCTGGGCCTCGGTCGCCATCGCGATCATCATTTCCTTCACCGGCGGGCGCCCCGCGATGGTCTCGGCCGCGACCGCCTCGGTGGCGGTGCTGGTCGGCCCGCTCGTGCGCGAGCACGGCGTCGACTATCTCTTCGCTGCGACCATCCTGATGGGCGTGTTCCAGATCATCGCAGGCATCCTGCGGCTGAACCTCGCCATGCAGTTCGTCTCGCGCTCGGTCATCACAGGCTTCGTCAACGCGCTTGCGATCCTGATTTTCATGGCCCAGCTGCCCGAACTGACCGGCGTCACCTGGCACACCTACGCCATGATCGCGGGCGGCCTTGCGATCATCTACCTGCTGCCGCGCCTGACGACAGTTGTCCCCTCGCCGCTCATCGCCATCGCAGTCCTCACCGCGATTTCGCTGACCTTCGACACCCCGGTCCACACCGTGGGCGAAATGGGTGAACTGCCTAAGGGCCTGCCCTCCTTCGCCTTCCCGCAGGTACCGCTGACCTTCGAGACGCTGCAGATCATCACTCCCACCGCGCTCGCGATGGCCGCAGTGGGCCTGCTCGAGACGCTACTCACCGCGCAGATCGTCGATGACATGACCGGCACCGATTCCTACAAGCGCATCGAGTGCCGCGGTCAGGGCATCGCCAACATCATCGCCGCTATGTTCGGCGGCATGGGCGGCTGCGCGATGATCGGCCAGTCGGTCATCAACGTGACCTCTGGTGGCCGCGGGCGCCTATCGACGCTGACCGCGGGTATCTTCCTGTTCATCCTCCTTGCCGCGCTTGGCCCCTGGGTCGGCCAGGTGCCGATGCCCAGCCTCGTGGCGGTGATGATCATGGTTTCGATCGGCACGTTCTCATGGAACTCGATCCCCAACCTCCGCCGCCACCCCTGGCAGAGCTCGGTGGTCATGGTCGCGACCGTCGTCACCGTGGTCGCCACCAACGATCTGTCCAAGGGCGTGATCGTGGGCGTGCTCCTCTCGGGCGTGTTCTTCGCCCAGAAGGTCCAGCGCCTCTTCACGCTGGAGCGCACCGTCGAGGGCGATACCGCCACCTACCGCGTAGCCGGGCAGATTTTCTTCGCCTCGGTCCACCGCTTCATCGAGCAGATGGACGCCGCGAGCGAGACGGCCCCAAAGGTCGTCATCGACATGGAAAAGGCGCACCTGTGGGACATTTCCTCGGTCGAGGCGCTCGACAAGGTCGTTGCCGAGCTGGCCAAAGGCGGAGCGGACGTGCGCGTCGTGGGCTACAACCGGGCGAGCGCGGACATCGTCGACAAGTTCGCCGCGCACGACAAGACCGGCTTCGAGCTGGGCACTGTCCCGCACTGATTGTTTCTCCGGGAACCGGGTAGCTGTTCAAGGGTTGGCAATAAACGAACCCTTGACTGCCCCGCCCGAGTTCCCGGAGTTTCCTGTTGAAACGTACACAGCGCCACCTGCCCGACCTGACGACCACCCTCCTCTACGCCGCCGCGCTGGCTCCCGCTGCCGCGATGTTGCTGGTGGTCAGTCCCTTCCAGGTCTGACAGACAAGCTCGACACGAAAAAGGGCGAGACGGTCTGCACCCGCCTCGCCCTTTTTCGTGTCCGCAGACCTTGTAGGTCACATGACCACGTCGGCCTCATGCCAGATCACCGCCTGCGCCGCCTTCATGCAGTTCTCGGCTGTATCCCAGCTGATCGAGGGCGAACCGTAGAGCCGCCAACCCTGCTCCAGAGCCTCGGAAATCCGCTCGCAGAAGGCGCGGTCGTCCTTGCCGGTGAGGAGGCGATAAATCGGGCGGTCTTCGGGCGTCTCGTACTGCGACATGGGCGCGGCATCCTTTCCAAATGGCGTTTACCCGATGCCTAGCCACTCCAGAGGCGCAGGCAAGCCCTGCCCGCAATAATCCACCTGCAGCACGCGCCGTCCCGTCGCGCGTCCATCCGAGGGATCGGAGGCATGAAGGATCGGGGTGCGGTAGAACCAGACGTCCCCCACCTCGGCAAGGCAGATGGCCTGCCGCGATTGCGCCATGCGCACCGTCATCATCGCCCCGATCAGCGCGAACGGCGGTTCGACATGCCAGATGCCCTGCTTGATGCTCCAGGGTCCGTAGCCCGGCACGTCATGGCGAGCGCGCTCGGCAATCGTGCGGTCCTGATGCCAGCCCAGCGCCCAGTTTCGATCGGCGCGCTTGTCGAACAGCACTGCGCGTACAGGTTGCATCGGGCGTCCTGCGCGGGCTTCGACTTCGCCGCCCATGACGCTCCCCGCGCCTAGCAATATCTGCAGACCCGGCACGCCGGAAAGCCGCACGCCCGCCTGTCCGACCGGATACGCCGCGAACTCAGAGATTAGGGCGGGTAAGATCGTTTCCGCAAACCCCGTGACACGGCAGGCCCCGTCGCGATCCAGGTCCAGCGACACGGGGCAACGCTGTGTAGTATTCGTCACGTTTGGGGACCTCTCTTCAGGAACGCCGCCCGTCCACAAGAAGAGGACCTGGAACCAGATTCAAGGGACCATCGCCCCATGATCCCATACTCGGCAAAGGGCAGCGTGCGGGACGTAAGCTGGACTATTTGCGGAGCCTGGGAGCGATGGCCCTGGGACATCTCTTCTTCGTCGTTCTCATGAGGCTCGGGACTGGAGCGCCTTCAACACGGCGAGGGCCCGGTCTTTCTCGGAAAAGGGAACGAAGACATGATCGTGGTGGAAAGCAGCGACCATGTTGCAGGCAATCCCCGCGTCGGCCAGCGCGGTGGAAACCGCCGCCGTCAGCCCGGAGCCGTCAAGAGCGGAGTGCACTTCCAGTACGATCCGGGCCATGGGTAGGGAGGTGTCATGCCCCGCCATTTCGGCGAACGCGAGGGGAAGGATCTGCGAGAGACCTTCCGCCTCGGCAAAGCTGGCCAAGGCTTGCGTGAGCGGCGCGCCGCCGATGCAGAATATCCAGGTTTCGGGGTCGAGCCGGGGCGACATCCCCGCGATCATCGCGCGTCCCTCGCGCACCGGCCCGCCCGTCATTACAGGATGTACTTGGAAAGATCGGCGTTGCCAGCCAGGCCTTCTAGCTTTTCACGCACATAGGCCTCGTCGATCGTCACCGTCTCGCCGCTGCGGTCCTCGGCCTCGAAGGAAAGCTCCTCGAAGAGCTTTTCCATGACCGTCTGAAGGCGGCGGGCGCCGATGTTCTCGACGCTTTCATTCACCTGCGCGGCGATCTTTGCGACTTCGCGCACCGCGCCCTCGGTCATCTCGATGGTGAGGTCCTCGGTGCCCAGCAGCGCCTTGTACTGCGCCACAAGGTTCGCGCGGGTTTCGGACAGAATGCGCACGAAATCGGCCTCGGTCAGCGCCTTCAGCTCGACACGGATCGGCAGGCGGCCCTGAAGTTCAGGCAGCATGTCCGAAGGCTTGGAAACGTGGAACGCGCCCGAGGCGACGAACAGTACGTGGTCGGTCTTCATAGCGCCGTACTTGGTGGCGACGGTCGTGCCCTCGATCAGCGGCAGAAGGTCGCGCTGCACACCCTCGCGGCTAACGGTGCCCCCGCGCTGGTCCGATACGGCGATCTTGTCGATCTCGTCGAGGAATACGATGCCGTTCTGCTCGGCATCCGCGATGGCGACACGCTGGACATCGTCCTGGTCGAGGCGCTTTTCCGATTCCTCGTCGACCAGCTTGTCCCAGGCTTCGGGCACCTTCATCTTGCGTCGCACGGTCTTCTGCCCGCCGAACGCCTTGCCCATCATGTCGGAGAGATTGATCATCCCGACCGAGCCGCCCATGCCGGGGATCTCCATGGCGCCGCTCGGTGCGTCCTCGACCTCGACTTCGACTTCGGTGTCGTTCATCGCATTCTGGGTGATACGCTCGTGGAAGGCGGCACGGGTGGCCTCGGAGGCACCTTCGCCGACCAGCGCGTTGAGCAGGCGGTCCATCGCCGCCTTGCTCGCCGCCTCGCGCAAGGATTCGCGGCGGCGTTCCTTCTCAAGCCGGATCGCTTCCTCAACCAAGTCGCGGGCGATCTGCTCGACATCGCGGCCGACATAACCGACCTCGGTGAACTTGGTCGCCTCCACCTTCACGAAAGGCGCATCGGCGAGCTTGGCCAGACGGCGGCTGATCTCGGTCTTGCCGCAGCCCGTGGGGCCGATCATCAGGATGTTCTTGGGCGTCACCTCATCACGCAGGTCGGCGGAGAGGCGCTGGCGGCGCCAGCGGTTGCGCAATGCGACCGCGACGGCCTTCTTGGCCTCGGACTGGCCGATGATGTGCTCGTCGAGCGAAGCCACGATGGCCTTGGGGGTAAGGGTGTCTTTCATGGGTCTCTTCGCTGCAATCAGATGGTTTCGACCGTAACACGGTCGTTCGTAAAGACGCAGATGTCTGCGGCAACCTGCATGGCCTTGCGCGCGATCTGTTCAGGATCGTCCTCGTAGGCGTCGAGCGCGCGCGCAGCGGCCAGCGCGTAGTTGCCGCCCGAACCGATCGAGGCGATCTGGCTGTCGTCCAGCGCTTCGGGTTCGAGCACGTCGCCGTTGCCGGTAAGGATTAGCAGCGAATCGGCGTCCGCCACGATCATCAGCGCTTCGAGGTTGCGCAGGTACTTGTCGGTGCGCCAGTCCTTGGCGAGTTCGACCGCCGCGCGCATCAGCTGGCCGCGGTGCTGCTCCAGCTTGCGTTCAAGACGCTCGAACAGGGTAAAGGCATCGGCGGTCGCGCCGGCAAAGCCGCCGATGACCTTGCCGCCCTCACCGATGCGCCGGACCTTGCGCGCGTTGGGCTTCATGACGGTGTTGCCCATGGAGACCTGACCGTCTCCGGCGATCACTGTGCGTCCGCCCTTGCGTACGCCGATGATCGTCGTCCCATGCCACTGTACCAGGCCGTGGCTCGCTGCATCGCTATTCATGGGCGAGGATATATGCCCGCCTGTGTGCCGTTCAAGACATAGCCTGCGCCCGATTGCACGCCCCCCACGCAAAAGGCGCGCGGGACCGTGCATCCCGCGCGCCTTTGCAAAGGATGAGCAACCCCACCGAGCCGCCCGATACCACCTTGGCGATCAGCTGCCGTTCGGACCCGGGCCCTGCGGTGCCTGACCGCCGCCCATACCGCCGGTGCCGACCGCACCGATGTTGCCGAACAGATCTTCAAGCAGCGAGCGGTGACGGCCCAGCGTGGGCGTCGTGTCACCGTTGGGGCTGATGCGGGCAACCTGCTCCATGCCGCGGCGCTGGACATCCAGAACGTTGTCGTTCGCATCAAACTGGACACGGAACACGGTCTGCTGATCGGTGCGCGGCTTGCGGAACGCGGGCGTCTTCACCGTCTGCGAGACATAGTACCAGTCCTTGGCGCCGAACTGGCTTTCAAAGGTCGGGCGGCCCAGCGTGCGCTCCACCGACTGGCGGTTGTCGACGCCCGGCTGCACCGAATCGACCAGCGTCTGATCCACGATGTACCCGCGATGGTCCTTGATCGAGCTGCAGCCCGCGACCAGCGCGCCGAGCGCAAGAAGCGCCCCTGCCGACCTGAGCTTCAAACCACGGTTACCCATCACTACACTCCAAAACCTCGGGGACATGGCAGGCAAGAATCCTTGCCAGCGCGCCTGCCGCCCATGTATCGGCATCAGGCCTTAAGGCCCCGCAAGCGCGTGCGCAATGGCTGTGCGCCCAAAGGGACCCGATTTGCACTGCCTGGCCAGTGTCGATTGAATTGCCGCTGAACGAAGGAGTGCTCTGCCCGGTGTCGTTGTTTTCCCGCCTCATGGGCTCACGCAAGGCGCCGCGCACCGACATGCGCCCGCTCTGGCACCGCCTCGTGGATATTGCCCGCGAGGAACACTGGTACGCACGCGAGGGCGTTGCCGACACGGTGTCGGGCCGTTTCGATGCGGTAACACTGGTCATGGCGCTCGCCATGCTGCGCATGGAACGCGCGGCTCTGGACGCAGCGGCCCCGGCCCCGCTGATCGATGCCTCCGCGCGCCTTACCGAACTGTTCGTCGAGGACATGGATGGCCAGCTGCGCCAGTCGGGCGTGGGCGATCTTGTCGTGGGCAAGCGCATGGGCAAGCTGGTGAGCGTCCTTGGTGGGCGCATCGGCGCGCTGCGCGACGCGCTTGCCCCGCACAGCCACACCTCGCTAGAGGACGTCCTGGCGCGCAACGTGACGCTAAACGAGGATGCTTCAACGGCCGCGCTGGCCGAAGCCGTGCGGGCGCTTCACTCCACCTTCCAGTCCCTCTCCGACGACGATCTGCTAGCCGCAAGGATTGCGCGATGACCTCTTCCCCCCAAACCCCGTCTTCCGGCCCCATCCCGGCCCCCGAATTCTCGCACACGGTCGACGTGCGCCAGGTCGAAGGGCTGGCCCCGCGACTGGAAGCGAACGAAGCCGAGCGCGCCGCGCTTGCCAGGCGCTTCGGCCTGGTGCGCCTCGAAAAGCTCGTCGCCCAGCTTGAACTGACCCGCAAGGAACGTACCGTTTCCGTGAAGGGAACGCTCGATGCGGCCTGGGTGCAGACCTGCGCAATCTCGGCCGATGAACTTGCCGTGGAGATTTCCGGCGAGCCCATCGAGGTGCGCTTCGTCCCCCAGCTGACCGGCTACGCGCCCGACGCCGAGATCGAACTCGCCAGCGACGACCTGGACGAAATCGAATATTCGGGCACTTACGTTGACCTTGGCGAAGCGGTCGCGCAGTCGCTCGCACTGTCGATCGACCCGTACCTGACCGGCCCCGACGCCGAAGCCGCGCGCGCCGAAGCGGGCCTGTCGACGCCGGAAGACAACAGCCCCTTCGCCGCGCTGAAGGGCCTGACCGGCAAGGCCTGAAACGTACGGACACCATGAACGCAAAAAGGGCGGGATACCACGAGGTATCCCGCCCTTTTTGCGTTGTGATCGGGGCTGCGATCAGAACGGAATATCGTCGTCGAGATCGTCGCCGAAGCCGCCGCCCGAGGAGGACGAGGACGAACCGCCGCTGCGGCCCCAGTCGCTGCCGCCCGAGGACGAGCCGCCACTGCCGCTCCAGCTGTCACCGCCCGAGCTGCCGCCCGAACGGCCCCAGTCCCCGCCGCCCGAGGACGAGCCGCCATCACCGCCCGAGCTGCTGCCCATGCCGCCACCGCTGCGCTGGCCACCGCCCGCACTGTCGAGCATGGTCAGCACACCGCCCATGCCAGCGACCGAGATCTCAGTCGTGTAGCGGTCGTTGCCGTCACGGTCCTGCCACTTGCGGGTGCGCAGCTGACCTTCGATGTAGACCTTCGAGCCCTTGCGCAGGAAGCGCTCGGCCACCCCGACGAGGCCGTCGGACTGGAGCACGACCTGGTGCCACTCGGTACGCTCGCGCCGTTCGCCGGTCTGGCGGTCCTTCCAGGTTTCCGAGGTCGCGATGCGCAGGTTCGCCACGCGCCCGCCGTTCTGGAACGACTTCACTTCGGGGTCGGCCCCGAGGTTGCCGACGAGGATGACCTTGTTGACGCTGCCTGCCATGGATGAATCGCTTTCTTCTGAATTTCGGCCACCGGAGTTAGCGAATGGCTGGCCGGGACGCGAGTCGTGTCCCCCGGTTTTTAAACAGCCCTGCCCGAATTTCGGCCTAGAGCCCCGCCCAGACCGCCAGCCAGTACGTCGCTCCGGCCGCCACGTAGGCAAGGCCAAAGAGGTAGGCGAGCATGAAGCTCGGCCATTTCCAGCCATTGGTCTCGCGCCGGGTGACGGCGATGGTCGACATGCACTGCGGCGCAAAGACGAACCAGGCAAGGAAGGCCAGCGCCATCGGCAATGTCCAGCGGCCCTTGAGCTGTTCGCCCAGTTCGGCCGCTTCCTCGTCCTCGTCGCTCGCATCGACAGCGTAAGTCGTCGCCAGCGAAGAGACCGCCACTTCGCGCGCGGCCATCGCCGGGATGAGCGCGAGCGCCATGTCCCGGTTGAAGCCGATCGGCTCGACCACCACGGCAAGGCCGTTGGCGATCTTGCCGGCGAACGAGGCGTCGACCTGGCTCTGACCGGGTTCGGCGCGCGGGAAGCTGAGCATGATCCACAGGACCACCGTAACCATGAAGATGATCGTGCCTGCACGGCGCAGGAAGATCCACGCGCGCTGCCACAGGCCCAGCAGGAGATCACCTGGCCGGGGCAACTGGTACTTGGGCAGCTCCATGATGAAGCCCGAGGCCGCCCCCTTGGTCACCGAACGGCGCAGGATCAGCGCGACCAGCATCGCGCCGAGCACGCCCGCAAGATAGAGCGCGAAGAGCACAAGGCCCTGCAGACCCACGCCCCAGCCTATGCTCTGGTTGGGGATGAAGGCGGCGATGATGACGGCATAGACCGGCAGGCGCGCCGAGCAGGTCATCATCGGCGCGATCAGGATCGTGGTCAGCCGGTCCTTGGGATCCGTGATCGACCTGGTCGCCATGATGCCCGGAATAGCGCAGGCAAAGCTGGAGAGAAGCGGAATGAAGCTGCGCCCGGAAAGGCCCACGCTCGCCATCATCCGGTCCATCAGGAAGGCCGCGCGTGCCATGTAACCCGAGGCTTCCATGGCCAAGATGAAAGCAAAGAGGATGACGATCTGGGGCAGGAACACCACCACCGAGCCCACGCCCGAGATGATGCCCTCGGTCAGGAGATCACGCACGAAGCTGGCGGGCATGAGGCCCGTTACCGCGTCGTGCAGCGCGCCCACACTCGCCTCCAGCGCATCAGCGAAGGGCGTGGCCCAGGCGAAGACCGCCTGGAAGATCACGAAAAGCAGCGCGAAAAGCACGACCGGTCCGGCCCATGGATTGAGCAGGACCGAATCGAGACGTGCGTGGAGGCGGCGCTGGCGGGTTTCCGAAAGGATCGCGCCGTTCGCCATCGCGTGCGCGGCCACGCGACGCTCGGTCTCGCCGATCTCCGTAAGGCTCGGGCCCGCCTCACGCAGCCCGGCCGAAGATGCGGCTTCGGCCAGTTCGGTCAGGCCACGGCGGCGCACCGCCACGGTGGGCACCACACGCACGCCCAGCTCTTCCTCCAGCACAGAGGGATCGAGCACGAGTCCGTCGCGCTCGGCAAGGTCGACCATGTTGAGCGCGATAACGGTGGGCTTGCCCAGTGCGAGGAGTTCCTGCGCGAAGACGAGGTGCTGTTCCAGGTTCGAAGCGTCGAGGACGACGACCAGCACATCGGGCTCCGCCTCACCCGGGAACTGACCTCGGATGACCTTGGAGGTCACTTCCTCATCGGGGCTCGTCGCATCAAGGCCATAGGCGCCGGGAAGGTCGGTCAGCTCGACCGGCTCGCCGGTCGGCAGGACCAGGCGGCCCGACTTTCGCTCCACGGTAACGCCTGGATAATTCGCGATCTTCTGGCGTGCGCCGGTCAGCGCGTTGAACAGCGCGCTCTTGCCGGCGTTGGGATTTCCGACGAGGGCAATCTTGCGGGGCCGGCTCATGCCTTGGTGCTCTCCAGATCGCTCACCTCGATCGCGGCGGCGTGGGCGCGGCGCACCGCGACGACCATGCGCCCGATGCGCAGCGCGATGGGGTCACGCCCCCCGAACACGCCGCGCTGCGACACCGAAACCTGCGCGCCGGTATCGATGCCAAGCGCGCGCAGACGCCGCGCTTCTTCAGGGACGAGCTGGTCCCAGTCGACCGCAACGATGCGGACCTTCTGATCGATGGGTTGTTGATCGAGAGTCATAAGATGGCGCTGCCAGATTAGAGGCTTCTTTGCAACTGCTTCGCAATAAGCAGCGCGCCATGTCCTGGGCCGAAATCAAATTTTGCAGGCGCGTACGACGGCGCGCCTGCGCACGAGGATGACGGTGTCAGCGCGCCGGGTAGCGCAGGCGCCCCAGGAGCCGGGTCAGGCTGAAGCGCTCATCGGACGAACGGGTGAGCTGCGCCTTCATCTTCTCAAAGCGCAGGATACCCTCGATCCGGCGCTCCAGAAAGGCGCGGGTTTCGGGCTTTTCCGGGTCCTTCTCGCGCGCGAAGACCTGCAGCGTCGCGGCATAGAGCGCGCCCAGCGTGGTGCGCTTGGTGTAGTGGTTGTAGTCGCTCGCGGTATCGCCGGCCACGCGCCACATCAGGTCCGCGCTGTACCAGCCCAGTTGCGTGGCACGCGCCAGGTTCTGCGGCATTGCCATGATTGCCAGCGCGCGGGTAAGCGCTTCCTCGCGCCCACTTGCCGCTTCGAGGCGCGCCATGACGAGGCGGCGGATCTTCTCGCGCACGGGAACGCCCGCCAGCGAGCTGGCGGGAACCGCCGCGAACATCGCCGCGTCGATCGCCTCGATCCAGGCCTCGATCATCGCCATCTGCTTGCCGCCAAAGGCATAGGCGGCAAGTTCGGGATCGACGCCGTGCTGGCGCGCGGCCTGCTCGACCGCCTGCGCGCTCCAGCCATCGAAGGCGGCGGCATCGGCAATCGCGGGCGCCAGATTGCGGCGCAGTTCCGCGAGAGTGGTGGCTTCTTCCATGCCCTGTTCCTTCAGAAAGTGGGACCGTAGACGGGCTTGGAGTTCTTGCTGGCGCCTTCGGTCACGTTCTGGTCGATGACCTTCACCAGATAGCTGTCCTTGCCGTTCAGTTCAGCATAATCGCGCGCGCTGCGCCCGGAATTGTCGGTGCGCGAAGGATCGGCACCCGCCTTCAGCAGCGCTTTCATCAGTTCGGTGTCGCGGCGGTGGACGGCCGAGATCAGCGGGGTCTCACCGGCATCGTTGGAGTCGTTGGTCCGCGCGCCGTTCTCGATCAGGTAGATCGCGCCGTCGCGCCAGCCCAGGTTCACCGCCTGTTGCAGCGGCGTGCGGCCGTGGTCATCGGCCAAGTTGGGCTCGGCCCCTTTCTGCACGAGATAGCGCAGCCAGGTGATGTCGCGGCGCTGCACCACGATGTGGAGCGCGGTTTCGCCAGAAGTCACGTCCTTGGAATTGACGATGAGAGGCGAGGTCATGATCGCCTGCTCGACCTCTTCGCCTTCCTTCTTCTTCACCGATTCGAGGAACTTGTAGCCTTCGGAAAAACCGGTCTGCGCCGCCGCGCCGCTCGCCAGCGAGCCCGTTGCGAGACCCGCCGCAGCCAGCGCCAGGGCACCTTTCAGAAACAGCCGGCCAAGCGGCGTTCCGTTCCGGTTCGCGAGTTTCGACACCTTTGATATCCTTCCGTGAATTCTCAACAAGCCAGGCGCGCGCCCTCCATCCGCGCCTTGCAAGTCGCGGTCTAGCAGAGCATGAACCGCTTCGCCATGACCCATCTTGCCTCCCGCGCCGTCCGCCGCACGCTCCTTACCGCAACGCTGGGCCTTAGCCTCGCTCTTGCGGGTTGTTCGGGCGCCAGCGACGCGCCCAAAATACCCCCCATCGTCGGCACGGACATCACCGGCGCCGAGATCGGCGGGCCCTTCACGCTTCTCGACAAGGACGGCAAGACTGTCACCTGGAAGGATTTTCGCGGCAAGTGGGCAATGCTCTACTTCGGCTACACCTTCTGCCCGGACGCCTGCCCGATCGACGTGCAGGAAATGATGATGGGCTACAACGCCTTCGCCAAGGCCCATCCCGAGGCCGCCGCCAAGGTGCAACCCATCTTCGTCACCATCGACCCGGCGCGCGACACACCCGAGATCGTGGGCGAGTGGACCGCCGCCTTCGGGGAGGACCTCAAGGGCCTTACCGGCACCAAGGCGCAGGTCGATGCCGCCGCCAAGGCCTTCGCGGTCTACTACGGCAAGGGCGCGGAAACGCAGGGCGGCTACCTCATGGACCACTCGCGCTTCGTCTACCTGATGAACCCCCAAGGCGAGCCCGTCGCCATGCTGCCCGTAGACAAGGGCCGCAAGGCCGTTGCCGGCGACCTGGAGGCCCTCGTCCAATGACCGCCCGCCCGTTCTGGGAGCGCCCGCTGGCCAGCCTCGACAAGGCCCAGTGGGAAGCGCTGTGCGATGGCTGCGGCCAGTGTTGCCTGCATAAGGTGGAAGACGCCGACAGCGGCGATATCTACCACACCAATGTCGCTTGCAAGCTGCTCGACACCAAGACCGCGCTGTGCAGCGACTATCCCCACCGCAAACGCGCGGTGGCCGATTGCCTGACGCTGACCCTGCGCACCGCGGGTTCGCTCCCCTGGCTCCCCGAGACCTGCGCCTATCGCCTGCGCGCCGAGGACCAGCCCTTGCCCGCGTGGCACTACCTTGTCTGCGGCGACCGCGAGGCCGTCCACCGCGCCGGAGTTTCAGTAGCGGGCCGCGTGGTCAGCGAGATCGATGCCGGGCCGCTCGAACAGCACATCATCTTGCCCGAAGGGATGGAGCAGGAGTTCGAGATCGAGGACGGCCAGAACCCCTGGGACATCGTCGAGACCGGGGCCGACGATGAGGAGCGGGACGCCTGAGGTCCATGCTCGACTGGCTCAAGCGCGATCCTCGTGAGGAGCCGAGCGTCACGCTGTGCGGGCGCGACGTCCCCGTTATCCTTCGCCGCATGGAGCGCGCCCGGCGCATGACCATGCGCCTTGCGCCTGATGGCAGTGCGGTGCGCATCACCCTCCCCCCCTATGTGCGCGAGAGCGAGGCACTCGCCTTCGCCCGTTCGCGTAAGGCCTGGCTGGAGGCGCAGCTGCGCGCGATCCCTGAGGCCAGCGAGCTTACCGACGGCGCGCAGATCCTGTTTCGCGGCGCCGCGCGCGTGCTCGCCCACGATCCTGCCGCCCCGCGCCGGGTTGTGCTGGGCTCCGAGACGCTGAAGGTCGGAGGGCCCACATCCTCGCTCCCCTCGCGCCTTGCCCGCTGGATGCAGGGCGAGGCACGGCCCCTTCTGGAAGCGGACCTTGCCGAGTACTGCGCGCGCGCAGGCCAACCTACGCCCGCCCTTGCCCTCTCCAGCGCCAGGCGGCGCTGGGGCAGCTGCGCGGCGAACGGTGCAATCCGCATCAACTGGCGGCTTGTCATGGCCCCCGACGCGGTGCGCCGCTCGGTCGTTGCGCACGAGGTCGCCCACCTTGTCCATTTCGACCATTCGCCCGCCTTTCACCACTGCCTTAAGACCATCTTCGAAGGTTCGGTCCACGAGGCGAACCGCTGGCTCAAGGCACATGGGCGCAGCCTCTATGTCCCCTTCGGCTAGCGTTTGCGCGCAATAGGCTTTAAATAGCTCCCATGCTTTTTTCAAAACGCTCCGGATACTGGCAAGACGTCAAGCCCACCGGCATGCTCGCGGACTTCCGGTTCGTATGGCAGCAGGCGGGCACGAACCGCTGGCGCATTGCCGCGATCTCGGCCGCCTGCACCTTTGCGATCTTCTACATGATGGCTGGCCAAGAGGGCTCTGCCCCCCATCCCCCGCCCAAGGTGACCTGGATATCCACGCTGCCCGAAGGCCGCACCGACGAGGAAATTCTGAACGAAAACATCGCCAACCAGAAGGCCAAGGAAGAATTGGCTTTCGAGCAGGCCAAGCGCGACAAGGAGGTGCGCGAAATCTACAAGACGCTGGGCCGCTGGTCGGGCATGGACGTCGACAAGATCGCGCGTGAGGCCGAAGCCGAGCAGGCCGCCGAAGAGGCCGCCAAGCTCAAGGAAATCGGCAAGCCTCGCCTGCCCGATGGCGCCGTCGCGCCCAAGATGCCCGGCGAGATGGCTGGTGAGCCCTCGGCCGAATCTGGCGGCGCCCCCACCCGGCCGTGAGCGACGATTCGCGCTGGCTTGCGGCTGCGGCTGCGCTCGCCGCGCGGGCCCGTCCGCTCAGCCGCCCCAACCCGGGCGTCGGCGCGCTGCTCGTCAAGGATGGCCGCGTCCTCGCGCGCGGGTGGACGCAGGATCGCGGACGACCTCACGCCGAAGCGGTTGCGCTCGGCCTTGCTGGCGACATCGCGCGCGGCGCAACGCTCTACGTCACGCTGGAGCCCTGCGCGCACCAGTCGCCGCGCGGCCCCTCGTGCGCCAATCTCATCTGCGCAGCGCAGCCTTCCCGCGTCGTCATCGGCTGCATGGACCCTGACCCGCGCACCAGCGGCGCCGGGCTAGCGCGCATCCGCGCCGCCGGGATCGAAGCCGAGTATCTGTCCTCCCCCGCCTGTGAGGAAAGCCTTGCCGGCTACCTCCTTCAGCGCACGCAAGGACGCCCGCACGTCACGCTGAAGCTCGCGCTCTCGCTCGATGGCTGCATCGCGATGGCAAGCGGCGAGAGCCAGTGGATCACCGGAGCCGAGGCGCGCGCCCACACCCACGCCATGCGCGCGAAGAGCGATGCCATTCTCGTGGGCGGCGGCACGCTGCGCGCCGATGCCCCGCACCTCGACGTGCGCCTGCCCGGTCTGGAGGCACGCAGCCCGACGCGCTGGGTGCTGACGCGCGGGCTGGTGCCCGAAGGGTGGAACGCGCTTGCCGCCCCCGAAGCGATCCGGGAGATGGAGGGTATCCAGTACCTCTTTGTCGAGGGCGGAGCAGGCGCGGCCACGGCCTTCCTGAAAGCGGGGCTGGTGGACCGCCTGCTGATCTACCGCGCGCCCATCCTCGTCGGCGGACGGCCCGGCCTTCGCGACTACGGCCTGTCTGCCCTCGCACAGGCGCATGGCCGATGGTCGCTGGTCGAGCGCCGCGCCCTTGGCAGCGACACGCTCGAAGTCTACAGCGCGCGCTGAGCACCAATCACCAAGGGACCCTGCCCGCATGTTCACCGGAATCGTCACCGCCATCGGCACCCTGCGCGACGCGCGCCACGATGGCGACCTGCACGCGGTGATCGCCTGTCCCTTCGATCCCGCAACGATCGCCATCGGCGCCTCGATCGCCTGCTCGGGCGTGTGCCTGACCGTGGTCGACAAGGGCGGCATGGCGGGCGATGCGTGGTTCGCGGTCGACATTTCGGGCGAGACCATTGCGCGCACCGCGCCCGGACACTGGGAGGAAGGCGCCCAGCTCAATCTCGAACCCGCCCTGAAACTGGGCGATGAACTGGGCGGGCACATCGTCACCGGCCACGTCGACGGCGTCGGCTCGGTCGTGAGCATCACTCCGGTCGGCGATTCGAAGCAGTTCGTGATCTCGGCGAGCAAGGAACTGGCGCCCTACCTCGCCCCCAAGGGCTCGATCACGCTCGACGGCGTCTCGCTGACCGTCAACACCGTGGACGATCAGGCCGACGGCACCTGCCACTTCATGCTCAACATCATCCCGCACACCGCCGAGGTCACCACCATCGGCCAGCTTTCGGCGGGCGATGCGGTCAACCTCGAGATTGACGTGCTGGCCCGCTATCTCCAGCGTATGCAGTCGCTGCGCAACTGACCGACCGCCCGGCTCTGCGCATTCAGGGAAGGTAGGGCCCGATCACGTCCATCGCCTGGCGCACCGTGCGCGCCTTTTCGCCCACGGGCGCGACATAGTGGATCGCTTCGCGCGCGTCCGCCTCACCACTTCCCTTCGCGATCATCCAGGCTGCAAGATACTGAGATGCCAGGCATCCGCCTGCGGTAGCGACATGGCCATGGGCGATGAACGGCGCGTCGAGCACCTCGACACCGGCCTCCACCACCCAGGGCTTCGTCGTGAGGTCGGTGCAGGCGGGAAGATCGCCGATCAGCCCCAGCCGCGCAAGCAGCAACGTGCCCGAACACTGCGCGCCGATCAGCTGACGCGCGGGATCAAGCTGCAACTGCTCCAGGATCGCGGGATCTTGCGCGATTTCGCGGGTGCAGATGCCGCTGCCGATCAGCACCGCGTCCGCCTCGCGCGCGAAGGCGAGTGGCTGCTGCGCGCGCACCGTCACCCCGTTCATTGAGGTCACTTGCGCGCTCGGACAGGTGATCTGCGCCGACCAGCCCTTGGACTTCATCCGGTTGAGCAGGGCCGAGGCGATAAACGAATCGAGTTCGTTGAACCCCTCGAAGGTGAGGATCGCGATGTTCATGGGGTGCTCCCGACGCCAAGCGCCTCGCGCAACCCGCTACACCGGCGCGACTTCGGCCATCGATTTGGAAAGGGGAGGCCCGCTCGGACAGCGGGATCACGTGCCACCATGCGAAAGGCGCATGGGGCGGCCTCGCACAGAGGCCGGAGCGTCAGCCAGCCCCTATCAAGGACCGGCTGACGCTCAAGAGGCATCAGGCAGTCACTTGTGCCACGGCGGCAATGAACTTGTCGATGTTGCCCGTGGTGAGGCCCGCCACGTTGATGCGGCCCGAACCGGCGAAGTAGATGCCGTGGTTCTTGCGCATGTCCTGCACCTGCTCGGGGGTGAAGGGAATGATCGAGAACAGGCCGTTCTGGATGCCGATGGGCGAGAGGTCGACACCGCCGGTAACACCGGCCGCGGCCAGCTTGTCACGTACCCAGCGCATGCGCTCGCGCATCTCGTCGAGTTCGGCGAGCCACTGCGCGGTCAGCGCTTCGTCTTCCAGCACCAGGCGCACCGCCGCGCCGCCGTGATCTGGCGGCTGCGACCAGTTGGCGCGCGCCAGGCTGTGGCCGTTGGACATGATCTTGGTCAGGTCCGCCGGGTCCTTCGCCAACGCGTAGAGCGCGCCGACGCGGTCGCGGTAGAGACCGAAGTTCTTGTCGCACGAGTAGCACACCAGCGCTTCGGGCACCGCAGCGAGAACCGCACGCAGGCCGTAGGCATCCTCTTCCATGCCAAGACCCAGGCCCTGGTAGGCAAGGTCAAGGATCGGCATAATCGGGCTCTTGGCCAGAAGTGCCGCGATCTCGTCCCAGTTGGCGTGAGTGTAGTCGATGCCGGTCGGGTTATGGCAGCAGCCGTGCAGCAGCATGGCGTCACCCTCGGCGCCCGACGCAATGGCCGCGCGCAGCGCATCCATGTCCACCTTGCCGTCTTCACCGGAATGGTTGAACTCGACAACCTCAAGGCCCAGGTCCTTGCAGATCTGCGCATGGTTGGGCCAGCTGGGCTTGCCCACGATGATGCGCTTGGCGCCCGCGCGCTGCACCATGGCAAGCGCGAGACGCAGCGAGCCGGTGCCGCCGGGCGTCTGCATGCCCTCGATACGGCCACCCATGTCCGGGTTTTCCTTGCCGAAGACGTAGGGCATCAGCGCGGCCACAAAGCCCATGTCACCCTCAGGGCCGAGGTAGGCCTTCGAGTCTTGGGTCTCGACGAGTTTCTTCTCGGCGGCCTTGATCGCGCCGAAGACCGGGGTTTCCCCGTCACCGGTACGGTAGACGCCCACACCGAGATCGATCTTGTCGGCGCGCGGGTCGTCGTTGTGGAGCTTGATCAGCGCAAGAAGCGCGTCGGCGGGCTGTTGTTGAAGGTTGCTAAGCATGGCGGGCGGCCCTTACTCCGGACGCCGTTTGCGCGCAACAGCCTAATGCAACAATTGCGACACCAAGAAACGCAAAGATGCCCAAAATCGAAACGCGCCCCGGACTGGAGGCGCGCTCGCATTTCAATCGTTGCGCTAAGGGCGCGCGATCAGAACGGCAGCCAGCGCTGCTTTTCGGAGAACTTCATGTAGCCGATGTTGGCACCAAGGCGCAGGCCTGCGCCCGCGCGAACGGGGATCAGGACAACGTCCCCGCGCCGCAGGTACGAGACGTTGAAGCCGCCGATGAGATAGGCCTGACCCTCACCCGCGCCGAAGCGCTTGTAGAGGTCCTCGGTGTCGTAGAGGTTGTAGACGAGGACGAAGGTGCTCGCCGCGTTGGCGCCCGCATCGAAGCCGATCGAGGGGCCCGTCCAGTAAACCGGACGCTGGCCTTCGACCTTGTGGTACAAGGTGCCCGATCCATAGCGAAGACCGATAGCGAGCGCCGCGCCGCCCTCGCGCCCGACGATATACCCGTTAGGCTCGCCCTGCTTTTTCAGGAGGTCACGGATGACGTCCGCAAGCCCCTGCGCGCCCTTACCGAAGACGCCTTCGGCCGCGCCGATCAGGTCATCCTCGTGGTAAGTGGTGCCATTCCGTCCGGCCCCTGTCGCGTTGCCCGCAAAGTCCTGCGTATTCCAGTCCGAGACACTGCCCGGGGAGGACGCCGTGGGGGCGGGGACCGGCGAGGTCATCGGCGTGCCGAGCGGAGTACCGTTCCCGGCGCTGTCGGTGTCCTGGCCGCCACTGCCCTGATTGGACGAATAGGTCCCTGTCGGATAGTCACCGTCGGTGGCGGGCAGTTCGCCGGGACGCGGATAAGTCTGGCCCGCCGGGACCCCAGGTGCCGAAGTCGTGCCCTGCGGCGCAGGATAGCGGGTGGTTCCTCCCTGCAGGTCTCCATCGATGGCGGTGTCGGGATCGACCGTCTGTATCTGGGCCGAGGCGGTCGTTGCCGGGCCCAGCACAGCCATCGCTGTTGCCGCGACGAGAGCCACGAGGCTCTTCCCGATACCGGCCCGCTGTGTGGTTTGCTTGCGCACGTGCTTGTTCCTCCCGGGCCTGGGGTGCCCTTTGCGCCAAATGTCTCTGCTCCGCATGCCCCCTGCACGCGGTACCATGATTATATGCCCATAAAGAATCGAGTGCGCCTGACCTCGCAATGAACGGGCGGCCAGACAACCTGCTTTTGCGGTCAGCCGAAATCCCTTTGCCGGCTATTTTCCCCAATTGCGCAAGGAATTGAAAAAACCGCGCGATGGCCCCTTGCGGCCCCGCATGACCATGGCTATAGGCGCTCCCCTAGCCGCTGCGGAGACGTGGGTGAGTGGCTGAAACCAGTTCCCTGCTAAGGAACCGTACTCTATCAGGGTACCGAGGGTTCGAATCCCTCCGTCTCCGCCACGGCCCTCAGGGGCCACATGGCAACCGCGCCACAGGCCCTCTCGACATGAGTGGGCAAACCGCCCTTCAGGCCGCCTCGGTGATTGCCGCCAGCCATGGCGTGCCCTTGTTCTCATCCTCGATGACGTAGTTGAGCGGGATTTTCTCCGCGCAGAGCACGATCCAGTCGGGCAGTTCGGCCTTCACCGCGCGCGCCAGCATATAGCCCTCGCGCACGAACACCACGAGATCGAAGTCGGGATCCTCGCCTCCGCAGCGAATCTGACTGTCGTGCCAGGCCTGCCAATCCTGGATCCGCCCCCCACCGCGTATGGCTGACCGGGAATCCCTCCATGGTGCTGCCAGGAATGTACGAGGAGGCCGACCAGATCCCCTCCGCACACAAATCCGCCATGAGCCGCCCGGCCTTGATCGTCTCGTTCATCCCCAAAGGTTAGCAAGGGCGGGCATCGCCCGTCCTGCGGTAAAAAGGAGACGCTGTCGCGCGCGCGGCGCTGCCATGGGCCCTAAGGCTCGGGAATGGAGCATTCGCGGCTTGAGCATCGCCCTCGCCCGCCCGATCATGGAGAGGCCGGGCAACCGCCCCTCACCCGGATCGCGCGCTGCACAACACAGCCACGACAGGAGGGAGGCGCCTGCGGGCCCGAACAGGAGAAGATGGGCGATGCTGGTGCCTGAAATCTGGAGTTCGCTGCGGGCCACCTCGTCCGTTCGTGGTGCCTCCCTTTCCTGCCGCTGCGATGGATAAGACCCGAAGTACGTCCTTGCAGGAGCATGTCGTGGTGCTGGGCGGCGGGATTGCCGGCCTCAGCGCGGCGGATAGCCTGAGCAAGGCGGGCATGCGTGTCACCGTGATCGAGGAGCGCGATGCGTGCGGTGGTACGCACCGTTCCCGCGCGATCGGCCCCTACACCTTCGATGTCGGCTCAATCTTCTATGAGAGCAGCGCGCGCCTTTTCAATCTGGCGCCCGGACTTCGCGAAATGTGCCCGCAGGTGATCCGCCGCCAGCGCCGGATCGCGCCAGGCGGCGCGCTCGCGCACTACCCGCTCGAACCGCGCGAATTTCTGCGTCGCCCTCCGCGCGAACTGGCCGCGGCCCTGATCGACCTCGCCGTCTCGCGCTTTGCGGTGCGGCGCGATGGCAGCCTGGCCGCGATATCGACACAGCGCCTCGGAAAGCGCTTCTTCGCGCAGACCGGCCTGCGCAGCTACATCACCCGTTTTAACCACGTCCCTCCCGAGGATGTGAGCGAGTCCTTCTTCTTCCACCGCATGGCCTTCATCGAGAAGGCGACCCGTCCACGGGAAATGGCACGTCTGGCCTTCCGCGCACTGCTCAGCCGGGGCTCGGTGGCCGGCCGCCCCCGCCCCGCCCTGCACGTGCGCCCGCGCGAGGGATACGCCCCGCTCTTTGCTGCCATCACGGATCGCCTCGCCGAACGGGGCGTGGACATCCGTACCGCAACCGCGCTGCGCACCCTCTCGGGAGGTAACGGGACCTACCGGATCGAAACCGATCACGGCTCCCTGGATGCCACCGCTGTCGTCTCGGCGCTTCCGCTCGACACCCTGCACCGCGCCCTGTTCGGCGCGCCCAGCGGGCTGACCTCGCTCGGCATGACCACGCTCTATGTCTCGGCGGCCCAACTGGCGCCCGATACGGGCAACGTGCTGTTCAACTTCGATACGCGCGGGCGCTGGAAACGCGCGACGATCTATTCGCGCATCTACCCCGAACCGCAGATGACTCGCGAATTCTTCGCCGTCGAGTGCACCCTGCCCCCGGGAGGCGAACACGCACCGCAGGACGTCTTCGCCGATTTTCGCGACCACCTCTCCGCTGTCGGCCTCGCCCGCGACCTGCGCCTGGAAGGGCACGAGCATGTCCCGGATTGCTACCCGCTCTATCGCCCGGGAACCGAGGCCATCCTTCATGACACCCTTGCCCGGATCGAGGAACAGGGCATCGTCCTTGCCGGACGCCAGGGCCGCTTCGAATATCTTCCCACCTCGTCGGGCGTGATACGCCGTGTCGGCGAGGAACTTGCCCGAGCGGCGCTCCAGCCCGATCCAGTACCCACAGGAAAGCAGGCCATCCGCCCCGTCACATCCGCGCCGGCAATATCTGCACAATCCCGGACAGGCCGCGTGCCCAGCATGCCAAGCCACTCCTGACCCCTTTCGCGAAATTGGGTCCAAAAGGGCGGTAGTTCCACTGGTGGGCCTGCGCTGTTTCCCGCACCCCTTTGATATGAGCACTGCACGAACCTGCGCGATGGGCGTGGCCCCGCCTTCGGCTTCCTCTCTTGAGGACGGCCCGAACGTGCGCATATTCAACGTGAAGTACAGCCCGAACCTGGGCGACGGACTTCTCAGTGAGTGCCTTGAGGGCGGCTTGGCCCGGCATGGCGCTGCCCAGGCCCGCTCCATCGACCTTGCAGGCCGCACCGCCTATTCCAAGGGCACCGCTGCGCGCACGCATGCCTTGCAACTTCTCCACGCCCTGCCCTCCCCACTGCGGCGCGAAGCGGTACGCCTGCCGCTGGCACTGGCCTCAAGGCGGACCTGGGCTCCCCACTACGCCGCCGAACTGGAGCAGGCAGACGCGGTGGTGATCGGGGGCGGCAACTTGCTGGCTGACATGGACCTCAACTTCCCCACCAAGCTGGCGCTTGCGATCGAAAGCGCGGCCAGGCGCAACCTGCCGATCTTCCTCTACGGCCTGGGCGTATCGCCCGGCTGGAGCAAGGAGGGCAGGGCCCGGCTTCACCGGGCCCTGCGCTGCGGACAAGTGCGCCGGGTGTGGGTGCGCGATGCCCGCTCACGCGAACTGTGGCAGGAACTCGCTGGCGATGCTTTCGGCCTAGATGCTGGCGTGGTGCGCGATCCGGGGCTGCTTGCCGCGCGCCAGTACGGCGCGCCGAAACAGGCTGTCCGTGACATGCGCCCCTCGGCACCGGCCCGTATCGGCCTCAACGTGATGAGCGCGCTCGCGGTCGCCTACCATGGTGGTCAGATGCTCACCGAAGAGGCGCTCGACGCCTGGTACCTCGCGCTCGGCCGTGATCTGCTGGCGCGCGGCTATTACCTCAGCGTCTTTTCCAATGGCAGCCCGGAAGACCGCGCCGCCGTTGAGCGCCTGCGCCTGCGCTTCGAACGTGCCGAGGGCCCTCGGCGGGTCGCCTTTCCCGAAATCCGGAACCCGGGCGATCTGGTCGCCTGCATCTCCGATCTCGATGGATTGGTCGCCTTCCGCATGCACGCGATCATCGCGGCCTATTCCTGCGCGGTCCCCTTTTTGGCGCTTGCCTGGGACGCGAAGCTCGCTGCGTTCCTGGCCTCGGTCGACTGCAGCGATCACCTCGTCGATATCACCCGGGCCTCTCCGGCCACCGCCGCAGAGCGCATCACGCACCAGCTGGCGCAGGGCATCGCCCCCGCCGCCCGCCGGGCCACGCTTGACCAGGCCGAGGCCGATATTGCCACGCTTGCCGCCGCCATTCGTGAAGCCCTCGCCCTCGCGCCGCTTTGAGGCGCCTTGATGTTGCACAGGCACCTTCCGATCTGGCCCCTGGCAGTCGCCGCCTGCCTGTCGCCAGCCCTGCCCATCGATGCCTTTGCCGCACCTCTCTCCAGGTTTTGCAGCCCGCAGATGCAGAATATGGCTGGCACACGGCTGGGCGCTGCATCCAATTTCGCACAGGGTTGGAACCCTCGAACCCTGAAGGCCGCCACCCGGCTGGGCGTTACCCGGTTTCGTGACAGCCTGCGCTGGAAGGATATTGAACGCGCTAGAGGCCGCTACCGGTTTGAGGGCGCGCGCAACCTCTATCCTGACGAACTCGCCCGGAACGGGGCGCACCTGACCCTCACGCTCAATTGGGGCAACCCACTCTACGACGGCGGGGAAACACCGCATAGCGCCGAGGCTCTGGCCGCATTCGGCCGCTTCGCGCGCGCAGCGGTCAGGCGCTTTCCGGCCATCGACACCCTGGAGATCGGCAACGAGGTCAACGGCGCGAACTTCGTGAACGGCAAAGTCAAAACGGACGGCCTGCCCCGCCGCGCGGACTACCATCTGGCCATGGTCCGCGCGGCTTCCGCAGCGGTGAAGGCCGAGCGCCCGGACATCACGGTGCTGGGCGGGGCCACCCACTCGCTTCCAGCGGGCTTCCTGTGGCCCTTGCTCGAAAAGGACAGGACCGGCGCCATAGAGGGGCTGGCCCTCCATCCCTACACCACCCCGATCGACCAGTTGCCCGCGCAGTTCGCCCTGCTGTGCCAGAGCCCGGCAGTGGGGACGCGCAGCCTGACCGTCACCGAATTTTCCAGCGCCCGCCCCCGGCAGGCACCAGACGACCTGGTGCGCACCTTTACGGTTCTCGCCAGCCTCGGCGCAACCGAAGTCGACTGGTATCCACTCAACCCGCGCGGCGACCGGCAGAAGCCCCTCATCGATCAAGCGGGACGGATCACTCCGACCGGTGACGCCTTCCGCTTTGTGGGAGAGCATCTAGCCGGACAACCGGTGCGCCGCCTCCCCGTCGATGACTTCACCTTTGCCGCCGCGTTCGGGACGCGCGCCTGGGTCGTCTGGGGCGTACCGCGCGCACTGCACATCACGGCACCGGGGGTTCGGGCCTTCGACGCGCAAGGACGCCCCCTTCCCGACGACGAGCTGACCCTGGCGGAGACCCGCGCCCTGGTCCTCCTCGCCGACCAACCGCAGACGCGCCCTCCTTTCGCGCTGGGCTGCCAGACACAGATTGCGGACAGCCGCCTGCAGTTTTCCTATCCCTCCCCGCATGAGGGCACGCCTTCGAAGGATCTGTTCCGAAGTCTGGCCCGGATCGGTGGCGTCGACAGACCGCTCTCAGCCATGCCCGGGCAAGAGCGGCGCGGTGTACCCTGGACCCCGTACCTCAGCCTCGCGGCGCATCGCGGGGCGCGGATCGACGGGACCAGCCTGCGTCCCGCGTTCGGACGCAAGGACGGTGCCCTTGTCCAGAGCATCGCCATCGCCCCGAACACCGAACTCGAGCTGGACCTGGAACTCACCCCCACCTCGGGCGCGCTCGATGTGGGGCTACGGCTGGGCGCCAAGGAGCTGGATGCCTTTACGGTCACGGCGCCCGTTCACCTGAAACGGCGCCTGCACAGTGAGACACCCGCCCGGCTAGAGATTACCGTCGCCAGCGCCTCGGGCCTCAGGCCCGCCACTGCCGACTATCGGATCCGCCTGTCCCAGCCGGGACGGTGCCCGGCCTGAAACACCCAGTCAGGCATCCTTCCACGCGAAGGACACCTCACGCGCGTCCCTGTCGAGGATCAGATGCAAAGCCCTGGCGCCGGGCGCCTGCGCCCGTACGAGGCGAAGCGCTGCGCGGGCCGGGTCCTCCCAATCCTCCACGGTCATGGGCTGGTCAGGTCCGGCCAGCCAAAGCGTCTCCTGCGGGAGTGCGGCCAGAAGGTCCTGCGCTTCCCGGCGCAACGCGGAAAGACGCGCGACATGCTCTTCCAGTTCCAGATCGCGCGACGACCAGTCGATCCAGCCGATCGGATTGTCCTGGCAATAGGCGTTGTTGTTGCCCCGCTGGCTGCGGCCGAACTCGTCGCCCGCGGTCAGCATGATCGTTCCGGTCGAAGCGAACAGCGTGGCGAGCATGGCCTTCAGGTCGCGCCGCCGCGCCACCTCTATCGCAGGGTCTGTGCTTGGCCCTTCAGTACCATGGTTCCAGCTGTGGTTCTCACCATGACCGTCGCGGTTGTCCTCGCCATTCGCCTCGTTGTGGCGCTGGGCATAGGTGACCGTGTCCGCGAGCGTGAAGCCGTCGTGCGCGGCCAGGAAATTGACCGAGCGGCAGGGGCGCTGCGGCGAACTTTCCCCGAACACGTCGCTCGACCCGGCCAGCCGCTTCGCGAGCACGCCCACGCCCGCCTCGCCCTTCCAGAAGCGGCGCACATCGTCGCGGAAGCGGTCGTTCCACTCCAGCCAGTTTTCGGGGAATTGGCCAAGCTGATAGCCGCCCGGGCCGATGTCCCAGGGCTCGGCGATCAGGATGCGGTCCGCCAGCACCGGGTCGTCGGCGATCTCGGCAAAGATGATGGCATCGGGTGCGAAGCCGGGACCGCGCGCGAGGACAGGCGCGAGATCGAAGCGGAAGCCGTCGACACCGGCATTCTCAACAAAGTGGCGCAAGGCCGCGCGGGTGAGCGCGCGCACCGCCGGGTTCGCGAAGTCGAGCGTATTGCCGCAGCCCGTATCGTTGATGAGCGAACCATCGCCCGCGTGGGCATAGGCCGCGTTGTCGAGCCCGCGCAGCGAGAGCACGCCTCCCTCGCGGTCGCTTTCGCCCGAATGGTTGAAGACCAGATCGAGCACCACCCCGATGCCGTGTTCGCGCAAGGTAGCGACAGTTGCGCGCAGCTCGGCCACTCCGCCGGGGCACAGGCCGGGGTCGAGCGCCATCATCGCGACCGGATTGTACCCCCAGGCGTTGACTAGCCCGAGCGGGGGCAAGTGGCGCTCGTCGATCCAGGCGACGATGGGCATGAGTTCGACCGCCCCCACACCCAGCTTGCGCAAGTGGGCGAGAACGGCAGGGTGTGCAAGTGCGCCCACGGTCCCGCGCAGCGCTTCGGGCACCTCGGGATGGCACATAGTAAAGCCGCGCACGTTGACTTCGTAGACGAGCCCGCCCGGGCGCAGGACCGGAGGAGCGGCCGCCAGCGTATCGCGCGGGGCTGCCACCCGCGCGCGCGGTACGAGGTGGGCAGTATCCTCGCCGAAGCGGGCAAACGCGGGATCCTGCACGAAGCGGCCGTCAAGCTCGAGGGCGTAGGGGTCCACCAGCAGTTTGGCCGGATCGAACCAGAGCCCGTCTTCGGGTGCCCAGGTCCCGTTCGCACGGTAGCCATAGAGCGCCCCGGAAAGGTCCCCGGGACACCCGAGGGTCCAGACATCTCCATCGCGGTGCATTGCGCGGCGCGTTTCGGCGCCCGTATCATCGAACAGGCACAGCCAGACCTGCTCGGCCCGGGGCGCGCGCACCGCGAAACGGGTGGCCCCGCCTTGCACCTGCGCCCCCAGCCCGGTCATCCGATCAGGTCCTTGTAGAGCCGCGCGTAAGCCCGGCCGCTCGCCGCCCATGAGAAATCGGCCTTCATCCCGTTCTTCTGGATGCGCTGCCAGTCGTCCTTGTGACCATAGAGTGCGACCGTGCGTTCAATGGCCGCGGCCACGTTCTCGGCGTCCACACCGTCGAACTGGATGCCCGTGGCTACACCCGCAGCCAGCGCGGCCGGGTTGGCGTCGATCACGGTGTCCGCCAGCCCCCCGGTGCGGGCGACTACGGGGACACAGCCATAGGCGAGGCCGTAAAGCTGGGTCAGGCCGCAGGGTTCGAAGCGCGAGGGAATGAGGATCGCATCACCTCCCGCCTGCATTTGGTGGGAAAGCGCCTCATCATAGCCGATGCGCACCGCGACGCGCCCCGGATGGCGCGCGGCCACCGCGCGCAGCTGCGCTTCGAGTTCGGCATCGCCCGATCCCAGCACCGCCAGTCGCGCGCCTTGGGCCACTAGGTGATCGGCCATCTCGGGCAGGAGATCCATGCCCTTTTGCCAGGTGAGGCGCGTGATCGCGACGAAAAGCGGGCCTTCCTCCTCGACCAGACCGAACTCGGCCTCAAGCGCGCGCGTGTTAAGCGCCTTTCGGCCCAGCGTGCGCGCGGTGTAGCTGGCCGCAAGGCTGGGGTCACAGGCCGGGTTCCACAGCTGGCCATCAATGCCATTGAGGATGCCGTGGACCGCGTTTCCCCGTTCGGCGATAAGGCCTTCGAGGCCCATGCCAAAGCGCGGACTGCGGATCTCGCGCGCGTAGGTCGGGCTGACGGTGGTGATCGCATCGGCGCAGAAAAGCCCCGCCTTGAGCATGCCGAAGCCGCCGTAATATTCCACGCCCTGCATGTGCCAGGCCCGGCTCGGCAGGCCCGTCTCGGCAAAGATCGCGGCCTCGAAGCGGCCCTGGAAAGCAATGTTGTGGACCGTGACCACGCTCGGCACCGAGGCCCCGCCAAAAGGCGCATAGCGGGTGTAGGCCGCGGCCATGGCCCCCTGCCAGTCGTGCGCGTGGAGCAGATCGAAACGCTGCGCCTTGCCGCGCACAGTGACCGCCCCGCCCGCGACATCGGCCGCCGCGCGGCCCAGTGCGCAGAAGCGGCGCCAGTTGTCGGGCCAGTCCTTGCCCGTCGCGTCGGCGTAGGGGAGCCCCTCACGCGTGAACAGATCGGGCGCATCGAGAACGTAAAGCGGATGCGCTCCCAGCTTGCCAGCAAGGAGGCGCGCCGGACCGCCGAACAGGTCCGGCCAGGTGTAGACTGCGCGCGCGCGGCCCAGCGCCTTGAGCACGGAAGGGTAGCCCGGAAGCAACGTGGTGACCGCCACGCCTTCGCCCGCAAGCGCGCCCGGAAGCGCCCCCACGACATCGGCGAGACCACCTGTCTTGACCAGCGGGACCGCCTCCGAAGCGACAGACAGGACACGAATATCGGGCAAGGTCTACAGCTCCAGCCGGTCGATCATGGCCTTGGTGATGAGGCACACGCCCTTTTCGGTACGACGAAAGCGCACCGCGTCAAGCTCGGGGTCTTCGCCCACGACCAGACCTTCGGGGATGCGTACGCCCGAATCGATAACCACGCGGCTGAGGCGCGCGTTACGTCCGATGTTGCAGTAGGGCAGGATAACCGCCTCGTTGACTTCGGACCAGCTGCCCATCTTCACACCGGTGAAGAGCAGCGAGCGACGCGCCAGCGAGCCCGAGACAATACAGTCCTGGCTTATCAGCGAGGAGATTGCCTGCCCGCGCCGTCCGTCCTGATCGTGGACGAACTTGGCGGGCGCGGCAACCACGGTGTCCGTCCAGATCGGCCAGTCACGGTCGTACATGTCGAGCTTGGGGACGGTGTCTGTGAGGTCGAGGTTGGCCTCGAAATAGGCGTCCACGGTGCCGACATCGCGCCAGTATTCCTCGATCTCCTCGGCCGCCCGGATGCACGAGGCGGTGAAGCGGTGCGCCTTCGCCTTCCCGTGCCCGACGATGTAGGGGATGATGTCACCGCCGAAATCCCGCTTGGAATCAGGGTCGGCGGCATCCCGCCGCAGCTGGTCGAAGAGGAACTCGGTCTCGAACACGTAGATGCCCATGGAGGCGAGCGCGTGTTCTGGATCGCCCGGGATGCCCGGCGGATCATCAGGCTTTTCCAGGAACGAGGTGATGAAGTCATTTTCATCGACGTGCATCACACCAAAGGCCGTCGCATCGGCGCGCGGCACGGTGAGGCACCCCACGGTGACATCCGCGCCCGATTCGACATGCTCGCGCAGCATGACCTCGTAGTCCATCTTATAGATGTGATCGCCCGCCAGGATCACCATGTAGCGCGGCGCGTGTGCGGCGATGATGTCGATGTTCTGAAATACCGCATCGGCCGTGCCCTCGTACCACATGTACTCCGAGATACGCTGCGAGGCAGGCAGGATGTCGAAGCTCTCGTTGCGCTCGGGCCGCATGAAGTTCCAGGCCCGGTTCATGTGCCGGATGAGGCTATGCGCCTTGTACTGGGTCGCAACGCCGATGCGCCGGATGCCCGAATTGATCGCGTTGGAGAGCGCAAAGTCGATGATCCGGCTCATGCCCCCGAAGTAGACCGCAGGTTTGGCCCGGTTGTCGGTCAGCTCCTTGAGACGGCTTCCGCGCCCACCGGCCAGGACGTAGGCCATGGCGTCGCGCGCTAGGGGTTGTGGACTGGGGGTCTTCATCGTCCGTCTATCCTCTCATGGCCCGCGGCCTGCTCCTATCCCGCATATTCCAGCATGATCGTGGCAAGCGGCGGCAAGGTGACATGGGCGCGCCCGCCAGCGGCCCTGATCTGCCCCAGATTGCCCTTGCCCGATCCGCCGTAATAGACCGAATCCGTGTTCAGGATCTCGCGCCAGTTGCCCTCACCCGGCAGGGCAAGCGCATAGTCCTTCAGAAGGTTGGGCGTCATATTGCTGATCACCACCACGGACCTGGCGCCGGGCGCCTTACGCACCCAGGCAAAGACCGAGTTCGTCGCATCGTCCACGACGAGCCACTCGAAGCCCTCCCCCTCGCAGTCGCGCTCGTGCAGCGCGGGCTTGTCGCGGTAAAGCCGGTTGAGATCGCGCACCAGGTTGCGCACGCCCTCATGCGCGGGTGCCTCGCGCAGGTGCCAGTCGAGCGCACGCTCCTCGCTCCACTCGCGGCGCTGCGCGAATTCCTGCCCCATGAACAGCAGCTTCTTGCCGGGATAGCCCCACATGAGGCCATAGTAGGCGCGAAGGTTCGCGAACTGCTGCCAGTCATCTCCGCTCATCTTGGCAAGCAGCGAGCCCTTGCCATGAACGACCTCGTCATGGCTGAGAGGCAACACAAAGTTCTCCGAGAAGGCATACATCAGGCCAAAGGTGATGTCCTCGTGGTGGAACTGGCGGTGCACCGGATCGCGGCCCATGTAGCGCAGAGTATCGTGCATGAAGCCCATATTCCACTTGAACCCGAAGCCGAGCGCGGTGCCGCGCGTGCCGTTCTGCGGCTCATCGGCGGGAGCACTCACGCCGGGCCAGGCGGTCGATTCCTCGGCGAAGGTCATGATGCCGGGATGCTCGGCGTAGAGCGTGCGGTTGACCGCGCGCAGGAACTCCACCGCCTCCCAGTTCTCGCGGCCGCCTTCCGCGTTGGGCGTCCACTCGCCCTCCTTGCGCGAATAATCGCGGTAGAGCATCGAGGCGACCGCATCCACGCGCAGGCCATCGACATGGTAGCGCTCGGCCCAGAACAGCGCGTTGTTGATGAGGAAGCTCGCCACTTCCTTGCGACCGAAATTGTAGATGAGGGTATTCCAGTCCGGGTGGAAGCCCTGGCGCCAGTCCTCGTGTTCGTAGAGCGCGGTGCCGTCGAAGCGGACAAGGCCGTGTTCGTCGGTCGGGAAATGGGCGGGCACCCAGTCGAGGATCACGCCGATCCCGGCCTTGTGCGCCCCTTCGACGAAGCGGGCGAACCCCGCCGGTTCGCCAAAGCGCGCAGACGGCGCATAGAGCCCCGTGGTCTGGTAGCCCCAGGAGGGATCGTAGGGGTGCTCGGCGATGGGCAGGAACTCAATATGGGTGAAGCCCATGTCGACCACGTAGGGGATGAGCTGGTCGGCCATCTCGTCCCAGTTGAGGAACCAGTTCCAGCGGTCGCGCTGCCAGGACCCGGCATGAACCTCGTAAATCGAGACCGGCACGCGGCGCGCATCGACGCCGGCCCAGTGGCTGCGGTGGACCGCATCGTTCCAGTCGGGCTTTTCCACGCGCGCGGTGATCGAGGCCGTGCGGGGGCGCACCTCGGTCATGAAGGCGAAGGGATCGGCCTTGAGCGGGCGGGCGACGCCATCGGGCCCGACAACGTGGAACTTGTAGGCCCGGTAATCCCGGATATCGGGAACGAAGATCTCCCAGACGCCGATGTCGCGGCGGTGGCGCATGACATGGCGCGCTGCGTCCCAGTCGTTGAAATCCCCAACGACGCTGACGCGCTGGGCGTTGGGGGCCCAGACCGCGAAATGGACGCCCTTGGCGCCCTGGTGCTCGATGAGGTGGGCGCCCAGCTTGTCGAACAGGCGCATGTGGGTGCCTTGCGCGATCAGCAGGTCGTCGATGGGGCCAAGCACGGGGGCGAAGCTGTAGGGGTCGGTCTGGATCCAGTCGCGCGTCGCGGTCGAGCAGCGGTAGCGCACGGGTTGCACCGCACCCAGGAGGTAGCCCTCGAACAGGCCGCGCGGATCGATCCGGGCAACCTCGCCCAGGCATTGCCCGTCGATCGAGAAGGCCTCTGCGGTCTCGGCGCCGGGCAGGATCGCACGCGCGAAGGTGCCGCCGGGGCCAGAGTGGACGCCCAGAAGCGAGAAGGGATCGCCATGCGTGCCATCCAGCAGGGCATCGAGAGAACTTTCAGGAGGCTTCACGTAACTTTCCAGATTTCCTTGGCGTATTCGGCAATCGTGCGGTCCGAGGAGAACCAGCCCACGTTGGCGATGTTACGGATGGCGCAGCTGCGCCACGCGGCGGAATCGCGCCAGCGCGCATCGACGGTGCGCTGCGCTTCGGCGTAGCTTTCGAAATCGGCCGCGCACATGAACCAGTCATGCTCGTAGAGGCCACCGATCAGCCCCGCGTAACGGTCCCGGTCGTCGGGCGAGAAGACGCCCGAGGCGATCATCGAGAGCGCCTGGCCCAGCTCGCGTGAGCCTTCGATCAGAGCGCGCGGATCGTAGCCGTTGGCGCGCCGCTCGGCGACTTCCTCGGCCGTCAGGCCGAAGATGACGATGTTCTCGCCCCCGACCTTGTCCCTGATCTCGACATTCGCGCCGTCGAGCGTGCCGATGGTGAGCGCGCCGTTCAGCGCGAACTTCATGTTGCCCGTGCCCGAGGCCTCCATCCCGGCGGTCGAGATCTGCTCGGAAAGGTCGGCGGCGGGTATGATCTTCTCGGCCAGGCTGACATTGTAGTTGGGCACGAAGACGACCTTGAGCAGTCCGCCCACGGAAGGGTCGGAATTGACCCGCCGGCCGATGTCGTTGGCCAGTTTGATGACCAGCTTGGCGTTGTGGTAGCTCGACGCCGCCTTGCCACCGAAAATCTTGACGCGCGGCACCCAGTCGCGCTCGGGGTGGCTGCGGATCTGGTCGTAGAGCGCGACCGTCTCGATCAGGTTGAGAAGCTGGCGCTTGTATTCGTGGATGCGTTTGATCTGGACGTCGAAGAGCGCGTCGGGGTTGAGGCGAATGCCCATTGTAGCCTTCAGATGCTCGGCCAGGGCGACCTTGTTGGCGCGCTTTACCTCGGCAATGCGCTCGCCCAGCTGCACGTCTGTGGCCAGCGCGTTGAGCCCGGACAGCTTCTCCGCGTCCTGGATGAAGCCATCGCCGATCGCCTCGCGGATGACCTTGGTGAGGCCCGGGTTGCACTGCTGGAGCCAGCGTCGCGGGGTGACGCCGTTGGTCTTGTTGTTGATCCGCGCGGGGTAGAGCGTGTGGAGGTCGGCAAAGACCGTCTCCTTCATGAGCTCTGTATGCAGCGCGGCCACGCCGTTCACCGAATGCGCGCCGACAAAGGCGAGGTTCGCCATGCGCACGCGCCGCTCCCCCGATTCGTCGATGAGCGAAATTGCGGCGATCTGGCCATCGTCACAGCCCGCCTTACGCGCCTCGCGCAGGATGCGGCTATTGATCGCGTAGATGATCTGCATGTGGCGCGGCAAAAGCCGTTCGAACAGCGGCAGGGGCCAGGTCTCCAGCGCTTCGGGCAAGAGCGTGTGGTTCGTGTAGGAGATGGTCTTGCGGCACACCTCCCAGGCCTCATTGAATTCGAGCTGGTGGACATCGACCATGAGCCGCATCAGCTCGGCCACGGCGACGGACGGGTGCGTGTCGTTGAGCTGGATCGAGGCCTTCTCGGGCAGCGTGCGGATATCGCCTTCGTACTGCATGTGGCGGCGCACGATGTCCTGCACCGAGGCCGCGGTGAAGAAGTACTCCTGGCGCAGGCGCAGTTCCTGGCCCGCCGGGCTGGAATCGGCCGGGTAGAGCACGCGCACCAGACTGTCGGCGCGCACCTGCTCTGAAAGTGCACCGAAGTGGTCCCCGGCGTTGAAGGCGTCGAGCTTGATCGGGTCGAGCGCGGTCGCGCTCCACAACCGCAAGGTGTTCACCCGCTTGGCCTTGTAGCCCACGACGGGCGTATCGACCGCGGTCGCCTCGACCTGCTCGGCCGGGTGCCAGGAGGCAATGTCCCCGTCCACCGTCACCTCGCCGCCAAAGCCGATGCGGTAGCTGCTCTCCAGCCGTTCGAACTCCCAGGGATTGCCATGTTCGAGCCAGGTCTCGGGCAGTTCCACCTGCCAGCCATCGTCGATGCGCTGGCGGAACATGCCGTTCACGTAGCGGATGCCGTAGCCATAGGCCGGGATGTCGAGGGTGGCGAGGCTCTCCATGAAGCAGGCGGCGAGGCGCCCGAGCCCCCCGTTGCCAAGCGCCGCGTCGGGTTCGAATTCCTCGATTTCGGCCAGGTCGAGACCGTGCGCGGCGAGCGCCTTTTCCATCTCGCGCGTCATGCCCATGTTCGAGAGCGCATCGCGCAGGAGGCGCCCGATCAGGAACTCCATCGAGAGGTAGTAGACCCGCTTGCCGCCCGTCTCGTAAGTGCGGCGCGTGGAATCGATCCAGTCATCGATGATGTGATCGCGAAGCGCGTAGATCGCCGCGTTGTACCAGTCGTGGTGCTTGGCCGCCCGCTCGTCCTTGCCGACGCGGTGGCGCAGTACGCGAACAATGTGATCGTCGAACTCGGAAGGACTGCCTGCCACGGAGATTCTCCTCAAACGACAAGGACCTGCCCCCGAAGCCCGCCCGTAGGACGACCCCAAGAACTGGCCCATGAACGGCCAAAAGCCTGAACGGAGCGCAACCGCGCCCGGGAATCCGAAACTACGAGGCACCATGGCTACCACAAGGTTGCAATGCAGCAAGCCAAATTGTGCAGCGCCGAACAAAAGAACCCCGCTTTCCAATGGACTTGCCCGCGTTCCGATCCCCGGAGCAGCCCCCGAGACCGCTAGGCAAGCCCGGTAGCGCGGGCTAAGGATGGACGATGCACGAACTCTCCCCTTTCGATGCCGCCGCGTTCCTGATCGTGATGGCCGCCGCGCTCGGATATCTCAACTACCGCACGCTGCGCCTGCCCTCGACCGTGGGGCTCACGATCATGGGGACAATCGCCTCGCTGCTCCTCGTCGCTTACGACCAGCTGGTTCCCACCAGCACCCTTTCGGCGACCTTCGGGCGCTTCCTTGCCGATCTGGATTTCTCCAAGACGCTTATGGACGGGATGCTCTCGTTCCTGCTCTTTGCGGGCGCGATGCACGTCAGCTGGGCGCACATGCGAAAAGGTGCCCTGCCGATCCTGGTCTTCAGCACCGTGGGCGTGCTCCTCTCGACCTGCCTTGTCGGCGCCGGGTTCTACGCGCTTTCGCTGGCCGTGGGCATTCCGGTCCCGCTCACCTGGTGTCTGGTCTTCGGCGCACTCATCAGCCCGACCGACCCGGTCTCGGTCATGGCGGTAATGAAGCGTGCCGCCATGCCCGAAACGCTCCAGGCGACAGTTGCGGGCGAGAGCTTGTTCAACGACGGGATCGGCGTTGTCGTCTTCACGATCCTCATCGCGCTCGCAACCGGCACGGAGGAATTCACCTGGTCCTTCGCGCTCGGCAATTTCGCGCGCGAGGCGCTGGGCGGCGCGGCCCTGGGCCTTGCGCTGGGCGGCATCGGCTTTGCCGCGATGAAGTCGATCGATGAATACAACATCGAGGTGATGATCTCCCTCGCTGTCGTGATGGGTGGCTACAGCCTCGCCATGGCGACCCACGTCAGCGGCCCTGTCGCGATGGCGATTGCCGGGCTCATCATCGGCAACGCCGGGATCGCCCATGCCATGAGCGACACCACGCGCGACCACGTTATCAAGTTCTGGGCGCTCATCGACGAGATCCTGAACGCGGTGCTGTTCCTGCTGATCGGCCTGGAGGTCATCGCGCTCGACCTGGAGCCGGGATACATGCTGGTGGGGGTCGCCACAGTGGGGATCGTCCTCGCTTCGCGCGCACTCGCGGTCGGCGCGCCGCTGCTGGCGATGAAGAGGGCCATCGACATGGGCCCCCTCGCCTTCCCCACGCTGGTCTGGGGCGGTCTGCGCGGCGGCATCTCGATTGCGCTTGCGCTCTCGCTCCCACTTGCCGAGATCCGCTCCGAACTTCTCGCGGTGACCTATATAGTCGTCGTCTTCGCCGTCGTCATCCAGGGCGGCACCATCGCCCGCCTCATCTCCGCCATCCAGTCGCGCAGCTCCCGCGCGGCCCAAGCCGGGTAACATCTCAGTGACATCGACCACTCCCCCCAAAGGTCCTGATCCGGCCATGCCCGAAACCCAGCTTCCCGGCGATGGCACGCGCGGCGCCGATACCGAGGCCCCCTTCACGCCCAAGGGCCCGATCAACGAGATGTGGGCCGCTCGCCCGCAATGGGTGCGCCGGGGCGAGGCATTCTTCCATGTCCTGCGCGTCAAGTTCGCCCACGCGGTGCTGCTGCCCGAGCTGAGTCCGGACCAGGCCTACGACCTGCGCCAGACGGTACGCCAGGAGGGCCAGCTCACCCACGGCTATGTCCTGATGTGCGCGCTCGCGGCAGGCATTGCGATCCTGGGCCTGCTCCAGTCCTCGACCGCGGTCGTCATCGGCGCGATGCTCGTCTCCCCGCTGATGAGCCCGATTGCCGCGATGGGCTTCGGCTTTGCTTCGCTCGACGGGCACCGCATCCGCGATTCGATCCGCGTCGTCGCCATTGGCGCGGGGATCGGCATTGCCACCGGCATCGTCCTCACCTGGCTCTCGCCCATCCGCAACGCGACGCCCGAGATCCTCGCGCGGACCGAGCCCAACCTGCTCGACCTCGCGGTCGCCCTGTTCTCCGGCATCGCGGGCGGATATTCGACCGTCATCGGCAAGGGCGGGACCGCCATCGGGGTTGCCATCGCGACCGCGCTGATGCCCCCGCTGACCGTCATCGGCTATGGCATCGGCGTGCTCCAGCCAATGTTCGCGCTGGGCGCACTGCTCCTGTTCCTCACCAACCTGGCCGCGATCACCTTCGCCTTTGCCCTGATCGCGCGGCTTTCGGGCGCAGCGCGGCCCTTCGGCAAGGTCGAGTGGACGCCGCGCTACGCCACGATCCTCGTCGCCGCCTTCCTTGCGCTGGCGACACCGCTCACGATGACGCTGATGAAGCTCACCAACGAGGCGCGCATCCGGTCCGCGGCGCAAGAGGCGATCATCGCTGCCTGCGGCGACCGGGGAGTGACCATCGCCCAGCTCGACGTCAGCTCCAGCCTCCTCGGCTCCCCCAAGGTCAAGGCGCTGGTCATTGCCACCAGCTACACCGGCAACGCCGAGATCGCCGCCGAGAACGCGCTCAAGGAAACCCTGCGCGAGGACGTCGATGTCTCCTTGCAGCAGGTGCTCGCCGCCGACGTGCGCTCGCAGACGCAGGCCATGGTCGATGCCGCGATGGAGCGCACAACCGCGGGCATCGCCGCCGACGTTCCGCCCTACAAGGCGATCCGCCAGAAGATCGGCCTGCCCACCCGCTCGATCTGGACCGACCGCGCACAGCGCATGGTTTACCTCGAGCCCGTACCCGCGCCCGAGTGGACGCTGGCCGACTACCGCGCCACCGAGAAGGCGGCGAGCCAGGGCGTCAACGGCTGGACGGTGCGGCTGATGCCCCCGCCCCAGCCGCGCCTGACGGTGTTGCTGGAAGCAAGCGAGGACGCGCAGGTCCCCGAGAACGCCATCGCGACCGACCTCGGTATCTGGGCGCTCCAGCGCTGGGGCCTTGGCGAAGTGACGATTTTGGGGGCCGATCATGCCCGGCTGACCGCGCTTGCACGCCTGCTCGCCGATGCCGGGATTGCCGCGCAGATCGATGGCGCGCTGGTCTCCCCGCCCGAAGAGCCCCAGGCGCCTGCCGGGGATGGGACCCAGGCCGCCCCCCGGGCCATCACCGCGACGATTGCGGTCTACGCCACCAGTCCCTCGCGTCTGGAAGCGCAGCGCGCCGAGCGCGAGGCCGCGGCGCGCGCGGCTGCGCTGGAGGAAAGCTTCTCGGCGCCCTGACGGCGCCGCAGACGAATTGTCAGCCCCTCGCGGCCTGCGCCAGGTGCACGCCCTCGATCTGGCCCAGCACGACGGCCCGGATGCGCCGCACGTGGAGCACGAGCGCGGCCTGGGCGGTTTCCAGCTCGCGCCGAGCGATAGCCTCGCACAGCATATGGTGTTCGCGCAGATGGTCCTGACGGGCATGCTCGGCGGCCACGGCATCCATCGTCTTCCACGTGCCCAGAACGAAAGCCTGGCCCACGTCCCAGACACGCTCGACCATTGTCGCCAGCAGCGTCGAGGAATGGCGACTGTAGGTCATCCAGTGAAATTCGCGCCCATGCTCGATCATGTCCTCCGCCGTTGTCGCAGCTTCCCCAGCGCGCACTAGCGCGCGCAGGGCCTCAACGTCCTCAGCACCGAAGTTGGCCATGCTGTCAGCCAGGAGCAGCGGCTCCAGACGCTCGCGAATGTCGAACGCGGCGGCGATGTCCGAGCGCGCGGGCGCGACGACCCGCGCGCCGGTGTTGGCGCGCATCGTCACCAGCCCCCGCGATTCCAGGATACGCAGCGCATCGCGCACGGGGATGCGGCTCGTGTTCAGCTCGGCGGCCAGCTCGTCCTGCTTGATTCGCAGGCCCGGCGCCAGTTCGCCCGAGAGGATGCGCCGGGCCAGGATTGAGGCCACGCGCTCACTCACCGCTTCACTTGGTATCTTTATCATTGCGAGTTCATTTTTCCGGTATCTCGAAAGTCCATTTATTGGACGTGAGTAAAATCCGACGCAATATCCTTTTTTTAGCGTTAACTCCGCACCTCAGATCAGCACAAATATGCCGATCGCAAGGGCGAGGCCGAGAAGCGGTACCAGCACCGTCAGTACGCCAAGAGCCGGGTAGGCTGCCTTGTGGGTCTCCCCGCAGATGGCGCGGATGGTGGTCACGACATAGCCGTTGTGCGGCAAGCTATCGAGCGCGCCGCTGGCAATCGCGACCGTGCGGTGCAGCTGCGCGGTATCAGCTCCAGCTTCCAGGTAACCTGGCGCGAGCAGCGGCAGGGCGATAGTCTGCCCGCCCGAGGCCGAGCCGGTGAGCGCAGCGATAACGGTCACCGCCACGGCCGCGCCGATAAGGGGATTGCCCGGAAGCCCTTGCAGCCGCTCGAGCGCCATCTGGAAGGCAGGCGAAAGGGCGGCGACCGACCCGAAGCCGACGACCGCACAGGTGTTGGTGATTGCCACCACGGCCCCGCTCGCCGCGCGCGCGAACGCGCCCGGCAGGGCCGCGCGGGCACGATAGCCCACGCCCAGCGCCAGCAGGCATCCCGTGCCCAGCGCCACCACCAGCGCCCACTTGCCCAGCGATTGCTCCGGCAGCGCCCACGCCAGCCCCGGCACGCCCTGCGGGTACTGGAACAGCATAAAAACGCCCAGCACGGCAAGAAGCGGCACAAGGCACAACAGCGGCGGCGGCAGGTGCGGATGGTCAGCGAGTGCGTTGTCCCCCTTGCGCGCCTCGAAGCGCTCGCCCCGCGTCCGCGCGCGGTGCACCATCCGGTCGAGCAGGACATAACCCAGCCCCGCCATCAGGCTTGCGACAAGCAGGCTGACCGGCCAGGCCGCGTAGGCATCGGTGCCCAGGTACTGCATCGGGATCAAATTCTGGATCTCGGGCGAGCCTGCGCTGGTCATCGTGAAGGTGACCGATCCGAACGCGAGCGCGGCCGGGATGAACCGGCGCGGCAGATCCGCCTCGCGGAAGAGATGGACCGCCAGCGGATAAACCGCGAACCCCACGATGAAGACCGAGACCCCGCCATAGGTGAGAAGTGCCGCCGCCGCGACCACGGCCAACACCGCATGACGAAGGCCGATGCGCGCGACCACCCCGCGCGCCACGCTGGCCGCAGCCCCGCTCGCAGCCATGACCTCGCCGAAAATCGCGCCCAGCAGAAACATCCAGAACCAGTCGGCGAAGAAGCCGGTGAACCCGGCCATGTAACTTGTCGCGAAATCTCCCTCTCCCGCGTTCGCCAGCGGCGGCAAGAAGGCCAGACCGCTGGTCACGGCCACCAGCGCCGCGCAGGCTGGCGCGGCGAGCAGGATATGCACCCCGCGCACGGTCAGGAGGATGAGGAGAGCAAGAGCGGCGACAAGGCCGACAGCGCTGAACACGAAGACCATCTCCCAGAGGCAGGATACCGACCACGGCCCTCTTTGCGGAGCCTTGCGACGCGCGATGGTGCCGCCTTGCCTGCCACTTGTCCATGGCCTCCTCCGACGCCTCAGTCACGTAGATCCCCTTGGACGCGTAATCATGGGAAAGAGAGGATGTCCTGACACCATCGCCGCCCGGCACAGGGACAGTCCATCCATGGTTCTCAAGCGCATCGCGCCCTCGCAGGTCGAGCAGGGCATGTACATTCACGCCTTCCAGGGCAACTGGTTCGCCCACCCCTTCTGGCGCGCACACTTCGTAGTCGAGGACGCCGCACGGTGCAGCGAGCTGCGCGCCAGCGGGCTCGACGCCATCGTCATTGACACCGACAAGGGCCGCGACCTGCCCGGCGACGAAACCGGCGCATCCTCGCCCGCGCCGGCTCGCCCCTTGCGCCGTCCGCTGGTGGCAACGCCCGCCCCGGGCCCGAGTGCGCCCCCCGCCGCAACCTCGTTGGTTC
>NZ_VIRF01000046.1 GCF_008107685.1 Novosphingobium sp. BW1
CTATGAAAGCCTGCCCGCCGCCTCCGCCCCCGCCTTTGCCGAAAAGCGCAAGGCGGTGGTCGAAAGCTTCCTCGGCTAGGAGCTCAGAGCAGGCGCGGGCGCGTGATCGCGGCCCAGCGCCTGCAACCGCTCGCGTACCTGCGTTTCCACCGCAATCATCGCCTCGAATCCGGCGGGCGGCGCATCGCCGAAGGCGTTGGAAGGCCAGAGCGTGAGCGCACGGCGGTCCTCCTCGATCTGGGGCAGCATTCCGGCAAGGAGGTTGCCCGCCGGTTGGCTGCGCGCACGGCGCAAGCCCTCGATATCGATGGTAGAGAGGTGGAATTCGTCGCTCACCGCCGCGCCAATGGGACGTCCTTCATAATCCCAGGCCGCCGAGGCCAGCTCCCCTTGCGCGATGTTGGCCATGCCGAAATAGACCGCGTTCTCAAAAGCGCGCACCGGGCGGCACAGCTCGGCGCCCGGACGGTTGAGATAGTCGATCCCCTGCATCGCCGCGACCGGATTTAGGATCACTTCGGCGCCTTTGAGCGCCATGGCCCGGATCGGCTCGGGCCAGTGCGGCTCGGCCCCGATGGTGACGCCCAGCCCGCCAAGGGGTGTGTCGAGCACGGGCAGGAACGCCTCGTGCCCGAAGGTCTCAACAAAGCGGTCGTAGACATCGACCGGGCTCGTGCGCAGCGAGAGCGAGTAGTTCTTGCGGTAGGCAAGACCAATCTCACCCTCGGGCGTCAGTACCGCGACCGAGAAGAAATAGCGGCCCGGAAAGGCCTCGTGCTTCTCGGCAATCTGCACCGCAGCATAGACGCCCGCCTTGCGCGCTGCCTCCCCCAGCCGCTCCATTTCCGGTCCCGGAAAGGTGACCGCTGCCCCCAGCCAGGCCTCGGGGCCAAGCGGGGTATAGCCGGTCATCGCGAACTGGGGAAAGACAACCAGGCGCGTGCCGTGCTCGCCCGCCGCGCGCGCTATGGCGTCGCACGCAATGGCGATGTTGGCGTCGAGCGCCCCGTCGAGCGGCATACCGTCCGCGCCAAAGACACTGTCCGTCGCCGGACGGCACAGCGCCATGGTGTAGGGCGCAATCCCGCTCATGCCAGCGCCGCCTTGGCTGCGGCCATCTGCGCTTTCAGTTCCGGCACGAGCTCACGCCCGATCAGCGCGGCGTCGGTGTCCTGTTCGGGGCTGCGCAGGAGGAAGCGGGTGATACCAAGCCGCCGATATTCCATCAGGCTGTCGGCCACCTGCTGCGGCGTTCCAACCAGAACCGAATTGTTGCCACGCCCCTTGAAGGCCTTGTTGAGCCCCGTCCACAGGCAGCGGTCGAGGCGGTCGCCTTGCTTGGACTGCGCAAGCATGCGCTGGAAGGCGCCCGCTGCGGCCTTGTCCTCGTCCTTGTCGTGCTTGCCCATGACGATGCCGCGCTCGCCGTCCGCGATGCGCCCGGTTACCTGCTGCTCCAGCTTCAGGGCCCGCTCCCAGGCCGCATCCTCGGTCTCGCCCAGAAGGATCACCATGGTCATCAGCACCTTGATATCGCGCCCGTGGCGCGCGGCGGCCGCATGCGCTTTGCGCGCCAGCTCGCCCGCGCCCTCGAACGTGTCCCCACCTTGCGCGTAGACGTCGGCGACCTTGCCGCACAGGTCGAGCGCCAGATCCGAAGTGCCGCCCCAATAGACCGGCATGGAGCCGCCGTGCGGACGCACCATCGCGAAGGCGTCGCGATACGTGTAGAACTCGCCGTCGAAGTCGAACGGCTGCTCGCTCGACCAGACCCGGCGCATGACCTCGACGTATTCGGCGGCGATGCGGTAGCGCTCTTCCTTGGTGTTGAAGGCGCCATCGGCCTGGACCTCGCGGTCATCGGCCCCGGCGATGACGTGGACCGCCGCGCGGCCCTCGCTCAGGCGGTCGAGCGTCGCCAGATGACGCGCAGCGTAGGTGGGCTGCACCGGCCCCGGGCGATGCGCCATCATGAAGCCGAGCTTGGAGGTCACACCCGACAAGTGTGCGCCGATGGCAAAACTCTCGGGCATGACCGCAGCATTGGCGATCAGCACCCGGTCATAGCCCGCCGCTTCCTGCTCCAGCGCGGCCTTGCGGATATAGGCCGGATCGAAGTCAGTCCCCTGCGGTCCGCTCGCTACCGATCCGGAACGGTGGTTGACGATGCCGACGATCTCCAGATCGTCCTGAATATCCGCGTACATGGCTGCTCCCTGGCAATGGCTGAACGCTCTTGCTGCCAGAGAGATATCGAAACTCCAGTCGAATTATTCGACTCGATATACGCAAAGCGCATAAGCGAGATGCCCGCAGGAGGTTGATGTCGCGAACAGTACACGCCCCCACATTGCGGATGGCGAACTCCCGCGCGCGACTTCGCGTTCACGCCCAACCACAACGAGGCCGCCCGGCCGAACTTCATCGGCGGCTTCAAGAAGTTCATCAATCGCGATATCGAGGCCCCGCTCGACCGCCGCTTCGATGCGGCGTTGGCCCCGGCCTACCAGGCCGCGCACGGCGCTCCTCCCGCCGCCCGGGAGGAAGCGGTCGCTGCGGTCGAGAACGCCCCCTTGTTCCAGACCTGGTCCGCGCTCACCTTTCACAGCCAGAACCTGATGTGGGACGCGGTGCAAGACACGACCGACCGCAGGTGCGCTTGGCCCATGGGACGGCTGAGGCAAACGGGCTTGCCATCGACTTTCTCAAGGCCAACGCGGCGGACACCGGACTTTCCGACGAGAGCGTGGACTTCATCACCTCGATCACCATGTCCCACGAGACGACCGCGGCGCAGACGCAGGAGATTCTCAAGGAAGGCTGTCGCCTGCTGAAACCCCGCGGCCTCGTCCGACATCTCGATGTGCCCTACCACGCCCACCGCATCCCGCTCATCAAGCGGGCTACCAACGACGGGCAGGTGCGCCACAACGGCGAGCCGTTCTGGACCGGCTTCGTCGAGCTGGACATAATGGCCGAGCGGACCAGTGCCGGGGGCGATCCCGACCACGCCTATGCCGACTACGAAAGCGCGGGCGCGGCCACTTATTTCGTCTTCGGAGGGCGCAGGGCCTCACCGTTGCCAGCGGGATCGAGGACCTGGCACTCTCACCGGAAGAGGACGATGCCCGCCGCGCGATGCGTGAGAAGCTCATCGCGGAGGTGATCGACCCGATCATCGAGCGGTCCATCTTTTCGCGATATGAACATCTGCTCCACGCAGCGTTTCCGCACGGCCCAGACCACGCCAAATCGGCCTCATCCACAACGACACATGATAAAGGGTAGAGTGAAAATGGCGCAGTATCTGAAGCGCGGCGCAAGCGCCGAGACACGGGCCGATGCCGACCGCAAGGTCCGCGATATCGTCGAAGCTGCGCTTGCTGACATCGAACAACGCGGCGATGCTGCCGTGCGCGACAGGTCAATCCGCTTTGATGGCTGGGACCGCGAGGACTATCGCCTGACGGACACCGAGATCCAGGCCTGCGTCGACAGCCTGACCCCGCAGGAACGCAAGGACATCGAGTTCGCGCAGACGCAGGTGCGCAACTTCGCGCAGGTCCAGCGCGCCTCGATGAAGGACGTCGAGGTCGAGACCCTTCCCGGCGTAATCCTGGGGCACAAGAACATCCCGTTGAACTCGGCAGGGTGCTACGTGCCAGGCGGCAAGTACCCGCTGCTTGCCGGCGCACACATGTCGGTGATCACCGCCAAGGTTGCGGGCGTGAAGCGCGTCCTCACCTGCGCCCCGCCGTTCCAGGGCCGCCCGGCCCGCGCCATCGTTGCCGCACAGGCGCTGGCCGGTGCCGACGTGATCTATGCTCTGGGCGGCATCCAGGCGGTGGGCGCCATGGCCCTCGGCACGGCCTCGATCGATCCGGTCGACATCCTGGTCGGCCCCGGCAACGCCTTCGTCGCCGAAGCCAAGCGCCAGCTGTTCGGACGCGTGGGCATCGACCTCTTCGCAGGTCCCACCGAGACGCTGATCATCGCCGATGAGGTAGGCTGCGATCCCGAGATCGCCGCGACCGACATCCTGGGCCAGGTCGAGCATGGCCCCGACAGCCCGGGCGTCCTTCTCACCAATTCGGAAAAGTTCGCGCGCGAGACCATGTCCGAGATCGAGCGCCTGCTCCAGATCCTGCCCACGGCCGACCATGCCCGCAAGGCCTGGGACACCTTCGGCGAGGTAATCGTGGCCGACAGCACCGAGGAAATGGTCGCGATCGCCGACGAGATCGCCTCCGAGCATGTGCAGGTCATGACCGCCGATCCGCAATACTTCCTCGACAACATGACCAACTACGGCGCGCTTTTCCTGGGCAGCCGCACCAATGTCAGCTTCGGCGACAAGGTCATCGGCACCAACCATACGCTGCCCACCAGGAAGGCCGCGCGCTACACCGGTGGCCTGTGGGTCGGCAAGTTCCTGAAGACCTGCACCTACCAGCGTATCGAGACCGACGAGGCCTCCGCGCTGATCGGCGACTACTGCTCGCGCCTCTGCGCGCTCGAAGGCTTTGCCGGGCACGGCGAACAGGCCAACATCCGCGTGCGCCGCTTCGGCGGACGCGAGGTGCCCTACGCCGGTCAGACCGAACCGACGCCCGAAACCGCAGCCTGAAAGTCACAAGATTGGATTGCGAGGGCTATCGCCCTCGTAATTTCCGAACTGTCGACCTCACCTTTCTCACGGCATCCTGGATCGAGAAGGGAGAGGTCGCCGATTTCGGGGTCTAGGGGCGATGGCTCCTTGAAGGCCTGTTTCCTGTTTGCCTCCTTTCCGGCTCATCCGAAGTTCGCGGAACCGGAGGCAGCTGCTCCTCCCTTCCTTCGTTCCGCGAACATTGCGAGCCTGAAGAATTGATCGGCGCGACCTCGCGCGATCTGATGGGCGCATGCCCTTCATACGCATTACCGGCTCGTATGTCGTCACCCCCCCTCCAGGCGCCCGAGCACACGACGTCCAGACCGGCAAACTTCTGACCACCTTGCTCACCTGGAACGGGGGCACGATGGGCCATGGCCACAAGGTCGAGATGCCGGTCGAGTACCTGGCGAGGAGGACATGCACGTGCCCGCGGGCACTTTTACCTGCCATCATTTTTTCTGGCGCACAGACGACATCGGCATCTGGGTCACGCGCAAGGGCGCGCTGATGGTGCGCATGAACGGCTATGCCAGAGGCCACGCCTCTGTCCCCGCGCGCTGCGAGGAAACGGTCTTTCCCGACACCAACGAATTCGGCGACTACTGAGCCCCCGAACAAAAAGGGCCACACCCGCATCTTCGGAAAGGCGCGGGCGCGGCCCTTTTTTGCGTCTCTTCCGGATCAGACGCCGAGGCGGCGGATCGGGGTGTCTTCCAGCGGGATCGAGGTGGTCTTGGCCTCGGTGAAGAAGTCCGCGCAGTGGCGTGCGCCATCGCGGCCGATGCCCGATTCCTTGTAGCCGCCAAACGGGGCGCGCAATTCGCGCATCATCGGCGTGTTGACCCAGATCGTGCCCGCGCGGATGCGTGCGCTGCAGGCCATCGCGGTGGCAAGGTCGCGCGTCCAGACATAGGAGACGAGGCCGAACTCGGATTCGTTGGCCATCGCGATCGCCTCGTCGAGGTCGGAATAGGTGAGGAAGGTCGCGAAGGGCCCGAAGATCTCCTCCTGGCAGATCCGAGCGGCATTGCTGGGCGCGCGCGCCACGATGGGCTCCATGAACCAGCCTTGCTCACGGGCTTCAGGTACGGTGCCGCCGTGCAGGATCTCGGCGCTGTCCTCGCGCGCCACTTCCAGATAATGCTGCACGTGCGCGCGGTGCGCCTCGAAGGCAAGCGGGCCCATCTCGGTCGCCGGATCGCACGGATCGCCGATGCGGATGGCCTTGGCGCGCGCGACGAAGGCGGAGATGAATTCCTCAGCAATCGATTCGTGGACGAGGATGCGCGAGCCGCCCAGGCACTGCTGGCCGTTGCTGGCGTATATGGCAAGCAGCGTGCCGTCGAGCGCACGTTCCAGGTCCGCATCGGGCGCGACGATGGCCGCCGATTTGCCGCCCAGTTCCATCGTCACCGGGGTCAGGCGCTCACCCGCTGCGGCCATGATGCGCCGCCCCGTGGCCGTGCCGCCGGTAAATCCGATCATGTCGATGTCCGGGTGGGTGGTAAGCGCCTCGCCGGTCACGCTTCCCCGGCCGTTGACGACATTGACGACGCCCTTGGGAAGGCCCGCCTCGTGCATAAGTTCGACCATGCGCAGGGTCGACTGGGGGGTGTATTCGGAAGGTTTCAGAACGCAGGTGTTGCCAAAGGCGATGCAGGTCGCAAGCCGCATCGAGCCCAGCGCCAGCGGCGCGTTCCAAGGCGCGATGAGCGCGGCGACGCCCTTGGCTTCGCGGGTGGTGTAGGTGAGGTATTTCTCGTTCTGCTGGAAGGTCTCGCCCACCATCATGCTGGCGACCTCGGCAAAGCGCTTGAAGTTCTCGGCGGCGCGGTCGATCAGCGGGCGCACGCCCGAGATCGGAAGGCCCGAGGTCCGCGCTTCCAGCTTGGCAAGTTCATCGCCGTGCGCGCGCAGCTTGGCGTCGATGGCCTGGAGCACATTACTGCGCGCCTCACTGCCAAGCGCACTCCACGCCCCGAACGCGGCGCGCGCGGCCTTGACCGCTGCATCGACCTCACCCGCATCGGCCTCGCGCAGGGCGCTCGCCTGCTGGCCACTCGTCGGATCGAATACGGGAAGCTCGAAGCCGTCCCCGGCCGGAAGGAAGGCGCCGTCAATGAAACTGGTGGCGGTCGTGGTCATGGCTCGAAGATCTCGACATCTAGCGGGAAATAAACAGGCAGGTGTGGCGAGCCCCCGCGCAGGGGCTCGCCATGAGCGATCAGAATTCGCTCATCAGGCGGCCAAAGCCCATCAGGCGGTCCTGAATGCCATTGGCGCGCAGCGCGTGCCAGTAGGTTGCGGTGTTGATCGCGATGACCGGCTTGCCCAGGTAAAGCTCGGCCGCAGCGGCCGCGCGGATACCCGAGATGTTGGTGCCGACCTGGATCAGCGCGTCCACGTCATCGCCATCGAGCGCCTTGAAGGTGTCAATGGTGCGGCGCTCCTCGACTTCGGCGATGGCCAGCCAGGAGGGGCACTGCAGCGGGATATCGCGCACCGTCTCGTAGCCATGATCGGCAAGGAAGTTCTTCACTTCCGCGTTCGCGGTCGGGAAGTAGGGCGAGAAAAAAGCGACCTTCTTGATCCCCGCCCCATAGGCCTTGAGCGCGGCAACAATCGAATCCGCGCCGGTCGAAACGCCAAGCCCTGAAATCTCCTCGACATTGCGACGCCACTTGTCGGCTCCTTCGGCCCCACCGAAGAAGGTCACTGCCGACATGCCCATGACGAGGTAGTCAGGTGCGCAGGTAAGCACGCCTTTGACCGCATCCACGGTGTTGTCGCTGATCTCCAAGGCGCCCGCCATGAAGGTCTCGTTCGAGACCGCCTTGGCGTTGTCGACGACGATGCGGCTGTAGTGATTTGTGACACCGGGCACGCGCAGGTCGTCAAAATCGGGCTGGACGCTGGTGTTGGTCGAGGGGCCCAGGACACCGAACTTGCGGCGGAAGCCCAGCTGGTCGCGGTTCACGCGTCCCGGTACAGTATCAATGCTCATGCAATTTTCTCCGCGTCGGCCAAACTTGGGAACATGGCCTGTTTCAGAAGGTATTCGCGGCACCTGACCGGATCGTTGGCGATCCCGGCCATACGTGCCAGGCGGGCGGTGTGGGCCTCTCCCGGAGCGTGCTCCATGAAGCTCTTGTTCTTGATCGGCTGGGCCTGGATGAAGGCCCTGGTGATCCCGGGCCGCCGGAGGTCGAACAGCGCAAGTTGCTCGCAATCGCCTCATCGCGCAGCAGGTCCTCGTCGCTGACGGCCTTGTCGCCGGGAACGAGGATGCGCCGCCCCCGGGCACGGCCAGCAACACGAGCCATTCCTCGGGATCGGCGATGTAGTTGACGAGCGCGATGTCGCGCAGGGTCTCCTCGATCGGATGCGCGGTCGCGCCACTGGAGAACCGGCGCTTTCAGGCCCTTGGCAATCAGCGGCTCGGCAGCATCGAGCATCTCGAGCGTGGCGGCGTGGATCGTGGAGGCGCGATGATCGCTCGCGAAGCTCTCGGTCTGCTCGCAGCACAGGACATCGATCTCCATGCTGGCAAGGTGCACCGCACCAATCGCGCCCACCGGCCCACCACCAACAATCAGAACTTCGGTTTCCCGCACGCATATCCCCTGTTGTCACGCATCTCGTCTTGCGAGCCCCAGGAATGCGGGCCGGGCCTGCGTGATGCCAGCTTCGGGAAATACGATGTTCGTGAAATGAACAATTTGGCTTGCATGTCTCGCCCGAAACACGACAAGATGTCCTTCATTCCAGAACGCTAAAACCTTAAATCCGAGAAGCCATTGACCGCCGATTCTTCAATACGCGTGATTGGCCGCGCGCTGGAAATCCTGCGCGTCATCAATCTGAAGGGCTCGCCGAGCCTCTCCGAAATCCAGCGTTCGGTGGACCTGCCCTATCCCACCGTGCTGCGGCTCGTGCGCGCGCTCGTGGAGGAGGGCGTGGTGGAGCGCGAGCCCTCGCGCAAGCGCTACCGCCCGACCCCGCTTGTCCAGGCGCTGTCTTACGGCTTTCAGGGCCACGACGCGCTCGTCACCGCCGCGCGGCCGCACATCGAGGCGCTGACCGGCATCGTGCACTGGCCGATCAGTGTCGTCACCCGCATGGGCAACATGATGGTCGTACGCGATTCCACCAGTACCCAGACCCCGCTGACCTTCAACCACTATTATCCCGGCTGGCAGGTGCCTCTGATCCAGTCGGCCTCCGGGCGGTCCTATCTGGCGCATGCTGCGCCCGATTCGCGCGCCTCCTTGATACGGCACGTGGAAGCGACCGGCTCGGAAGGCGACGTGCAGATGCTGCGCGTCTTCGAGAACAGCGGTGAGGCCGAGAAGATCCGCAAGCAAGGCTATGCCGCGATCTCGCGCACTGCCTATTCGGCCAATCCGGGGCGCACATCCTCCTTCGCGGTGCCCATCTTCGAGGGTGACACGCTGCTCGGCACGCTGACGCTGGTGTTCTTCGCCACGGCCATGACGGTCGAGGATGCACTGGCGAAGTACCTCGACCCGGTGCTCCAGACCGCACGGCGCATCGGCGAGGATATGGGTCGGAGTGTGCACGCAGGCGCCGCCTGATCCGCTCCCTCCCGCCCCACTTCCATCCGGGCTCGGCCCGTGGCTTCGATGGAAAAATATTCACCGCGCGATCATCAAGGTTTCGTGACTCGCAGTCCGACACCGGCCACGCAGTCTTTGCCCCAAGCCAGCAAGGCACCAGATCCAGGCTCGACAAGCCGAGACAACATGATCGACGGGTTCGGTATCATTGTGGTCAGAGCAGGCACGGCAGGCGTTCCAGCAGCGGCAGCGGCCGCCGTGGGCGTGGCCGAAGATGCCGACACTCATTTTGCCGACGCCATGCGCATCAACCACGCCACGGGCGACCACGTGTTGCTGCGCGACTGGATCGAACGCGCCCCCCGAAGCCATCGACTGGCTGTTGGAAACGGGCTGGAACTGTACACCCTTCGAGACCGTCTTCGCGCCCGAGCACGACCTCTACACGACGCCGCGAACCTACCGCAGCACCGAGCAGGGCCTCTCGCTGATCAAGGCCTACCGCATCGCGATTGCGCCCGCCATTGTAGCCGGGATCCTAGAGCTCTTCCTCAAGACCCGGGTCGAGGACGTGATCGACGAAGACGGCGTCGCCAAGGGCGTTGTCGCCACCCACAAGGGCAAGGCCGTGGTGCTCACCACCGGCGGCTTTGCCGGCAGCGACGAGCTCTGGCAGGAGGTCCACAGCGTGGTGCCGCTGCCCTACCACATCGACACTGTCGTCGGTGACGGCCTCAAGCTAGCCTGCAAGGCGGGCAGCACGAGCCGGTTCGCGGACACGCTGCTCCCTTCATTTGGCGGCACACGCGATCTGGGCGCTCCGGCCCGCGGCCTGGGTCCAAGCTTGGAAGAGCTGGCCAGTCGCTGCTCGCCTGATGGCTGCGGGCCGCGCAGCCCCCACGCCGGGGCTATGTCGAGGGGTCCCTTCGGGCCGATGCACTAGCGCCGTAGCGGCACGGGCCGCCCGCTCGTGCTGGTGTACCAGGCGGCGATGGAGCCGCTCACCTCGATGGGGCGGATCGAAAATGGGGAGTGCTACTTGCGCGCCGGTTTCCAGTCTCAGACGATCAACCAGCAGGCCTTTGTCGAGATCCTGGGCGATGCCTTTGAACAAGCTGACTTTCCGGCTGGCCGTCTCGACTGGTGGCGCGCCGATCTCGACATCCCGGTCGAGACCTACAGAGGCATTGCCAACAACCATACCGTGCCCGCCAAGGAGATCTTCGTCGATGGCCTTGCCCGGGCAGAAGGCCGATCCGGCTGCCTTTCGCCGTAACCTTCTTGCCGAGCATCCGCATGCAGCTGGGCTGCACGCTGGCGCAGGTCTTGTCGTTGAAGGCGTTGATGACAAAGCCCTCGAAGCCGACACCGTTCGAACGCATGCCAAGGCGGAAGTTGACGACCGCGGCATCGTCCGTCGTCGCATAGCTGCCTTCGCTGGCGTGGACGCCGTGCCGATCATCGTCTGGCAGAAGGCGCACGAGCCGCGCTCGATCGTGCTGTCGTTGATGGCGCCAGCCAGGAACTTCGTCAGCTCGTCGGTCGGCTGCGCGGTCACCATGTTGATCGCGCCGGCAAAGGTCTGGCGGCCGAAGTAGGCGCTCTGCGGGCCTCCTCCTGAAGGGGGTGGAAAAAGTACCGACTTTCACAGGCCGCCCTGATCTCTATGCAAGGGAAAACACCAGAGGAAGAGGAGAGGAACATGGCCCAGGACGCAATCCGCATGGATGGAAAGGTCGCCATCGTCACCGGCGGTGCGGGCGGGATCGGCGGCGCGACCGCACGCCTTCTGACCGCACGCGGCGCCAAAGTCGTCATTGCCGACATCGCCTTTGCCCGCGCGATCGACCTCGCGCGCGAACTGCCCGATGCGCATGCCATCGAGGTCGATCTGGAGACCCCGGAATCGATCGAGAACATGGTCGAGGAGGCACTCTCGCACTTCGGGCGCCTCGACGTACTGCACAACAATGCCGCGTTGCTTGGTCCCGACGTGGCGATGGCCGATACCGATGTCGAGAGCATGGACACCGATTTCTGGGACCGCACCTTCGCGATCAACGTGCGCGGCACCATGATCGCCTGCCGCACCGCGCTGCCGCACCTGCGCGCGAGCAAGGGCAACATCGTCAACACGGTCACCAACCTCGCCCTGCAGGGACATATCGTGCAGGCCGCCTATTCTTCCTCGAAGGCCGCGATCATCCAGATGACGCGCGCCATCGCGGCGAGCCACGGCATCCATGGCGTACGCTGCAATGCGGTTGCCCCGGGGATGACGGTGACGCCCTCGCTGCTCGAGGCGTTCCCCGCGGGTCTGCGTGAAACGGTCGAGGCCGAGACCCTGCGCGACCGGCTCGGCGCGCCCGAGGACATTGCCGAGGCGGTGGCTTTCCTTGCCTCGGACGCGGCGCGCAACGTGACGGGCGAAGTGCTGGTCTGCGATGGCGGGAGCACCAGCCACGTGCCCGGCCTTGCCCCTTTCCGCGCATTCCTGGCCACAGGCGGCTGATCGCGGCACGCCAGACAGCCTCCGGCGGGGCTGTCTGGCTTTTGTCTTGCGCAAGCCGGGTCAGACGGTCTCGAGCAGCATCGTGGCCGCCGCCGTGTTCGAGATCGGGATGTGGTAATTGCGGTGCGTCTCGCGCGCAGGCACCTCGCCCAGCGCGCCGCGTGCGGCGATCCAGTTGAGGATCTCCACACCTTGCGACCCTGACTTACGAACGATTTCCTTCGTGCTGTCGACGCAGATCGCCTCAGGGTTGGCGGCAAGACTGTCCATGCAGAAGCGGTCGTACTCGGGATTGACGAAGCCCGCACGTTCGCCGTCAAGCTGGTGCGAGAGGCCGCCTGTTCCGATCACCACGATCTTTTCAGCCCCCTGCCAGCTTGCCAGCGCGCGGTGAACCGCGCGACCGAGCGCGAGGCAGCGCTTGGCCGAAGGCAGCGGGTACTGCACCGTGTTGATCGCGATCGGCACCAGCTTCAGGGGCCATTCCTTGGCTTTGGGATAGGCGAGCTCAAAGGGGATCGAGAGCGCGTGGTCGACCAACATCGACTGGCAGGTGGTCACGTCGAACTCATCGCCCACCAGCTGCTCGATGATGTGCCAGCTGAGGTCCGGGTGGCCCGAAAAGGACTTGAACAGCGGCAGGCCCCAGCCCTCGTCCTCGTTGCGGTACTCGTGCGCCGCGCCCACCGCGAAAGTCGGCATCTTGTCGAGGAAGAAGTTGAGGCCGTGATCGTTGTAGAAGCACACCGCAACGTCGGGACGTTCGGCGCCGAGCCAGTCGCGCACGGGCGGAAAGCCGTCGAAAAACGGCTTCCAGTAGGGCTCCTCCTGATCGCCGCGCACAATAGCGCCGCCGATGGCGGGGACGTGGCTGGTGAAGTAACCTCCGATGATCCGGGCCATGGCCTCAGTCCTCCCCCGCCTTGCGGCCCTGCGCAAGCAGCATCGCCTTGAATTCGTCCACGCTCATGCCGGTCTGCTGCGCGCCCACGTCCTGCACGTTGAGGCCGAAGATGCCCGCCAGCTTGGCGAGGTAGTAGATGTTGCCGCCCGCCTCGATCATGGCGAGGACATTGCGCGCGCGCACCGCGGCAAGCTGTTCAGAGTTCAAACCATAGCGCTGGCAATAGGCGTTCTCGTCGGCGAGAAAGGCCTCGCGGTTGGCCGCTTCGTTGAAAGAGAAGCACATGGCGTTGAGGGCGTAGCCCCTGACCGCCGCGCAGCCGTCGAACAGGTGCGTGCCGAAGATCGGCGCGGTGTCGCCGGGCGGCGGCGGGGTATCGGGTGCTCGGGTCATTCGGGCTGTCCTCTTGTCCGGTCCTGCTAGATCGGAGATGAAGATAGGCGCTCGGCAAAGCCCCGTTTTTGATCGCAATCAAGCGCCTCGCAAAGACGCGCTGGATCGGATAATACTTAGGCTGAACTTATAGCTACTCAGCGGTCCACCCACCGTCCACGACAAGGCTTGTTCCAGTCATCATCGCCGAGGCATCGCCCGCCAGGAACAGCACCGCGCCCATCAGGTCCTCGGGCACGCCGATGCGGCCGATCTTGATCTTCTCCAGCACACTGGCCTTGAACGCGGGGTCCTCGAAAAAGGGTCTGGTCATGGGGGTTTCGATGAAGGTCGGGGCAATCGTGTTGGAACGGATGCCGTAGGCGGCCAGATCCAGCGCGAAGGCTTTGTTCATGCCCTCCAGCGCCCACTTGCTGGCGCAATAGAGCGATCGGTTGGGGCCGCCTACATGCCCCATCTGCGAGCCCATGTGGATGAGGCTGCCCTTTGTGCCCGTCGCCATCATCCGCTTTACGCAGGCCTGCGCGACAAAGAACGCGGCCCTGACATTAAGGTCCATGACCGCATCGAAATCCGCCTCGCTCGCCTCCCACATCGGCTTGGGACGGTTGGTGCCCGCGTTGTTGAGGAGCACATGGAACGGTTCGCGCGCGGCGAAGAAGGCGCGCACGGCTTCTGTGTCCGAGACATCGAGCGGTGCGGCTTCGGCCCGGTAGCCTGCCTCGCGCAGTTGGGCGGCAACCGCCTCGATCTCGCGCGCCGTGCGGGCGGCGAGAGTGACTTCGGCCCCCGCCTCGGCCAGCCCGGCGGCGGCGGCAAGGCCGATCCCACGTCCCGCCCCCGTCACCAGCGCGCGGCGCCCGTCGAGGCGGAAGCTGGGTGTTACAGGAAGCGACGTGGAGGGCGGGGTCATGACGGGTCCTCTCGTTCGGGCAGGGGCAATGGTGCGCGCGGACCGCCCTACCCCGGACGGCCCTTCCTGTCAGGCTCTGCGGGCACAGCTGTCCGGAATGCGAATTTCTCCCGCTCACGCGAAGGCAAGATCGACCACTGTGTGCCTGGTGCCCTGCGCGATCTCCAGCGCAACCCGTCCGCGCAAATCCACATCGCGCGCCGCCCCGTCAATGCGCAGCCCACGCCCCTGCTCCTGCCCGAGCGTAAGCAGGCTGGTGCGCGCAGGGCCCGCCGCGTGTTCGAGCACGAAGCGGCACCGCGTGCCAGAGGGCGCCACTTCGATGGCCTCCTCGCGCGCGAAGCGGACACCCGGCGCCAGCTGCACATCGAACGCAGCGTCCTGAAGCCGGACGTGGAAACGTCGACGCACCCCGTCGCGCGGGACCACGCGCACTCTCTCCTCTGCCTCCTCAAGGCTTCCGCCATGGGCGATGCGCCCCAGCAGCGGATCGTCGGCAAGGGTCGTTGCGGCCGCGCGCAAGGCGCCGCAGAACCCCAGGTCGATCTCGCACGAATAGTACCACGAGCCGTGCCAGTGGGGCTGGTCGAGCCAGGTCTGCCCGACCGCTGCGGGCTCGAACCCACCGCCGGCCGCGCCGTCGTTGGCCTTGCCCGGATACCAGTAGCCATGGTCGCTTTCGGGTGTCCCGCTGTTGAGCAGTGCCCAGCTGCTCAGCGTCGAGGCATGGCCGAGGCGCAGCAGCGCGTGCGGGTCCGGCGCATCATGGAGCGCGTAATCGAGCACCCCCCAGCCGCCCATCTGCGCCATGTAGGTCAGCGTATAGGCATCGCCGCCCTGGCCGCGGTAATCGCTGCCAAGGTAGTAGTAGGCGGGCTCGAGCCAGCCCCGGCAGAACAGATTGGCGGCGAACTGGCGCTCGCGAAAGGCGCGGGCGCGTTCGGGAGAGAACGTGCCGGGCCGCTCCAGCGCGTAGCGGGCCATGGCCTGCGTGGATTCAAAGCCGGTGGAATCAAAGGCGTATTCCGAGACGAACAGGTCCTCCACCTCCTCCACGAAGTGGCGCACCTTGTGCTCCCAGAAGCCGCGCAGCTGGCCCGCCCAGGCCTCCTTGCCTTCCGCTTCGAGCGCGTCGATGAGCTCGGGCAGGACGATCTCGTTGTAGTAGCCGATGTTGTTCGCGTCCCAGCCGACCAGCGTATCGGGCACGGTGAACATCGCGCGCGCGGTGCCAAAGGCGCGTTCAAGGTAGTCCCCCGCCGAAAGCCGTGTCGCGACGCCCGGATGAAACCGCGCGGCGCGGTACATCCCGAAGTACATGACCACGATGTGCGGATAGTCATAGGTGCGCCACAAATGCTCGCGCCCCTTGGGGCCGGGGTCTTCGCTCTCGCGGTTCCGCTTCCAGTCAAGGATACCGTAGATGCCATAAGGCCAGGGCTCCTCGGTCGTCTGCTGGAGGCCGCCCCAGACGAAGTGCGCGATATAATCGTCCAGCGCGTCGATCTCGGCCTGGACCGGGTATTCGGCGAGCTTGGCGCCAAGGAACGCAGGCTTGGAAAGGCCCGGGTCATCGCAGGTCACCTCGTAGATGCGCCAGCCCCCGATGCGGTCGTAGTTGTCGGGACCGAGCAGCACCTCGCACTGCATGTTCCATTCAGCCAGAAGCCCGTTGTACCACTTGGCGGGATCGGTGTGGCGGTGGCCGGCAATGAAGGCGCCGCGCTTGGCGATCATCGTCTCGACCGGCTCGGTCGCGAAGAATTCGAGCGTCGTGCGCGCGCCGTTTTCCTGCACCAGCGTCAGGTGGTTCTCACCCAGCCGTGCAAGTTCCACGCGGTAGAGCTGACGCCCCGCGCGCGTTCCCAATGCGGTGATCTGCGTGTCGTCGGGGTGCTCGGCCTCGATCTTGGCCACCGGAATGCGCGAGCCCAGCGAGAGCGTGACCGCAAGATCGCTGGGCACGGTCATGCCCGGACTCAGCTCGACATCGACAAGGCCGCGCTCCGCAATTGCGTGGCGCATCTCGGCATAGCCCTCGACCAGCGCAAAGGTCACGCCACGCTGCGCGCGCGCGCCTGCGGCAAGGTGCAGCGAGGTCGCGGGCAGGCGCCAGCGCGAATGGGCCTTGCGCACCTCCCCCACCGCGCGCGCGGCGTGGAAATAGACGTGGTAGCAGGGGCCGTTGCGGCGAAAACCCTCCCAGTATTCAAGCGCACTGCCTTCCTGCGGAAACATCGCCAGCCAGGGCCTCGCGCTGTCCTTGCGTTGCCAGAACACGTGCGAGCCCGCCCCGGAGATGAAGCTGTGCTTCAAAAGCCCCTGCGGGTCCTTGCCCTCGCTTGCCTGCAGTTCGTTGATCGCAAGGCCCAACGCCAGATCGCCCAGTTCGAGAGCCTCACCACCCGTGTTCGCCAGATCGAGCGTGAGGGCAAGGTCACTCCCCTCCAGCGCAAACCGCACTGTCAGGACAAAGCCTGACCCCAGCGCGTACCGGGTGGCGAGCGTGTTCGCCGTGGCCTCCTCGACTTCGCCCGCCAGCGCCGCCGTCGCGAAAGTTCGCCATTCGCCTGCGCCGAGGCGGAAGGTTCCGCGAACCTCGCCCAGACGTCCGCCTGCGAGGATGAAGTCGCCCAGCGCCTCGTGGCCTGAGGCGAGCAGGCTGGTGACACAACCGCCCTTGCACCCGGTTACGAAGGCCGCGCCCTCCTCTGCCAATGCGCGACCGACGCGGCGCACGCCCGGCTCGGCCGCGCGGGCGATGGACGGGGCGAGCGCGGGCAGCGCCAAGGCGCCGATACCACTTTTCAGAAGCGCGCGGCGCGTTTTCAGGAGCGCGCGGCGCGCGGCCGACGACGGGCGAGCACAGGCGCCCAAAGGTGCGCGGGGGGAAGTCATCCGGGCATCATTCATGTCTGCCAGGCAAGGGGGGCTACGTCCCCGTGCCTGTCGGGGAGAGGTCAGGCGAAACGGGAAAGGTCGAAGGGCGCGAGCGGCAGGCTGGTGCGGCGCCCGTCAAGCATTTCGGTCACGAGCCGTCCGGTGACAGCGGCCAGCGTCAGCCCCAGGTGCTGGTGGCCGAAGGCGTAGTAAAGATTGTCGGCCAACTGCGACCGGCCGATCGCGGGCAGGTAGTCGGGAAGGGTCGGGCGCGCGCCCATCCAGCGCTGGAAGGGCCCGGTGATCGGCAGGCCAAGCTCGGCGATATGGCGTTCCAGCCGCGCCCACTTGCGCGGGTCGGCGGGGGCATCGGCGCGCGCGAATTCGACGAAGCTCGCCGCCTGCACGCACGTACGGTAGCGCGTGACGATCATCGCGCGCTCCTCGTAGACGACGGGCGGCAGGTCCTCGGGCCAATGCTGCGCCTCGGCGCGCACGTGATAGCCGCGCTCGGCGATGATCGGCACCTTGTGGCCGACCGGCGCCAGCAGCGCGCCCGAACGTACGCCCGCGCAGACCACCACCTGGTCACACTCCACGCCCGCGATGGCAATGCGCCTGCCTTCGCGCACCAGACGCCCCTCCCCCTCGATCCGCGTGCCACCGCGCACGGCGAAGGCGGCGAGAAGCGCCGTGCGCAATTCATCAGGATCGGCGATCTGGGCGGTGCCGGTAAAGCGCACGCCACCGGCCGGTTGCGCCACCGCCAGGGCCGCAAGACGCGCCAGATCGGCTGCCGACGCGGGCGCGGCCCTGGCGGTGCCCGTGTCGGCCGACGCGAGATCGCGCGCACCTTCACGCGCGGCGCGCTCATCCCGCCAGGTCACCAGGTGCCCGTCTTCACGCAGCAGGTCAGGTGCGCCGATCTCCTCCACTTGCGCGCGCCAGGCCGGAAGCGCCTCGGCCAGTAGCCGCGACAGGGCCCTGCGCCCCGCTTCGAAGCGGGCCGCGCCCGACGCGCGCAAAAGGCGTGCGGTGAAGGGAAGCCAGGTCCCGATCTCACGCGGGGGCAGCGCGAGCGGACCGCCTGCGGCGAAAAGACGTCCCGGTACGCTGCGCACTTGCTCCATCGAGGCCAGCGGGGCGACCTGCTCGACCGCGATGTGCCCGGCATTGCCCCAGGACGGTGCGGCGGCACCGGGATCGTTGTCCAGGAGGGTTACGCGGTGGCCCGCCTTGAGCAGCGCCAAGGCTGCGGACAGGCCCACAACACCGCCCCCGATGATCCCCACGTGCCCCATCAAAAACTCCGTTGACCACAAGCTTATTTCGTATACGGTATATCTAATTCCATAAGGCAGCAAGACTCAATGACCTGCAAATTGTCCCTTCCCGCAACTCGGCCTGACCAGGGCGGAACCCTGATCAAAGGTTCATTTGCGGGCGCAGGAACATCCGTCTATATTATACGGTTGTCGCATGCCGCCTGCGGGCGTGATGCATTCCTGGAGATTTGAGTCGTGACAATTGTAGTTCGGACACTGGCAGAGCGGATTTTCGAAGTCATCCGCGAGAGGATCATCGAAGGCAAGCTTTCGGTCATGGAGCCAGTCCGGCAGGACGCGCTTGCCAAGGAGTTGGGGGTCAGCAAGATCCCCCTGCGCGAAGCGCTCGCCCGCCTGGAGCATGAGGGCCTCCTCACCAGCCAGCCCAACCGGGGCTGGTTCGTCCAGCCGATGACGAGCGACCAGGCCGAAGAAATTTACGAGCTGCGCCTCGCCTTCGAGCCTGTCGCCGCCGCGCGCGGTGCGCGCATGGCCACCGAGGAAGACCAGAAGGCGGCCATCGCCGCGTTCGAACGGCTCGATACCGCGGCCAATTCCGCGCTCAGTGAAGTGGGCGTGCGCAACCGCGAATTCCACGTCACGCTGGTGCGCCCTGGGCAGCGCCTGCTCACCACCCAGCTGACCGAGCGCCTCGAAGTGCTCGCCGAGCGCTATGTCATCGCCCATCTGGAGCCCGCTGGTCGCGGCAACCGCGCGCACACCGAGCACAAGGGGCTGCTCGAGGCCTGGCTCGCGCGTGACGAGGACGCCGTGCGCGCCCAGCTTACACATCACATCGCCAACACGCTCGAAGACCTTCGGGCCCATTTCGCCGTCAGCCCGACCGGCTGACGCACTGCACAGCAAGGGGACTGCATGCTCGGACCGAGAAAGACACTCGAATCTCTCGCTCATCGCGAAACCGGGCATAGCCTTGCCAAGACCCTGAGCTGGCCGCACCTCGTGGCCCTGGGTGTCGGCGCCATCGTCGGCACGGGTATCTACACGCTGACGGGCGTGGGCGCCGAGCGGGCGGGCCCGGCGGTGATCCTGGCCTTCGCCATTGCCGGCGCGGTCTGCGCCTGCGCGGCGCTCGCCTATGCCGAGATGGCGACGCTGATCCCGGCGGCGGGCAGCGCTTACACCTTCAGCTACGCGGCCATGGGCGAGACTGTCGCCTGGATCGTGGGCTGGAGCCTGATCCTCGAATACTCGCTTGCCTGCTCGACCGTCGCTGTGGGCTGGTCAGGCTATCTGGTCGGCTGGATCCAGTCGGCGGGCGTGGCCTTGCCCGAACTGCTGCTGACAGGACCGTTCACCGGCGGCCTCATCAATCTGCCCGCGGTCCTTGTTGCGCTCGCCATCATGGGCATGCTGATCGGGGGCACGCGCGAGAGCGCGACGCTCAACATCATCCTCGTCATCATCAAGCTTGCCGCGCTCAGCGTCTTCGTGGCGATCGCCCTTCCCGCCTTCCAGGCCGACAATCTCCAGCCCTTCATGCCCTACGGCTTTGGCAGCAGCGAGATCGGCGGCGCCAAGCGCGGGGTCATGGCGGCGGCGGCCATCGTGTTCTTTGCCTTCTACGGCTTCGATGCCGTGGCGACCTCGGCCGAGGAAGCCAAGAACCCGGGCCGCGACCTCACCATCGGCATTATTGGTTCGATGCTGGTGTGCACGGTGATCTACATGGCGGTGGCCTTTGCCGCCGTGGGGGCCCTGCCCTTCCAGGAACTGGGCCACAGCGCCGAGCCGCTGGCGCTGGTGCTGCGCGCGCTCGACCAGCCCTTTGCCGCGCATGTCATCGCGCTCGCCGCGATCATCGCCCTGCCTTCCGTCATCCTGGTGATGATGTACGGGCAGAGCCGTGTGTTCTTTGTCATGGCGCGCGACGGGCTGCTGCCCCGCGCGCTTGCCCGGATCAACCCGAAAACCGGTTCGCCCACGCGCATCACGCTGATGACCGGCATCTCCATCGCGCTTGTCGCGGGGATCTTTCCGCTCGACAAGATCGCCGAGATGGCGAACGCGGGCACGCTCATCGCCTTCATCGCGGTCGGCGCGTGCCTGATGATCATGCGCCGCCGCGAGCCGTCGCTGCCGCGCCTGTTCCGCTGCCCGCAACCCTACCTCGTCGGCACGCTCGCCATTGCGGGCTGCGCCTACCTGCTCTTCAGCCTGCCCACCGACACGCTCATCCGCTTCGCCGCGTGGAACGTCGCCGGGCTCATCTTCTACTGCCTCTACAGCCGCCCGCGCAGCAGCGCCGGGCGCGATCTGGCCGCGCAGCGCGCCTGAACCTGCATACCGGGCCGGACGCGGCCACGCGTCCTGCCCCCGCCACCCACGAACCCTGAGGAGACCTCCCGTGTCACGTTCCGCCGTGATTGCCGCCGCGCTTGCCGCCGTGGCCCTTCCCTTTGCGCCCGCCGCGCAGGCCAAGACCCCGTTTGACGGCGTCTGGCTGTTCGACGAGGCCCCCGACCGCCCCGGCGTCACCATGATGGAGGTTCGCTCCAGGGGCGATGCCATCGAGGGCGAAGTCACCAGCCAGTGGTATGGCCCGGTCACGATGCGCAACGCGCGCATGGAAGATGGCACGCTGACCTTCGAGGCCAACAACATCAACGACTGGGACCACCCCACCCGCACCTGGCACGTCGCCATGGCGGACGGAAAGGTCCAGCTGACCGGCCAGATCTGGTTCAGCGAGATCGACGAGACCGGCCACAAGGGCACCGCGAAGGACGCGCACGCGCGCGCCTTCCAGTTCACCGAACTGCCCGAGATGGGCGCCCCGATTCCGGGAAAACTCGCCCCCACCCCGCCGATGGGCTGGTCGAGCTGGAACAAGTTCGACGAGCACATCGACGATGCCACGGTGCGCGCGATGGCCGATGCCATGGTCGCAACAGGCCTGCGCGATGCAGGCTACATCTACATCAACATCGACGATGGCTGGCAGGGCACGCGCGATGCCAACGGGGCGCTGCAGCCCAACGCCAAGTTCCCCGACATGAAGGCGCTGACCGACTACGTCCACGCGCGCGGCCTCAAGATCGGCATCTACTCCTCGCAGGGCCCAAAGACCTGCGCCGGGTACGAGGGCAGCTACGGCCACGTCCAACAAGACGCGCAGACCTTTGCTGACTGGGGCTTCGATTACCTGAAGTACGACCTGTGCTCGGGCGAGTGGTTCTACAATGACCGCGACACCGTGGTGCGCAGCTACTACGAGATGGGCAAGGCGCTGCGCGAAACGGGCCGCGACATCCTCTTTTCGCTGTGCGAGTACGGCCGTTTCGAGGTTGGCAGCTGGGGCCGCGATGTCGGCGGCGAGCTGTGGCGCACGACCGGCGACATCACGGACGACTACAAGACGATGGCCGAAATCGGCTTTGATCATAATGGCAAGCCCGAGCACGCTGCCCCCCACGGCTGGAACGACCCCGACATGCTGGAGATCGGCAACGGCGGAATGAGCGCGGATGAATACCGCACGCACATGTCGCTCTGGGCCATGTCGGCCGCCCCACTGATGATGGGCCATGACCTGCGTGAGACGAGCGCGGACATGCTGGCGATCCTGGCCAACCGCCGTGTCATCACGGTCGATCAGGACACGCGCGGCATCCAGGGCCAGGCTGTACGCACCGAGGGCACGACCCAAGTCTGGGCCAAGCCGCTCGCCGACGGGTCGGTGGCGCTGGCCCTGTTCAACCGCGCCGAAAAGCCGATCTCCGCGACGATGAGCGCGGACGATGCGGGGCTCGCCAGCGTATCGAAGGTCGAGGATTTGTGGTCGGGCGCGGTCACTTCGGGCCTTTCCGGACGCTACGAAGTTCCCGCCCACGGCGTGGTGATGCTGCGCGTCACGGCCTAAGCGTACGAGGGGGCGGGCTGCCCGCCCCCTCGCTGCACATCAGAGCGCGGCCGCTTCCGCGCCGTGAGTCTGGAGCGCGTCTACAAAGAAGTCGAACTGGCGGCGCGTCACGTAGTCGATGGGGCCGCTTGAACGGCCGGTCGAATGCTCGCCCCCCGGCACAACCAGCAGGTCGAAGTCCTTGTCCGCCTTGATGAGCGCATCGACCACCTGCATCGTCGAGGCCGGATCAACGTTGCTGTCCTGCTCGCCCACCACCATGAAGAGGCGACCCCGAAGCTTGTCGGCGTGCTCCACGCCCGAGGCCGCGAGGTAGGACGCATCGACCGGCCAGCCGAGCCACTGCTCGTTCCAGCTGATCTTGTCCATGCGGTTGTCGTAGCAGCCCGCGAGTGCAAAGCCGGCCTTGTAGAAATCGCCATGGAAAAGGAGCGCGTTGAGCGTGCTCTGCCCGCCCGCCGAAGCGCCGTAGATGCCCACGCGCGAGATGTCGTAGGAAGGATCGCGCGCGGCGAGCGCGCGGTGCCAGGCGATGCGGTCGGGAAAGCCGGAATCGGCCAGGTTCTTCCAGGCGACGTCGTGGAACGACTTGGAGCGGTTGGCCGTCCCCATGCCATCGATCTGGACGAGAATGAAGCCCAGGTCCGCGAGCGCCTGCATCCCTATCACCTTGTCCCCGCCCGAATGGTAGCCAAAGGGCCAGAAGTTCTTGGGCACGAAGCTGTCGTGCGGCCCGGCGTAGATGTTCTCGATGACCGGGTACGATTTGGCCGGGTCATAGTCACGCGGGCGCACGACGAGGCCCCAGATATCGGTTGTGCCATCACGCCCCTTGGCGGTGAATACTTCCGGAGCGTGGAAGCCCGCCGCGGTAAGGCGTGTGATGTCCCCGCGTGCGATCTCGGCCACTTTCGCGCCGTCCTCGGCGCGGCGCAGCACGGTGACTTCGGGCGCATCGACGCGTGAATAGGTGTCGACGAAATGGCGCATATCAGGCGCGAAGCGGGCCTGGTGGTTGGCTGTCTCGGGCGACAGCGCGACAAGATGGCGCCCGTCGAAATCAACCCGGTAATAGTGCACGAAGTAGGGGTCTTCGCCCGGGTTCATACCGCTCGCGGCAAACCAGATCCGGCGCGCCGCATCGTCCACCCGGACAACCTCGCGCACGACCCAGTCGCCCTTGGTGATCTGGCGGGCCAGCTTGCCGCTCTTTCCATCGACAAGGTAGATATGGCGGTTGCCATCACGCTCGGAAGTCCAGATCAGCTCCTTGCCAAGACCATCGACGTCGTGGACGAAGCGCTTCTCGCCAAAGACGAAGGTGTCCGCCGTCTCCCTTACGGCGGCGTGCGCGCGGCCCGTGGCGGCATCGACGGCGATCACTTTCGCCTCCTGGAAGCCGCGCTGCATGTAGTCGAACTCGGCGCTCTGGCCATCGCGGCGCCAGCGCGGGGCAGACAGTTCGTAGGGGTCGGGAAAGAGTGCAGGGTCGATTTCGGTCACCGTGCCGGTTGCCACATCGACGAGCACCGGCTGCTCCTGGTCGATGGCATCGCCGGGCTTAGGATAAAGCTGGGTCTGAAGGCCCGGTTGCAGCTGTCCCGCAGGGGCCGCCTCGACCCGCAGGACCTGGCGCGCGAAGCCCGGGCGCACGCGGTAGATCATCAGGTGGCGGCTGTCGGGCGACCAGGCGATGGTCTCGGGATCGTAGAAATCGCCCTCGGTCCCTGTCGCCGTGCGCAGGCGCACCTCACCCCCTTGGGCGCTGCGCACGAGGAGGTTGCTGTCCTCGACCAGCGCCTCGAACGCCCCATCGGGCGAGACACGCGGCGTATTGTCGGCAGGCACCGAGAGATCGCGCACCACGCCAAAGCCGCGCGGACGTCCCGGATAGGCAATCTTGCGGCAGGTGTAATCGGCAAGGCCGCATTCGTAGGGCGTGTAATCGATGTAGAAGCGGATCGTCTGACGCGCGGCATCGGTGAAACTGAACTCGCTGAACGGCAGGTACAGCGGCGCGATCTGGTTGCCCAGCAGGCGGCCCAGCCCTTCGGCAAGGCGCGCGTGATCGAAGGACGGCGCGCGGGTCAGGTCCTCAAGCGTCACCGTCTCGAAGGCGAAACCACCCTCGACCGTGCGGCGGTAGGAGAAGGCCGCGCTGTCCGGCGTCCAACTGGCAGGCCAGGCGATGCCGCGCGTCAGGTACTGCCAATCCTCGCGCAGGTGCACCGAACGGGCGATCTCGGCGCGGGTCGGCTCGGCCTGAGCCGGAGAGGCGAGAAGCCCCGTCGCGAGCGCGGGCACGGCAACCGAGAGCGCCAGCGCAAGGCCAAGGAGCGGGGAACGGGACGTCGCGGACATGATGGGCAACCCTGTTGTCTTTGTGATGTGCCGGGCCCGCCAGCCGGGCCCGCTCTACAAACGCCAGGCGGGGGCGAGGTCATCCCCCGCCCCCGCCGTACTCGGATCAGGTGACCTGGAAACCGTCCCAGAACCTGTCCTCGCGGTCGATCCAGATGGTGTTGAACCCGGTGGCTATGGCCGAGCCTTCGATCGAGGGCACGATGGCCGGCGTGTCGCCCAGCATCACCTCCTTCTCGACGCGTCCGATGAACTGGCTGCCGATGTAGCTTTCATGGACAAAGCGGTCCACGACCTTGAGCTTGCCCTGCCCGACCAGGTGGGCAAGCCGCGAGGACGTGCCCGTCCCGCAGGGGCTGCGGTCGATGGCCTTGTCGCCGTAGAACACCGCGTTGCGCCCGTCCGCGCCTTCGCCGCGCGGAACGTCGGTCCACAGCACATGGCTGATGCCGCGGATCGTCGGGTCGAGCGGATGGACCGGCTCGAACTTGGCGCACACGGCCTCGCGCACGCGCGGCGAGAGGGTGAGGATCTCGCTCGCGCTCATCGCCTCAAGGCCCGTATAGGCGCCCTGTGGCTCGACGATGGCATAGTAATTGCCTCCGTAAGAGACATCGACGGTGAGCGGGCCGAGCCCTTCCACGTCGATCTCGATACCGCGCGCGGCGACATAGGACGGCACATTGGTAATGCGCACCGACGTGACCTTCGCGCCCTCGACGTTGTAGGCGATCTCGATGAGGCCCGCGGGGACCTCCACACGCAGGCTCCCCGGCGTTGCGGGCTGGATCAGGCCATGCTCGAGCCCAAAGGTGATGATGCCGATGGTCCCGTGCCCGCACATCGGCAGGCAGCCCGAGGTCTCGATGAAGAGAATGCCGATGTCGTTGGCGGGATCGGTCGGCGGATAGAGGAAACCGCCGGACATCATGTCGTGGCCGCGCGGCTCGAAGCACAGCCCGGTGCGGATCCAGTCAAAGCGCTCCAGGAAATCCTGGCGGCGCTCGGACATCGTGGCCCCTTTCAACAGCGGAGCCCCGCCCGCGACAAGGCGAACGGGGTTCCCGGCTGTGTGACCATCGATGCAGAAGAACGTGTGTCGCATCGAGGTTCCTGTATCAGGCGACGAGGGGATCGGCGAGCACGGGCCGCGTCGCGGCCGCCTTCTCGACCATCGCGATCACCTCGGCGCGGCGCGCACCGACCAGCGGCTGGCGCGGGGGCAGAACACGCTCCGAACCACGGCCCATGACCTGCTCGGCCAGCTTGATCGACTGGACGAGGTCATGCTCGGCATCGAGGTGCAGGAGCGGCATGAACCAGCGGTAGATCTCCAGCGCCTTGGCGTGGTCGCCGCGCTGGAAGGCATTGACCAGTTCCACCGATTCGCGCGGGAAGGCGTTGGTAAGGCCCGAGACCCAGCCCTGCGCGCCCAGGTACAAACCTTCGAGCGCCACATCGTCGAGCCCGGCGAAGAGCACGAAACGATCGCCGCAGGCGTTCTTCACGTCGGTGAAGCGGCGGCTGTCAGGAGCCGATTCCTTGACCGCAACGATATTCCGCACATCGACCAGCGCTTCGAGCACCTCGGCGGTGATCTGCGTGCGGTAGGCCGGCGGGTTGTTGTAGAGCATGATCGGCAGGCCGGTGTTGTCGGCAACGCCCTTGAAGTGGGCGACCAGCTCGTGCGGCTGGGGTACGTAGACCATGGGCGGCAGCAGCATGAGGCCGTCCGCACCGATCTTCTCGGCCTGCTGGGCCCAGCGCGAGGCGCGGCGCACGTCGTATTCCGAAACGCCGGTAATGACGGGAACGCGTCCATTCACGGACTCGACGATACCGGTCAGGATCTCGACCTTTTCGTCGAATTCCAGCGAGTTGTTCTCGCCCACCGTGCCAAGGGCGATGACGCCCGTCACGCCGTCGCGAATGAGATCGTCCACGACGCGCTGCGTATCGGCGACGTCGATCGACAGATCCTCGCGCACCTGCGTGGTAACGGCCGGGAAAACGCCCTTCCAATCAATTGACATGAAAACTGTTCCTCAGGGGTCGGTTAGGTTAGTTGAAATATCGTATACTATATTACTTCTACCTTGGCAACGAGTCTTTTGCACATGCGAAAGCCCGACCCGGACAAAAAAGGGGCCGCACCTTTCAACCGGTGCGGCCCCTCCTATGGTTCGGTGCTAGGCCAGTGCGCGCATCAGAAACGGAAGCGCACGCTGGACTGGATGGTGCGGGCAAGCGTGCGCACGCCCAGCGGCAGCAGCGCCTGGTTACCGTGGTAGCGGTACACATCGTTACCCAGGATGTTCGACGCCTCGACCGAGAGGGTCATGAACTTCACAGGGGTGTAATTGATCGCCGCGTCCAGACGCTCGGTCGCGTCCTGATAGGGCGAATATTCCGGATTCTGGTTCCAGATCCCCATGCGGTAGGACGAACGGTAGTTGTAGGCCACGCGCGCGCTGAACTGCGGGGTGTCGTAGAACAGCGCGGCGTTCGCAGTCCACTTCGAGGTGTTGGGCGAATCGAAGGCACCCGGGAAATCCTCAGGGTAGGGATACTCGATGCGCGCCTTGAAGATGTGGCTGGCATTGAGGCTCACACCAAAGTTGCGCAGGATGCCCGGGGCAAAGTCGAAGAAGGTCTGCACTGTGCCTTCCAGGCCGATGAACGTGCCATCGCCCGCATTGCGCTGCATCTCGACGTAGCCGAAATCGGAATCGAAATCGTCAAGGTCGATGCCGTAGTTGAGCATCTCGGTCGCATCCGCATTGTTGCGGTCATAGTACAGGAAGTTTGACGCCTTCTTGTAGTAGCCCGCCAGCGAGATCTGCCCGCCACGCCCGAAGTAGTATTCCGCACTCGCGTTGAACGACTGCTCGCGCTGCTGCTTGAGCGAGGGGTTTCCGGCGAAGACGATTGGCGGTGAGGCGCGCGTCTCGGCGAAATAGAAGGGACGCGAATTGTAGAAGCTGGGACGGAACACATTGGTGCTGTACGACAGGCGCAGCTGGACCTGTGGGTCGAAGTGCAGGATTGCAGTCGCGGTCGGCAGGATCGCGGCGTAGTTGCCCTTGCCCGGCGAGACCTGGACGATGTCGAGCCAGCCATTGTCCTCGTTGCCGGGACGGTAGTTGTAGCTGGTGGACGTGCCCCAGGTGTTGGTGAAGCGCGCACCAGCGAGGCCGTCGATGGGAATGCCCGCGAGCTCGAAGCCATAGTTGACCTGCGCGTAGGCCGCGAAGTTCTTCTCGTTCGATTTGAAGGTCTGGCCCTGATCGCTCGGCGGGTAGAGGCTGGAGAAGCGCTGCGCGTTGCCCGGATCGTACTGCTGAATGTACTCGCGGATCTCGGCGACGTTGGCGCGGGTGATCGCGCCCGGAATGCGGTACCACTCCATGGTCGAACCGCCGATGTCGGGTCCGATCATCGAGGCATCGCCAAAGCCCGGGAAGGTTTCGAAGGGCGCGAAGGTGCCATCGACGCGCGGGAAGCCGTCGCGGTAGCCGTAGTAACGATCCACCTTGCGCTGGTTGAAGCGGCCACCGACCTGCAGCGTGCGCAGAAAACCGTTGTCACCCAGCTCGATCGTCATGTCGGCCTGGGCGGCGAATTCCTTGTTGTTCGAACCGCCGCGGTTGTCCTGGAAGCGGTCAACGACGTACTGCGAAGGATCGGTCAGGTCCACGTTGTTGAAGGCAATCGAGGGCGCGCCGCGGCTGTAGATGTCCGAATTGAAGTCGACGTTGGCCGACGTCAGGTTCTCGGGCCGCAGGATCGTCTCGACGAAGTAGTTGCCTTCATTCGACCAGTTGTACTGGACGCTGCCGTGCAGGGTAACCCGGTCGGAGTGCCAGTTGGCCTCGAAGTTGGTGGTGTAGAGATTGGAGTGGAACGAGTTGTACTGCGTGTCGATGCCCGCGGGCAGGCCGTTCTCGTTGCTTACCGTGGCCGAGGCGACGGTGCGCCCATCGTCCATCAGCACGACGTTGCTCAGGTCCTGGACCTGCATGTCCTGCACGTAGAGACGCTCAACCGAACGCTGTTCTCGCGAGCCCATGTAGCCGCCCTCGAAGACGAACTCGAGGTTGTCGGTGGGCTTCCACTGCAGCACGCCGTTAATGGAGGGGCGTTTAGTGTTGCCGTTCTCCAGCCCGTAGTACGCACGGTAGGGGATGACCCCCATGGAGCCATCGGGCAGTTCACGCTCGAAGGGCGATTCGCTCTCGATGTAGTTCTCGCGGTAGATCGTGCGGGTCCACGAGGCGTTCACGAGGAAGCCGATTTCGCCGATGCCGGTATCAAAACGATTGGCCAGCAGCAACGAGCCGTAGGGGCTGACCTTCTCGGAAATGTCGTCGTAGGACCCGCGCACGCTGCCCGCGATGGTCCATCCATCCTCGAGGTCGAAAGGACGGCGCAGCTCGACGTTGACGGTGCCCGCGATGCCGCCTTCGACCTGGTCGGCACTGCGGGTCTTGTAGACGTCGACCTGCTTCAGGAGTTCAGCCGGGATGTCCGCGAGGTTGAGCGAGCGCCCGTCACCCAGATTGGTCTGGTTGCCGTTGACCGTGGTCTGAATCTCGGAAAGACCGCGAATGGTGACGCTCTGCCCCTGCCCCCGCGCGCGGTCGATCTGGACGCCGGTCACGCGGGCAAGCGCTTCAACAACGTTGTTGTCGGGCAGCTTGCCCACGTCCTCGGCGACAACCGAGTCGACAATCTGCTTGGAGTTGCGCTTCTTGTCGGTGGCCTCCTCGACCGCCCCGCGCACGCCGTTGACGATGATCGGATCATCGCCTTCCAGGCTGGTCGCGCCCTCGGTGACATCGGCTGCGGCCGCCTGCGCGACCATCGGCACCGACGCCATGGCAACCAGCGTCATTGCGCTCGTTACTTGCAGAAATCCCCTGAACCTCATTTTCATTCCCCTTCACCGGAGTATTCCTGTTACCCCTATATATCGTATACGAACTATAATATTTGGTATGAGTCAAGGGATTTGTCATGCTTGAGAAACACGCTCCGGCATGTCTCATGCCCCGTAGATATCCTTGATTTTCAGAAAAATGGCGGAACCGGTGTGTCCAGCCCCGCCATCTTCATGCTACCTTCAGGCAAAATTTTGTCCGGCAAATAGGATCAGCCGCAGGGCTCCGGCGCCGGGGCGTCCGCCGCACGCGGACGTGGCAGCGCGGCCTTGGGCGCGAGTGCCTCGAACTCCTGCACGGCAAGGCCTGCGTGTTCGGAACCCTCGCCCGAGGCCTGCAGGACCGCGCGCAGGCACCGCGTGGTGACGGGCGCAAAGGCGACCTCCTGGAAACGGCCCGGCTGCGTGCCGTAGGGCCCCTCGGCCTTGACCGGCGCCCAGCCCTTGCTCGCCGCGTCCCAGTATTCGAGGTGCCAGCTTTTAGGCGGTGCAACGCCCACGGACGCACCGGCGGGCTGGTCGTTCCAGAACCACAGGCGCGCGCCGTTCAAAGTCACCGGCGTGTCCCAGGCATAGGAAATCCACTGGCTGGGCGGATTGTCCGGACGCCAGCTGCCCCACATCTCGGGCGGCAGCGGGTTGGCCCTGGCCATCCCGTCGTTGAGCGCGGCAATCCAGTACTGGACCGGAACGGGCGTGTTCGAGGCTCCTGGCGTCGCGGCGGCCGCCACGTTACGCGTGGGCACAGGCGCGGGGCCTTCGCGGCGGGTGGGCACGACCTCGCGGATGCGCGCCGGGCTGACACTGTCGTCCCACTCCATCGGGTCCAGCGCGACCGAGCGGCGGAAGTGCCCCCCCCCTTGCGCATCGGCGGTGTGGTAGGCGAGATACCACTGGTCCTTGAACTTGACCGCACCCGGGTGCGAGGTGGTGGAGGAGACGGGCCTCAGCACCACGCCACGATAGGTCCAGGGCCCGAAGGGCGAAGGCGCCGAGCCATAGCCGATGCAGGCGTGGTAGACCGCCGGTGTGCAGTCGGAATCGGGGCCTGCCCGGTTGCCCGCGTAGAGCATGTAATACGTACCCTTGCGCTTCAGGATCCAAGGCGCCTCAAAGAAGCCGGTAAGCCCCGTGATCTCGCGCTCGGGCCCCTTGGTGTGGACCATGTCCTGTTCCAGCTCGATCCCGCGCACCTGCCCGAACGTGCCCCAGTAGAGGTACACCTTGCCATCGTCGTCGATGAGGACGGTGGGGTCGATGTTCTGGATGTTGTTGGCCACCGGCACGCGCTGCGAGATGATCGGCCCTTCGGGGTGCGCGTCGCGCCAGGGGCCGGTCGGGCTGTCGGCCACGGCGACGCCGATCGCGAAGCGGTCCTTCGCGTCGGAATCCTTCTCCAGGACCGGCGCATAGAAGTAGTAGCGCCCATCTGCTCCGGGCACGATCTGGCCGGCGTAGGCGCGCCCTTCCTCGGCCCAGTCGAACACCGCATGAGGCCGCGCGATGGCCGGGTAATGCGTCCAGTCGCCCGAGGCTGGGTCCTTCGTGGTCAGCAATTGCCATTCGGGCATGATGAAGTCGTTGACCTCGGGCTCGGCCATGTCGCGTCCGGCGAGGATCCACAGCGCATCCTCGGCCACGAACGGGGCCGGGTCGGTCGAATAGTAGTCGCCGTCCGCCAGGATCGGGTTGCCAGGAACATGCAGTTCGCGCGGCGCAGGCACGGTGGCGGTGGTCGGCGCGCGGACGGGTGCCTGCTGTGCGCAGGCCGGCAGCGCCAGCGCGCTCGACAGGAGCGCGCCCACAAGAGCGGTACGTATCATGGTGTCATTCCTCGTCGGGATAGGGGCCCACACCGCCGTCGGCGATGAGCTGGTCGACGCGCGCGTCGATGAGCGGAAGCGGCACCGAGCCGATCTCCAGCACGGCATCGTGGAATGCGCGGATGTTGAACTTCTCGCCCAGCGCCTCCTTCGCCTTGGCGCGTGCTTCAAGGAAGGCCAGTTCACCCATGTAATAGCTGAGCGCCTGCCCGGGCCAGGAGATATAGCGGTCGACCTCGGTCTCGATCTCGTGGTTGGAAAGCGCGGTGTTTTTGCGCAGGTAGTCCTGCGCCTGTTCGCGGGTCCAGCCCTTGGCGTGGATGCCGGTGTCGACCACCAGCCGCGAGGCGCGCCAGGCCTGGTAGCTCAGCATCCCGAACAGGTCGTAGGGCGTCTCGTACATGTCCATGTCCTCGCCCAGCGCCTCGCAGTAGAGCGCCCAGCCCTCGCCATAGGCCGAGAGGTACGTGTCGCGCCGGAAGGCGGGAAGCGCGGTGTTCTCGGCCGCGAGCGGCATCTGGAAGGCATGGCCCGGCGCGCTTTCGTGCAGGGTCAGGGCGACCTGCGAATAGAACGGGCGTGAGGGCAGGTCGTAGGTATTGACGAGATAGATACCGGGACCACCGCGCCCGCCGGTGTAGAAGGGCGCGATATCATCGGGCACCGGCTTGATCGCAAAGCGGCTGCGCGGCAGGCGCCCGAAGAACTGCGAGGCCTTGCCGTCAAAGCTCTTCGCGATCCAGGCCGCGCGATGGAGGAGCTCCTCGGGGGTCTTGGGATAGAATTGCGGATCGGTGCGCAGGTGCTCGAAGAATTCGCCCAGCGTGCCCTCGAAGCCGACCTTGCGCATGACATCATCCATGCGCGCACGGATCCGGGCCATCTCGGAGAGGCCAAGCTGGTGGATCTCCTCGGGGGTCCTCTCCAGCGTCGTGAACTCGCGGATCTTGGAGAGGTAGTAGGCGCGCCCGTCAGGCAGTTTGTCCGCGCCAATCGTGGTGCGCGCGGCAGGCGCGTACTCATTGCGCAGGAAGGCGAGCAGCTTGCCATGCGCAGGGATCACGTCGGCACGGAGCACGCGCAGCGCTTCCGCCTCGATCTGGGTGCGGGTGGCTTGGGGAATCGTGTCGGGCAGATCGGCAAAGGGGGTGAAGAAGACGTTCTCTTCGCTCGCCCCTGCCGCGATCACCTGTGCGATGCCGTCATCACGCCCCGCCAGCGTGACGCGCGGCGCGGTGAAGCCCCGCGCAATCCCGGCGCGCATGTTGACGATCTGCTGGTCGTAGTAGCGCGGGATGTCGCTCAGCATATTCAGCATCGCGCGCGCGCCCGGCTCATCCTTCACAGGTTCGCGCACGCGGCTGGCAAGGCTGCCCCAGAAACTGGTGTCGGCGTTAAAGGGCTTTTCATAGTCGCGGTACTGCTGCGCGGTCAGCAGCGCGTCGATCTGATTGGCGTAGACCGCATAATTGATCCGGTTCTCACGCGAAAGCGCGGCGGTGTCGATGGCGGAGAGCTTCGCCTGGACCTTGCTCCAGCGCGCCAGCTTTTGCGCCTGCGCCTTGGCCCCGACATCGGGCAGCGCCGGGGTATCCTGCGGGTTGTCCTCGTCCGGCCCCCACAAGGAGCGGCGCCACTCCCATTCGCTTGTATAAAGCGCTTCGAACGCCGCGTCGGCAGCCGATGCACTTTCCTGCCCGGCTTCGGCGGGCACAGCGGCCTCAGTCGGCAGCGGCGCCATTGCCAGTGTCGTTGCCACCAGAAGCAGCGCGCGCAGGGCCGGTCGTTGCATGGGTCTTGCCTTTTTGCAGGAGGTCGAGAAGTTCAGCGTGGAAGGCGGCCGGGATACGAAGGCCCCTCTCCATGGTTTCGCGGCGCGCGGCGATGCGCCGGGCCCCCGGGAGGCGCGCACCCTGCCCTTCGATTGCCGCGAACATGGTCTCGCCGTGCGCCAGGTATTCCTCGACACGGTCGCCGAGGAAGCCCGCCGGATCGATCGCGATGAGAAGTTCGCCGCCCAAGGGCGAGCCCCCGCGCCCGGCATCGCTCGCGAGCGATTGCGCGCTGGTCATGTCGCCGATGAGCGGCCCCGCGATCAGTTCCACCATGGCCGCCAGCGCCGAGCCCTTGTGCCCGCCGAAGGTGCGCATCGCCCCGTCGAGGACGGCCTTGGCGTCGGTCGTCTCGCGCCCCTCGGCGTCATAACCCCAATCGGCGGGCACAGGCTTGCCCGCACGCCGGTGCAGTTCGATGTCGCCGCGCGCGATGACGGTGGTGGCAAAATCGAAGACGAAGGGCTCACGCCCGGGCCGGGGCCAGGCGAACGCGATGGGGTTGGTTCCAAAGACCGGCTGGGTGCCGCCCGCCGGAGCGACCCAGGCGTGGTTGGGGGTGAAGGCGAACGCCACCAGCCCCTCGCGCGCCAGCGCCTCGACCTCGGGCCAGAGCGCGGCAAAGTGGACGACGTTGTTGAGCGCCATCGCGGCCACGCCCTTGGCCCGCGCCTTTTCCACCAGCAGCGGCAGACCCCGCGCGAAGGGGAGCTGGGCAAAGCCCCCCTTCCCGTCCACCCGCACCAGCGCCGGGGCAGGCTCGCTCACCTCAGGCTCGGCGTCGGGCGTGACCACGCCCTTCTCCACCGAAGCGGCCGCCACCAGCAGGCGGTAGAGGCCGTGCGAGGTACACCCGTCGCGCTCACCCGCCACCATTGTCGCGGCGACGGCGGCGGCGTGATCGGGCGCCAGGCCCCAGGCCTCCAGCACGTCGCGCGCCAGGGCATCGGCCTCCTCGAGGGTCAGGTCTACGGTATCGGTCATGGAAAGGATGCGGGCCTTGTTCGTGGCAGCCTGCAGGCTGCGGTTACGTCGCGGTGCCGGGCTTGGCGGTGAAGAGGCGAACCCCGAAGACCGGCCCTGCGGTGTTGCGCTCGTGCGGCACGAAGCGCACGCGCACGCTGTCCTTGTCCTTCGTCAGTGCCTGCGGGAGCGGGTACTCGACATCGAAGAACTTGCCGGGACGGTCTTCGCCCAGAACCTGCGTTGCCACCTTCACCCCGTCAACGAGGATATCGAAGGCACGGCCACGCTCGCTACCCCAATACGTCGCCTGGAGCAGAAGCGGTCCCGGCTTCACCTTCATCGAGAATTCGAAGAAGCCACCCGAGCGCGCATCGCGCCCGTTGCGCCCGCGATAGGCGGCGGGCCAGGAATTTTCCGAGATCAGGTTGTGGTCACGCTCGGGCTGCATTTCGCCCAGGTGCATGACGTCGATCGAGCGCGCCGCAATGTCCTTCTGGCGGGCCTGTTCAGCAAGATAGGCGGCCTCTTCCTGCTTCCACTGCCCTTCGGTGAATCGCTTGAAGTAGACCGCGCTGCGGCGCTCGTACTGGCTGTAGAACGGCACGAAGTTGCGGTCGCCCGGGCGTACGATGCCGCGCGTGACATAGCGCGGGCGGTCCGAGACGATGGGATAGAAGGCCTCGAGCGGGTTCTCGCCGACCATTGCGGGCTCGACGTCCTTCCACTCCATCTCGACCGGCCCCAGATCGGCCGCCATGACCATCGGCCCGCGCAGGACCGAGACCACCTCAGGCGCACCGGGCGCGGATTCGAGGCGCAGGTCGAGCGGCAGCGAATAGTCGATCACGTCGCCCGCCTTCCAGCGCCGATCGATGCGCACATAGCCGTTCACCGGCGTGACCTGCGCCACTTCGCCATTGATACGCAGCGCCACCGCGCCCTGGCTCCAGCCCGGAATGCGCAGCGCGAGGGCAAAGCGCGAGGACTTCACCGTCTCGAGCGTCAGGCGCACGTCGCCCTCGAAGGGGTAATCGGTCGCGAGATTGAGGGCGACGCCCTTTTCCTTCCAGACCGCGCGCGAGGCGATGAACAGGTTTACGAAGAGCGTGTCCTCGCCCTGCCAGTAGATCGAATCGCCGTGCTTGGCGTGGCTCTCCATCCCCGAGCCCACGCAGCACCAGAAGCCTTCCTCGCCCGGCTGCGAATAGCCGCGCTCGGCCCCGCTCATCATCGGCGTCATGTAGGTGAAGCCCGCGTTGTGCGGGTTCTGCGCCGAGAGCACGTGGTTGAGGTGCGCGCGCTCGTAATAGTCGAACAGCGCCGCCTCGGGCTGCCAGGAATAGAGCTGCCGGGTCAGCTTGAGCATGTTGTAGGTGTTGCAGTGCTCGCAGGTGGACTCGGTCAGGTGCTGGGCGATGGTGTCGGGCTCAGAGAAGTATTCCCGGTCCGCATTACCGCCGATCACGTAGCTGTGATGCTGCGTGACGGTATCCCAGAAGAAGCGCGCGGCGGTGGCAGGCGCCTGTTCGCCGGTCAGCTCGTGGATGCGGGCCAGGCCGATCAGCTTGGGGACCTGCGTGTTGGCGTGGAAGTTCGCCAGCTTGTCTTCCTGTGCGACGAGCGGGTCGAGCACGCGCTTGTCGTAGATGCGCTTGGCGATCTGCATCCAGCGCGGATTGCCGGTGCGCGCATAGAGCTCGGCGTAGCTTTCGTTGAGGCCGCCGTATTCGCAGCCCAGAAGCTCCTGCATCTGCGCCTCGTCGAGCGCGTCGAACATGTCCGCAAAGTACGCGGCAAGCCCAATCAGGACATTGAGCGCCTTGTCGTTGCCCCAGGCTGCATGGATGTCGAGCAGGCCGGCGAACATCTTGTGCACCGTGTAGAGCGGCGACCACGAGCCATTGAGGTCGAACCCGCCCGACTTGATGATGCCCTCGCGCACCTCGTCAAAGACGGTGATGCCATCGACGATCTCGCCGTCCTTGGTCTTGCGCCCCAGCGCGCCGATGTAGCCGTTGCCGCGCGCGGCCTGGCAATCGGCCAACTCCTCAACGATGTAGTCGGCGCGGCGGCGGCATTCAGCGGTGCCGCGCTGCTGCCAGGTGAGGACCAGCGCGGTCATGTAGTGACCCAGCGTGTGCCCGGCGATCGTGTCCGATTCCCATCCGCCGTAGATCTCGGCCTTGGGCTCAAGCCCGGCGTACTTGCGGAAATTGTGCAGGAAGCGGTCCGGGCTGAGCGAGAGCAGGTAGCCCTCGTTGACCTCGACCGCGGTCGCCCAGTCGGACGCGGTGAGGCGCACGTCATTGAGGGGAAGGGGCGTCGCCCGCAGGGGCATGACCGGCTTCACAACCGCAGCGAACCCGCGCGGCGCCACCCCGCACAGCGCAAGCGCGGCAACCCCAGACATCCATTGGCGCCGACTGGCTTTCATCCCGAAACACTCCTATCGAATATCGTATACGTTATTGATAGCCTGAGTGATCGCCGAGTCAATCCCCTGCGGGATCCCTCCCAAGTGCGCTCCAACCCCGCGAAAATAAAGGAGCCGGTCGCACACGCAGAGACCAGATCCCCGCATCACCTCTCCACATTTACTCCGATTATATATCGTATATTTTTCTTGACGCCCCTCGCTGCAACCGTCATCCCAAGCCCAAGAGACCCGAGCCTGGCTGGCATCGGCCGCAAATGAGGACCTGACATGAACCGCGTACTGCGCCCCCTCCCGCTGCTTGCCCTGGCCATCGCCACGGCGGCCCCCACCGTGCTTCCTGTCGCCCCCGTCCAGGCCCAGGACGAGAAGCCCAAGAAGGTCTACGCGCCGATCATCAAGACCGAGATGACGACGCAGGACTTCAACCTGGCGCTGCGCGCGGACACCCAGACGCTGGCCAGCCTCGCACCCAAGGGCGTGAGCGGCTTCGACTTCGTGCCCGCCGGGCGCGAGGCCGAGCGCGCGGCCAACGGTTATGTCCATATCGGTGACCTGCACCTGCGCCTGCGCACCGGCGGCGGGGCCTGGCAGGACCACAATTCCTCCAGCTTTCGCAAGCAGATCACCGCGCTGCGCGGCGGCAAGGGCGTGCTCGCCGCCGCCGACATCACCAATTCGATGGGCGATGGCATCCCGCTCAAGGTCGAGCGCCGCTGGCTCAACGAGGACGGCGTCCTGGCGATGCGCTTCACGCTCGAGAACACCAGCGCCGAGGCGGTCGAGATCGGCGTCCTGGGCATGCCGATGGTCTTCGACAACATCATCCTCGACCGCGACCTCGACGCCGCGCACCAGGAGGCCAGCTTCGTCGATCCCTATATCGGGCGCGATGCCGGCTACCTGCAGGTGACCCGCCTTTCGGGCGAGGGTCCGGCCCTGCTCGTCCTTCCGGAAAAGGGCACCCCACTCGAAGCCTACAAGCCGATCTTCCAGAAGGCCTGGGCCAAGAAGGACGACAACTTCACCGACAACACCCCGCGCAGCCAGGTGTTCGAAGGCTTCTACGACTGGACGGTAGCCAGCAAGGGCTTCGCCGAGAAGGAATGGGCCAAGGCCGGGCGCCAGTGGAACGAGCCCACCAGCATCACGCTCCAGCCGGGAGAGCGTCGCAGCTTTGGCGTGAAGTTCGCGACCTCGCCCAGCATCCGCGCGATTGAAGACACGCTGGTCGCCCACAAGCGCCCCGTCGCGGTCGGCATTCCCGGCTACGTCCTGCCCACCGACCAGAGCGCCAGCCTGTTTCTCAAGGCGCCGAGCAAGGTCACGGGGATCGAGAGCTTCCCCGAAGGCGCCCTGTCGCTGAGTGAAGAGAGTAGCGGCGAAGGCTGGGCACGCTATCAGGTCAAGGCCAGCGGCTGGGGCCGCGCGCGCCTGACGCTGACCTATGCCGATGGCCAGAAGCAGACGGTGAGCTACTATATCACCAAGCCGCTGGAGCAGGTCACGGCCGATATCGGCCACTTCACCACCCACCAGCAGTGGTTCGAGGGCAAAGGCGATCCCTTCCACCGCACCCCCGCAATCCTTTCCTACGACCGCGAGGAGAACAAGATCCTCACCCAGGACGGGCGCGTGTGGGTTGCGGGCATGAGCGATGAAGGCGGCGCAGGCTCGTGGGTCGCGGCCGCCATCAAGCAGCTCGACAACCCCGATCCCGAAGAAGTCGCCCGCATTGAGCGCCTGGTCGACGAGACCGTGCTCGGCACGCTCCAGCTTGACGAGGGTGAGCACAAGGGCGGGGTCAAGAAGAGCATCTTCTACTACGAGCCCGAGGAGTTCCCCGGCTACTACGATCCCCAGATCGATTGGTCGAGCTGGACGGCGTGGAACAAGGAGCACTCCAACGACCTGGGCCGTACCTACAACTACCCCCACGTCGCGATCGGGCACTGGGTGCTCTACCGACTGGCCCGCGATACCGAGGGGCTGGTCACGCGCCACGACTGGAAGTTCTACCTCAAGTGGGCCTACGTCACGACTGTCGCGATGATGCGCGATGCTCCCTATTACGCACGCTTTGGCCTCATGGAGGGCGATGTATTCCTCGACATCCTCAAGGACCTCGAGCGCGAGGGCATGAGTGAGGAAGCGGCCAACATGAAGCGGCTGATGACCGAGCGCGCGGACCACTGGCGCTCGCTCAAGTACCCGTTCGGCTCGGAGATGGCCTGGGATTCCACTGGCCAGCCCGAAGTCTACGCCTGGATGGACCACTTCGGCTACCAGCCGCAGGCCGAGGCCACCCGCGAGGTCATCCTGGGCTATGACCCGACGATCCCGAGCTGGGGCTACAACGGCAACGCGCGCCGCTACTGGGACTTCCTTTATGGGGGCAAGGTCAGCCGCATCGAGCGCCAGATCCACCACTACGGCTCGGCGCTCAACGCGGTGCCGCTGTTCACCGCCTACCGCAAGAACCCCAAGGACTTCCACCTCCTGCGCGTCGCTTACGGCGGCATGATGGGCGGCATCACCAACATCGACCAGGAAGGCTTCGGCTCGGCCGCGTTCCACTCCTATCCCGACATGATGCAGTGGGACGCGATCACCGGCGACTATGGCATGGGCTTCTACGGCCACGCCATCACCGCCGCGACCTACCTTGTCGATCACCCCGAGTTCGGCTGGCTGGGCCTGGGGGGCAAGCTGGAAACCCGGGGCGACACCATCCATGTCGTCCCCCAGGACGGCGCGCGACGCCGCCTCTTCGTCGCGCCTGCGGGCCTGTGGATCACGCTGGAGGCGGGCAAGATTGCCTCGGCCGACTACGACACGAAGACCGGCGAGGTGCGCCTGACGCTCGACCCGGCAAGCGCCATGACCCCGCGCGCGCGCCTGCTCTTCGAGACCACCACGAAGGACGGCAGGCCCTACGCCAGCGACACCGGCTCGCTCGAGCGCGGCGCCCATGCCTTCGACCTTGGCAGCGGACCCAAGGTCGTGACGCTCCGCCCGCGCTGAGCGCCGCGCGCCATCCGGGGCGGTCGGGTCCCTCCCGACATTGCCGACCGCCCCGGACCATGACAGGAGAAGGGCTCCCCCCCTTCCCCCAGCTGCAGATGGACAGGACGATGACGACGATGATTGGCGGATCCAACCGCGAGACCGAACTGGCCCGGTTGGGCCGCTGGAGCGAATGGGCCCCGAAGATCACGCGCGCGGAATACGCCGCGCGCATCGAGGCGGCCCGCACGCGCATGATCGACGCCGGCGCGGACGCGATGGTCGTCAATGTCGGCCCGTCGATGCGTTACTTCACCGGCGTTGCCTGGTCGCCGACCGAGCGGCTCGTCGCTCTCGTCATCCCCCGCACCGGCACCCCGCGCATGATCTGCCCGGTGTTCGAGCGCGGCTCGCTCGACGCCGAACTCCAGATCGAGGCCGAGTACGTCCTGTGGGAAGAGGAAGAGGACGCGGTCGCCCTGGAATGCCGCGCGCATGGGCCTGCGACCTGCCTTGCGCTCGACCCGCTGCTCTCCTTTGGCCATGCCCGCCGTTTCATGGAACTGGTCGGCTTCACGATCGATGCAGGTGCGATCATCGATGGCGGCCGCATGATCAAGTCGCCGCAGGAACTGGCGCTTCTGCAGCAGGCCAAGACGATGACGCTGGAGGTCCACAAAGCCGCCGCGCGCATCCTGGCGCCGGGCATTCGGGCGAGCGAGGTGATCCGCTTCATCGACGATGCGCACCGCACGCTCGGCACCTCGGGATCGTACTTCTGCGCGGTGCAGTTCGGCCACGCCACCGCCTACCCGCACGGCCTGCCCTATGACCAGGAGCTGGAGGAGAACCAGCTCGTCCTCATCGACACCGGCTGCCGCGTCGAGGGCTACCACTCCGACATCACCCGCACCTACGCCTTTGGCAAGGTGAGCGCGCTCGAGGCCGAGACCTGGGAACTGGAAAAGGCCGCGCAGGCCGCCGCCTTTGCCGCCGTACGCCCCGGCGTACCCTGCGAGGAGGTCGACAAGGCCGCGCGCGATGTCATTGCCAAGGCCGGCCTTGGCCCCGACTATGCCCTGCCCGGCCTGCCGCACCGCACCGGCCATGGCATCGGTCTTGCCATCCACGAGCCTGCCTACCTCGTGCGCGGCGACACCACGCCTCTGCAACCGGGCATGTGCTTTTCCAACGAGCCGATGATCGTCCACCCCGAGCGCTTCGGCGTGCGGCTGGAAGACCATTTCCACGTCACCGAGACCGGCGCGGCCTGGTTTACAGAGCCCCAGCCCGCGCTCGAGCGCCCCTTCGCCTGAACCGCACGGCGCCGGTGTGCGCCCGCTCCCGCCACCGGCGCCGTCCCCTTTGTGGGCGGCCGCTCCAAACCTGGAAGATATCGACCTTGCGCCTTTCCTCGTTCCACCGCCGCGTGCTGAGCGTCCTTGCCCTGACCCTGCCGATCGTGGGCGGCGCGGCGCTTGCGGGCGCTGCGACGGCCAGCGCAGCGGACATCGTCGCCCCGCCCGCCGACCTCGCGCTCGATCCCTTTTACACCCAGGCCATCGAGACCGATGGCCTGTGGATCACCAGTTCCTCCAAGGTAAAGCCGGGCACCCTCGTCAAGGCGCGCAACATGGTCCACGCCATGCTCGCCCACCGGCCCGAGATCGCCCGCGAACTGGTGCGCCAGGGCTTTCGCATCGCGATCATGGCCGAGGACGAGACGACCATGGACCTTCCCGAGCAGCGCGACTGGGACAAGCCCGCGCGCGACGACATCGTGCTCACTCCTTTTGAGCGGGAGAACTACGACACCGAAATCGCACCGCTCACGCCCTATGAATACTGGGCCAAGCGCGCGCGCGGCATGGGAGGCCTCCTCACCAGTGGCGCCGAAGAGAACATCCAGGCCGTGCCCGGCACGCGCTATTTCGGCGAGACGATCCTCGTCCACGAGTTCTCGCACGCGATGTACCAGGCCCTCCTCGAAATCGGCCCGGCCTTTGATGCGCTGATCCACGCCGCCTATGCCAACGCGCGCCAGCGCGGCACCTGGAAGGACCAGTACATGGAGAACACCATCGACGAGTACTGGGCCGAGGGCACGCAGTTCTGGTTCAACAGCAACTTCCCTGCACAGATGGGCGACACGCTGGTGCGCACCGATGCCGAGATGGCCGCGCGCGACCCCGCTCTCGCGGTCCTGCTGGAGCAGGTCTACGGACCGATCCACCGCCTGCCCGACGATCCCTTCTGGATGCACAACGCCAAGGCCAAGCCCCGGAGCCCCGCCAAGGCCGATTGAGCGACAGCCGCCCGGCCCGGGCGTCATCCTGCCCTGACCCAACAGAGGCCTCGCGCACACGCGCGGGGCCTTTTTGGTCTGCGCGCGCCGTTTCGACTCGCATCCAGGTTGAACAGCGCCCCAGTCTATCCGGTAACCGAACAGTCTTTTGCAACTGAACAAACATTCAAAAAAATGTCACAATCACTGGAACCTTCCCGGACAGCGGGATGAGTGTGCCATTTAAGCCGCAAGATGCCTTATCAATCTGCATTTATGAAAATTGAACGGTTGAACAATCTCTCGCGAGCGCTATGAGCGCGTCAGCTCCCACCGAGCCCCCGGGTTGCGCAAGCGACGCCTCCGGGCACCACCCGAGCGGAACCGGACGGGCCTCCTCGCGCCGCGCAGCCCCTGCGCCTCTCGCGCCCACCAGGCCCCGGTACCGCGCCTTGCGCGTTTGACACGCGCGCTCTTGAAAACGGCAATTCTGCCGCAACGCATGAGGGATACGATGCGCTCAAATGCCTTTCTGAACGCCAGCCTGCTGGCGCTGTCATCCGTGCTGGCGACCCCGGCCCTGGCGGCCAACGACGCTGCGGACGCCGCCAGCGACGCAAGCCCCGCCACCGATGCCGCCACCTCCGCCGCCGCGCCCGCCGCCGCCGGTTCGCCCCGCAACGAAATCGTCGTCATCGGCACCGGCCAGACCCGCCAGGTCCAGGGCCTCACCGCCGAGGACATCGCTGTCGCCACGCCCGGCACCAGCCCGCTCGCCGTGCTCAGCAAGCTGCCCAGCGTCAACTTCCAGTCAGCATCCCCGCTCGGCACCAACGAGTGGACGACCCGCATCTCGGTGCGCGGCTTCACGCAGAACCAGCTGGGCTTCACGCTCGACGGCGTGCCGCTGGGCGACATGAGCTATTCCAACTTCAATGGCCTCCACATCAGCCGCGCGATCACCTCGGACAACATCGGCATGACCGAGCTGTCGCAGGGTGCGGGCGCGCTCTCGACGGCCTCGAGCTCGAACCTGGGCGGCACGATCGCCTTTGAAAGCCTCGATCCCAGCTACGACATGGGCCTCACCACCGCGGCCACCTTCGGCAGCAACGACGCCTGGCGCCTGTTCGCCCGCTTCGAGACCGGCGACCTTGGCGGCGGCGTGCGCGCCTACGTTACGGGCACCTACTCGGACACGCCCAAGTGGAAGGGCAAAGGCTCGCAGGAGCTGTGGCAGATCAACTCCAAGCTTGTCGCGCCGATGGGCGACCGCGGCGAGCTCAAGATCTTCGCCAACTACTCCGAGATGGCCGACGCCGACTACGCCGACCTGACGCCCGACATCCTCGACCGTCACGGCTATGACTGGGATTACCTGCGCTACGATTTCGAGACCGCGCAGGACATCGCCACCAACCTGCAGAACGGCGTCTACACCGACGACTATGCAGGCTACGGCACGCTGACGGGCGATGATGCCTATTACGACGGGTATGGCCTGCGCAAGGACCTGCTGATCGGCATGAGCGTCGACTACGACCTCACCGACGAACTGCACGTGCGCGTCTCGCCGTACTACCACAACAACCGTGGTATCGGCACCTGGTGGACGCCCTATGTCCCGACCCCCGGCGGCTCGAGCCTCTCGGTGCGTGGCACCGAGTACTTCATCAACCGCATGGGCGTCACCGGCAGCCTGTCGTACGACCTGTTCCGCGGCAACCAGATCGAAGTGGGCGGCTGGTACGAGGTCAACGACTACGACACCGCGCGTGACTACTTTGGCCTCGACGATGCCCCGACCTCGAGCATCTCGCACCACGAGTTCCCCAAGAACCCGTTTGCGTACGACTACTTCTACAAGTTCGACATCAACACCTACCAGTACTACGTGCAGGACACCTGGGAGCTGACCGACAGCCTCAAGGTCTCGGGCGGCTGGAAGGGCATCCAGGTCGACATCGACGCCAGCAACGACCCCTCGCGCACCAGCGCCAGCTGGGCCACGCAAGGCTCGCTCACGGCCAAGGACATGTTCCTGCCGCAGGTCGGCGTGAACTTCCGCCCGATCTACGAAGTCGAGCTGTTCGGCAGCTACGCCGAGAACATGCGCGCCTTCACCACGACCCCGTTCGTGACTTCGCCCGAGCAGTTCGCCGCGATCCGTGAGCAGGGCCTCAAGCCCGAGACGTCCAAGACCTTCGAAGGCGGCCTGCGCTTCCACCTGGGCGACCTCGAAGCCTCGGTCGTGGGTTACCACGTGAAGTTCAACAACCGCCTCTTCTCGGTCTCGCCCTGCTCGGCGATCGAGAGCTGCCCCTCGGTCCTTAACAACGTCGGCTCGGTCACGACCAACGGCGTCGAGGTCACCGGCCAGTACCGCATCACCCCCGCCCTCTCGATCTACGGCGCCTATGCCTATACCGATGCGTCGTATGACGACGACGTGCTGAATGGCGCGGGCGAACTGGTCGCGGCTTCGGGCGGCAAGTCGGTCGTCGACCAGCCCGAGCACCTGATCAACGGTGAAATCTCGTACGACGATGGCACCTTCATCGGCCGCGCCCACGTCAACTACCAGTCCAAGCGCTACGCAACCTACGAGAACGACCTCGCGTTCAAGGGCCGCGCGCTGGTCGACCTGACCATGGGTTATCGCTTCAACACCAACGACGCGCTCGATGGCACCGAGATCCAGCTCAACGTCACCAACGTGACCGACGAGAAGTACGTCTCCACCATCGGCCAGTCGGGCGGATACCAGGCCAGCTACGCCCCGGGCGACTGGCAGTACTTCATGGTCGGCGCGCCGCGCCAGTGGTTCGTGACGCTCAAGAAGGCGTTCTGATCGACAGACCAGCCCGATAACGGCACACGAGGAAAGGGGGCGACCGCAAGGTTCGCCCCCTTCTTTTTGGCCAGCCGACAAATAATCGCATGCAACGGCTGGCCGAACGAGAGAAGTGGCTCGGTTTGTCTGAACAGCCTTTGACGTTTGATAAGTGGATCGTCTGCGGTTTGGTTGTTCAAGCTGGCGCCTGCGGGGCGTCATGGAGGTCGGGCGTAGCCCGGCCGGAGTGACGCCCCGCAAGTCGCGGCCAATTCACGCTGCCACGGCCTGTGGCAGATTGTCAAAGTAGGTTTGATCGGGCGTACGTCCGCCGGGGCTCGAGTGAGGTCTCCGGGCGTTGTAGAAGCCCAGGTATCGGCCGATCGAACTGCGCGCTTCGCTGACGCATGCGTAGGCGTGCAGGTAGACTTCCTCGTACTTCACCGAGCGCCACAGCCGCTCGACCACGACATTGTCGCGCCAGGCGCCGCGGCCGTCCATGCTGATGGCGATACCCTCGCGCCGCAGCACGCCGGTGAAG
>NZ_VIRF01000040.1 GCF_008107685.1 Novosphingobium sp. BW1
GCCACCACCACCCCCGCCGCAGCCCGAAAGAAGACCGGCGAGGGTGGTGTACGCCAAAACACTTTTCAAGTTCATGTAACCGCCCCGTAATATGTCGGAATTGTCTTTCCTTCAATTCAAGGGGGCGTGCAATACTTGTCTCTAGAAGCGTGACTAAAAACCGTGACTTGTGCGAATTTCATGGGTGTCGTGCAGGGGCCCCGCACGGCCGGTCTCACCGGCATCGGGACGCCGGGCTTGCCTCGGGCGGGCGCATGGATCAGGAAGGCCGCCATGAGCGAAGCGTCAAAATCGTGGGATAGCGAACTGGTCTCCAAATGGCTGGAGGCGCGCATTCAGGCCGCCGGCCGCGATCAGGCCGCCGCCGACCGGCGCGGCTATGGATCGGAGGAGGACTACGACAAGGCGGCCGCCGAGGAATGGGCCTGTCGCCGCCTGAAGATGTCGGGTTCCCTGGAAGAACAGGCCACCTTTGCGAGCGCAATCAAGCGCCTGCTTGATCAGGACGACTATCGCATCACCGGCATTCACGACGATCGCCGGGTCGAGCGCCACATCCGCGCCACCTTGCGCAAGATTGCCAAGATGACCAAGGCCAACGAAGGGTTCGAGAACCGGCTGCGGTATCAGTGAAGGCAGCCAGCGAACCCGTGTAACGCGCGAGGAGGGCGCTTGCCTATGCCGCGTGGTTCCCTATGGCGAGGGAAACCCAGCAACAGGCGGATACCATGACTGCACCATCAGACCACGCAAAGCGCGAGCACTTCGCCCACTGCATCCAGATTTTCGGCGGCCCGGCGGCCTTCTCGCGCCGCATCGGGATTGATGAGCGCGCTATTCGCCGGTTCGCCAATGGCGAGCGCGAACTGAGTGCGGGCCTGCTGGAAGACACCGCAAAGGAACTGCGCCGCCTGATCCTCGAGGCGACCGCCGCCGAGGAAGAACTGCGCGCCTCCCTCGATTGAGGCCCGGGACCACCTGCCTGACAGGCGGGCGGGCTCCGAGCGTTCTCAGGGCTCCTTAGGGGCCGACGTCCTGCGAACCTGCCTTCAGCACGTGGCGCGCGCGTTCGCCAAAGCCCAGCTTGCGGGCCACGCGCGTGTCCCAGTCGTAGGGATCGGCGTGGATCGAGGGCTTGCCCTCTTCATCCAGGACAACCGTCTGGTAGAGCAGGCGTACCGGGATCTCGCGCGGGAGCGCCACGAAGGTTTCCTCACCGGTCTCACGCGCGGTGGTCCATTCCTCGCTCAACCCGGCGTGGCTGGCGATCAGCGCGGCGAAACCCAGCGCATCTTCCACCCGCACACAGCCATGGCTGCGCTGGCGCTGGACTTCGTCGAACAGCGCCTTGGCGGGCGTATCGTGGAGGTAGATCGCATGGTCGTTCTTCATGTCGAACTTGACGAGGCCGAGGGAGTTTTCCGGGCCGGACTGCTGGACGATCCAGCCATCCTTGCGGGCCATGTTGTTGGCGCGCAGGTATGCCGCGCCCTTGCCCGCCAGCTCCTTCTCCTCGATCGAGCGGGGCACGGTCCAGGTCGGGTTGGCAACGAGGCGGTAGATGGGTGAGCCCAGCTGGGGCGTCTCGTGGCCCGGCTCGCCCACCACGGCCTTGCGGCGGTCGGCCACCTTGCCCTCGCGCCAGTAGGTCAGGCGCCCGGTCGCGGTGTTGACGTCGATACGGGTTTTTGGCGCCTCGCGTTCGAGCCAGCGCAGCCGCTCCATCGCGACGGCCAGCGCGCGGGCCCGGTCGGCATCGGAAAAATTCAGGATTTCCAAGGCATCCTTGCCGATGATGCCATCGGGGTCGATGCCGTAGTCGGCCTGCATACGCTTGACCGCCGCGACCATGTTCTCGGTGTAGCGCTGCCCGGCCGCGCGGCCCGCTGCGCTCGAAAGATACCCCGAGGCGGCAAGCTGGCGGGCAATGGCGGGAACGCGCGGGTCCTCGTCTCCGGCTTCGAGCGGTTCCTCGGGCACAGGGATCTCGGGCGAGGGGGCAGCCTTTTTCCCCGCGAGCGCCAGATAGGCCTTCGAGAGCGCTCCGTACGCCCCATTGTGGGGCGCAAGGCTGTCCAGCCAGTCGTCCACGTCCCCTTGCGCCAGCGCCTTCGCCAGCCCGGCCTTCAGGTCGGGATCGTTGCGCGGCACCGTATAGACCTCGTAAAGTTCACCGGGATCGCTGGCGCCCCGAGCAAGCGCGCTGGCGTACAGGAGCGCGGCCTTCGTCATCGCCGTCTGGCCCGCGGCCGATCCGGCGTCCTCGGGCACCTCGAAGCGTACGTGGTCAAGGCCATGTTCGGCCCGTTCCCCGATAGCTTCGCGCAGATCCTCGATCGATCCGGACGTCCAGCGGGCCTCCCCCTCGGCTTCCGAGGAGCCTGAGCACCCGGCCAGTGCAGCCGCACCGATCAGGGGCAGGATTCCGGTTCTCGCAATTCGCACGCATTTCTCCCTATTCATCAGGGAGGACTAACCGCGCCCGAATACAAAGGTTGCGCACACACGTGCGCTCAGGCCCGGTCGGCGTAGATCATCCGGCCTTCGCCCAGGAACGCGAAGACATCGTCGAGTTCCTTCTCGCCCACCGCAAAGCACCCCTGGCTGCGGCCGAGCATGCCGTGTGTGCGCAGCATGTCCGGGTTGGCGTACCAGGCGCTGTGCAGCACGATGGCGCGCTGAAGCGCGTTGTCGTTCGTCGCATCAAGGCCGCTGAGGCGCTGCGAGCGGCCATGCTGGCCTACGTAGTAGTTGGAGGTGACATAGGCTCCCCGGCTCGACGCGTTCGAGCCCACCGCGTTGGAAAAGCTCTGCACAAAGCCGGTGTGGGCCGGGTCGGACCCGGAGCCGTGCGAGACGAGCAGTTGGGTCGCCTTGCCCGCTTCGAGGTCGAGCAGGTGCATGCGGCGCTCCGACGACGCCTCGGAAAAGTCGATCAGCGCAATCCGGTCCCGGCGGCGCAGCGAAGAGGCGTGGGTATCCATTGCCTGACGCGCCCGCTCCAGGAGGCCCGGGTTCACCGGGAACTCGACAGGATCAGGCGCTGCACGCGCGGCCACCTTGCTCGCCTGCGCACCCGGCGTTGCGGCGCGCGCGGGGGGAGTGGCACGTGCGGCCGGATCGGAAGTAAACGCGGAAGATCGGAACAGGAATGCGCCTAGTGCGACCGCGCCGCCGGAGCGAACAAGGGCCCGACGATCAAGTTTCGATTTCAGTTCTGCCATGCCCTCAATATAGGAATTCCCTATTTATTTTAAAGAGGCGGGAACTTTTCGATAATTCGCGCAAACTGTTCATAACTGAACATTTATTCGCACTTTCCCCGTCCTTCCAGACTGTTCGCTCCTGCGCCGGGAACCCGAAGGGCAGGGCTACGCGTTAGCAGGAGGTCATATCTCCCCGACCGGCAAGGAGGCCGAGACCCGCGTGCTGGCGATACCCGATGAAACCCGCAAGACCCTCGACCAGGAGGTCGACCAGAAGATCGAAGGGGCCAACGGGCTCGTGCATGTCGATCCTTCCATTCCCGGCTTTTCGCGCCGGGCGCTGAAGCACGGCTTTGGCTATTACGACACGCACAAGAAGCGCATCCGCGATCGCGCGACGGTCACGCGCCTCGACGCCATTGCCCTGCCGCCCGCCTATACTGACGCCTGGTTCGCGCCTATGGCCAACGCCCATATTTTGGCGACCGGAAAGGACGCGGCCGGTCGGCGCCAGTACCGCTATCACCCGCGCTTTCGCGAATGGCGCGAGACAATCAAGTATGAGCGCATGCTCGACTTCGCCGCCAGCCTGCCAACGATCCGTGAGGAGGTTTCCCGGCACTTGCGCCTCCAGGGCCTTCCGCGCGAGAAGGTGCTGGCAACCGTCGTGCGGCTTCTGGAGACCACCATGATCCGGGTGGGTAACGCCAACTACGCGCGGCGCAACAAGAGCTATGGCCTGACCACCTTGCGCTGCCGACACGTCTCGGTCGAGAAGTCCAAACTGCGCTTCGACTTCAAGGGCAAGAGCGGGCGGAGCTGGCGCCTCAAGGTCACGGATCGGCGCGTGGCGCGGATCGTCAAGGCCATGCAGGACCTGCCCGGCCAGCACCTCTTCCAGTACCTGGACGAGAATGGCGAGCGCCGGGAAGTCAGCTCCAGCGACATCAACGCGTACCTGCGCGACATTTCCGGGCGCGACATCACCGCCAAGGATTTCCGCACCTGGAGCGGCACCGTCCTCGCCGCCATCGCGCTCAGCGAATACGAACTCTTCGACAGCGAAGCCGCCGCCAAGCGCAATATCCGCGAGGCCATCGAGGGGGTCGCCGCGCGGCTTGGCAATACGCCCGCCGTCTGCCGCAAGTGCTACATCCATCCTGAGGTCTTTGAGGCTTATCTGTCGCGCGAACTGACCGAGGCGGCGCTCGAAGGCATTGCCGCCGAACTCGATGAAGACCCCGGCCATCTCGATCTCGAAGAGATACTGGTGCTGGCTTTCCTGCGCCGCCGTCTCGGGACCAGCGCCTGATGCGCGCCTGCGTTTCCTCGCGGAAACTTTGCCGCCAAGACGCCCGGGCCTGGTTGCCCGATTGCCAGCGTGGTGCGATCATCTCCGCGATGTTCCACCAGCTATCCCTTGCCATCTCCCCTACCGCCTTGCGACAGGCGCGGCTCCTGCGCTTCGCGGCCGCGTTTCTCGCGCTCGTCACAATCGCTCCGGGGCCAGCGTTCGCCCAGTTGGAAACTGCCCTTGGCACGCAGGTCGAAGAGGCCGAAGGCGAGAGCGCGCCGGGCGCCGAGCAGGTCATCTCCGACAAGCAGGACGAAGGCGCCGACACCCGCATGGCCATGCGCATTCGCGGCATCTTCTCCGAATTGCCTGCCTTCCAGGATGTAAAGGTCACGGTACGCCAGGGCGTGGTGAGCCTGACGGGGACCGTGCCGGAGACCTCCGACATCGCGCGTGCCGAAGGGATTGCGCGGCGCGTCTCGGGCGTCGTGACAGTCGACAGCGCGCTCCAGCGCGACCTCTCGCTTGCCGCAAGCGCCGACACGCTGGGATCGCTCCAGGGGCGCCTCGAACAGTTCGTGCAGGTCCTTCCGCTGGTCGGGATTGCGGTTGCCGTTGCCTTCGGGATTGGCCTTGTCGGCTATGCCCTCGCCGGATTGACCGGGCTCTGGCACCGCGTTGCCCCCAACAGCTTCCTCGCCGAATTGATTGCCAGCGCCATCCGCTTCGCCTTCGTCGTCGCGGGCCTCATCGTCGGGCTCAACCTCGTCGGCGCGGAGACCCTCTTGGGCGCGGTACTGGGGGGCGCGGGCCTGCTTGGCCTGGCGTTGGGCTTTGCCTTGCGCGACACCATCGAGAACTACGTCGCCTCACTCATGCTCAGCGTGCGCCAGCCTTTCCTCCCCAACGATCATGTCGTCATCGACAGCTATGAAGGCCGGGTCATCCGCCTTACCAGTCGCGCGACGATCCTGATGACGCTGGAAGGCAACCACTTGCGCATCCCCAATTCGCAGGTCTTCAAGGCGGTGATCCTCAACTACACCCGCAATCCGCAGCGCCGCTTCCAGTTCGACCTGGGTGTCGATGCCGACGACGATGCGCTTGCCGCCCGCAGGCTCGGGCGTGACACGCTTAGAAAGCTGGCCTTTGTCCTGGACGATCCGGGCCCTGAGGCCCGCGTGCTGGAGGTGGGAGATTCCAACGTCGTGCTGCGCTTTCTGGGCTGGATCGACCAGGAGGAGAGCGATTGGTACAAGGCGCAGAGCCTGGCCATCGTCGCGGTGAAGACAGCGCTGGAGGAGGCAGGCTTCGGCTTACCCGAGCCGATCTACCGCCTGCGTTTCGATCCTCGCTCAGCCGCCGTGCCTCTCCCGCAAGGTCCGGCCCCCGCCGCGCCCGAGGCCGCAGCAAAGCCGCGATCGGCCTCGCCGGTGGAGGCACAGTCCGAGGACGTGCGCCCCACTGACGAGATCCGCGACATGGTCGAGGCCGAACGGGCCGCGTCCCGTGGTGGGAAGGCAGACCTTCTCGACGAAGCGCGGCCCGTCGAATGAACGAGTGGCCCGTGCGGATCGCTCTTAACGGTCCTGGAGCCAGGCCGCGATCTGGGCACGCTGGCGCGGACGGTCGCGCAGGCGCACCTTAAGGCGGGCAAGCGCCTCGCTTACCGGCTTGGCCTGGTCCGCCGGGATCCCGGCGATGTAGTCCTCGAGCGTACCCACCATCTCGGGATTGGTGCTGGCGCGCACCAGACGCGCCTGGAAGCGCGCACGGCCCGAACTGGAGACCAGCGTTTCGACCGCGTCTTCATGCCCGCGCACGAAGTTCCAGGCGAGGTCGGGGTGCACTCCGGCAACGGCCACGATCATCTGCGCGCCGCTGGTGGCATCGGGGGTGCCCGAAATGGCAAGGTCCAGCGTCTTGCGTGCCAGGTCCGCATCCTTCGCCTCGCCAAGCGCGGCGTAGTAAAGCTGCCGCTCGACGATGGAATTCGCCTTTTCGGCGAGCGACTTCATCAGGTCCCAGTCTTGGGGCGTCGCGTTCGCGGCGGCCACGGCCAGCCAGGTCGACTTGAGCGGGCCGTCCAACGCATCGGGATTGGTGGCAAGCGCCTGGAACCGGCTGCGGGCCTCTGCCACGACGGCCGGATCGCCCATGCCTCCAAGGTCGCGGATGAGTTCGGCGCGAAGCGCGGTTGCGGTGAGGTCCTCGCTCTCACGCGGCTCGAAGCCGAGCGCGGCAAGGCGCGGCCCGTAGATCGCCGAAGCCAGGTCGCGCAGCTGTGCCTTGGCCCCGTCATCTTCAAGGATTTCGTGGAGCGCGGCATAGAGGCTGGCAACATTGCCCGTCAGCACCGGATCGCTGTCGGCCGGAACCGCCGCGATGAAGTCCATGCCGACCGCAAGGTCCTGGTAGCCCGCCATGGCCAGCGCGAGATTGTCACGCACGAGGCCGTACTGGTCGATGGCAGACAGGCCTGCGAAGCCATCGAGAACACCGCCCAAAGCCTCCTTGCCATAAAGCGTGCGGTAGTATCCCAGCTGCCCCGAATTGACGAGAGCCGGGCCACAGCCTTCAATTGTCACCCGGTCGGTCTTGCCGGTCATCAGGTGCTGCACCGGCTCGTCTTCACCCGCGCTCAAGAGCAGCGGGATCGGCCAGGTCTGCGCGCTCGTGCCGCTCGTGTCCTCAAGCGAGAATTCGCCCTGGGCAAGCTCAAGCGTGGTCTTGCCCGCCGCGCATGTCGCCGAAGTCACCCGCACCAGCGGAACCCCGGGCTGCGTAGTGAAGGCCTGGGCGATACGGTTGATGTCCGTGCCGCCAGCCTGTTCAATCGCTTCCCACAGATCCTTGCTCTGCGTGTTCGAAAAGGCGTGCGCCTTCATGTAGCGGCGAAGACCCTCGCGCCAGGTGTCAGGCCCGGCGTAGTGTTCGAGCATGGTGATGACCGCCTGGCCCTTCTGGTAGGTGATCCCGTCGAAGGCCTGCTCCATCTCGGCCACGGTGCGCACGTGCTGGACGACGGGGTGCGTGGTGGCGAGCGCGTCCTGCGACATCGCGCCCTCGCGCCCGTCGATCTGGCCCAGCAGCCAGTTCCACTTCGGATTGAAGTGCGCGGTCGCCTTGGCGGCCATCCAGCTGGCGAACCCTTCGTTCAGCCACAGATCGTCCCACCAGCCCATGGTAACGAGATCGCCGAACCACTGGTGCGCCATCTCGTGCGCCTCGACGCTGTAGATGCCTTGCTTGAGCCCGGGGCTGGTCAGCTGGGGATCGAGCAGGAGGAGGCGCTGGAAGGTCATGATCGCGCCCCAGTTCTCCATCGCGCTGAAGAACTGCGAGGCACCCGGCGCGGTGACGTTGTCGAGCTTGGGCAGGGGAAAGCGCACGCCGAAGTAGTCGTCGAAGTAGGGCAGCAGCTCGGCCATCGAGTCGCGCGCGTACGTCATCTGCGCGCCCGTGCCCGTGGGCCCGACAATGCCGGTCTCGACCCCGTCGGCGGCCGTGATCGCCGAGCGTTCGAAATCACCGCTGGCAAAGAACAGCAGGTAGCTGCTCATGCGCGGCGTGGTGGCAAAGGTCACGCGCTTGGTGCCGTTGCCCAGGTCCTCGCTCTCGGCGACCGGCATGTTGCCGATGGCCATGTCCCCGGCAGGCACCACGGCGCTCAGATCGAAGGTCGCCTTGTAGCTGGGTTCATCGAAGCTGGGCACGAAGCGGCGTGCATCGGGGGCCTCGAACTGGGTGAAGAGGCCGCGCACGTCCTTGCCGGTGGCAGGATCGGGATAGTCGAGCGCGAAAAGCCCCGCAGCTTGCGTCCCGATGGGCCCGGTATAGGCGATATCAAGACGGTAGCGCCCGGCGGCAATCGTCTCGGGCGCGGCGAAGGTGAGGGTCTGCGCCTCGGCGTCGGCACTGGGCGCCAAGGTGATCGGCGCGCCGCCCTCCTTGGGCAGCAGCGTGGCCGTTGTGACGGTCAGCCCGTTGCCGTTGAGCGTGAGCGAGGGCGTGGCCTCGAACACCTGGAGGTCGATGCTCACGCTTGCCCCAAAGGAAAGCGAGGCCGCGTCGGGAACCAGTTGGATAGTGTAGTGCAGCGGGCGCGCGGTGCGCGGGAGGCTGCTCGGGATCGTCTCGGACAGCGGCGCGAGCTTCGCGTTCTCGGCCGAGATCGAGGGCATCGCAACATCGCGGGCCGAAGCGCTCTGGCAGAGCATGAAGGCTAGAACGGCGGTCGCCGTAGTGGCGCCTGCGCGAAGTTTGCGACGCATGATTGATGTCTCCTGGCATGCGGGGGAAGGGGATGGACATGAGCGTAAAGGGAATTTTCATTCGTCGCCAGCCCCGAAGATTACGCGCCTGAGGAAGGACCTTGCGCAGCTTGCTGAAATCGGGCGCATTTCGGGTCGCCCGTATTGGCAGCTATGATTGATAACCTGCATCCTATAAATCATATTATCTTGAATAATGATCTATAGAAGGCCATTCCTTCGATCATGCACTGGAATTGGCAACAGCCCGACTGGCCCGACTTCACCTACGATCCCGCCGCGCTGCGCGAGGAGGAGGACAGGTTCCTCAAGGGGGCGGGCGTGGTTGTCGGTGCCATGACCCATCTCGCCCCGCAGGACCGCGAGCAGCTGACCATCGCGATGATCGCGCAGGAGGCGGTCGACAGCTCGGCCATCGAGGGCGAAGTGCTCGACCGGGCGAGCGTGCAGTCCTCGGTGGCCCGGCACCTGGGCATCAAGGCCGACACCCGCAGGGCCAATGCCGCCGAGGCCGGGGCCGCCGAACTCATGGCCGATCTCTATCGCACCTACGCCGAACCGCTGAGCGAGGCGATGCTGCTACGCTGGCACGCCATGCTCATGAATGGACGCCGCGACCTGCACGCTATTGGCAGCTACCGCCGCCACGCCGATCCGATGCAGATCGTCTCGGGCGCGCTGCATGCGCCCAAGATCCATTTCGAGGCGCCGCCCTCCGCGCAGGTTCCCGGCGAGATGGGCCGGCTCATCGTCTGGTTCAACGAGACTGCGCCGGCAGGCTCTGCGCGCAAGGGCGCCCTGACGCGTGCAGGACTCGTCCATCTCTGGTTCGAATCGATCCACCCCTTTGAGGACGGCAATGGCCGCATCGGCCGGGCGCTCGCGGAGAAGGCGCTGGCGCAATCGCTCGATGCGCCGGCCATCACCGCGCTTGCCGAAACCATCCAGCGCCGCCGCAAGGCCTATTACGAAGAGCTGCACCGCGCGAGCCGCTCCAACGCGGTGGATGCCTGGCTGGCCTGGTTCGCCGACACGGCGCTTGCCGCACAGGCGCGAAGCCGGGATCACGTCACTTTCCTGATCGCCAAGACGCGCCTGTTCGACCGCCTGCGCGGCGCGATCAATGAACGGCAGGAAAAGGCCTTGCTGCGTATGTTTGCGCAGGGCCCCGATGGCTTCGAGGGAGGCCTCAGCGCGGCGAACTACCGCACGATCACAGGCGCACTCTCCGCCACCGCGACCCGTGACCTTGCCGAACTTGTCGCATTGGGCGCCCTGCGCCGGGAAGGGGAGCTGCGCTACACCCGCTATTATTTGGCTCTCGGTGGGTCATAGTCTTTAAGCGATAATATTTGTTATGTTAAATTTGTGGCGGCGTCGACCTGACGGCCTATGATCAATCGGCTGCCGCTCGGCGGCGCCCAGACCTCATAGCCTGAAAGGCACCAGACGGAACCTCAATCCAGCAGGTTCTTCAGGTAGCGCCCATAATCCGACTTGCCGAGCTTCGCGATTGCCGCTTCCAGCTCCACCGCGCCGATAAAGCCCTTGCGGAACGCGATTTCCTCAGGCGCCGCGATCTTGAAGCCCTGCCGCTTTTCGAGCACACGCACGAAATCCGCCGCATCCAGCAGACTGTCGGGCGTACCGGTGTCGAGCCAGGCGTAACCGCGGCCCATGATCTCGACCGCAAGCTCGCCGCGTTCGAGGTAGGCCTTGTTGACGTCGGTGATTTCGAGTTCACCGCGCGCCGAGGGTTTGAGGTTGGCGGCGATGTCGACGACCTGGGCGTCGTAGAAATAGAGGCCCGTGACCGCCCAGTTGCTCTTGGGGACGGCAGGCTTTTCCTCGATCGAAAGCGCCCGCATCTCGGTGTCGAAATCGACCACGCCGTAGCGTTCAGGATCGGTCACATGATAGGCAAAGACGCTGGCGCCGACCGTCTTTTCCTGCGCGTTGGCCATAATTTCGGGCAGGCCGTGGCCGTAAAAGATATTGTCGCCCAGGATCAGTGCAGAGGGCTGCCCAGCAACGAAGTCGGCGCCTATGACATAGGCCTGCGCGAGCCCGTCGGGGCTCGGCTGTTCGGCGTATTCCAGCGACATGCCCCACTGCGAACCGTCGCCCAGCAGTTCGCGAAAGGCGGGCAGGTCGCGCGGGGTGGAGATGATCAGCACCTTGCGGATACCCGCGAGCATAAGCGTGCTCAGCGGATAGTAGATCATCGGCTTGTCGTAGACCGGCATGATCTGCTTCGAGGACGCCAGTGTCATCGGGTAGAGACGCGTGCCGGAACCTCCGGCCAGAATGATACCTTTCATGGGGTAACCTTCCCGAACTTGGTCATTTTCTAAAATCCAGGGCCAGCTCAGTCAGCCTCGGCCAGAAGCCGGACGACGATCGGACCGAGCGCATCGCGCCAGGCGGGCAAGGCCACGCCATGGGTCCGCGCGAGCTTGCCGCAGTCGAGCCGCGAATTGGCAGGACGGCGTGCGGGCGTGGGGTAGTCCGCCGTGGTGATGGCATTCACGTGCGCCGCAGGCCCACCATGGCGCGCGCTCGCCGCGAAAATAGCCTCGGCGAATTCGGCCCAGCTGGCCTCGCCTGCGGCGGTCATATGAAACACGCCTCGCAAGGCGGGATCGCTGTCGGCGATCAGGTTCTCGGCCACCTTGAGCACGCCATCGGCAATGTCGAGCGCGCTCGTCGGGTTGCCGCGCTGGTCGCCCACCACGCCCAGCGTATCGCGGGTCTGGGCAAGGCGCAGCATCGTCTTCACGAAATTGGCGCCAAAGGGGCTGTAAACCCAAGCCGTGCGCAGGATCGCGCTGTTGCCCGCATGGGCCGCCAGAACGGCGTGCTCACCTGCCAGCTTCGAGGCACCATAGACGCCCGTTGGCCCGGTCGCATCGTCCTCGGTCCAGGCACGTTCGCCCGTGCCGTCGAAGACGTAATCGGTGGAGAGGTGGACCAGCGGCACGCCGAGCCTCTCAGCCACGGCTGCGATGGCCCCGGCTCCCCGCGCGTTCACGGTATCGGCCAGATCGGGCTCGCTCTCGGCCTTGTCGACCGCCGTATAGGCCGCCGCCGACACGATCACGTCGGGCGTTGCAGCTTCCAGCGCCGCTGCGATGGAAGCGGTGTCGGTGAGGTCAAGTTCCGGCCGCCCGAGCGCGAGGATCTCATGCCCGCGCGCCGGTGCGCGCTCGATCAGGCTGGTGACCACCTGCCCGGTCTTGCCGGTAACCGCGATTTTCATGCTGTTTCCTTGCCTTCGGCCAGCTTCAGCCCGAGACGCGCGCCATCGTAGCGTGCGCGCAAAGGCGCCCACCACCACTCGTTCTCAAGGTACCAGCGCACCGTCCTGGCGATGCCGCTGTCGAAGTTTTCCTGCGCCTTCCAGCCCAGTTCGTCCTCCAGCTTGCTGGCGTCGATCGCGTAGCGCGCGTCGTGCCCGGGACGGTCGGCGACGAATTCGATGAGATTTTCACGTGGGCTGTCGGTGGGCACCAGCGTATCGAGTTCGCGGCAGATCGTGCGCACCACGTCGATGTTGCGGCGCTCGTTGCGCCCGCCCACATTGTACGTCTCGCCCACCCGCCCCGTCGCGATGATGACATCAAGTGCGCGGGCATGGTCTTCCACGAAGAGCCAGTCGCGCACGTTCTCACCCTTGCCGTAGACCGGCAGGGGCTTGCCTGCCAGTGCGTTGAGAATCGTAAGCGGGATGAGCTTCTCGGGAAAATGGTAGGGCCCGTAGTTGTTCGAGCAGTTCGAAACCACCACCGGCAAGCCGTAGGTGCGCTCCCAGGCCTTGGCGAGGTGGTCCGAGGCGGCCTTCGAGGCCGAATAGGGCGAACTGGGATCGTAGGGCGTGGTCTCGGTGAAAAGGCCCTCATCGCCCAGCGACCCGTAAACCTCGTCGGTGGAAACGTGCAGGAAGCGGAAGGCCTCCTTCGCTTCGCCTTCCAGCGTGCTCCAGTAGGTCCGCGCCGCCTCCAGCAGCGTGAAGGTGCCCACCACGTTGGTGTGGATGAAGTCGGCAGCCCCGGTGATCGAGCGATCGACATGGCTTTCGGCCGCCAGGTGCATGATGCGCTGGGGCTGGAACTCGCCGATGGCCGCGTCCATGGCCGCGCGGTCGCGGATATCGGCTTTGAGGAAGCGGTGCCGTGCGTTGCCTTCGACTTCCTTGAGCGAAGCTTCGCAGCCCGCGTAGGTCAGCGCATCGATGGTAAGGACCTCGTAGCCCTTCTCCAGAACGAGATGGCGCACCAGAGCCGAGCCGATGAAACCGGCGCCCCCGGTCACGATAACGCGCATGGGTTCAGGCTCCTTCGTACTGAAAATAGGCCGGCAGGTCCGCCAGCGAGGGCTGAACCCGGTCCTTGCCCGAAAGCGTCTCGCGGTCGGCTACGTCGGGCCAGGCGATAGCGATCTCGGGGTCGTCGAAGGCGAGGCCCTTGTCGCATTCGGCGCTGTAGTAGCCGGTCACCTTGTAGCAGATCACCGTGTCGGGCTCGAGCGAACAGAAGCCGTGGGCAAAGCCGGGCGGCACCCACAGCTGCTTGCCGTTCTGCGGGGTGAGCGTCTCTCCCACCCACTGGCCATAGGTGGGCGAGCCCACGCGGATGTCCACGGCCACATCGAAGAGCGATCCCGCCGTGCAGCGCACCAGCTTGCCCTGCACGTGCGGCGCGCTCTGGAAGTGGAGCCCGCGCAGCGTACCCGCCTTCGCGCTTAGCGATTCGTTGTCCTGGACAAAGACATGCTCACCGCAATTCTGCGCAAAGATATCCGCGCGGAACGTCTCCGCGAAATAGCCACGCTCGTCCCCGATGTGGCGGGGCGTGAACAGCTTAACATCGGCAATATCGAGGGACTGTACCTGCATAGAAGTCGTATCGAACCTTTCGAAGCACAAATGGCTAGCCTGACTTAGTTGCCGAGGGTGTTCGCCAGACTGGTAACGGTGACAACCGGCGCGAACAACTGACTGATCATCTGAATCAAAGCGCGGGGCTGGTTGGCTTCGGCATTGCCGAAATACAGAATGTCATCGTCGCGCAGGGCGAATTGCTGGGCGAGGAAATAGGTCGGCGTCTTCATCATGTTGAAGTGATAGACGACAGGATCGCTGCCATCTGGCCCGTTGAAGCGCAGCAGGAAGACTGCGGCGGGATCCGCCGTGCTGCGGTCCGGACCGCCCGCATTGGCGACCGCTTCCATCACCGTCATCGTATCACGCGTGAACGGGAACTGCTGCACCCGCCCCGAAGCGCCCATGACCGAGTACATCATCGGCTCTGTCAGCACTGTCAGCCGATCCCCCGGATAGGCCTTGAGGTCCTGGTAGGCACCGGCCATGACCTTGCTCAGACGAATGCGCGCCTCGTTGCTCCCGCGCTTGACGCGCACCACGAGATCCTTGGCCTGCCCGCGATAGCCACCGGCCAGCGCAATGACATCGGACATGCTCTCCTGGTTGGTGTCGAGGACGAGCCGTCCCGGCCGCGCGACCTCTCCAGCCACGATCACCGAATTGGTGATGATCTGCTGGCGGTTGACCAGCACCTGGGGGTTCTGCGAAAGGTTCGCCAGAGCCTTGCGGATCTGTTCCTGCACTTCGGCAACCGACTTGCCCACGACATGCAGGGTTCCGGCGTAGGGGATCATGATATCCCCATCATCATTGACGCGGTTCGCCGGCAGGGTCTGCATCTTGACGGCCGGATCGAAGCTGCCGGTCAGCTCGGACGACGCGCCGCTGCTGCCGAACAGCGGAACCCCGGCTTCGTAGATGCTGATTGCCAGGACATCGCCCGGGCCTATCATGTCGGTTGGGGGCGCCTGGCGGCTCGGCAACTGCCATTGCACGGGCGCGAGGGCGGGCGGCACGGTTTCCGCGCTATCCACCTCGACGAGGCGGATCTGCGGGCCGCTCGCGGCTTCCTGCAAGTCCTCGATGGATTCCTGCACCTGGCTGCCGGTCGGGCCACTGCGCGGCAATGTTGTGCATCCTCCCAGTATGGCGAGGGAGAAAACCATCAAGATATGTCTGAATTCCATGCGTAAACGCGTGCCAATCTGTTATAGGATCGATCCACCTAACGAATAACCTTGGGCAGGCCTAGCCCGAAGTGTCGTCCATTCCCAGTCGGGCGCCATCTCGGGTACTGTCAAGGCGACCCCCGCAAGACGCCCCCCGAAGATCCGGGGGACTTGCCAGCTGCGATACGACACCTGTGACGACTTCTGAATTTCATCGTTTCCTGGCCATTTTCAGAGACACGTTCCTGCTCCTCGTGTGCCGGCCGGACAAGGTGGCCAGCGCGGCTTGGTGGCGGCTTTGCGGCAAGCGGTTGCGCGCGCGCCATCGCCTGCGCGAAGGCTTGGCCGTCCTGCCCCTTCGCCATCAGCGGATCATGGAAGCGGACGCGAACGCGGATCGTGCCTGTCTGGAGGCCTCGGGGGGGGCAGGGGATGCGGACATCTGCGTCCATATCCATCTTGCCCGCACCACCCCTCCCGAAGCGGCGCGCCGGGCTCTCGCCTCGGCCTGCCGGCAGAGCCTGGCGCCAGCGAGAGTGCTCGTGACATGTGAGGAGGATGTCGCCCCCCCCTGCGTGCGCCATGCCCTGATCGAGATCGTGCCCGGCACTTTTGCGAGCCGCCTGCACGGCCTCCACGCTGCCCTGGCCCGCGCCCATGCGCTTGGTGCGCACCTGCTTGTGCCGCTCGAGGACACCGCGCGGCTGCCGCGCCAGGCCTTGCGCGGCTACGCGGCCTACCGGATAGCTTGCGTTCCCGGGACACACGGTGCGCTGCTTTACGCCGACGAGGACACGCCCGGCCAGTTCGGGCTGGGCACACGACCTTGGCTGAAGCCGCAATGGGACCCGCGCCTGTTGCTGGCCCAGGACTATCTGACAGGCGCCTGCGCGCTGCCGGTGGCCGCCCTCCTCCACGCGTTCGAGAGCACCCCGCCGCGTGAAGGGGAAACGCTGTTCGAACGCCTGCTTGCCTGGACGCGCGCGAAGGCGCCCAGCGTGCGGCACATACCGCGCATTGGCGCCCGCCGCTCCCCCGATGCCTGGCGGGACGGAGCCGAGGCGCGCCGCGTGGCCGTGGCCCGTGTCCTGGGTGAGACCGGCGAGGCCAGGACAGGGGAACACGGCGGGGTTCGGGTCGATTGGGCCCTGCCGGTTCCGGCGCCCCAGGTCAGCATTGTCATCGCCACGCGCGACAAGGTCGACCTGCTGCGCACCTGCCTCGAAGGCGTGCTCCACGCCACCGACTACCCCCACCTCGACATCGTCGTGGCGGACAACGACAGCCGTGAACCCGAAACACTGGACTATCTGGACAGCGTAGCGCGCGACCCGCGCGTGCAGGTGGTGCGCTGGCCCCACCCCTTCAACTATTCGGCTATCAACAACCATGCCGCCCGCTTTGCCCGGGGCGAATTCCTGTGCCTTCTCAACAACGACATCGAAGTCATCGCTCCCGACTGGCTGGCACACATGGTGCGTGAAGGCGTCCAGGACGGGGTCGGTGCGGTCGGCGCGCGGCTCCTCTATCCCGATGGCACGATCCAGCACGCCGGGGTTGCGATCGGGATCGGCAATGCCGCGGGCCATGTCCACCGTGGCCTCCCCTCCGGCGAGCCGGGCTACTTCGCGCAGGCGCATGTCACGCGCGGGGCCAGTGCGGTCACCGCCGCGTGCCTGCTGGTACGCAAGGCGCATTTCGATGCCGTGGGGGGGCTCGACGAGACACACCTCGCGGTCGCCTACAATGATGTGGACCTGTGCCTCAAACTGCGCGCGCAGGGCCTTGCCAACATCTACGCCCCGGCGGCCACCTTGATCCATCACGAAAGCAAGTCACGTGGCCTCGACTTCGCTCCCGAGCACATGGCCCGCTACCTGCGCGAGCTGGGCGTCTTTCAGGAGCGCTGGGGAACCGTGGGGCACATCGACCCCTGGCATCACCCGCGCCTCGATGCGGCCAGCGAGATTTATGCCGACAGCCATGGCTCCAGCCCGCGCTGACACCAGGCAAGAGTTTTCAAGACACTTAGGACCTTTTTCGTTATAGGGCGCCCCTGCGCGAAACGACAGCGCCGCCCTGCCGTTGACGCAGAGCTGTACATAAGGAGATGCTCATGGAGCTCAGACGATGGTATTTCGCAACAAATGAGCGGGGCGTAATCGAGGCCGCCGGTCTCATCGAAACGGCCGTCAAATCCTGCTTCCGCAATACGCACCTGGAACCAATTTGTATTTATAATGGGTCCAATGCGGATCAGATCGCCTGGCTTGAGTCTCTGAACGTGACCGTCCTCCGCCACGCTCAAGCTTCGCGGATGCCCTCGAGGTCGGCTATGGCAATAAGTACAGGATATTTTCCGGACACTGGTTGCGGGTGGATATCCCCATCCTCGAAACCCGCGATGACTTCGTGCTCTATACCGACGTCGACGTCATCTTCCTGAAGCATCCCGAACTCAAAGAGCCCGTCGATATACTGGGCGTCGTCCCGGAGGAACGCGACGGGGCTATCATGTTCAACAACGGTGTCATGGTGATGAACGTGCCCGCATTGCGGGCCGATCACGCTTCGTTCGTCGCGGCCATTCGCGCGCGCGTGCTCAACGACTTCAAGTACCCGGCGCACGATCAGGCGAGCTACAATCGCCGCTACCGCAAACGCTTCACCGAAATGCCCCGGTCGCTCAACTGGCGGCCCTACTGGGGGCGCAACGCGGACGCGGCCATCGTCCACTTCCACGGCCCCAAGGCCGATCAGGCGCGGGCGCTCGAACGGGGCGAGGCTGGGGACATCCATCCCCCGCTCCAGGCACTCTGGCAAAGTGATCCGGAGGGCTATCGGTACTACTGCGAGATCTATGAGGATCTCGAACGCGGCGAAATTGGTCAAAGCAGCGGCAGGCTGTCTGAAACCACCCCCCGCTGAGCGTGACTCAACGCAGGGCGGTGGGGCACCCGAGAGTGCCCCACCGCCCTATCCGGCGGGCAGTGCCGCCTGAGCCAAACTGTCCAGAACAAGCCTGTCATAACGCGCCAGGTCATCTTCGACACGGCGGTTGGCGAACGTCCATTCCCGCAGCGCAGCGCCGTCACGGCGCAGATCCTCGGGCCGGTTGAGGCGGCGCACGATCTCGTCCGCCCAGGCCTGGGCACGGTTGGCGAGCAGCGTCACGCCCGGCTGCGCCCCTGCGCCTTCGAAGGTCGCATAACTCTGCACCTTCGAGGCAAGGACCGGCAAGCCCAACGCCCCGTAGTCGAGCACCTTGAGATCCGACTTGAAACGGTTGAAGGCGGTGTCGAGAAGCGGCGCGATGCCCAGGACCTCGCCTGCGATCTGGCTGCAAAGCCAGGGCACGAAGTGCCGGTAGGACCTTTCGCGTGCCTCGACGGCGAGGGTGTCGACCCACTCGGGCAAATCCGCCGCCGAAGTCCCCCCCACCAGCGTCAGCCGCAGGTTGGGGATCTTGCCCCGTGCGAGCGCGATCGCCTCGAGCGCGAATTCGAGGTCCTCGTGATGGCTCGGCCCGCCCATGTAGAGAAGGCGCGGCTCAAAGCGCTGGCGCGGCGCGGGAAGGGCACTCCACAGCCGCCCGGACACCCGGTTTTCCACGATATGCACCGCGGCGTTGAAGGGCCGGACCGCGTCCGCCAGCGCCGGGGTCGATACGATCACGCCCTGTGCAGAGCGCAGCAGCTTCTCGAGGTAGGGCCGATAGGCCGCATAGAACCCCTTGGTGTCCTTGTCCGCCGGAACGGCCATCAGGTCATCGTCGAGCTCGAACAGGAAGGGCGTCTGCGTCTCGGACGCGGCCACGAGGAACCTGTCGACAAGCGCCGCGGGCATCGCCGTGCGCTGGATGATTGCGCCGGAGACTGTGCGCAGTCTCATCTTTGCGATGAGGCCGGCCGGCGTGGAGCGAACATAGTCAACCGGCCGGTCGAGCGCGTTGCGCGTGCGCTCCCACACCCGGATCTCGGTCGACGGGAAGGCATCGCGCAGGCGCGGACTGCCCGGACAGACCGTCGCCACCTTGGGTATCTCAGCGCCAACAGGCGCACCGCGGTAGACGTCGAGATAACGCGAAGCCATCTGTCGGCACGACTGGCCCGTCCCGCGCCGCTCCTGCCAACGGGTCGCGGCAAGTCCCTTTGCCATCAGTTCCTCGCGGTCTGCGGCAATCGCGCTGAGGCGCGCATAGACCCCCTCGGATGTCATATCCTCAAGGACCCAACCCGCGCCGCAGTCCTCCATCCGTCGCCGCAGTGTCGGAAAATCGAGGACAACCACCGGCAGGCCTACCGACCACATCTCGGTGAGCGTGTGGCAGTACGTCTCGTCCCAGACCGAGAACACCGCCCCGAAATGCGGTGCGATCCTGCGGACCTTGTCCGCAAAATCGGCGCGGTCATAGCGGCCGTGGAGGTGCATGCGGGCAGGCTTGGGGCCCTGGAGAGCCGAGAGGTGGACGCCCCCCAGGATGTGGAACTCGAAGTGGCCAAGCTTGTCGAGTTCCAGCAAGCCCGCAATCAGATCGAGACCCTTGGCCTTGTCGATATTGCCCGGGACCAAAATGCGCACCGGGCTATCTCCGCTCGGCAAATGCTGGAGATTTTCGAAGCGATTGAAATCACGCCCGTGGGGAATGACGTGGAAGTGTTCGGCCGGGATCGAGGGCATCGCGTTCAGAACGCGGTCGCGTGCGCTGGGCGACGTCGTAACGAACGCATCGCAGTGGGCGATCGCTTCGGCCATGCGCGCACGCCAGTGATGGACCCAGGCGTTCTTGAGCGGAGGAATGGCAGGGTCCTGCCAGAGTTCAACCTTGCAGGCGCCCGTCCCGGCCGTGCAGGTGCCACCGCAGAAGGTGTTGCTTTCATCGAGCAGCTTGAGGCTCGGGCACAGCGTGTAGAAATCGTGGAGCGAATAGACCACCCGGGCGCCCGAACGCTTCGCGATGCGCGGCAGATTGAGACTGTGCCAGCCCAGATGGCGGATATGGATGACATCAAGGTCGAGCGTGGCGATCCATTGCGCGACGATCATGTCGTATTCGCTCGAACGGTGGGTGACCGGCTCTATTGGCTGCGCCAGGCGGTGTTTGCGCAGGCTTGTCGTCGTGCCCTCGCGGTAGTGGCTGAGTTCCAGTTCGCGCGAATCGCAGCGCAGAACGAAGCACTCGAAGGTCTCCTCGAGCGCCCCCATGAGATCCGCGTTGGTCTGCGGGGTCCCCCCTGTGCGGGTGGAAAGAACGAACAGCGCGCGCGGCAGGACACCTTGCGCACCGGTGCAGTCGCGCAAGGCCAGACGGGCCCGATGGCGCGCCATCGCGATCGCGCCACTGGTCGTGAAGGTCCCGATCAGCGCCTTGTATTCCGGGTAGCGCGCATCGACGACCTGGCGCCCCGCCGCCATGTTGACGTTCTTTTCCTCGCCAAAGCTCTTGGACCTGTCGTGGAAGACGTAAGTGGCATCGTCGATCAGGTTGAACCAGCCTGCGCGCATCGCGCGCATGCAGAAGTCGTTCTCCTCGCCATAGCCGCGCGGGAACGCTTCGGCATCGAGAGGCCCAAGCGCGTCGACCGCGGCGCGGCGGATGTACATGCAAAAGCCGTTGCCGGTCGGAACCTCGGGATAGACGCGCAGGCTGCGGCGCCGGAAGGCGCGTGCGAAGGTGGCTTCATCGATGCCCGGCGGCAGCGGGTTGTCGTTGCCGATGTTCGGCGCCGAGAACGCACCGGCGCGGTCCGACATCGCCGTGACCGTCGCGACCTGATCGCGCGAGGTCGCCGCAGCATACATACCCTCGATCCAGCCCGGGGTGACGCGCGCATCCGAATTGAGGATGATGACATCGGCCCTGCCCGTTTCCTCGAGCCCCCGATTGACGGTGCGGGTGAAACCCAGGTTCTGCGCATTGCGCAGAACCTGGAAGCGCGGCTCGTCGGCGAGCGTGGCCAGCAGTTCGCCAATGGCCGGATCGGGCGAGCAGTCGTCGATCAGGAGCACCTCGACCTGGTCCGGGGTAAAGGCCCGCAACCGCGCGATGCAGGTGCGCACATCCTCCAGCGCATTGTAGATCGGAACCACGACCTTGACGTGTCCGGGCGTAGCCTCAGCAAAGACCGAAGGGCTCCTCCCGATCCGCTCGCCCGCAGGCTCCGCAATCGTGATCTGCCCCTCGATGCGCGTGCCGTCGGGAAACGCGACGGCCACTTCGACCGGCCCCGGGTTCATGAGATAGAGCGGCAGGTCCAGCGCAAAGCCCCCCTGCCCCGCCGTATGGCCTTGCTTGTCGAGGTCCGGACGTCGCCCCTCGGTGCGCATTTCCGCGAAGAATTCGCCATCGATCAGCAGGCGCAGGGTCAGGACCTCGCCGCGGCGGGCCTTGTTCGCCGCCCACCCGCTGATATGGCTGCCCGAAAGCAACTCGATCCAGCCGTCATACCCCTCGGCATAGGCCTGTGTGCGTCGATTCTCGTGGACGCCGTGCAGCACGTAGTGCAGCAGCGGGTTCATCTGCGCCTCGGCCACATCGGGATAGAGCCCAAGGTAGCCCAGGGTTGAAAAGGCCTCGGACGGATCAAGCCCTTCGCGCCATCCCGCAAGGAGATAGTGGGCCAGAGCCTCGTGCATGTTGTGCTCGTCGTTTCCGCTCGCATTCCGGTAGAATTCGAGATCGAAATACGGAAGGCACAGCGCGATATGTTCGGCCGCGATACCTGGATTGCTGCGCGCACCTGGACCGAACCTGCGACTCCGGAACCCTTTCAACTTCATTCGTCTCTCTCTCCGTTCCGGACCGCAAGGATCCGTGCGTGCTGGCGGCTATCGGACTGCAGATAGAACCTGGATCTTAGAATTCGGCGTAGATTTTCAACGCCTTGCCCACATCCTCGTACATGGTGGCCACCCCCTCGTTCAGGACAATCGCGCGGTTGCAGTACTTCTTGACCATCGAGGTGTTGTGCGACGCCAGCAGCAGTGCACGGTCGTCGCGCTCGCGGAAGAAGGCCGCCTCGCACTTTTTCTGGAAGGACTGGTCGCCCACCATGATGACCTCGTCGATCAAGTAGCACTCGAACTCGATCGCGAGCGAGAGCGCGAAGGCCAGGCGCGCGCGCATACCCGAGGAATAGGTCTTGACCGGCATGCGCAGCTGCCCGCCCAATTCGGTAAATTCCTCGATGAAATCGCGCATTTCCCGGTAGGGCTTGTCGTAGATCCGGGCAATGAAGCGGGCGTTGTCGAGGCCCGTGAGGCTGCCCTGAAAGCCGCCGTTGAAACCCAGCGGCCACGAGCAGGTCATCTTGCGCACGATCTTGCCCTGGGTCGGCATCTCGACACCGCCGATCAACCGGATCAGGGTCGACTTTCCCGCGCCGTTGCGGCCCAGCACGCCGATGCGATCGCGCGGATTGATCTCGAAGTCGACCCCGCGCAGGACCGACTTGCTGACCCGTCCGCTGCGATATTCCTTATGGACGTTGCGGCAATAGATCATGAGACCGCCACCATGCGGCGAACCCGGCGGCACAGGACAAGTCCCGCCACGAGACAGGCAAAGGTCACCGTCAGGGCTTTGGGAATATCGTAGTACGGTAGAACCGCGTCACCAAACAGCCCTGCCCGCATGAGTTCCATCCCGGTCACGAACGGCGACCACATGAGATAATCGCGCAAGGTCACGGGCAACCAGGCCGCCATATTGAAGACCCCGGAGAAGGGTATCGCAAGGTAGACGCTGACCGGAATGATCTTCTCGACGACTTCGGACACTTCGGACAAGGGCGCCAGAACAAGGCACACCGACAGCACGAAGCCAACGTAGATCGCCCAGCCCAGGATGAGCATACCCACATCGGCGGGAACCGGGAAATACCCGAAGAACAGCAGGACCGTGCCCCCGAAAAGATAGGCCATCATGGCCCCGATTGCCTCCAGCGAGACACGTACGAAGATGAAGTCGAGCACCTTGATCTGGCGGTGATAAAGCAGCGCGCTGTTGGCCACGAAGATCTTCGCGGATTGCGCGAAGGAATGGCGCATGAAGGTGAGCGGAATATAGCCGCTCACCACGAAGGGAATGACCCCGACGCCGTGGTTCTGGGGGCCCTTGAGGATCGACCAGGCCAGGCCGACCATCGAGGCGAACATCAAGGGCTCGGCCATGATCCATAGAAAGCCGATGTTCTCACGCCCGAACCGTGTCACCAGTTCACGGATCATCAGCGCCTTGATCACTTTCACCTGGACTCGCAAAGCCTGCGTGAAGCGTCCCATGCTGCCTTGCGTCCTCAATCGTCTGGCGCGTGTTCAAGGATACCGACGACCAGCATCCAGCCCACCAGATAGAGACACAGGCACGCGAACAGCACAGCTAGGATGCTGCGCAGGCGATGAGGAAGGCCCGCGTCATCGGGCAGGTTGGGTTCGACCACGCGTTCCAGGTAGTACTGCTGGCGCACGGCCTCGGCGCGCGCTTCCTCAAGCGAGGCGTTGGCGGCGGTGAGGACCTGCGTTGCGAACTCCTGCTCGACAACCAGGCTCTCGTAGCCGCTCATCTTCGAGGCGATGCCCCCGGGCGTCCCGACCGCCCGGCCGGTCTGCTGCGCCACCTCGCGCGAAAGTGCGGCCACGCGTTCGCGCATCGCCGGAATCGAAGGGTGATTGGGCGCGGCCCGCTCGACTTCGGCCAGCTTGGCGCGAAGGGAGGCCTCCTGCGCGATCAGTCCGTTGGAGACCGAAAGGACGCCCATGCCCTGCTGCTCGGGATTGAGGAGCTCGGCGCGATTTCGGTAGGCCGCGAGCTCCACCCGGGCCTTGCGCACGCGCGCCTGGGCCTCCTCGACGCGGGTCTGCGCTTCCGCGATGGCCTTGGAACGGATCCGCTCATTCAGCCGGTTCACCAGCTTTTCACCCAGACCGAGCAACCCCTTGTTGAGCTCTTGCGCGTCTTCCGGACGGAAGGCCTGTACGCGCAGCACGGTCAGGCCGGTCTCCGGCTCTGCGCCCACGAAAACCATTTCGTTGTAGAAATTGTACAGATCCTCGAAATTGCCCTCGTGGAATGGCTGCGGAAAGGAACTCAACCAGTCCGCCTCGGGCGCGGAGTAGATCTCGCGCACATTGATCGTGCGCGAGATATCGGTCAGCGCATCGCGCGAGCGCAGATAACCCAGGATTTCGCTGTTCTGTTCTTGGCCTCCGCCCAGCCCGGCGCTCTGCATGAAGCTACTGAACGACGACATCGACGTCGAGCGCCGGTCAGGCGCCTTGATAACAAAGTGCGACTCCGAGACATAGATGTCCGAGGCAATCAGGCCATAGTAGACCGTGGCCAGCAGCGTCGGGGCTACGACGAACAGGCAGAACCAGCGCCAGCTTTTCAGCCACTCACGGACCTTCGCCATCAGGCCAGGCCCCTTGTCCGAGCCCACGTCATCGGCCAGTCGTTGAAGATCATTGTCGTAATGCATGGTCTTTTATCTGAATTAGACTTCCCATCTCGGCAAGTCCGGGTTGCTTCACAGACGCACAGAGCGGTGCAAAAGCCAGCGGCGCACGAGACAAAGGAAAATGGCGGAACAGCGCAGTTACCCGGACTTACGTAGCGTCCTCTTTGCCACCGCATCGCGGCCGCGCATCCATATCATGTGCAAGGCCCGCAGCAAGGGACGATGCCCACGGCTTGTCGCATAAAGCAGATCCCGGAAATCCGGACGCAGGCTCGATCTTTCATCCAGCGAGCGGTACACCTGCCAGAAATCCTCCAGACCCAGCACTTCGGGCATCAGGAACACACCGTGGTAACCGAAGCTGTCCGCCGGATCACCCGCGCGTTCGGCCGCGAAGGCATCGGCCTGACCGCGCGGCGCAAAACGCAGGCCCCGCTCTTCAAGTCGCGCCCGGTTCGTCCGTCCGATCGCCACGTCCTCGGGATGATGTGCGTTGAAATCGGGGGAGCGGCACGCCTCCAGCAGCGCACGGCTGCGCAGCGAAAAGCCGCCGTTGCCGACATCATGCCCGTCGCCAAACTGCGGCCAGCTCGCGCCTACGTAATCGTACTTAAGGAACTCCGGGCGCCAGCGGCGCGCGTCAATGACATGCCCGTCCCACTGCGTGACAAGGCAATGCGAGGTCGTAACGTACTCGGCCAGACGTTCCAGGAGGAAAGCTGAGTAGGCGGCCGAGGACGTCAGCCGCGCGATCGGGACGACCCGGATCGCGGGATCGGCTTCGGGAAATAGAACGGGCACGTCGACGTCGGTGAAGAGCAGGACCTCGCCGAAAGTGATCTGGGCCATCGAGAGTTCAAGCGCGCGGATGGTTGCAGCCACGTTGACCGAGCTGACCGCACACAAGGTCACCTGCGGCAGTGCGAGCATCGTCGCGGGAGCGGGGGGCATCAGCCCATTGGCGCAAAAACGTTTCATCTTAAAGCCGCACCGCAAAGCGTTCGGAATAGGGGCTGAGTGCGGGGTGGTGGAACGGATCCACCGCCTCGCCAAGCGCGGCGACCTGCCCCTGCGCGCCGCCTGTTCCCCAGCGCGCCTTGAGCGCAGCCAGTTCACCGGCCAGACGCGCCGCGCCGACCGGGTCGCGGTCCAGCCCGCGTGACACCGATTCGTGGTGCACCAGCGTCGCGCGCGGCTCGTAGAAGGACTGCCAGCCTTGCGCGTTCAGCTTCAGGCACAGGTCGACATCGTTGAAGGCAACAGCGAAATTCGCGGCGTCGAAGCCACCCACCGCCAGGACCTTGTCGCGCCGAACCACCAGACAGGCTGCGGTCACGGCCGAGACGAACTGGGGCAGCGCGTGGCGGGCGAAGTAGCCGGTCTCATCCGGGTCCAGCAGACGATGGGCATGGGCTGCCCCGCCGCCGATGCCGATAACGACACCCGCGTGCTGGATACGCCCGTCGGGATAGAGCAGGCGAGCGCCCACCGCGCCCACCTCGGGCCGCAGCGCCTGGCGCGCCATCACCGCAAGCCAGTGGGGATCGCGCATCTCGATGTCATTGTTGAGGAAACAGACCAGTTCGCCGCCCGCTTCCTCCAGCGCGCGGTTGTTCATCGCGGCAAAGTTGAACGGGCCGGGATAGGCCAGTACGCGCGCGAAGGCAGGGTCGAGCCGCGAGAGGTACTCCAGCGTTGCCGGATCGTCGCTGCCGTTATCGATGACCAGCACGTCCAGCGCGCCGGGATAGTCGGTGGCGCGCAGGCCTTCAAGGCAGGTGCGCAAGAGATCGACCCGGTTGCGCGTGGGCACGATGACGCTGACCTGTGGCCAGCCCCCCTCCGGCGTCTCCGGCCGCGTGGACGCATCCAGCGGGCGGCGCGGCTCGGGGCGCGCGCGGCGGTGGTGCAGGATGTGGCGCAGATGCTGCGGCGCAGCTCCGCCTTGTGCCGCGAGCGCGCGGCCGACCAGACTAGCAATCCAGTTCTGGGCCGGAAGATCGGCTAAGTCTTGCGCCTCGACGCGAAGCAGCGAGGCACCGCTCAGGTAGTCGTGGTGCGCGAAAAGCTCCGCGTTCCAATCCGGCTTGAAATGGGGGGTATGCCGCTGTCCGCGCGGATCGCGCAAGTCGTCGTCGGCATAGACGATGCGTGTAAGCGGCAAGGCCGCCTGTGCGGCCGCACGGTACAGCGCGCCAGCGCCCGGCGCGAGGACATCGCCCGCGCGAAGGGGAAGGAGCCAGACGAAGCCCTCCGCATCCTGTTCGGCAAAATCGGTCCACAACGGAGGCGATTGGACCGCAACGGAGCGGGCCTGCACATTCTCCCGCGCGAGGCTGTCGAGAGTCTCCGTAAGCCCCTCGCCCTCGACGACCAGCGCCTTGATCCGCGGAGCATCCTGCGCCAGGGCGATCTGCGGCACGGTGCCAGCGCCCTGGCTCAGCCAGAGACGATAGGCGCGCGGCGAGGTGCCCAGCAGCGGCGCCATCTGCGCCCGCGCGCGCAGCCGCTTGCCCAGAAGGCGCCACCAGGCGGCCCGCACCCAAGCCAGAGGGTGCCGGCGCAGCGCATCGCCATGCACCGCCACGCGCAACAGCGCGCGCCCGGCGCAGCTGCGCGCCACTTGCACCAAATGGACACCTGTCAACATCGCTCCCACCCGGTAGTACGATTACCCGGCAAGACAAGACCCGCAGGCTTCGCATGTGCATAACCTGCCTCTAGTGCCGGGCGAGCACTCAGATTTTCCTCGATCTCGCCTTGCACCCCGGCCTATACCCCGAAATTCGTTCTACGATTTCTGTTCGGGAGACCCATGAGTCTCATTCAAAAACTGCTCATCCGCGCAAACCGCTGGCATTTTGTACATTCCTACAACACGATCATTGCACGTGAACGTAAGAAGTATCCAGGAGACCTTGAACGCGCCCTGATCGGCGCAATCGGTTCCTCGGGACCTGAGGACTTCGCGCGGCAGGGGGATTTGCAGGTAGACGTCCTGCGCCACCATGGGCTTACGGATGGCATGGCGATCTATGACCTGGGCTGTGGCTGCGGGCGCACCGCGATGGCGCTGCAGCGCGCAGGCTGGCAGGGTGACTACACCGGCGCGGACATCGTTGCCCCGCTGGTTGCCCACGTGAAAGCCCGCTGCCCGGACTACCGCGCCCTTGTCCACCGCGACCTCACCATTGCCGCGCCAGACGGCACGCAGGACATCGTGTTCCTGTGGTCGGTCTTCACGCACCTCTATCCTGAGGAGTGCTACCTCTACCTGCGCGACATGCACCGAGCCCTGAAGCCGGGCGGCAAGGTGATCTTCTCCTTTCTCGAGTTCGAGGATCCGGGCCACCACCAGGTCTTCCACACCCGCACCGCCAACTTTGCCGCGAAGGGCTGGTCGAGCGTTCTCGACAGCTTCCTTCACCGCGACTGGATTCGCCTCTGGGCGCGCGAACTGGGCTTTGCCGAGCCGGCGTTCACCGACGGCACCGATGCCCGCGACCACGGCGCCTTCTGGCAAAGCCTCGCCGTGCTGGGAAAGCCGCGTTGAGCCAGGATAGTTGAGCCACGAAATGTGAAGCCATGAACCCGAGGGCCACCGCCCTTGGGTTCACCGGGCCGGCGCGTTTCGCACAACCGTAAGAGACATGGGCTAAGGGCCACGCCATGTCACACGCCCACGCTCTCACCCGGTCGCGCCTTCCCTGGTTCGCGGAGCATCGAAGGCAACGGACCGCCACGGGGGAGGCACGCCTCCTCGCCTACGCGGCAGGCAATTTCGGCAAGAACATCACCTTCTCGGGCGCCGAAATCACGTTCCTCTTCCTGCTCACCGAGCTTCTGGGGCTGCGCGCGGCCACGGCGGGCGGGCTTATGCTGCTGGTGCTGGTGGGCGATCTCGTCTTTGACCTGCTCGCCGCGCGCATCGTCATGGCCATGCAGGCGTGCGGGCGCAGCTACCGCTGGCTGATCGTGGCGGGAGCCGCCCCCTGCGGCCTCGCCTTTGCAGGTGTCTACGCTCTGCCCTTCCTCGCAACGCAGGTGTTTGCAGGCGCCCTTCCCCTGGCCGCGATGGCGCTGGTGCTGGTGCTCTTTCGCGGGGCCTACGCGGTGATCGACGTACCCCACAACGCCCTGATGACCAGGGTCAGCGGCGACAGCCGGGTGCGTGCCCGCGTCTCGGGATATCGCCGCCTGTTCTCGTCCTGCTCCTCGCTTACCATCGCCCTTGTCCTCACCCCCATCGTGCAGGCGGCCGGCCCGAGCGGCGACCATACCCGGCTCGCGCTCGCAGGCGGGCTCGTCGGGCTCGTCTTCACCGCGACCATGATCGCGAGCGCGCGCTGCGCGCCGGGCACGGCGGATAGCCGCGCTGCCCCCCGCGCATCGCAATCCCGCGACGGCTTGCGCGTGCCGCTGCGCGCACCACTGGTCCTTGCCATGCTCGCCCTTGCCGCGCTGACCGGCTTCGCCTCACCCGCCTTCGAGCGTATGCTGCTCTACATGGGCGAGCACGTGCTCGCCGCGCCCGGGCTGGTCGCAGGTATCCTCACCGCGATCACGATCGGCCAGTTCGCCGGTGTCGCCGTCTGGACCGCGCTTACCGCGCGCGTCGACGGCACCCGCCTCCTGATGCTGGGCCACGCGACCTGCCTTGTCGGCCTTGCCCTCTTCGCGCTGACCGGCATCGCCTTTCCGATGGGCGCTTCGCTCCCCCTCCTCGCCAGCGCGCTGGTAATGGGCTTTGGCCAGACCGCGATCTACATGCTCCCCTGGAGCCTGCTCGCCGATGTCGTCGACGCGCTCGAATGGCAGTACCGGCGCCGCTTCGAGGCCGGGCTCTTCGCGATCTTCCTCGTCGCCATCAAGGCGAGCGGCGCGGCCTCGACGGCCTGCCTTGGCCTTCTCCTCGACCTTGCCGGATACAGCCCCGGAGACGCCGCCAGCCCCGCCGTGCGCGGCACGATCCTGGCGCTTGGCCTTGCGCTGCCCGCCGCGGGCAGTCTCTCCGTCATTGCGGTGTTGAGGCGGGTGAGGCTGGGCCATGCCCGCCACGCCCGGATCCGGCGCGCGCTGGCCTGGCGGGCAGGGAAACCGTAAAGGGAAGGCAAGGGGTCATCACACCTTGACCCCGTCACCGGGCGACCTCACCTCTCTTGGCCAATGTCGCGCACGAGAGGCGAAGCTCCCTAAATTCCCGCAGGCGCACTTCCCGTTTCCGGATTGAAGGCCGGATTGGCAAAGTCGATGGGCGAGGGATCGACCTTGGCCGGGTCCTGTGCGCTCTCTTCCCAGGCGCGGCACAGCATGTCGCGCAGCATCGCGGCGGCCGAACCTGTCTGGGTGAGGATCAGATCACGCACATCAGCATCGGAAAAGTCGCCGAACTGATCGCGCTTCTCCAACTCGTAGACATAGCCGACCTTGTCGCCCGCCGCATTGAGGTAGGCGAGGACGGCGTCGAACATGTCACCTTCGCCATGTGCCCTGGCGGGCATTTGCGCGGTGACATCCGCGGCGCTCAGGTTCATCGCATCGACGAAGCGGCTCTCGAAGCGGGCATGCACCGACCTGCTGGTGGTATAGCCCTTCGGGTTATCCCCCAGCCAACCATCGGCATGGACGGAATCGTGCATCGGGTTGCCCCCGTCGCCGATGTAGTGACCCAGGCGGATCGCGTGGAATGCGCAGTGCCGTTCAGGCACCGAGGCATCGCCCCCGCTCGCCCGCGCCGCGCGCACCTGGCGCATGCACACGATCAGCCGCTCGTAGGTTTCCATGGCAGCGTAGGGCAGCGTGCCGGTCCAGCGCACGTTAGTGCGCGCGGCTGCGGCCGGATCGCTGTCCTTGATCGCCTCGCGCTGCTTGAAAAGCGCCAGCACGAATTCGTAGCGCGAACGCGGGATCGGATCGAGGAAGGCGAACTGCTCGCGAAACCAGCCATGGTTGGGGTCTTCGGCGATCTTGGAGAAGCCCTCGTCGTTCCCGCGCCAGGCATCGGGATAGCCCGCCGAGGCGGCGATGTAGTCCTCATAATCCTGGAGGAAAACCGGGCCGTCGGCGGGGATCGCCTCCAGCGCAGCGCGGTCGATCATCTCGTGACCACGCTTGCCCCAGGCGTGGGCAGTCGGAGCCTGCAGAACCAGCGCGGACGAAACCGCCAGCGCGGCAAGGGTGCGTTTGCGCATCATCGGAAAGATCTCCTCAAGGATCGAGCGGGTCGCGTGGGTCCACCCGCAGCGAACGAAGCGACGGGGTGAATTCGAGCGCCGTGGGCGAAAGGCGACGCCCCACCCGGCCGGGCTGGTAGCCAAGCTCATCGGTGTTGCGCTGCGTAAACCCGGCGCTTTCGATATAAGCGCTCTGGTCCTCGTTGCTGACGATCAGCATGGTCCTCGCCAGCGGGGCGCCCAGCATGGCAAGGCGGCGCGTGGCGTTGCGCAGGTTTGTCGTCGTGTGGCGGGCATAGGGCTCGATGACGATGGCTTCGGGCGGGATCGCGTAGCGATCGACAAGCGCGCGGCGCATTTCCTCGGCCTCGGCAAAACGGGTCTCGCGCGGATGCGCGCGACCGCCCGAAATGACGATGAAGCCGATGTCCCCTTGCGCGAACCTGGTGGCCGCAACGCGCAGGTGGTACTTGCCCACAGGACTGAGCGGCTGCCCCTCGACCTCGGGGCCGATCCCGGTGAGGATCATCGCGGGATAGGCAAAGGCCGACCAGTCAAAGCCCCGCGCCCGCGCCATGGCGGGCGCGTTGAGCCCCTTGGCGATGGGCTCGTAACCGATGGCATCGGTGCGATCGCTGGAATCCATAAGGGCAATCGCGAATTCCAGGCTGGGGTCGAAGTCTTGCGCCGAACCTGCGCGGCGCACGCGCGCCATCCCATCTGCCCCCTGCAGGCGAACGTCGCGCTCGCGCGCATCGATCGCGCCCGCCCCGTCGATCTCGTGATAGACCGGACGTGCACCCAAGCCATAGGTGCGGATGATCGTGTTCACCCCATCGAGCTCGCGGCGCACCTGCGCGGCCACGCCATCGTCGAATACGCCGGGCGCATCGCTTTCGAGCTTTGCGGCGAGGACACGCGCGGTGGTCGCGATCTCCGCTTCGCTCCAGACCTGCATGTAGGCAAGACACACAAGGTCGCCCGCGCAGCTGTCCCGGCGCGCCGCGCGCTCGGCGAGGACTTTGCCGAGCGACGGCTCGCGCGCCGCCGCGATCACGGCGTCGGAATGGCCCAGCAGCGGAAAGAGGCGCTGCGACAGGCGCTCGCTCAGAAGATCCCGGACCACCCCGGCGCGAACTGTCCCGGCGTGTGCCGGAACAGTTGCGAACGGGGCGGCTCCGGCAAGCGCCGAGGCACAGGTCAGCGCCAGGGCGAGATGGGCCATCCTGGCCACCCTTACCACTCCACGCCGAGAACGAGGCGCACGTTGCGCCCGAAAATCGGGCGGCCGTAGATGGCCTCGGCGCTGCCCTGCCCGCTGATCGAGTCGGTGCGGGTGTTGCCCTCGGTCAGGCCCTTCTCGTTGAACAGGTTGTCGCCCACGACCTGCGCCGACCAGCGCCCATGGCGCACTGTCACGCCCGCGCCCACGGTGCCGAAGGCCGGCAGCGCGGTATTGTTGTAGATGTCGACGTAGCGCTTGGACTGGTAGGTATAGCGCCCGTAGAGCGAGATCTCGGTCTCGCCCGCCAGGAAGTCGAAGCTGGGACGGATGTTGCCGTAAACCTTGGGCTGGCGAGTGATCTGCTTGCCTTCGGCCAGTTCGGGATCGGCGCCGTTGGTGTTCTGGAAGTTCTTGTACTGCGGGTCGCTGACGGTCAGCGCGGCATTGAGCGTGAACCAGGGCACCGGCTTGAAGGCACCGTCGAACTCGATGCCCTTGACCTGTGCCTCGCCCACGAAGGGAACATTCACGTCGTTGCGGCCCGTAGTCGGGTCGAAGGCCAGGAACGAGGCGTTGTAGGGATCGTAGTTGGTGTAGAAGCCCGTGACATAAAGATAGGACTGCCCGAAGGCGAGCTTGAGCCCGGCCTCGAACTGGTCGATCTTGGTGGTCGCGATGGTCGGATTGATCGACATCGCCACCTGCACGTTGTTGGGCGTTTCCATGTGCGAGGCGCGCCCGTAAACGCCCACCTGCGAGGAGAAATCGTAGTTCGCGCCCACCGTCCAGTTGGTTGCGTTGGGCGACAGGCGGCCATTGACGATGGTGCCGTCAAAGGCGCGGGTGGTGTCGTCGGCCAGCGTCGTATCGTCGCCCAGGTCCACCTGGACGGTGTTCGCGGCCCAGCCATCGAAGCTGTAGCGCTCGTGACGGATACCCGCATCGATGCGCAGGCCCGGCGCCAGTTCCCAGGTGTCGTTGGCGTAGACGGCGATGACGGTGCCGTCGCTGTCGCCTGCATTGAGCGTGGCCGCCACGTTGAGCGCACCGTTGTCGGTCACCCGGCCCATCACGCCGCCTTGCGCATCGTAAGCCACAAGGTCGAGCGTCGCGGGCTGGCCGGCCACCTGGATCAGGTAGTTCTGGTAGAGCTGGAACTTGTCCTCGCCATAGGCGCTGGCGTAGACGCCCACTTTCAGGTCGTGGCTGCCGATGCCCGTGTCGAAGCGCTTGGCCACCGAGAGGTCACCCTGCGCGGAGTAGAACTTGGACGCGACGTTGCGGTACTGCCCCTGCATGACCAGGCCAGAATCGCCGTAAGGGTCGTAGGCCGTGTTCGTGCCTGCCAGCACATAGCCGAGCGAGGCCGGAGCGCCCCAGGCCGCGCTCGCGCGGTCCGCGTAACCGGCCGCAAATTCGTCCGCATCGGCCGGGTTGGTGGTCGAATAGAACGCATCGAAATCCAGCTTGCCCTGCGTGTACCCGGCCTTGGCCGAGACCAGCCATCCGTCGAAGTCGGCTTCGTACTGTGCGCCCAGGTTGAACAGGCGCATATGGCGGCCATCGGCGAGGTCGCCGGTGCGGCTCTGGAGGTTCCCGTTCCCGTCCTGGTAGCGCAGGTTCACGTTGCGGAACGCGGGCGAGTTCATCGTGCCCTTGAAGTAGTCGATATAGGGATCGAGCGAGACCGAGGGATCGCGCGGGTCCGAAATCGGGATCGGCAGGTAGAAGACATTGTGGTCGTTCACGTAGTTCGCCGTGACCTTGACCGAACCGTTATCGAAATCGTGCTTGATGTTGGCGCGCACCTGCCCGCCCCGGTCGTTGGGGAAGCCGTTGTCGCGGTAGCCCTCGTGGTGGCGCAGAAAACCGCCGATGGCGTAATAGGTGTCTTCGCCCAGCGGGCCCGACTGCATGGCGTCAAGCCGGTAGAGACCGGTGTCGCCCAGCGTCACCTGCGCCTTGCCGCGCGAGACGTCGCTGCCCGTCACCGTGATCTGGTTGACGATCGCGCCCGAACGGCTTGCGTAGATCGGCGCGGGGCCGCCGCGCACGACTTCGACGCGCTCGGTCATCAGGTCGTACTTGATCGCCGCATCGCCGCGCCAGAAGTAGCCGTCGTTTTCGTGGAAGACGGTCAGGCCGTCCTGCTGGAAGCTGGTGACACCATCGCTGGGAAGGCCACGCACGCGGTAGATGTTCTGGACCTCGCCGCCGGTGATCTCGGTCTGGAAGCCCGGGACCTGGCCCACCAGATCGGCGAGGTTGACCGGCGCGATCCTGGCGATTTCCTCATCGTCCAGCGTGTTGACCGCGTAGGAAACATCAAAGCGGCGTTCCGCACGCGTCGAGCCGGTGACGATGATCGTGTCCGAGCCGCTCTGGACCGCGCCGGTGGCCGCCGCATCGGCCGTGGCGAGTGGCGCGGTCTGGGCCAGCGCAGGCGCGCAGATGCCGGCCGACAGGCCGGCGCACAAGGCGGCGAGCGCAGTGCTACGCACGAGAACAGTTTTCAGCATATACCCCTCGAGTTTTCGCAAGCCGCAGCGCAGGTGGCGCGCGGTGACGAGGGGCCCTCTGACGGCGCTTTGTGACCCATTTAAATATTTTTGAAAAATAAAAAAATATGACTATTCCGCGACTCTCCACACGCGCGACGGCAGGGAGACGCGGCGATGAACGGACATGGCCTCGACAAGGATCAGCGCCGGCTGATCGACCAGCTGCGGCGTACCGGGCCCGCCTCGCGCACCCAGCTGGCCCAGGCGCTCGACTTCAGCGCGGCCTACCTCACCAAGCTCTCGCGCGAGCTTCTCGCGCTTGGCCTGCTCCATGAACGCCCCGAAGGCACTGCGGCGGGACGCGGCCGCCCCGCCGTCCCGCTCGCCATCGCGGCCGAGGGCGGCTTCGCGGTGGGGGCGAACGCGCACAAGGGCATTCTCGAACTGGCGCTGGTCGACTTCGCCGGAAACCCCATCGCCCGCCACCACGCGACCGTCGCGCCGATGACGCCGCAGGCCTTTGCCCACCGCGTGCGCAAGCTGGTGCACGAACTGGTCGAGGAACACGGGCTCCTGGGACGGCGGATGCTGGGCATCGGCGTGGCCGTCCCCGGCCCCCCGATGACCCGCGAGGCAACGCACTGGCAGGCCGTCGATTCGCTGCCGGGCTGGCGCGACGTACCGCTCAAGGCGTTGCTGGCGGCCGAATTCAACTGGCCGATCTGGCTGGAGAACGACGCCAACTGCGCCGCGCTCGCCGAATTCTACGCGGCAGGGCGCGTGCGCGAAATGTCGCATCTTGCCGTGCTGCTTCTGGGGTTCGGCATCGGCGCGGGACTGATCGTGGACGGCGTCCCCTTGCGCGGCCAGCACGGCGCGGCGGGCGAGATCGGCTGCCTCTACCCCCTCGACGCACCGCGCCCTTCCCCGCTCGACCTGCTGGGAATGCTGCGCGCCGAGGGCATCGCGCTGGTCTCGCTCGACGACATCGATCCGGCCTCGTCCCAACAGGCCCCGGTCATTGCGCGCTGGATGGACCGCGCCGCGCAGCAGTTGGAAATCCTCGTCAGCACCGCCTTTGCCTGGTTCGATCCGGGCGCCATCGTGCTGGCCGGGACCCTGCCGCGCCCGCTCCTCGAAGGGCTCCACGCGCGGCTGTGCGAGGCCCCGCTTGCCACCATGATCGACGCGCGCCGCCCGCCGCTGGAGGTGTCGCGGCTCGACGAATCGCCGGTCACGCTGGGCGCGGCCATGCTGCCTCTGCACGCCATCGACAGCTGAGCCTTGCAGGCGTTGCGGGCGGGCCCCGGGCTGTCCGAACGGGTGGATTTGCCTCCAAGGGGCCAAATGCGCGACAATGGGGGTCCGCGCGGCCCCCGCAACGCGGCCGCGTTCCCCGAAGACGTAGAGGAGACACTTTCCCATGCCTTACAGGATTACCGCCCGTCCCTATCGCCCTGGCCACACCGCCCTTGCCGCGCTGATCGCGCTGGGCGTGGGCTGCGCCGGGTGCTCGCCGCGCAGCGAGGCGCCCGACACGTCGAACGCCACCGACGCCGCGTTCGACCCGATCCCGGCCCCCTCCCCCGACGATGGCGGCTACGATCCGGCCGGACAGCTTACGCCCCCTCCGACCGGCGGCGAGCGCTGAACCGCGCGCCCTGACCGGCGTCCAGCGGCCCAGCCCCGGCGCGCATACGTCTGCCGCAAAAACCGCTTCGCCCTGCCAATTGGTCCGGGCCATCGCCGCGCTCCACCCCCGCAGGCCGGACGACGGTGCCACCTGCAACGATGCCATCTACCGTGATATCAACCAGCGCATCCGCGCCGAGTGCGACATTATCATCAACAACTCGACCGGTGACGGATCGAACGGCGACATGCTTATCGAACGCGGTGACGGTCTCTACGAAAGCGACTTTGAAGAGCGGCTCAAGGGCTGCGAGGCGGGCGCCGAGATGGCGACCTTCGACGGCATGACCTTCTGCGACGTGCACGGCGGCAAGGAGATCGTCGTCGTCACCCCGCCGAGCCGCTGCGAAACGCTGGTCAAGCGCATGCTCGAAAAGGGCTACGACAAGCCTCCCTATTACATCAACATGGTGCTGGGCGCGGACAAGGGCTTCCAGGGCGCCATGCCCTACAGTCACGATATCCTCGCCGCCATGATCACCGCGCTGCCGCCGCAATCGATCTTCTGCGTTTCGGCCATCGGCCCCGCGCAGCTTCCCGCCACCACGCAGGCCATGCTGCTGGGCGGCCAAGTGCGCGTGGGGCTGGAGGACAACCTCTAATACCGGCGCGGCGAGCTTGCCACCAACGAACAGCTGGTCGCCCGCACCCGGGGCATCGCCACAGAGCTGGGGCTGGAGATCGCCAGCCCCTGTGAGGCGCGCGATATGCTCGGACTCGTCCCGCCTATGTAAATGCGCGAAGGGGCCCTCCCACCAGACCTTAAACACGCAAGCTCTATCCGCATCGGTCTCACCACGAGGCCGCGATGCACCTGTCCTTCACGTCCAGCCCGACCACGCGCGACGCCGCCGTAATCTTCGGACTGGCGCTCGTTCTGCTCGCCGTGTTCATCGGCGCGGAGGCCTTCGAGTATATCGTCGACTTCTCCGACCGCCACGAAGACCTCGAAATCGACGAGGGCCTCACCGTGCTCATGGTCATGCCGATAGCCATGGGCATCTTCGCCTGGCGCCGGCTTGCCGAAGCGCGCACCGAGCTGGCCCGGCGGATCGAGGCCGAGGAAAAGGCCCATGCACTTGCCCGCCACGACCCGCTGACGGGTCTGCCCAACCGCCGCCACGCCGAACAGGAGATCGGCCGTGCGCTGGAGAAGGCAACCCCGGACGCGCCGGTCGCGGTGCTGCTCGTCGACGTCAACCGCTTCAAGTCGATCAACGATCTCTACGGCCATGCAGCGGGCGACCGTCTGCTGCTCGACACCGGCGCCCGCCTGCGCGAGACGGGCGGCCCTGAGGCCCTCGTCGCGCGTCTGGGAGGCGATGAATTCGTGGTGCTGCTCCAGGGCCCCGCGCGCCAGGACGAGTTGATCCACCGCGTCGAGACGATCTCGGAGAGCTTTGCCCGCCCCTTCGTCTTCGACCACGGCTCCTCGCTGGTCGGCGCGTCCATCGGGGTCACACTGGTCGACCGGCCCGGGCTTACCCCCGACCAGGTGCTCGCCCGCGCCGATGCGGCGATGTACCGCTGCAAGGGCAAGGGCCTCAACGGTTTTGCCTTCTTCGAGGAAGGCATGGAATTCGCCGCCTTCCGCCGCGCCCAGATCGAACGGGACTTGCGCCAGGCGCTGGCCGAGGACCGTATCGAGCCCTACTTCCAGCCCCTCGTCTCGCTGACAGAGGGCTGCATCAACGGCTACGAGGTCCTCGCCCGCTGGCGCCTTCCCGACGGCTCCCTGCGCCTGCCCGACGAGTTCATCCCGATTGCCGAGGACTGCGGCCTCATCGGCGATATCTACTTTGCCATGCTGCGCCGCGCCGCCGCCCGGTCCTGGCCGCCTGCGACACGCCTTGCCATCAATCTCTCGCCGATCCAGTTCGAGGACGACACGCTGGTCGAACGCACCCGTCAGGTGCTGGAGGAGACTGGCTTTTCGCCCGACCAGCTCGACATCGAGATCACCGAGAGCGCCTTTGTCTCCAATCTCGAACGCGCCCGCGTCGTCATCGCGCAGTTCAAGGAACTGGGGATCCAGATGGCGCTGGACGACTTTGGCACGGGCTATTCCCCGCTGCGTCACCTCAGCGAATTCCATTTCGACAAGCTCAAGATCGACCGTTCGTTCATCACCGACCTTGCCCAGAACCCGGCCTCGCAGACGATCGTGCGCACGATCACTGCGATGGCGCACAACCTGGGGCTACGCGTCACAGTGGAAGGGGTGGAATCGATCGAGAACGAGGCTGACCTTCTCGGTTTTGGATGCGATGTCGGGCAGGGTTATCTCTATGGCCGTCCGGCCCCCCAGCCCGAGACCCGGCTCCTGCCCCGCGCGTCCAACCTGGCCGCCTGAAATGGCCTCCCGGTGCGCGGGGGGCGCGCTGGCCCTCTGCGCTGCCATCTGCACGGGCATGCCCGCGCACGCCGAAGACGGACAGGTCGACCAGATCGAGCGGCTCGACGCCGAGCCGGGCGAGACAGAGGTGGAGACCCAGCTCATCATCGTGCGCCGCGCCGAGCCGCACGGCGACCTGTTCAAGACCACCTTCGAACACGCCGTTTCCGAGCGATGGCAACTGGGTATCGAGTTCGGCTCGCAGCGTGTCCACGGCACCGGGCTGGAACTTACGACCATCGGACTGCAGGCCACCTGGACCCTGCTCGATCCCGATGAGGCGCGCGTGGGTCTTGGCATCCAGCCTTCGCTTGAGATCGACAGCACGAGCGGCGCCCTGGGCTCTGAAACCTTCTTCATCGCCGAAGTGCGCGAGGGGCCCTTCGACATTGCTGCCAACGCCATCCTATCGACCGAGCCGGGCGCGTGGGACGATGTCGGGCTTTTCTGGGCCCTGCGCGCCGACCGCGATCTGGGCGGGCGCGTCCTGCTCGGTCTTGAAGCTGGCGGCAGCTTTATCGGCGAAGGCGCGGGCGGCCATTTTGCTGGCCCCGTCCTGATCGTGGGCCTGGGCAAGGATGGCCCGGCCATCGAACTGGGCCTCTTCGCGCCCCTGACGGACCGGGCTCCGGGCTTCCAGCTGCGCTTCGAGAGCGACTGGGAGTTCTGGCCTGTCAGGCCGCGCCCTCATCCGCCTTGACGAGCGCATCAATGGCCTGAAGCTTGGCCACCAGGGGCTTGAAACGGTCGAGCGGCAGGGCATTGGGCCCGTCCGACAGCGCGTTGGCAGGATCGGGATGGGTCTCCATGAACACCCCCGAGACCCCGGCCGCCACCGCTGCGCGCGCGAGCAGCGGCACGTACTGGCTCTGGCCGCCCGAACGCGTGCCGAGGCCACCGGGCTGCTGCACCGAATGGGTGGCGTCGAACACCACCGGGCACCCCGTTTCGGCCATGATCGACAGGCAGCGCATGTCCGAAACCAGCGTGTTGTAGCCAAACGAGGTGCCGCGTTCGCACAGCATCACGTTCTCGCCATCATGGCCTGCGGCCAGCGCCGCATTGCGGGCCTTCGTCACCACGTGCTGCATGTCGGCCGGCGCCATAAACTGGGCCTTCTTGATGTTGACCGGCTTGCCCGTGGCCGCAACTGCCGCGATGAAATCGGTCTGGCGAGCGAGGAACGCGGGCGTCTGGAGTACGTCGACGACTTGAGCCACAGGGGCGGCCTGGGTCGGCTCGTGGACGTCGGTCAGCACCGGCAGGCCGGTCTCGCCGCGCACCTTCTCGAGGATGCGCAGGCCTTCCTCGAGCCCCGGCCCCCGGTACGAGGCATCGGAACTGCGATTCGCCTTGTCAAAGGAACTCTTGAAAATGATGAGGATATCGAGCTGCTTCGCAACCGTGGCGAGCGTCTCGGCCACCGCCAGCGTATGGGCCTCGCTCTCGATGACGCAGGGTCCTGCAATGACGAAGAGCGGGCTTCCTGCCGTAATTTTATGTCCACAAAGGATCATATCTAACCTGTTCGCAAGGCGCGAAAAATCTGCACCAGATTAACGATTGTAAACTTGCACTTCGGGCGTTCAAGGCCGAAGAGGATTGTTTACGTCTCTCCCTTTGAAGAAGAATTCCGATCGAGGCAATTGCCCCCATGTCGACGCAAATTTCCAACAGTTTGCAGACAAGTCATGGCAAATTACAGAAATGAAGAGTTGCTGCGGCATATGAAGAACAATGTCGTGCCGTCTCGGCACACCCTGTCTGCGATGAAAACACTCGATATCGAGATGGAAGGCCTCATCGCACTCAAGAACGCCCTCGCCAACCCGGATCTGGGTGCGGCCCTGGAAAAGGCCATCCACGCCTTCTCCAACACGACGGGACGCGTCGTGATCACCGGCATGGGCAAGAGCGGACATGTCGCACGCAAGATCGCGGCGACGATGCGCTCGACGGGCACCTCTGCACTCTATCTCCACCCCGGGGAGGCCAGCCATGGTGACCTTGGCGTCATCTCGCCCAAGGACGTCGTCCTTGCGATCACCTGGTCGGGCGAGACGCGCGAACTCGACGACATCTTCCACTTCTGCCGCATCTACGGGGTGACGCTGGTCGTGGCGACGGCCTTCCCGGACAGCACCGCGGGCCGCGCGGCGGACATCTGCCTCGCGCTGCCGCGTGTGCGCGAGGCCTGTCCAAATGAACTGGCGCCCACCTCCTCGACCACGCTGCAACTCGTGCTGGGTGATGCCCTCGCCGTCGCCCTCATCGAAGCGCGCGGGTTCTCCTCCAACGACTTTCGCATGTTCCATCCCGGCGGACGGCTTGGCGCGCAGCTGGCCACGGTCGGCGATGTCATGGGCATCGGCGATTCGGTCCCCAAGGTTGCGACCACGGCCACCATCATCGGCGCCACCATCGAGATGAACCGCAAGCGCTATGGCTGCACCGCCGTGGTCGATGCCCAGGACCGCTTGGTCGGGGCCTTCACCGATGGCGATCTGCGGCGCTGCATCGCGGTCCACGATCTCAACGAGGAAATCGCCGCGCACATGTCGCACAGCCCGGTGACGATCGACGCTTCGCGCCTGTGCAGCGAAGCCCTCGCCCTGATGAACGAGAGCGCGGTCTCGGTGCTCTTCGTCACGCAGCTCGAGAAGCTGGTCGGCATCATCCACATGCACGACATCGTCAAGCTCGGTGTCGAGCGGACCTGATCAGGTGGGCATGACCGAGCCTGGCGCGTTGTTTCCGGCATCGGCGGCGGGCGACGACCTCATCGTCGTGCCCGCCCGCTACGGCTCGACACGCCTGCCCGGAAAGCCCTTGCTTGAAATTGCCGGTCGCACGCTGCTCGAACGCGTGCTGGCCAGCGCGGGAGCCGCAGCCCGCCTGGCCGGAAATTGCCGTGTCGTCGTCGCCACCGACGATGCCCGCATCGCCGCCCACGCCCAGACGCTGGGCGCGCAGGTCGTCCTGACCGCGCCCGAGCTCAACTCCGGCTCGGCGCGTGCCGCCGCGGCGGCGCAGCTGCAGGACACGCCGCCCCGGCGCGTCATCAACCTGCAGGGCGATGCCCCGTTCATCCCGCCTGCCACCATCGCCGGGCTGATCCGGACCTTGCGCGAAGGCGATGCAGACGTCGCCACCCCCGTCTACCGCCTCGACTGGGAGCGCCTCGACCGGCTGCGCGCGCACAAGGAAACCGCCCCCTTCAGCGGCACCACCTGCGTGCGCGATGCGAAGGGCCGGGCGCTGTGGTTCTCCAAATCGATCCTCCCCGCCCTTCGCGACGAAGACGCCCTGCGCGCCGCCTCGCCGATGTCACCGGTCTGGCAGCACCTGGGGCTCTATGCCTATACCCGCAAGGCGCTCGACTGGTTCGCGCAGGCCCCGCAAGGCACCTACGAGGCCCTGGAAGGCCTCGAACAACTGCGCTTTCTGGAAAACGGGTGGAGCATCGCCACCCATGCGGTCGAGCCGCCCCGCCATGCTCTCTCGGGCATCGACACGCCGCAGGACCTGGCGCTCGCCGAAGAGGCCATTGCCCGGCTCGGCGACCCTTTCCCGCCCCTCCCCGCATCGGCCGCCCACTCCGAGCCCGAACCGGCCCAGGACTGAAGCAACTTGCGCCGCGCGCACAAGACGTTAGGCGCAAAGGGACATGTTCATTATCGTCCGTCATGGCAACACCTTCGAAGCGGGGGAAACCCCGCGCCGCATCGGCGCGCGCACCGACCTGCCGCTCACGGCAAAAGGCATCGCGCAGGCCGAGGCGCTGGGCGCGCACTTTGCCGCGCTTGGCCTCACCTTTCGCCGCGCCTTCGTCTCTCCTCTCGCCCGCACCCGCCAAAGCGCGGCCGCCATTCTCAGCCAACAGGAGGGCGCGCCTGCCCTCCCCCGCAACGCCGAGTTTCTGCGCGAGATCGACCACGGCCCCGACGAAGACGCCACCGAAGACGCCATCCGCGCGCGGATCGGCGCCGATGCCCGGGCCGCCTGGGACCGCGAGGCGGTTGTCCCGCCCGACTGGAACGTCGAGCCCGAAACTCGCAAGGCCGCCTGGCGCGTCCTTTTCGCCCAGTCCAAGCCCGACGATGGGCCGACCCTGCTCGTCACCAGCAACGGCGCGGCGCGCTTTGCCCTCCTCGCCGATCCGGCGCTGGCGCAGGCCGCGCGCGCGCTGCCGACGATGAAGCTGCCGACCGGCGGATACGGCCTCATCGCCCACGGCGCCGATGGCACGCTGGAACTGCGAGAATGGGGCACGCGCCCGTGAGCGCGGCCCACGCT
>NZ_VIRF01000043.1 GCF_008107685.1 Novosphingobium sp. BW1
TCGAGCCGCTTGGTGTCCGGTCCTGTAACCTCAATCTGGATGCCCGTTCGCATGCGCCATCTTCGCATGTCCCCCCGTTCAAGGGAATCCCGAAAACGGAATCATCTGTTCCGATCAATCCACTAGGAGTTTTCCCGATGGGGAGAGGGCGCGGGCACGGAGATAGTCGAGGTCCGAAAATACGATCCCTCAAAAGGGCGGACCGCGCACGATCCGGGAGCGGTCCGGAGCGTTCGCCCCGCATGAGGAAGGATGTACGTCTGTGTTTAAAGCGAACTTGCGACACGCAGCGCTTGCGCTGGCCTGTCTGGCAGCCGGTGCTTCGCACATGGCTGGCGCGCAGGAGGACGCGGACGCCGACGCCGAAATCCCCGACAATCCCATCGATCCGGCCGCGATGGCCGCACTCGATGAAATGAGCGCCTCGCTTCAGCAGCTTGCCAGCTTCACCGTGACCTCCGAGGCAACGAGCGAATTCGTGCTCGAGGCCGGGCAGAAGATTCAGTTCGGCGCCAATGTCGAGGTCAAGGTACCCCTGCCCGATGCCTTCCGAATTGTCAGTACGGCAGACACCCAGACCCGCGAGATGTTCTACGACGGCAAGAGGTTCAGTCTCTTTGCGCCCAAGCTGAACTACTACGCCACTTTCGATGCCCCGCCGACGCTCGGCCAGACTATCGACAAGGCGCGTACCGAGTTCGGTCTGGAAGTGCCGCGTGCGGACCTGTTTATCTGGGGGACCGACCAGACGATGCGCAGTCGCATCCTGAGGGCGATGGCCATTCGTCCCGAGACCATCGGCTCGCGTACGTGCATGCACTATGCGTTTCGCCAGCAGCGGGTCGACTGGCAGGTCTGGATCGACCAGGGTTCCCGGCCGCTTCCCTGCAAGCTGGTCATCACCAACCGCGACGATGCCGTGACGCGCGGTGCGCATGTGACTTCGCCCCTTCCGGTAGCAGCCAGCGGCGCGCCGGGACACGCCGGTCTCATGGTGCCGCCGCGTGGACGCCCGAGCCATGGGGGAGGCAACCGGCCCAATGCCGGGCGCCCCAACCATAACAGGCCGAGCCACAATCGGCCCGGTCATGGGCACCGTCCCCCCGCGCGCGGCAGCTCGCTCGTGACCATCAATCACTACGAGAACGACAGCCACCACGGTGGCCACCATCACGACCACTGGGACAGCTGGGACGATCATTGGCACCCGGTGCACACCGCAGCCACCGTTGCGGTCACGGCGGCCGTGGTCGGATCGATAGTGCGCAGCATTCCGCCCAATTGCAGCACGGTGATCGTAAACGGCATCAGCTACTCGCAATGCGGGAACACCTGTTACCAACCCCCGTACGCGGGCTCTTCGGTGCAGTACGTCATGGTCAATCCGCCGCGCTGATCCCTTGAGGCGCGAAGGTCGAAGGGCGCAATAGAGGAACACGATGAGCTTCCTTATCGTGCTCAAGCTGGCCCTGGCTTTCAGCCTCATGCTGATTGTCTTCGCGCTGGCGCTGCGGGTCCGCATCGCGGACCTGGGCTACACGGTGGAGCACTGGCGCGAGGGGCTGGGCGCGCTGGCCGCCATCGCCTTCTCGCAGCTGCCGCCGATCCTGCCCGCCAAGCAGCTCAAGATGGGGGCAAGCCCGGGCTATGCGACAGGTCTTCTCGTCATGGCGGCCTTTACCTCGATCCTGATTGCGCGGTCTCTGCTGGGCCCGCATGTCGTCAAGGTCGGGGTCAAGGCAAGCCGGGCAGGGACCATTCTGCTGCTGCTGCTGCTGGGCGTCGTAGGACTATCCGCAGGGCTTATCCCGGCGATTTCGCATGTCGTCGGGCAGGGCACGCTGCTGGTTCTCGCGCTGGCGGTCGCTGCCGGTGTGCTTGCCGGCTACATGCTGCGCGGGAAGGAGGTGGGCAACCGCAAGGCACTGGCGCTGGCGGCCGCCTCGCGCCACCAAGGCGCGGCTATCGCCATTGCGACGCACAGCCTCCCGCACGCAGCCCAGACACCTGCCGCGATTGCGCTGGCTGCCACCGTCTCGGGCCTGATCTGCGTGCCGCTCCTGAAGCTCATGGAACGCCCTTGAAGTAGCGCTCCGGCGCGCCTCAGAAGACGAGCGCAGGGCCGTTCATCTTGTAACGCACGCGCCCGCTCCAGGCGTACTTCTCGATACCCAGACGGTAGTCCACGTAACGGCAGGCCACTCCCAGCGCGAGGTGCTCGAAAACGCGGTAGTTGAGCCCGGCCTGCACGTTGACGAGCTTGCCATCGTAGTCCTTGATCTTGAGCGAGAGATAATCCACCCGGCCGCTTGCCTCCAGGCGCGGCGCCACCTGCCAGGTGCCGAACAGGCCGACCGTAGGCAGCGGCGCGAAGACTTTCTTGACCCGGGTCGTCGCTTGCCACAGCGCAGAGGTCAGGAGCGCACCTACAAGCGCGGCGGCCCTCTTGCTGCACGTCTTGATCCATCGCATCATCCTCCCGGCGCCCGATTGCGCCCTTGCCGCACACCCTGCTGCACAGGGGCACTTTAGCGTCGGGGAGGGGATGGCTCATCGGGGGGTCTCCCAAGTCCAACCTGGGGTGGTCCCGGAATGTGAAGGCTTTGGGCGCATTGGGCACACACCGGACGGCCAGCGCACCTTTCGGGGCAAGTCGTTGCAATGCGCTCGCCTCTTGCCATGCCAGGGCTCTGCGCAGCGCACTCAGAGTGGTGCGGGAAAGGCAGGAGAGGCGCGCGCGTCAGTTCGCTTGGCCTGCAAGGAAGGCTGCCAGCGCGGCGCCAGTGGCGGCAGGCTGGTCCTGCACGGGAAAGCCGCTGGCATCTGGCAGGATCACCGAGCGCACATCGCGTAGCTGGGCTTCGGCCTCTTGGCGATAGATCAGGAAAAAGGTGTCGCGTTCACCATAGAGAAGCAACGTGGGGGCCTCGACCTGGCGCATGAGGGTGGGAAAATCCGTAAGCGCGACGCCGCGCTCCTGGGGTCGTATCCAGCGTCCGGCAATGCGGCGGCTGGTGTTCTGTTCGGCGGCGATACGCGGCGCATTGTCGAGGTGGAAGACCGCCCTGGACAGTGCGGCGGCGCTGGGGAGGGGATCGCCTTTGGGCGTGAACATCCCGGCCTGCCCGGCTTCTTTCGCCATGACCTCGTCCCAGGTGCGTGCGGTGCCCAGAACGCAGGAGGGAAGGGCAAGGCGCTCCACCAGCTGCGGGCACAGCGCAGCGAGAGCGATCGCCACGCAGCCGCCGAGCGAGGATCCGGCAAGGTGGACTTTCGAAAAGCCCATCGTGCGGCCCAGCTCCTCCAGCGTCCCGCGTACCAGCATCGCGGTTTCGTGCACGCTCTGGACTTCGGGCGGCGCCCCGTCCCAGGTCGAGGCGCCGTGTCCGGGCAGGTCGATGGCGATGACCAGCCGGTCCTTGGCCAGTGCAGGCGCTACGCCGCGCCAGTCCGCGACCCAGCCCCCCAGTTTGTGGAGGAGCACGACCGGGGGCTGGTCACCGGGCGTGCCGAGCGTTGCATAGTGCAACCGGCCACCGGCGCGGCGCACCGAACCATGGCTGTCCCAGATATCGGGCGGAGCCGGGGCGAAGGCGATGTCAGAAGCGGAACTGGCCACGGTGCGTGTGGTGAAACCTCCTGTAGTGGCCAGGGCACAGGCGCCTCCGATGAGACGATTAAGTGTTCGACGCGTGACCATGGCGGGGATTTCCTCGTGCGGTACTTGGAGTGAAGGGGCAGGCTCCCGACAGGTGGGCGCCGGGTCGAGCAGCTGCCCGGAGCCTATCCGCGTGCCGAGAAGTGGCAAGCGTGGGGCTTCGGTCCGGCCCATCTATCCTAGGCTGCGCGGACAGGGCGCAGGGCAGACAGGGGAAGCGAGATGGCACGGACGGTAAGAAGAGCAATGCTGGGGGCGGGACTTCTGGCTCTGGCCGGTGTCGCGATGGCGAATGCAGGCGCGCAGAAGGCGCCATCGGGCGCGGCCGAGAAGCTCACCTATCACGTGTCGCCTGGGCGCGAGGGCTGGACCGACCGCGAGCCTGCACTCGATCCCCAGAGCGTCATGGCCTCCGACTTCGGTCAGGTCTGGCAGTCGCCGCAACTCGATGGCTTTGGCGCGAAGCCTGCGCGCCTTTTCGCTTCACCACTCTACATCGGCGATCTGGATTTCACCGAGGGCGCGTTTGCCGGAGGGCGCCTCGCGCTCGCCTACGCGGTCACGAGTACGGGTTATGCCTATGCTATCCATGCCAGGGGGCAGGCGAGTGCCGAGGCCGGAGCAATCCTGTGGAAGCGCCGCCTTACACCCAGTCCGTGCCAGGACGGCCAGATGGGCAATCTGGCCACGCCTGTCATCGACAGAGAGGCCGGACGCATCTATGTGACGAGTTGCCGCGACGACTGGATCTGGGACATCCACGCGCTCGATCTGCGCACCGGCAAGGAACTGCCCGGCTGGCCGCTGGAAGTCAGCGCGCGCACGGTGACCGCCGATGTGAACCGCAATGGCACCTCGCATTTCGTGGAGGGGCAGATCTATTTCCAACGCGGCGCGCTGGCGCTGAGCGCGGACGGAAGCAAGCTCTACGTCGCTTTCGGGCCGGACATGCAGGGCTTTCTCGTCTCGGTCGACACGGCGCGCGAAGGCGGGGCGCGCGCGCAGCCGGCGATCTCCAGTGCCTTCTCCTCGATGCCGAGCGAGGTGATGGAGCAGGGCGGTATGTGGGGGGCCTCGGGTCCGGCCATCGATCCGCAAGGGCGCATCTACATCGCCTCGGGGGCGAGCGTGCTCAACGCGCTCAACAAGGGCGGCATCGCCGGGGTCTATCCCGATGTCGATCACGCCTGGGGACAGTCCATCCTCCAGTTTCGCGACACGGCGGACAGGGGGCTGGACCTTGCCGGAACTTTCTCGCCGTTCAACTACTGCCAGACGGCGGCCTCGGACATCGACATCGCGAGCAGCGGGGCGGTGGCTTTTGATCTGGAGCCCGGACATGCAACCTCGCACCGCTTGCTGGGCCTGGGTGCCGCGAAGCAGGGGCTCGCCTTCCTCCTTGACCGTGACAACATGCCCGGCAACAACACGCGTCGTCCGGCGTGCAGCGAGGACCCGGCCGCCGATCCTTCGCTATTGGCTCCCGAAAATCAATCCGCATTCGGATCGCGCGGGCCCACGCTCATCTTTGGGCCTTATTCGGACAGCATCGGAATGGGCAATTCGGCCAAAAGCCGCAGCGCCCTTGCCCACTTTCGCAGCGCACGAGGGGCGCATTATCTCTACTTTGCGGGCAGCGCGAAGGAGGGGGCGGACTTTGGCACCAACGTCCCGCCCAGCCTCGTGCGTGCCCGCGTTGTGGCGGAGGCTGGCAAGGCGCCGTTCCTGCGCGTCGATGCGCGCGAGATGACGGTGACCTTGCAGAACCCGGGCGCGCCTATCGTCTCGAGTCATGAGGGCAAGGGGGGCGTGGTCTGGGTGCTTGACACCAACGTCCCGCGAAGTGTCGATATCTACCAGCCCGATGCGCCCGGTGCCCGGCTCCACGCCTTCGATGCCGCGACGCTCACGCCTCTCTGGAACAGCGGCAACGCGCTTTACACCTCGGGCAAGTACAACGAACCGGCCGTGGTCGATGGTATGGTGATAGTGGGGACCGACCGATTGCAGGCCTTCGGCAGGCGCACGGCCGCGACGCCTTGGTTCGCCGATGCCCCGGTGCGCGAGGTCAAGGCGGGGTCGGATGCAAGCGTGGGCAAGGCCGTCTATGGCGCGCGCTGCGCCAGCTGCCACAGCGCGGCGAGTTCGGGCGCGCCCTCGGTCGAAACGCTGGCGGCCTATCCGCTGGAGCGAATCGTCACGGCCATGACCACGGGCAAGATGCAGGAAATGGCCTCGGGCCTCAGCCGTGACCACATCCGGGCCGTCGCCGAGCACGTGCGCCGTCAGGGGCAAGAGCGCTAGGCGCGAACCGCTGCGCCCGGTTCAGCGCCGGTGCAGCAAGTTCGCCGGAGGGCGCGAGGCGCAGGCACGCCTGTACCGGAGGAGCGCTGCGCAAGGGAATTCGCTCAAACCGGGCGCCCAGCGCGTGGATTACCCGGCGCTCCCAACCGGCAAGGCGAAAGTGTGTGTCGGCGAGGCTCATCGGGGCTCCGGTCGCCCCGGACAGCTCTGCGTTGGGCTCGCTCTCGGCGTAGAAGCGGTTACGCTGCGCGTCGCTGAGCCGGCGACACCATTTCGCATAGGCTCCATGAAGCCACAGTCGACGGTGGCTTGGACCCAGTCGAGCAGCCCCGGCACGTCGGCATTACCCTGACCGAAGGAAGGCGCGGCAAGCGAGAGCAGGTTGGTGAGGTTGAGGCTGTAGAGTGTGCCCTAGGGGCCTTGAGTACCTCGACGCGTTAAAGGTCGAAGATCGAACCTCCGGCCATCGAGGGGTAGGGGAGGGCGAGTTCGACCTGAGCCTGGACTGCCTGAAGGGGCAAGAAGGCGGCCCCGATCGCCAGCGACGCCGTGCTGCTGGCCAGTGCTGTTCTGCGCATCTCTCGTTCCCCGCTCCTGCCTCCTCTTTGTCGAGCTTGGCCCTATTTTGTCTATTTGCATAATTACATTCTGTACTTCCGAAGAGGAAGCTATCGGATTTGATAGGGGGATGGCGGGTAATAGCGAACTGGTGGGACTGGCGTTTCAATCGCGCGATCCCGGGCGCTCCCTCGGGCTGCTACTCGTCGCGACATGTGCCGATATCAGTTCTGCGCAGCACGCTGGGCGCGGTGTTCTGGGCGAGCGACGGGAAATCGGCGATGTGTGCCCCCCTGTTCGAAGCGCATGCCCTCCAGCTTCACCGGCAGGCCGCGCGCTTCGTCGCGGCCTGCGACCCCCTCGTGCATGGCGCGCCCGAGACCGACCTATGCGGGCTCACCCGGCGCGAGGTGCAGTGCCTCAAGCTGGCGGGGGGGGACAGGGTGGCTTTCATCGGCAAGGGCAGTGATCGTTTCTTCGAGCTCCTGTTCGGGGGCGCGCGCATTGGCGCTGTCCTGGCACCGCTGCTATGGCGTCTGGCCGTTCCCGAAGCCGAAGCGATCCGAGCACATTGTGCGCCGCGCTCCAGCTTTACACCTGGTGCCCACCTCGATCCAGATACTGTTGACCCGTCCCGGTATCCGCGAGCGGACCTTCCCGCAGCTGCGCACGATGCTTTACGGTGCCAGTCCCATCGCACTCGATCTCCTGCGCGAGGCGACCGAGGTCTTTGGCTGCGAGTTTGTGCAGCAATACGGCATGACCGAGACCTGCGCGACCGTGGTCTACCTGCCGCATTGCGAAGAGCGCGAACACGGCGTCAACTGACGCGGCCTTCACGCGGTTTTTAGGCTTCAGCGCGGAGCCATGCGGCTAGCACCATCGAGCCGCAGGGCCAATGCCGTGTTGATGATCTCCCCGCGCTCACCTCGGTCCAGCGGATCGAGCGTGAGCATCCCCGCATCGCTCATGGCGATGCCGGCAAATGTGAAGGTGGTCTCGTCAGGCTACTTTGCCCCCGAACTCGCCAGAGACTGGTTCGAGACCGAGGCGGGCCAGCGGCAGGTGGCGGCGATGCCGCGTCGACGTCGGATGGACGAGGACGTGCTCGACGCGGCGTTGCTCCACCTGCTTTCGGCCGAGAGCCGCTGCATGACTGACGTCGACATCCGCATCGATGATGGGCAGGCGCTTTGAGTGGTCAGGTCTGGGCCACCTTGTTGGCGGGCGCGGCGAGGCCCTTGTACAGGCTGCGAGGTGAAAGGGTCACGAGAGGTTCTTCGAAAGAGGCAGGCGCACGCGGTGGATCAGTCGCTGGCGGGTGCGAGCGTTACGAGGGTCACGTCGTTGCGGCGCATGGGAAGCGAAAGGTCAAGCGTGCCATCCTGCGCCACGCTGACGACGCGGTCGCTTTCGGGTCGGTCGGCAGTTTCGGCCTGCATCTGCGCCATCTGGTCGGCATCGAGGACCTCGGGCATGCCCATGTCGATATAGAGCGAGAGCGGGTCGTTGCGGCGATAGCCGGTTCGGTGGACCTGAAGGTGGTAGGTGCCCGGGCGCAGGTGGTCGAAATGGACCTTGACCGGGCGGCTGTTCGCGGTTGGCACAAGGCGGGTGAAGAAGGGCTTGTTGCTGACCTTCTGTTCGGGCTGCTGCCAGTCCCAGATCACGGCGGCCACATTCTGGCCGTCGCGCGCGACGAAGCTCTGTTGGTCCGCGACCTCGACCGCGTCGCCGCGAAGGGCGTTCAGGTACTTGTAGGTGAACCAGGCGGGCTTGCGGATGCCGTCCTTGTTCATCAGGCCAAAGCCGCCGTGGAAAGGGGTGGGCGGCGGGCCCGGTTCCTCGAAGAGGTCGGTATAGGCCCAGTAGCTCATGCCCTGAACCGCCCCTTGCGTAGCCTTGAGGCGCGACAGGATGTAGGGGGCCGAGATATAGCTGTCATGCACGAAGTCGCGCGGGGTGTAGCTCGTGCTCCATTCGGTGAAAAAGAGCGGGATGCCGGGGTAGTCCGAGGCCTCGATCTGTGTGCGTACGTTGAGGACATCGGAAATGATGGCGTCGGGCTTTTCCGAAAGCTTGGTGTCCTGCTTGCCGTCCTCGTCGAGGAAGCCGCCGTCCACGCCGTAGCTGTGGGTGGCGACGAAATCGACCGGAAGGTCGTTCGCCTGAGCATAGGACAGGAATTCCGGCACCCAGTCCGCACCCGCCGTCGCGGGTCCGCCAACGCGTAAGGCCGGGTCGATGGCCTTGATGGTGCGCGCGGTGTTGGCGTAAAGGCCGAAGTAGGCTTCCTGGTCGGCGTTCTCCCAGAAGTCCTTGAGATTGGGTTCGTTCCACAGCTCGAAATACCAGCGGCGCACTTCGGCCGCGCCGTAGCGATCGCGCAGGTGCGTGACGAAGGCGTGGACGAGATCGCGCCACTTGTCGGGCTGGGGATGCGAGGTGTTGCCCTTCCAGTAGAATAGCTGGAGGTCGGACGTGCGCATCACCGCGGGCGTCCAGCCCAGTTCGATGAAGGGGCGGATGTTCTTGGCCAGCAGCGCATCGTAGAGCCGATCGATCCCGGTCCAGTCGTAGACGATTTGCCCGTCAACCTCCTTCACCGTGCCCAGCGTATCGTGGAAGATGTCGTGGAAGCGGATGTAGCGAAAGCCCAGTTCGTCCGAGACGGTCTGGAGCTGGGCCTGGCTGTCAGGGCGGATCAGCGTTCCGGGAAAGTCCGAGCCGACCGATTGCGTGGCGAACCGGTCCATGGGGCCCACGGTCTTCGCAGCGTCGATGGTGATATGGCGCACGGTGTTGTCGGGCGCGGCGCTGGCTGCCAGCGATGTCCCGCCCAGAACAAGGGCCATGCCCACTGATATCGCGCTTTTCACTACCCTCTCCCATGTTTTCTTGTCGGGCTACTGTTAGCGCAATCATGTCTTGTTGCAAGGCTCTTCCCGCACAAAACGGGACCGCAGCGTTGATAGCGTTTTCGCCAATAAGGCTAGGTCCCGGGGGCGTAGGGATCTCAGCCTGGCTCGGGCTCCCAGTGGCGCGGGAGCAGGGTGACCGTGCTGGCAAGGTCGAGCGGGCGCGGCATTGCGGTATGGGATTCGCGAAGGACGCGGTGCGCAGCAGCCGCAAGGGCAAGCAAAATCACCTTCGAGGAGGTATACACTGGTTCAGCTGCCGAGGACTTCGAGCGCTGCGGCGAGCAGGGGGCCTGCCGCAACGCCCGCCTCGAGGGCCATCGCCCAGATGCCGGTGGTATGGCGGCGGCGGGTGGGGGCGGATCTGCGCGCTCTTGCCGGTCGAGACGAGTACCGACAGGGCCACTACGCTAGGATCACGCGGCGAGAGTTCTTCGCGCTTCCAGACATCGCCGAACAGGACATTGTCGGTGTAGCGGGCAAGGGCGGGCCGGCGCGCTGCATGTAGTTGGGGGCGACCGATCCGGCCGCCGGAGCGGCGCCGGACATGGCGACGGCTCCGGCCACGGCGAGGATGTTCTTGTTCGTTGTCTTCTCCAGTATCGTATTGGAGTGACCAGTGGCTCCCCTCATCGCGCCCGCTCTGCACCCTTGAGGAAAATGCGACGGGACGATGAGATGCGTTCATCAGCCGGGGCGCTTGAACAGGGTCTTTTCCTTCGCCTGGATTTCCGCCGCATAGACACTGTTCATCCATTTCGAAAGGGACACGTCCTCGACCCCGACCGAGACCGACTGCGCGCCATGTCGGAGAGTTTCGGCGATGAGGGCGATGTCCCGTCGGCGCTCTTCCGGATCAGGCCAGTGGGCCGTGATGCGGTCGGCCAGCTCCTTCTTTTCGGCATTGTCGTGGCCGGGGTCAATCTTGATCGCGACGAGGGGGAGAGGTCATCCTCTCGGCCGCGGGCAGCTCGCTCGCGATCAGCCGCAAGACCGGCCTTGTCCCCGGCTTCGACGTGAAAGGCGAGGCAGGTGCTCGCTGAAGGGGGGGCAGCCCTATTTCTGGCGCGCGCTGACCAGAGAGCAATGTCGGTACGCGCACCGGAGAGCAGCTCGCCGTATGGAAGATCCTGAGCGAGACCGTTCGGTGTCCGGCTTGCGCATCGAACAGGCAAAGGCTGGCGCACGAGAGGTTGCCGTCACGTTCACGCCGGACGGAAGGCAGGCTAACTTCATCAACCGCTACCGTATGGCCGGGGACGGGAGCGTACACCTGACGGCCCATTTCGAGCCGGTCGCAAAGGACGTGCCGCCGCTTTTTCCGCATCGGCGTGAAGTTTGCACTGCCCGAGGCCATGGATACGGTCGAGTGGTGCGGACGCGGGCCGCATGAGAGTTATGTCGATCGCAAGGGCTCGGCCCCGATTTGCCTGTGGCGCGGTGCGCTTGCCGACCAGGACCACGACTACCTTCGCCCGCGAAAGATTGGCAGCAAATCCGACGTGCGCTGGATGACACGGACCGACGGGGGGAGGCCCTGCGCGTGGCGGTGGACCGGCCACTGATGATGAACGCGCCCGCTTTCGCCTATTCCGACCTCTACCGTCGCGCGCCCGGCAATGGCGAGCCTTCTGAGGGCGCTCGCCCGGGTGAGGACAGGTGAACTTGATTGGAGCGGGCAGGGCCTTGGTGCTTTCCCTTGTCAGGAATAGCGTCTAGCAATCGGGCGATGTGAACTAATGAGCCGGGATGTCTGAGATCACGCCGTCATCGGGCCTTGAGGCCGCCTTCCTTGCGCACCGCGAGACGTTGCTGCGCTTCCTGCGCGCGCGCGGTGCGGGCGAGGCGGCCGAGGACATCCTGCACGAGGTCTGGCTGCGCGTGAGCACGCGCGAAAGCGGTCCGGTGGCGGCGCCCTTGGCCTACCTGCATTCGGTGGCGAACTCGCTGATGATCGACCGCTATCGCTCGCAGCAGAAGGCACAGGCGCGCGAACGCGAATGGAGCGCGGCGCAGACGCTGACCGGGGAAGCCTCACCGCAGCCCTCGGCCGAGCGCGAGGTCTTTGCCGTACGCGAAGCCGCGCGCGTGCTGGCGATGCTCGATAGCCTGGGCGCGCGGGTCGCCCGGGTGTTCCGGCTCCACCGGGTGGACGGTGTCACCCAGAAGGACGTCGCCCGCGAAGTGGGCATCAGTCTGAGCACTGTCGAGGGCGATCTGCGCAAGGCCTACCGCGCGCTGGAGGAATGGAAACGGCACGGCGAAGGAGACGAGCCATGAGGCTGCGCGCCGATGTCTCCGTCTGCGTCATGAAAGGAACGTGTGGTGCCCATTGACGAGACGATCCGCGCGCAGGCCCTCGACTGGGCGGTGCGGACACAGGACCCCGGTTTTGAAGACTGGGAGACCTTCACCTCCTGGCTGGAGCAGTCTCCGGCGCATGGCGAGGCCTACGACGCGACGTGCGCGGCGGCGCAGGACGGAGCCGACCTCCTGGCACGGGACACCCCTGCCAACGATACCGAGCCTGCCATTGCCTCGCCGGATGAGGCCGAGGGCAACGGGGCCTGGGTCGACGATACGCTGAAAAGCTACGCCCGCGTGCCGCGTCGGCGCTGGCTGGCGGGCGCGCTCGCGGCCAGCGTGGCGCTCGTTGCGGGAATCGGCCTCTGGCACGAAAACGGCCCTGCGACCTACGAGGTGGCGACGGCAGCCGGGGAGACACGCACCTTGCGTCTGGGCGGTGAGACGACCGTGACGCTGGGCGGAGATACTCGTCTTGCGATGGAGCAGGGCAACGCACGCTTTGTCCGGTTGGAGCAGGGACAGGCCCTGTTCTCTGTACGCCACGACCCCGATGCGCCCTTTGAAGTCGCCGTTGGCGAGGAGCGGCTGCGCGACATCGGCACCGTCTTCGACGTGCGGCACGTGGACGGGGCTTTGCGGGTCGCGGTGTCCGAGGGCGAGGTTGAGGTCAATCCCGAGCATGAGAAGGTACGCGTAAAGCCCGGGCAGATCCTGAGCCGGGCGGCCGGGGAGAATCGCTTCGAACTCGCCGCAATTGCGCCGGAACGGGTCGGGGAATGGCGCGCTGGACGCCTGACGTTCGTCGATGCCCCGCTTGGTGATGTGGCCTCTGATCTGACGCGCGCGACCGGAATTGCGTTTTCGGTGCGCCCTGAGGCGCGCGGGCGCACGGTTTCGGGGGCCTTGCAGATCGAGCCAATACGCAAGGACCCGCAATCGCTCGGCACTCTGCTCGGCCTTGGTGTTGCGCGCGAAGGCGCAGGATGGAGCCTGGGTCCTCGCTGAGCCATGCGCCAGGTCCTGAACCTTTTTCTGGGTGCTGCTCTGGTGCTGGGTAGCGCGTGGCCTGTTTCCGCCGCTGCGCGGGGTGCGGAAATCCGTGTTCACACGCAGGCCGGTAGCGCCTCGCAGGCGGCCATTGCAATTGCACGCCAGACGGGGGTGAGTGTCGTCATTGTCGACCCTACGCTCGCGCACCGCGCAGTGCCTGCGCTCGACGCGCGCATCCCTGCGGCGGAGGCCGTGCGGCGGCTGGCGCGTGCGGCCGGGGGACGCGTTGTTGCGACTGGCCCGGCGGCCTGGCGCATCGAGCCGGTTTCCCATCAGGCGCGCACGCCCCGCGCCGCGCCGCAGGTGCGCGAATCCCCCCGTGAAATCACCGGCGCGCCGATCATCGTTCTGTCCAGCAAGCGCGAACTGGCGCTTGGCGATCTCCCCGCACAGGTCGCGATCCTGGAGCCGGAGGAACTGGAGGCGGGCGGCCAGGGTGGTACCGAGAAGATCACCCGCCAGCTTCCGACGGTAGCTTCCACGCACCTGGGCAGCGGGCGCAACAAGCTCTTCATCCGCGGTATCGCCGATTCCAGTTTCACCGGCCCCACGCAGGCAACCGTGGGGCAGTACCTGGGCGACATGCGCCTCACCTACAATGCGCCCGATCCGGATCTGCGTCTCACCGACATGGCGCGTGTGGAGGTGCTGGAGGGCCCGCAGGGCACACTGTATGGCGCAGGCTCGCTAGGCGGCATCATCCGGCTGGTCCCCAATGCGCCAGATCTGAACGACATAGCCGGTTCTGCCGTTCTGGGCGGTTCGCTCACGCGCCATGGCGAACCGGGCGTCGATGGCAGCGCCATGCTCAACCTGCCGCTGATGGAGGGGCGGGTGGGTCTGCGCGCCTCGCTCGATGCGCAGCGCACGGGTGGCTACATCAACAAGCCGCGCATCGATGGTCGTAACGTCAATGGCAGCGATATCCTGGGCGGGCGCATAGCCTTGCGGCTGGAGCCTGCGCCGGACTGGTCGGTGAGCCTGATGGCCCTTGGGCAGCGGACCGACAACGCCGACAGCCAGTACGCCGACCGGCACGGGGCCGGGTTGGAGAACGGCGCGCGCGTGGCCGAGCGGGCCGAGGCGGACTACGCAATGGGGCAACTCGTTGTCGCGGGAAGGCTGGGGGATATCCGCCTACGCTCAACAACGGGCCTCGTGCGCCAGACCCTTCGGGAGAACTTCGATGCGACTCCGCAAGGCGGGTCGCCACGCCTCTTCACGCAAGCCAACCGCACGCGCATGGTGGCCCACGAGACCCGGCTCTGGCAGCCCGAGCGCGCCGGCTTGGGTTGGGTCGCAGGGGTAAGCTTCACGCACAACGAGACGCGGCTCAACCGGACATTGACGACATTTGCACTGCGCGCGATCCCGGCTGGCGTGCGCAATGTCGTGGATGAGGGGACGTTCTATGGCGAGGCAAGCCTGCGTTTGGCCGCGTCGCTGGTTGCCACGGCGGGCGGGCGCATCACCCGTTCGCGGCTGGGCGGTGGGGGAGAGGACATCCGCCCCGAGATCCAGCTCGCCCATGCCGCGATGGACATAGCCGCGCATCGCACCTTCACGGTCGTCCTGCCCTCGGCGGCGCTCAACCTTGCACTCGCGCCCGAGGCCTCGCTTTTCCTGCGCTACCAGGAGGGTTTCCGTCCCGGCGGCCTGGCCATAGAGAGCGAGTACGTGCGGCGTTTTCGCGATGACCATACGCAGACCTTCGAGGTTGGCGCACGTCACGGCCAGCGCGGGCGCAGCGCGTTCGATTTTGCGCTGTCGCTGTCCTACACGCGCTGGCAGGACATCCAGGCCGATTTCATCGACGCAAGCGGTCTTCCCAGTACGGCCAATATCGGGGACGGACGGATCTGGACGGCAAGCGCGTCCGGGGGCCTGCGGCTTGCCCGGGGGCTTCGGGCCGAGGCAGGCATTTCATGGAACCGCAGCAAGGTGGACGAGCCGGCGCTTCCACTCATGCTGCTTGCTACGCGTTCGATGCAGGTGCCCAATATTGCGCACCTGGCCGCGCGCGTGGCGCTCAACTGGAATCACGAGCTTGGCGGCGAGATCCAGCTGAAGGCACAGGGCTGGGCGAGCTACGTCGGGCGTTCGCGTCTTGGTGTCGGGCCCGAACTCGGCGCGCTGCAGGGCGATTACCTTGATACCGGCGCGCTGCTGCGGGTGGGCACCGAGCGTCTGGGCGTGACCCTTGGCATTACCAATATCGCCGATGTGCGCGGCAACCGTTTCGCCCTGGGCACGCCGTTCGGGACCGGACGCGAGCAGGTCACGCCGCTGCGCCCACGCACGCTGCGCATCGGGCTCGACACCGCGTTCTGAGATTTTTTCAAGGCTGTCCGCCCGTGGCTCCGTCCTATCGGTCAAAACGACCTGAAGGGACTGAAATGCCGCGATACCTGCTAGCCTCTACCGCCGTTCTTGCCCTCGCCGCCGCCGCGCAGCCTGCGGTGGCCGAGGACGTCACCGACGCCCGCACATCGCCCATGCGCACCTCGACGATCGTCGATGGCGCGCCCGGGGCCATCGCAATCACCGAGGATGGCTCGGTCACTCTCACAGGCGGCACGGCGGTGACGATGGACAGCAATCACGCTGTGTCCAACGCGGGCGAAATCGCGGTTAGCACCGGCCAGACCGGCATTCTCGCCAAAGCCGGAACGCAGGGCGACATCACCAACTCCGGCACAATCACGGTGGATGAGCCCTATGCTCCGGAAGACGAGGACAACGACGGCGATCTCGACGGACCTTTCGCGCTGGGCTCCAATCGGTACGGCATCCGCACGATGGGTGCGCACGAGGGCACGATCACGAACAGCGGCGAGATTTCCGTGCAGGGCAACGATTCGGCCGGTATCGCCCTTGGCGGTCCGCTGACCGGGGACCTGGTCCATGACGGTGAAACGGTGGTGACGGGCAATCGCAGTGTGGGCATCGAGGCCGGGAATGTTTCTGGTGACGTGCGCCTCGCCGGGACGATCGGCGCGCAGGGCGAGGATGCCATTGGCGCGCGCTTCTCCGGTGATGTGGGCGGTGCTATGGTTGTGCAGGGCACGCTTGCTGCCACCGGCTACCGCTATACCAGTGTGCCCGCCGATCCCTCGGACCTCGATGCGGACGACCTGCTCCAGGGCGGTTCTGCGCTGGTGATTGGCGGCGATGTCGCAGGCGGCATCGTACTCGCCGTTGCGCCGGCCGACGGGGATACCGACGTCGATGACGAGGATGGCGATGGCCTGCCTGATGCCGACGAAGGCAGCGCCCGGGTTGTCTCCTACGGCGAGGCCCCGGCAATGGTCATCGGAGCGGCGGACAGGGATATCGCTATTGGTGGGGTAGAGAGCACGGCGCGTGGTTACGGACTCCAGGTCGATGGCGTGATCGAGGGGCGAGGCCTTTACGAAGGTATCGATGCGAACGCGCTTGTTATCGGCGGGCAGGGCGGCGATGTCGTGATTGCCAACGGGATCGGTGTCAACGGTACCATTGCCGCGTTGTCCGATGGCGGCAATGCGACAGCGGTGCGTATCGGCGCGGGCGCTGATGTCCCTGAACTGCGCAATGCCGGGACCATCCGCGCCTCGGGCGGGCAGCAGGTCGCCGCCATCCACGTGGCGCAGGGTGCCACTCTTGGGGTGCTGCGCAACAGCGGTACGATCCAGGCGACGAGCGGCGAGGACGGCGCGACCTATGCCGTGCGCGACGACAGCGGCACGCTGACCGCGTTCGACAACAGCGGCGCGATCATCGCCAGCGGCTCGGACGGCACGAACGTCGCCATCGACCTTTCTGCGGCAAGCGGGGATGTGACTGTGCGCCAGACGGCCGTTGCCGCGGGCTACGATGCCCCCAAGATCATCGGTGACGTGCGCCTTGGCCGCGGTTCTGACATGCTTTCGATTGCCGATGGCACGCTGACCGGCAATGTCGCGTTCGGGGCAGGCGATAACACGCTTACGCTCTCGGGCGATGCGGTGCAGACAGGCGACGTGACGTTCGGCTCGGGCGCGGATCGGGTGAGTCTGGAAGGCTCGGCCAGCTATGACGGCACGCTCGATTTCGGCGGCGGTGCGGACCGGCTGGACCTTGCCGGGAACGCTTATTTCATGGGCGCGCTCGTTAACGCGGGCCAGGCCGCGGTCACGCTCTCGGGCGGTGCGCTGGATCTGCGCAGCCCGGCCAGCATTGGCTCGCTCGAGGTGGGTAAGGGCGGTGTTCTGGTGGCCACGCTCGATTCCGCGCCGGGTCAGGGCAGCGTCTACAATGTGGCGGGTACCGCGCGGTTCGCCGAAGGCTCGCGCCTTGCTCTGCGGCTGGCCGATGTCACGACTGCCGAGGGCAGCTACGAGGTGCTGACGGCGGGCACGCTCGAAGGGCGTGAGAATATCGAGACCGTCACCGACCTGGTGCCCTTCATGTTCAAGGCGCAGCTTGATGAGGAGGCGGGCGCCAACTCCATCGTGGTCGACATCGCGCGCCGAACGCGCGAGGAACTGGGGCTCAACCGTTCGCAGGCGAGCGCCTACGACGCGGCCTTCGCCGCACTGGCCGCGGATGAGGAGATCGAGGATGTGTTCCTTGCCATCACCGATGGCGACACCTTCCGCGACACCGTGGGACAGATGCTCCCCGACCATGCCGGCGGCGGCTTCGAGGGTATCAGCCTGGGCGTCCGCACGCTGGCCCGCCAGCTCCAGGATCCGCCGCATCCCACAGCCGATGAAAGCCGATTCTCGACTAATGTGAATCTGGCTTTCTGGGGCAGTGAGAAGGACCGCGGGGCGACTGCGGCCTATGACCTCAACGGCTATGCCTGGTCGCTCACCGGGGAATACCGCACCGGCATCGGCTATTTCGGCGCGACGGCCTCCTACCTCTGGAACCAGCACACGAACGGCGCGGCGAGCGAGGTCAAGTCCCAGTCGATCGAGGGGGCGGTCCACTGGCGCGGGCACTTCGGCCCGATCGGCGGGTTCGCCCGTGCCTCGATCGGTCACGCCGACTTCGACAGCGAGCGCACCTTCTCGGGCGCGACCGTGGAAGAGGCCGTCTCGCGCACCATCGACGGCAGCTGGAATGGTCGTTTCGTCAGTGCCATTGGCGGCATCTCGGCCGAGGGCGGCAGCCAGCACTTCTTCTTCCGTCCGCAGGTGACGCTCGACTACGTGCGCCTGAAGGAGGACGGTTACGGCGAAACCGGCGACGATGCGCTGGGCCTTCTTGTCGAGGATCGCACCAGCGACGAGCTCGGCCTCAATGCGGGGATGACCGTCGGTGTCGATGTGCTCGGCATGTCGGCGGGCGATGAAGGCTGGATGCGGATCGAGACCGAAGGCGGTTGGCGCGAAGTGCTGAGCGGCGGCCTTGGCGCGACCACGGCGCGCTTCGGCACCGGCGAAGTCGAGCCGGGCGAGGCGTTCCGTCTCGATCCCGATGGCACGACCGGCGGCTGGTACGGGCGCCTGCGGGCCTATGGCGGCCCTAGCGGCTTCATCATGGGCGGCGAGCTTTCCGCCGACCGTCGCCATGGCGAGATGGCTCTCGCGCTGCGCGGCAGTGTCACGGTGCGCTGGTGAACTGCGCATTTTGAGCGAGGCGCGCGCTTGTGCATGAAATGAGGAGCCTCCGGCCTCTGCCGGGGGCTCTTTGCGTCTGGAGGAGGGATCGCATCCGACCCGATGCGTGACCCCGCCCGAAAACCGCCGAATCGGGCGGCGATTCGCTATAGGTGCGCCTCTGTGATGCATTTTGGGGGGCAAACTGCCACGCTGATCGGATAAAGCGGATGCACAATCAGCGACTTGCCAAATTGTCTTGACGGAATCCGGCTCGATGATTTAGCGCTAAAAACAACAGGCCGATGCGGGTCGCATTGAAGCCTGATGTGTTTAGTGGAGAGGATCTGATGAATTTCCGAAAGACTGAGCTGGCCTGCGGTATCGCGGCCGGTGTGATGGCACTGGCGCTGGGCGCTCCGGCCTTCGCGCAGGACATGGCGGCCGAAGCTGCCTCCGAAGACACCGTCACCGGCAATGCCATCATCGTCACCGCGAACATGCGTGAAGAAACGCTTCAGGAAGTTCCCATCGCGGTGTCGGTCGTCAGCGGTGAGCAGCTGCAGGCTGCAGGCGTCAGCGCGGTCGAAGGGCTGGTCCAGGTCTCTCCCTCGCTCACCTTCACACAGGGCGACAATCCGGGTGACAGCTCGCTCAACATTCGCGGCATCGGCACCACCGTCTTCTCGGTCGCGACCGAGCCTGCCGTCTCGATCGTTGTCGACGACGTCGTGATGGCGCGCGCAGGGCAGGGCTTTCAGGACCTTATCGACGTGCAGCGCGTCGAAGTCCTGCGCGGTCCCCAGTCGACCCTGTTCGGCAAGAACGCGTCGGCGGGTCTCGTCTCGGTGACCACGGCCGATCCGACCTCCTATCTTTCGGGCAAGGTCGATGGCAGCTTTGCGCAGGGCGGTGAATGGCAGGCCCGCGGCATCATCTCGGGCCCCGTCGCCAAGGACGCCGCGCTCAGCGTCAGCGGCTACTACAAGGATTACGACGGCTTCATCGATAATGTCTCGGGCATTGGCGATGACAAGCTGGGTGGATACCGCAACTACGGCGGGCGCGCCAAGTTCGTCTACGAACCGCACAGTGACCTCAAGATCACGCTGATCGGCGATTATCGCAACGGCACCAACGATGCGAGCCCGACCCTGCGTGCGGTCGATGGTCAGGCCTATGCCGACGCTGTGTCCCCCGTCGTCCCCTCGGCGAAGAACCGCGACGTCAACCTCAACGCCGACACCACCAACGACAGCGAGCAGTGGGGCGTCTCGGGCCGCATCCAGGCGCGCCTGAACGATGATCTCCAGCTGGTCTCGATCACGGCCGCGCGTGGCTGGGACTTCACCGCGCGCGCCGACGTTGACTACACCTCGCTTTCCGAGCCCGTGCCCGGCGTGAACTTGTGGGACGTCAACACCGGCACCACCAATCTCAAGCAGTATTCGCAGGAACTGCGCGTTGTCTCGGGTGATCTTGGCGGCTTCGACGTGCTGTTCGGCGGCTATGCCTTCCTGCTCGACCTCGACACCGGCTTTCAGCGCCGCCAGATCTTCCCGACCGGCCCGCGCAGCGGGCAGTTCACGGGTTCGACCAAGAACACCAACCTTGCCGTCTTCGCGAGCACCAATATCTACCTCACCGACACGCTCGAGATGTTTGGTGGGGTGCGCCTCCTGCGCGAGACGCTGGACTGGGACGTGTACCGTGACCCCAGCGACGTGCTCGTGGCCGGAGACAGCGCGCTTGGCGGCGCGACGGGCGTCCCGGCCGACTTCGACGGCAAGACCAGCGACACCGCGCTCGTCGGCAAGGTCGGCTTGCGCTACCAGCTGGGTAGCCTGGGTAACGCCTACGCCAGCTATTCGCGCGGCTACAAGGGCAAGGGCTTCAACCTGATCTTCGGTGCGCAGGAAAGCTACGAACCTGTCGATGCCGAGCAGTCCGATGCCTTCGAGGTCGGTGCCAAGCTGCAGAGCCTGGATGGTGTGTGGTCGCTCAACGCAGCGCTGTTCTACACCAAGTACAAGAACTTCCAGTCGCAGGCACAGCTGCCCGGTGACGTGGCGTTCTATTTGCTCAACGCTGGTTCGACTTCGACCAAGGGTATTGAGCTGGAAGGCACGGTCCGCCCGACTTCGCTGACCACTCTGAATCTGGGCATGACGCTGCTTGATGCGCGCATCGACTCTTTCCCGCTCGGCCCGTGCTATCGCGGCCAGACCTCGGCCGAGGGCTGCGTCGATGGGGTGCAGGACCTTTCGGGTGGCGATCTGCCCAACGCGCCGGACTTCCGTCTCACCGGCTCGCTGCGCCAGACCGTGCCCTTCGGTGACAGTGCACCTGTTGATGGCTTCGTGATGCTCGATGGTAGCTACCAGACCAAGGTATCCTACCAGATCGACCAAAACCCGCGCTCCGCGCAGGGGGGCTTTGGCCTGGTGAACCTCTCTGCCGGTGTGGAGTCAAAGGATGACAGCTACTCGGTGACTGTCTTCGTGCGCAACCTGTTCGACCAGAACAACGTGTCCAACATCTTCGACTCGAGCTTCAACGGCGGTCGCACCTACCAGCAGGTTCTGCGCGACGGCGCACGCTATTGGGGTGTGCGCGCGTCTTACAGCTTCTGAGGGCCCACCCTCCCTCAGGAAAACCGTCTGGCGGCGGCCCGCTCTCTCCTCCTCCCAGGGCCGCCGCCAGCACATCCGCCACCAAGATGGATCTGGCCTAGATGACCGAATGCGAACTGAATGACCCTGTGACCGTCGATCCCCTGGCGCTTACGCCCGAGGATCGGGCCTGGGTCGAGGCCACGCTCGACACGCTCAGCGTCGAGGGCAAGGTCGGTCAGCTCTTCGCACTCAGTTCGATCGGTGATGACCTCGCTGAAATTTCCCGCCACTGCGCACTGGGCGTGGGCGGAATCCACCGCTTCCCCGGGCATGACCTTCAGGCGGCCTGGGAAGCGACCCGCGCGGCCATTCGGGAATCGCGCATTCCCCCGCTCATCAGCGGTGATATCGAAGGGGGCACGGTCAGCCAGGCTTTTGCCACCGCCGTTCCCAACCAGATGGGTCTTGCCGCCTGTGCGGACGAGGACCTCTCGCGCCGCATCTCGGCGATTGTCCTTCGCGAAGCACGCCGTCAGGGTTTCAACTGGACCTTCAGTCCGGTGGTCGACATAAACCGCAATTTCCGCAATCCGGTCGTGGGGACACGCTCCTATGGCTCGGACATGGCGACGATCCTGCGCGAAGCGGGGATTATGACCGAGGTGCTCCAGGGCGGCGGCATCGCGACTTGCGCCAAGCACTGGCCCGGCGATGGCATCGACGACCGCGACCAACACCTCGTTACCAGCGTCAACGGCCTCTCCATGGACGAGTGGCACGCGACCTTCGGGGCGATCTACCGCACGATGTTCGCCAAGGGCGTCATGTCGGTCATGTCCGCGCACATCGCGCTGCCCGCGGCCTTTCCCGCCGATGCCGGGGCAGGGCGCTTCGTACCCGCGTCGGTTTCAAAACGTCTCAACCTTGAACTTCTGCGCGGCGAACTGGGTTTCAAGGGCCTGATTGTGTCCGATGCGACGCCCATGGGCGGCCTTACCGGCTGGCAGGAGCGCGCCGAGGCGGTGCCTGCAGTGATCGAGAACGGGTGCGACATGTTCCTGTTCTCGCCCGATCCGGGCGGGGACTATCGTCTTATGATGGACGGGCTTCGCCGCGGTGCGTTGAGCGAGCAGCGTCTTGAAGATGCCGTGCGCATGATTCTGACGCTCAAGGCCCGGCTTGGCCTTCACCGCATGACTCTGGATGAATGGGTCCCCCCGCTCGAGGAGGGAACGACGCGTCTCTCCACGCCCGGGAGCGAGGCCGTGGCGGCCGAGGCCAACGCGCGGGCCATTACGCTGGTCAAGGACACGCAGGATCTTCTGCCGCTCGACCCTGCGCGCCACACGCGGGTGGTGCTGCTGGCCGAGGAAGGCTGGAACTTCATTTCCGGCGCGTTGCCACGCAGTCTCGACGTGTTCTGCGAGGACATGCGCAAGGCCGGTTTCGATCTGCGAATGTACGACGCCGAAACCCCTCCGGCTCCTGAGGACACCGACCTTGTCGTATACCTCATCGGCCAGGAGGCAACTGCCAGCCTCTCGCACATCTATCTGGACTGGACCGCGCTCCATGGCAGCGCGCGCAAGGCGATGAAGCGCTTCTCGCGCGAAATCCCGACGCTGATGATTTCACTGGGTCAGCCCTATTACCTTTACGACGCGCCCGACGTGCGCACCTACATCAATGGCTACAGTGCGTTGCCTTCGGTGCAGTCCGCGCTGGTGGAACGGCTTCTCGGCAAGGCGCCGTTCACGGGTGTGAGCCCTGTCGATCCCTTCTGTGGCGAAGAACAGCTTCGCCACTGAAACCAGAGCGCTTCGGGTCGCAACGCGCTTCAGGACAAAGGAGGCGCAACCGAATTTCGCTCGATGATCTGGTAGTTGACGAAGGTGGTTCCGCCAGGAACTGCCTTCGTCTCCTTGTCGCGCGCCTGCATCTCGGTGAGGAGATGCCGTGTGGCGACTTCGGCGATCTCGCCCAGCGGCTGGCGCACGGTGGTGAGCGCGGGCCAGATCTTTACCGCGATGGGCGTATCGTCGAAGCCCACCACCGAGATATCTTCGGGAATGCGCAGGTTTGTGCGCAGCGCCACGTTCACGAAAGCGGCGGCCATGTCATCGTTGCCAGCAAACATGGCCGTGATTGGACGCTTGCCGGGCAGAAGCTGCTCGGCGAGGTCCAGGCCCGCATCGAAGGTCGGCCGCGCGTTCCAGACCAGCGCCTCATCGAGCGCGACGCCCTGGTCGGTGAGCGCACGGGCATAGCCGGCAAAGCGGCTTTCGCCGGCTAGGCTGGGAATGCGCACGAAGCCGATGTGGCGGTGGCCTGCGCGCAGCAGGATGCCCGTCGTCTCGTAGGCGGCCTGTTCGTCATCGATCCGCACACAGTGCATGTTGCCCAGTTCCTGGCCCGAGGCGAGGGCGACCATGGGCACGTCGTATTCCTCGGGCAGGCCTGAAGCGCTCACCCGTTCGCATAGCGGCGGGGGCAGGAGCAGGCCATCGGGCGAGGTGCTAAGGAACTCGCGCACCGAATCGAGCGGGTCCTTCTGGTCGTAGACCTTGATGTTGAGCTGGGCGCCGAGCCGGGCCGAGGCATTGAGCGCGCCGACCAGCATCGCGCTCAAAAGCGCGCTGTCGCTGTCGCGGTGGAACAGGCCGATGCGGTAATTGCTGGCGCTGGCCAGCGCACGCGCGGCTGTGTTGGGCCGGTAGTCGAGTTCGGCGATGGCCTTCAGAACGGCGTCGCGCGTTGCGGGAAGAACACTCGGCTTGTTGTTGAGAACATTGGACACCGTCATCGAGGAGACACCGGCATGGCGCGCGACGGCGGCCATCGTGACTCCGCCGCCCGAACGCCTGCGCGATCGTGTGCCCACTTTCTTGTCCATCATCGACGTCCCTGGCCATCCTCGGGCTGGTTGACAAGAGCCCGAGCTTTCACTAGCAATTTAGCGCTACATTGCGTCATGCCGTCCTGTCTTGCAAGACAGTTCGTACAGGTGCAATCGCTTTGTGTCGCCAAACTGCACGCTAAAGAAAACGGCGCAAACGATAATGCGCCTTGCGAGAGGATCCCGATGACCGCCACCCCCGCATCCGAGGCCGCCACCGAGGCGCCCTGGCCACCTGCACGCGAAGCGTGGACCGCCGCGGTCCTGCTCATGCTGGCCTATACGCTGGCCTTTGTCGACCGCCAGGCGCTGGCGCTCCTCGTGCAGCCGATCAAGGAGGACTTCGGGGTCAGCGATACCGCGATGAGCCTGCTCTATGGGCTTTCGTTCACGCTGTTCTACGTCCTCGTCGGGATTCCGGTGGCCTGGGTGGCGGACCGTTCCAACCGGCGCAACATCATTGCGGCCTCGATCTTCATCTGGAGCCTGGCGACGGCGGCGTGCGGCATGGTGCGCAGCTTTGCCGGTCTGTTTACCGCACGTATCGCGGTGGGTGTGGGCGAGGGCGGCCTTTCGCCTTCGGCTTACTCGATCCTCGCGGACTATTTTCCCAAGGAGAAGCTGGGCCTTGCCATGGGCGTCTACAACATGGGCGTCTACTTCGGGGGCGCGGGCGCGCTGATTTTGGGTGGGCTCATTGCAGGCGCCATCCCGCCCAGTTCCGATGTTCTTATCCCGATGCTCGGCACGATGAAGGGCTGGCACATCATTTTCCTGCTGCTGGGCATTCCGGGCGCGCTTCTCTCGCTCGCGATGTTCCTCGTACGCGAGCCCCAGCGCCGCGGCAGCGCCCGCGATGTACAGCCTGCGGCCGCGCCCATGGGCCATTTCTTCAGCCAGCTGCGCATGCATGGACGTGCCTACTTCGGGATCATCGTCGGCTTTTCGCTGATGATCTTCGTGGGCAACGGCACGGGCGCCTGGATCCCGGCCTTCCTTGAACGCTCCTACGGCATGAATATCAGCGAGATCGGTGCGTCCTATGGCTGGATCGTGTTCTTCTGCGGCACCGGCGGCGCGCTCTCGGGCGGTTTCGTGGCGAGCGCGCTGGAAAAGCGCACGCCCTTTGGCAACCTCAAGGCGGCCGTCATTGGCTTTACCGCGCTGATCCCGCTCACCATCGGCTTCCCGCTGATGCCGACCGCCGCGCTGGCGCTCGCCGGGATCGGGGCGATGAACTTCTTTGCCGGGTTCAACTTCGGCGGAGGTCTTGCCGCGCTGCAGGGGCTGACCCCCAACCGCATGCGGGCGATGGTTTCGGTCGTCTACATGCTCTCGATCAACCTGATCGGCTCCACCCTCGGCCCTACGGCCGTGGCGCTGGTGACCGATCTCGTCTTTGGTGACCCGGCGCGGGTGGGCGAATCCATTTCGCTCGTGTGCGCAGTGGCCTCGCCGCTGGCTCTCGTCCTGCTGCTGGTGGGCATGGCCGGCCTTAAGGCATCTGCCTGGAAGGAAAGTGTGGCATGAAGAACCTCCCCTCGCGCAAGACGCCGCTTGGCGCGCGCATGAAGAAGCTCGCCCTTGCCCTTGCAGGCACGGCGGCAATTACCAGCCTGCCGCTGTCCACAACACCGGTGCAGGCGCAGTTGGCGGCCCCTGCGGCCCAGGCGGGCGCACAGCCGGTGCGCACCGTCGATGGCAAGCCGATGAACATGATCTTCGTGCTCGTCGATGACCTGCGCTTCGATGCCATGGGCTTCCTGACGCCGGGCCTTGCCACGCCCAACATCGACTATCTCGCGAGCCACGGGACCTATTTCCCCAATGCGGTGGTGACCTCTTCGCTGTGCAGCCCGAGCCGTGCGACCATCCTGACCGGCCAGACAGCGCGCAACCACGGCGTGATCGACAACACCAATTCGAGCGAGAAGGGCCTCACCTTCTTCCCAAGCTACCTCCAGCAGGCGGGCTACCAAACCGGCTTCTTCGGCAAGTGGCACATGGGCGATGCCAATGCGGACCCGCGCCCCGGCTTCGATCGCTGGGTCAGCTTCCAGGGGCAGGGCACCTACTTCCCGACCGAGCGCCTCTCCCCCGAGGAGATCGCGGCGGGCAAGCGTCAGCAGCTCAACGTCGATGGCGTGGAGGTGAACCGTCAGAAGTACATCACCACCGAGCTCACCGACTACGCGCTCGACTGGCTGAAGGAGCGCGACACGAAGCAGCCCTTCTTCCTCTACCTCAGCCACAAGGCGGTCCACTCCGACCCGACGCCCGAGGAAAGCCACAAGGGCGAATACGCAAACCTTGCCGTCGATCTGCCCGAGAGCTGGGCGGATACCCCACGCAATAACCAAGGCAAGCCCTTGTGGGTGCGCAACCAGCGCAACAGCTGGCACGGCGCGGACTTCCCCTACCACACCGACGAGCCGCTGCCCGAGTACATCCGCCGCTATTACGAGACATTGGGGTCGGTCGATGACAGCTTGGGGCGCATCCTCACGTATCTGCGGAAGAACAAGCTCGATCGCAGCACGATGATCGTGTTCTATTCCGACAACGGCTTCCTGTTCGGTGACCATGGCCTGATTGACAAGCGCAATGCCTACGAGCCTTCGGTCCGCGTGCCGATGGTGGTCTGGGCGCCCGAGATCGTGCCTGAGGGCAAGACCGTGCCGAACCTAGTGCGCAATCTCGACCTTGCCCCGACCTTCCTGGACCTGGCAGGCGTGGCCGAGCCCGAGCAGATGGAAGGCAGGAGCTTCCTCTCGCTCGCCGAGGGGCGCATCGCGCCGGAGAACTGGACTGCGGGCGATTTCGTCTACGAGTACTACTGGGACTGGCAGTTCCCGCAGACGCCGACCACTTTCGCCATCAAGCGCGATGGGTGGAAGTACATCCAGTACCACGGAATCTGGGACACCGAGGAACTCTACAACGTGGGCGAGGACCCCGAGGAACTGCACAACCGGATCGAGGATCCCGCTCAGCTCGACCGCAAGAACGAACTGCGCGCCGCGCTCTATGCCGACCTCGCCAACCAGCGCGGCAAGCACGACATTCCCTACACGCAGCGCGCCAGCAAGGGCCTTGTCCTGCGCCTCAAGGATGGTCACCGTGCCGCCGATTTCCCGAGCGAGTGGTACGCCGAGCCCAATCTTCCGGGCAAGATGAACGACCTCTATCCCGACACCCAGGCCAAGATCGAGGCCGATCGCAAGGGTGAGCGCTACGTCCCGGTTCGCCGCGGCCACTGAGCCAGCCATCTGCAAGTATGAAAAAGGCCCGGTCGCTCTTGGTAGCGGCCGGGCCTTTTCGTTGCCTTGGAGAATAGTGCGGAACGCTCATGTCGCCGGCCAGCGCGCAGCCCGAAGAACTGGCGCTGTCGGCCCGGGTTATGGGCGTCGTTCAGGCTGTGCAGGAAGGCGCGGCCGGCCACGGGTCGCTGCGTCGTAGCGTTCTGCGACGGGTCCGAAGTTGGTGTCGGGCACGTCAGGGTGTTGACCGAGTGGCCACCGCGCCCGGCAAGAAACGCCGCGCGCGTGGTCGAGCACACGGCCTGCGTGTCCTTCGCCTATCGCCATCCGGGGAGGGGGAAAAGGTTGAGAGGCCCAAGGGGTTGGGAACATTTGCCGTTTTCAAGTACGCCGTGCTGGTCTAGCTCTGCCCTCACCAAGAGGACTGCGGGAGAGCCCCGCGACAAAGAGGACGAATAAGCCCATGCGTCATGCCGCCACCGCGATTGCCGGAGTCCTTGCCCTGAGCGCAGCGCTTGTGGTGCCTGCCCAAGCGCAGACGCGCGTGGACGGCGATCCCCATGCGCAGGACCCGGTCGGCATTGTCGAGGAGCCGTGCCCGCATCATCCCATGCCCAGCGATGGCGAAGGCTGGCAGGTCTGGAACCTCCATATGCTGACGCGCGACTTCGGCCAGCTGTGCCGCTACGCCGAGGCGAACAAGGCGCTCAAGGCGAAGAAGACCCCGGTGGAGGTCGTATTCATGGGCGATTCAATCACGGACAACTGGCAGAACATTGACCCGGATTTCTGGACGAACGGCCGGGTGGACCGGGGTATTTCAGGCCAGACGACACAGCAGATGCTGGTGCGCTACCGCGAAGACGTGCTCAAGCTAAAGCCCCGCGCGGTCCATATCCTGGCCGCGACCAACGACATCGCCGGGAACACCGGGGCCGCGACGATGGAGCAGGTCACCGGCAACATCGAGACCATGGCCGAACTTGCGCGTGCGCATGGGATCAAGGTGATCTTGGGCTCGGTGCCCCCGGCGAAGGCCTTTCCCTGGGCGCCTGACAAGCACCCCGATCCGCAGGTACGCGCGCTCAACGTCTGGCTGAAGGGCTATGCCGCGCGCGAAGGGTTCACCTACGTCGACTATTGGAGCGCGCTTGGGACGCCCGAGGGGGCGATGGGCGAGGGGCTCTCTTCAGACGGCGTACACCCGACAGCAGAGGGCTATGCGATCATGGCCCCGTTGGCGAAGGCCGCCATTGCCCATACGCTTGGGGACGTCGATTAAGGACAGTCCTCGGGCGGCTCTGCGTGGAAGGCGGGAGTGAGCAGTTCGTGATCGAAGGCCTCGACCCGTTCGACCAGCTTGCCGCAGCGCCGGATCGTCTCCAGACGATAGAGACCAGGCGTTAGCGAATAACCCATCTCGGCAAGGCGGCGGGGATCGTCGGTTCCGCTCTGGATGACGGTACGCGTTTCGCAGCCGTTGTACTCGGTGGTCTCGAGACCGCGGCCGTGCTCGGGAATGTCTACGGGATGGCTTTCGCGCCGCATCGAGCCGTCCATGTTGTAGGCCGCGCCGCGCAGGAAGCGGCCTGCCTCGTCGTATTCGGCAAGGGCCAGGAGTGTACCGTCCTTGTTCCACAGTGGCTGCGGACCTATGGGGCGCCCCATGGCGTAGTGCTTGTGGCCGACCGCGCCTGAGGCTCGGTATTCCACCTGGTCGCCATCGGCGCGGCCCTTGCGGTAGTTGCCGTATTCCTTAAGCCGCCCGTCGCGTGCGTAGTTGATGTAGGGCCCGTCGCGCTTGCCCTCTCGCCAATGCGCTTTGGAGGCAAGTTGGCCGTTTTCGTGAAAGACGTAGTAATCGCCCTCAAGCCCGCTCGGGCCATAGGTCCAGCGTTCGAGGAGGGTGCCCTTGTCCGACCAGTGGCGGTAGAGGCCATCAAGCACGCCCTCGCTCCAGCTGCGCTCCACCGCCAGGACGCCTGTGGGATAGAACTGGCGGTCGAGGCCGTCCTTGCGACCTTCGCGGCATTCGACGCGGCGGCGCAGGGCGTCATCAGCTGCGCGAAGATCCAGAATGCCGGTGAAGGCGGCGCGCTGCGAGACCGCACAGATCTCGGCTTCGGAATAGTCGCGTTGGTAGGGCTTCTCCACCGCCTCGGAGGGCGCACCATAGGCAGGAGCCGCGGCGAGCGTGGCGGCGATGAGAGCCAAACTTCCATGAATATGTAAGTACATGAGGCCTATCCTAGGGATGGCGCCCCCGACCTTGCAAGGGACCTGCGGTTCAGGCGGTCGCTGCGCATGCTCTTCGTCGCCGCACCTGCCTATTTCGCGAAAGATGCAAGGCCAAGGACACCACGTGACCTGGTCGATCACCCCTGCCTCAACTACCGCTTCACCTCCAACGGGGGGGCTATGCCTGGGTGTTCGAGGAGCAGGGGCAGGCACTCGACGTGCGCGTGGGCGGCCAGCTCATCTTCAACACCATCTCTCCATTCATGAAGGCCGCGCTCGCCTTCTCCGAATTCGTGAAGGCGCTGCACTACCGGGGCGGATGAACCAACCCGGTCGCGCAACGACTGGGATCACGAAATACGGCGCAAGTGCCGGAAACGGCCGTAACGGGTGAGGAGATCGTCGATAACCTGTGCGCGGCTGAATCCGGTGACATCGTGCGGGACACTGGCGTCGGAGGCCTGTGCCATCGCACGGAAGTGGCGGCGTTCGGAATCGTGCGACTTGCGCGTCTCGGCCCATACGAAGCTGGGCTTGAGATAAGGGCGACTGCGCACCTGGTAGACGAAATCGCCGCGATCGCCATGCGCCACGACAAGGCGCACGTGGCCCTTGTCGGCGTCCAATTCGGGCACGAGCCCGTTGTCGCGCATTTCGTCCGCTACGGCGTCGAGCGCGGGCCCGACGGTGTCGGTGAGGAAGGCGTCGATCTCGGCCTCGTGGAAGACACCGGCAATGTGGCCCAGGCGCTGCTGCCAGTTGATTTCGGCGCGCGGCGCTGCGGGCGTGAGCGAAGCCGAAAGGTCGCTCGTCTCGCCTTCCCGTTCGCCGTTCAGAGCCTTGAGCAGGCCATAGCACATGAAGACCATGATGATCGCGAAGGGCAGGGCGCTTGCGATCGCGGCGGTCTGCAGCGCGTCGAGGCCACCCGCAACCAGGAGAGCTGCAGCAATGCCGCCTGCGCAGACCGCCCAGAAGACGCGCTGCCACACGGGCGGGTTCTCGGCCGCGCCCGAGGTGATCATGTCGATCACGAGCGCGCCGGAGTCCGCCGATGTCACGAAGAAGGTGACGATGAGGATGGTCGCGATGAACGAGGTAATCAGGCCGAACGGCAGGGCCTGCAGCGTTTCGAACAGAGCGACGGGCATGTTGTTCTTCACGGTTTCGGCAATCGGGGCGACGCCCGACATGTCGAGTGAAATTGCAGTGTTGCCGAAGACGGTCATCCACAGAAACGTGAAGAGCGCGGGGACGAGCAGCACGCCACCCACGAATTCGCGAATGGTGCGCCCGCGCGAGATGCGCGCGATGAACATACCCACGAACGGCGACCAGGCGATCCACCAGCCCCAGTAGAACAGGGTCCAGTCCGCCAGCCAGGGGTTGGGCTCGTAGGCGTACATGCGGAAGGTGCGCGAGACGAGTGCCCCAAGGTAGGCGCCGATGTTCTGGACGTAGGCCTGGAGCAGGAACACGGTTGAACCGGCAAAAAGCACGAAGCCCAGAAGCAGCACGGCCATGATGATGTTCAACTCGGACAGCCGCTTCACGCCCTTGTCGAGGCCGAGGACCACCGAAAGCGTGGCGAGCGCGGTGATCCCTGCGATCAGGATCAGCTGCACGGCCGTGTCGATGGGAATTCCGAAAAGGTAGTTGAAGCCGGCATTGACCTGCAGCACGCCGAGCCCGAGCGAGGTCGCCACACCGAACATGGTGCCCAGCACGGCGAAAATGTCGATGGCATCGCCGATGGGCCCGTTGATCTTGCGCCCGATCAGCGGGAACAGCGCCGAACGGATGGTAAGGGGGAGCCCGCGACGGAACGAAAAGTAAGCGAGTGCCAGGCCGACGACAATGTAGACCGCCCAAGCATGCACGCCCCAGTGGAAGAAGGTCAGCACCAGGGCGCGCCGGGCCGCATCGATGCTGCCGGGCTCGCCGCTCGGTGGCGAGGCGAAGTGCTGGATCGGTTCAGCGACCCCGAAGAAGACGAGGCCGATGCCCATGCCGGCGCTGAAGAGCATCGCGAACCATGACAGGTAGCTGTATTCCGGCTCGCTGTCGTCGGGCCCCAGCTTGATGTTGCCGTGGCGGCTGAGCATCAGGAAGATGACGAAGACGAGGAAGCCTGCCACCGCCAGGATGTAGAACCACCCAAAGTTTTGGACGAGAAATTCCTGGACGTGGGTGAAGATCCGCTCCGCGCGCTTGGGGGCGAGGACCGCCGCCAACGCGAAGGCCAGTATCAGGACCGCAGAGGTGAAGAACACGGGGGGATTGACCGCCATGCGGAACCCGGATGGGCGTTCTGTCAGCTCGGAGACGTTCGGATTGGGGGGGGTATCATCGCTCATCAGGGCCATCGTCTACGTATTGAGATTGCATGAGGCAACTTTTGAACGCGGAACTTGTTGCACGCCGTTCGGAAACAAATCGGCAATGGGGCGTGCCGGACGTGCGCATTCACGTCGATGCCAACGACATCGATCTTGATGGCGTGGTCGATAGAGTTCCCCCCGCCCGGCGACTTGCGCCCTGTTCCCGGCCATGTTCCCGGCCGTGGAGCCGGAGAGCGCGACTGGCAACTTCACCAGGATCGTCCAGCGCCTGCCGGTCGATATCCGCTTTGCTGGGCAGCCCGAAGTCCGCCACCTGCGCATGGGTATGGCGGTTGAGACCCGCATTGAGATCCACTTTGCCGACATCATCGGGGGCGAGACCCGGACCGCCAACCTCGGTGTCAAGGAGGCGGTGGAGTGATGCGGCCTCGTTTCGCTGCGCTCGTGCTGGCCGTAGGTTCGCTTGCCATGCTCTCGGCCTGCACGGTCGCTCCGGACTACACCCGTCCTGTGGCCGAAGCACCGCCGTAGTGGGCTGAACGGCCCGAGCCCCCCAGTGCAACCATCGGCGGCGAACTTGCCGGACACTACATGGAGCTGCGCGGCGTGCAGGCGCGTGAGGCGATTGCGCAGGACAGCCTGGAATCGGCGCAGCGGACCTTGATGGTGGTCGAGGAGCGCTTCGCCAATGGTCTTGGCAAACGGCTCGACGTCGCGCTGGTCTACCGGAAGGCGGTGGTCGAGGCGCTCAACGATGTCAACGATGCGCTGGTCTCCTACGTTGATATCCAGGCGCAGCGCGACCGTCTGGCCCGCTTCCGGAACGGCTGTCAGGAGACGGCTGGTGCGGCTCTACAAGGGCTCGGCGTTGGCTGGAATGCCGCCGATGCGGCGCCGCAAAATAACCTCACGAAGGAGGCGGAGTGGTTAGGTGACTGTGCGAATAGATATGCACTGGAAATCTCCGGAAGAATCGGTAACCTCGGCATGAAACGCACGAACAATACGTGCGCGACCATGACGGAGAGTGCAGAAATGATCGAAGGAAAGGGTGGGCCTTCAGGCGGGGCCTGTGTCGATACGGACTTCGCGGAAGTCGACAGCGGCGACAAGGCCATGATCCTTTTGCAGACGATGATCTGTTACCTGCGCGAAAAGAACATTCTTTCACGCGCCGATATCGAGGTTCTGCGCGAACGCGTCGAATCGCGGATGGAGGATGCGCGGGCGGAAAAGGCGGTTCGGGCAGAAGCGTCCGGTTCGGCGGACCTTCCCTGTGATGCGGCCATTGCTCGTGCCGCCGCGCGCGAGATGCGCGAACTCGATGAATATTGTGGCAAGCGCTACGGCGGCAAGCACCGTCGCCGTGTAAACTGATCCCGTTGCCTCTCGGCGGGGCAGGTCCTTGCGGGCCGCCGGGCTGACCCAGACATTGACCGATCAGATGGATACATCTGATCAAAAAAGATCGAGAAACCAAGAGTCTGGAGCGATTGCCCCGAGTTGATCCGATCAGAAACCGCTCTGGACACGCTTCTGCGCAGGGCTAGTCGATCCCGATTTCGCGCCATACCAGCGTCGTCACGTAGGTGCGCAAGGCCGCGCGATCCATTGCCGGGTCGAGCTGTTCGCCTGCGGCGATACCCCAACTCAGGACCTGAACCAGGTTGATGATGAGAGTACGTGCGCTCTCGTCCAGATGCGGTGCAATCGAGGTGAGGGCGCGGTTGAGCTGCGGGCGAAAGCGCCCGAGGATGCAGGCGTTGATCTGGGCGATGCTCTCGCTGCGCCCCGCCTCGGCCATGATCTCCATCAGCATGCGCCTTTCCTCGAACTCGCATTCCTCTTCGAGGAGATGCGTGATCCAGTCTGTGATGGTGACCTTGTCATCTTCGGCGATGGCCCGGTTCAGCGTCTCTTCCTCGAGCCAGACCTGCAGGCTTTCCTCGCAGATGGCGGCAATGACGGCTTCCTTGCTCGCGAAGTCGCGATAGATCTGCCCCACGGCAATGCCCGATTCGCGTGCTATCTGCGACACGCCGGTCAGGTGAAACCCCTGGTTCGCGAACAGTCGGCGCGCCGTTGCAATCAACTTGCTGCGGCGCTCGTCGCAGCGCGCTGTCCGTTGGTTGGCGGTGTCTTCCATCATTTTTATCCCGTGCGTCGCTTGTGCTTTTTGCTGCATTGCAGTAGTGGGCCCCGCAATAGTGAGTGAACGATCACTCACACAATGCATATCATCGTTATCGGGTGCGAACCATGAAGAAGTTGATACCTATCCTCGGGCTGCTCGTCTCGGCGTGCGGCGGCGGGTCGCAACAGGCTGAGCCGCAGCCGCCGGAAGTCGGCGTGATGGTCGTGCGCACCGAGACGGTCGACCTCCAGGCAGAGCTCCCTGGGCGCACCAGCGCCTACGAGACCTCGGACGTGCGTCCGCAGGTCAACGGGCTCATCCTGCGCCGTCTCTTCGAGGAAGGCGACAACGTGCGCGCCGGCCAGGCGCTCTACAAGATCGACCCCGCGCCGTACGAGGCGCAGGTGGCAAGCGCGCGCGCAGCGCTGGCCCAGGCCAGATCGCAGATTGCTGCGACCGAGGCGCAGGCCCGTCGTTATGGTGAGCTGGTCAAGATCAACGCGATTTCCAAGCAAGAGGCCGAGAACGCCGAAGCCGCTGCCGCCCAGGCCCGGGCCACCGTCCAGGCCCAGGAAGCCGCGGTGCGCAGCGCCCAGATCGATCTCGCCCGCACCACCGTGCGCGCGCCGATCTCGGGGCGCATCGGGCGTTCGACCTACACCACCGGCGCGCTTGTTTCGGCCTCGCAGGCCGAGCCCCTGACGACGATCCAGCACCTCGACCCGATCTACGTCGACATCCAGCAGTCGAGTGCTGACGTGCTGCGCCTGCGCCAGGAGATCCTGGCCGGGAAGCTGGCGGGCAACGGCTCGGCCGCGGAGGTTAACCTCAGGCTTGAGGATGGCAGCACCTATCCGGCCCAAGGGCGCCTCAAGTTCACCGACGTGACCGTGGATCCCAGCACGGGTAGTCAGGTCATCCGCGCGGTATTCCCCAACAAGCAGGGCCTTCTGCTCCCGGGCATGTACGTGCGCGCGAGCTTCGTGGAAGGCACCAAGGCCGATGGCCTTCTGGTCCCCCAGCGCGCGGTGCAGCGCGACGAGAAGGGGCAGCCGGTGGTCCTGATCGTTGGCAAGGACGGCAAGGTTTCGCAGCGTGTGATCGAGACCGACCGCACCGCGGGTACCAACTGGCTGGTCACAGGCGGCCTCAAGGAGGGCGAGAAGATCGTTGTCGAAGGCTCGCAGAATGCGCGTCCCGGAAGCACCGTCAAGCCCGTGGCAATGAAGCCGGGCGAAGTCGGCAGCCGTTCAGGCAAGGAGGTCGAGGCTCCCTCGACCGAAGCTGAAAATCGGTCCGAGGGGCGTTGATCCCACATGGCACGCTATTTCATCGACAGACCCATCTTCGCATGGGTCATCGCCATTGTCGCGATGATGTTCGGCATCCTCGCGATCCGGAGCCTTCCGGTCTCGCAGTTCCCCGAGATCGCGCCGCCCACGGTTACCATCAACGCAACCTATCCGGGGGCGGATGCGGACACGCTGGAGCAGACGACCACGCAGATCATCGAGCAGCAGCTCAAGGGCATCGATAACCTGCGCTACTTCTCCTCGCAGTCGTCCTCGTCGGGTGCGGTGACGATCACGCTGACTTTCGAGCAGGGCACCGATCCCGACATCGCGCAGGTCCAGGTGCAGAACAAGCTGCAGGCCGCGCAGTCGCTTCTTCCCGAGCCGGTGCAGCGCCAGGGTGTGACTGTCGCCAAGTCGGCGGCGAGCTTCTTGGTCGTTGTCGGTCTTTATTCCGAAGACGGCAGCCACAGCGCCAACGACCTCTCGGACTATGTCGTCAGTCAGGTCCAGGACCCGGTCAGCCGCATCAACGGCGTGGGTGAGCTCATGGTCTTCGGTACCCAGTACGCGATGCGTGTCTGGGTCGATCCGCTCAAGCTGCGCAGCTACAATCTCACCATGGGTGACGTGCGCGCGGCTATCGAGGCTCAGAACGCGCAGGTTTCGGCAGGCCAGATCGGTCAGCTGCCGTCCTCCAAGGAGCAGCAGCTCAACGCCACCGTCTCGGTGCAGTCGCGCCTGACCTCGCCCGATGAATTTGACAACATCCGTCTCGCGACCAACTCGGGCGGCGGTGTCGTGCGTCTGAGCGATGTCGCACGCACCGAACTGGGCTCGGACACCTACGGTTTCGATGTCCAGTACAACGGCAAGCCTGCCTCGGGCTTCGGTGTGCGCCTGGCCTCGGGTGCGAACGCGCTCGACACGGTCGAGGCGGTCAAGGACGAAGTGTCCCGCATCTCCGAAGGCTTCCCGCCTGACGTGAAGGTCGTTTATCCCTACGACACCACGCCGTTCGTGCGCCTCTCGGTCGAGCAGGTCATCCACACGCTCGTCGAGGCGGTCGTGCTGGTCTTCCTCGTCATGTTCCTGTTCCTGCAGAACTGGCGCGCGACCCTGATTCCGACCATCGCGGTTCCGGTTGTCCTCCTGGGCACCTTCGGGATCATGGCGGGGATGGGCTACACCATCAACCAGCTCACCTTGTTCGGCATGGTGCTGGCAATCGGCCTCCTCGTCGATGACGCCATCGTCGTGGTAGAGAACGTCGAGCGTCTCATCCAGACCGAGCACCTCTCTCCCAAGGACGCGGCACGAAAGTCGATGGACGAGATCAGCGGCGCGTTGATCGGTATCGCCATGGTGCTCTCGGCAGTGTTCCTGCCGATGGCCTTCCAGAGCGGTTCCACCGGCGTGATCTTCCGCCAGTTCTCGCTCACCATCGTCTCCTCGATGGTGCTCTCAGTGCTGGTTGCGCTGATCCTCACTCCGGCGCTGTGCGCCACGATCCTGAAACCCCACGATCCGTCCAAACTGGAAGGCAATGGCCTGCTTGCGCGCTTCTTCCGCTGGTTCAACGAAACCTTCGAACGCGGTACGGACCGCTATGAAAAGGGCGTCAAGCGCACGGCACGAAGTTGGAAGCGTTCGGGTCTGGTCTATCTGCTGCTCGTAGGCGGCGTGGCTCTGATCTTCGCGCGTCTGCCCGGCGGCTTCCTGCCTGACGAGGACCAGGGTATCGTCCTGACCCAGGTCATGGCACCCCCGGGCTCGACCATTCCGCGCACCGAAGAGGCGCTCAAGGAAGTGCGTCGCCACTTCCTTGAGGACGAGAAGGACAACGTCCAGGCGGTGTTCACGATCTCGGGATTCTCGTTCATGGGACGCGGCCAGAACGCGGCGATCGCCTTCGTGCGTCTCAAGGACTGGGAAGAGCGTTCGGGCAGCGAGAACGGGGCCCAGGCCATCGTAGGCCGTGCGATGGGCGCGCTTTCGAAGTATCGTGATGCGACCATCTTCGCGTTGATCCCGCCGGCTGTTTCGGAACTGGGCAATGCGGCCGGTTTCGATGTCTGGCTGACCGACACCGATGGCATTGGTCACGACAAGCTGCTGGCGGCGCGCAATCAGCTGATGGGCGCGGCCATGGCGGATCCGACGATCATGCAGATCATGCCGGTGAGCCTGGACGATGCGCCACAGCTCAAGGTCGAGGTCGACCAGGACAAGGCCAGCGCACTGGGTCTTGATCTGGGGGCCATCAACTCGGAAATCTCGACGGCCTGGGGCGGGGCTTACGTCAACGACTTCCTCGACCGTGGGCGCACCAAGCGCGTCTACCTGCAAGCGCAGGAGGAATATCGCGATTCGCCTGACGATCTCGATTCTTTCTACGTGCGCGGTGCCGATGGGCAGATGAGCCCCTACTCGACTTTTTCGGAGGTATCCTGGCAGAACGCGCCGACCATGCTTACCCGCTACAACGGCCAGCCCGCGATGGAACTTCAGGGCGCGCCAGCGGGAGGGCTCAGCACAGGCGATGCCATGGCCAAGATGGAGGAACTCCACGCCCAGCTACCTCCGGGCACAAGCCTCGACTGGACCGGTCTCTCGTATGAGGAACGCATGGGTTCGGGCCAGGCGCCTGCACTTTACGCGCTCTCGCTGGCTGTCGTGTTCCTGTGCCTTGCCGCGCTCTACGAAAGCTGGTCGGTGCCAATCGCGGTGATCCTCGTGGTTCCGCTCGGCGTGCTCGGCGCGCTGGGAGCTGCCTGGCTGACCGGGCTCAACAACGACATCTACCTTCAGGTGGGCATCATCACCACGATCGGTGTCTCGGCCAAGAACGCGATCCTCATCATCGAGTTCGCCGAGGAGCGCGTGCAATCGGGCATGGATGCCTTCAGCGCGGCGGTCGAGGCGGCCAGGCTGCGTCTGCGTCCGATCCTGATGACCTCGCTGGCCTTTGGCATTGGCGTGATCCCGCTCGCCATTTCCTCGGGCGCAGGGGCGGGCGGGCAGAACGCCATCGGCCGCGCGGTCGTGGGCGGCATGTTCACCGCAACGGTCCTCGCGATCTTCTTCGTGCCGATGTTCTTCGTGGTCGTCAGCCATCTCTTCGGACATGGCCGCGACAACGAAGCCTCGCGGGATGAAGGCAACGAAGCGAACCAGGGCGCTGCCACAGGCAGCCATGCCCCGGAGGGCAACTGAAATGAAGACACGCATTCTACCGATCGCGGCGGGCGCGCTGCTCCTGGCCGGGTGCAACATGGCACCCGACTATGAGCGGCCCACCGGCGCCATTCCTCATGCGATGCCGCAGGGCGGGGTGTACCCGCCTGCGGCCAGCGATGCCCCCGACATGTCGCGTACGGGCTGGCAGGACTTCTTCCTTGAAGAACGTCTGCGTCAGGTCATTGCGCTGGGACTGGAGGAGAACCGGGACCTGCGCATTGCAGCCGCCAATGTCCTCCAGGCCCGCGCCCAGTTCACCACCCAGCGCGCGGCGCTCTTCCCCACGCTGAGCGCGGGCGGCACGGGCACCTACACCAACAACATCGCGGCGATGACGGGTCAGACCCAGAATGCCGGGGACATCGAGATCTACCAGGGTACGCTTGGCATCTCGGCGTTCGAACTCGATCTGTTCGGGCGCGTGCGCAACCAGTCACGCGCGGCGCAGGAACAGTACTTCGCGAGCGAGGAAGCGCAGCGCTCCACGCGCATCAGCCTGATCGCGGAAATCGCCAACGCCTGGCTGACGATGGCGAGCGACGCCGACCAGCTGGCGCTTGCCCGCCGGACCAAGGACGCCTTCGAGAAGACGCTGGACCTTACCCGCGCGCAGTTCGAGATCGGCACCGGCAGCGAACTGCAGGTGCGTCAGGCCGAAACCAGCTACGAGGGCGCGGTCAACGATATCGCCGTGCTCGAGACCGCGCTGGCGCAGGACCAGAACGCACTCAACCTGCTGGTGGGGACGACCGTTCCGCGCGAGCTACTGCCTTCGACGCTGGGTACCGAGGATATGGTTCGCCAGGATCTTCCGGTGGGTCTGTCCTCCGATGTTCTTCTCGCGCGTCCCGACGTACTCCAGGCCGAGCATCAGCTGATTGCCGAGAATGCGAATATCGGCGCGGCGCGCGCGGCCTTCTTCCCGACGATCTCGCTGACGGGCACCCTGGGTACGATCAGCACCGCGCTGTCCGGGCTCTTCAAGGACGGCAGCTACACCTACAACGCCTCGCCTTCGGCCAGCTTGCCGCTGTTTGATGGCGGCGCGCGGTCGGGCAACCTGGCGTACGCCAAGGCGTCCAAGCAGGCTGCGGTGGCCACGTACGAGAAGGCGATCCAGACCGCGTTTCGCGAAGTCAGCGATGCCCTTGCCCAGCGCGGCCGCATCAACGCGCAGGTCATGGCGCAGATGCGCCGGACCAAGGCGGCGCAGGTCTCGGCAAACCTTGCCGAGGCACGGTTCCGCAGCGGTGTGGATTCGTTCCTGACGACGCTCGACAGCCAGCGCACGGCCTATGCCGCTGAACAGCAGCTCGTGAATACGCGGCTATTGGAAGCGACCAACCTGATTGAACTCTACCGCTCTCTCGGTGGCGGCGCCGATGTCGTGGTCGAGGAAGAGGGCGAGGCGGGCGCGAGCAACTAGGTCGCACGTGACTGACTGATCTGCGAAAACGCCTCCTTGATCGGAATGGTCGGAGAGGCGTTTTCGTATGCGGACAGGGCGGATCAGCTCGCCCGGCGCCCGTTCTTACGGGGCAGGGCAGCCTCCACGCGGTTTCGGCCCAGGTCCTTGGCCCGGTAGAGCGTCGCATCGGCGGTGCGCAGAAGCTTGGCGGTGGGGCAATGGTCGGGTGCGGTCGCCAGTCCGATCGAGACGGTGACCGGGCCGAGCGGCTCTCCATGATGCATCATTTCGAGGGCGCCGATCCGCGCGCGCAGATCCTCGGCGCGTTCCATCGCCTGCTCGCTGTCGGTGCCGGGCAGCATGACAAGGAATTCTTCGCCGCCGTATCGGAAGATCCGCGTGTCCTCGCGCAAGGCCTGGCGCAGTGTGGCGCCCACGGCGCGCAGGACCGTATCGCCAGCCTCGTGCCCAAAGCCATCGTTGATGCGCTTGAAGTGGTCGATGTCCAGCATCAGGAAGGTAAGGGCGCTTGCTTCCCGTTCGGCCTTGGCCAGCGCGAGGGGCAGCTGCTCTTCGAAATTGCGGCGGTTGGACAGCCCGGTCAGCGAATCGGTGAGTGCCATGGCCTGGAGGCGCTCGCGCAGCCGCAGATTGGACAGTGCGAGGCCGATATTCTCGCTCAGCATGTGGAGATAATTTTCCGGGAAGCGCTGCTCACCGCGGGCCTTGCGCGATTCGAAGTAGATCAATCCCAGCGTCTGGCGCTGGGCAATTAGCGGCAGGCAGAGCGTATCGGGAAGCTCGTCGGCGCTATCCAGATCCAGGTGCGAGCAGGGCACGTCGATGGTCTCGCCCGCCGGGCGGTGGGGCAAGCCACGGCGAAGCGCCCAGCAGTCCAGCGTCGAGAACGCGTGGCCCGAGTGCTGGGGGGCAAGCCAGTTGCCGGTTTCTTCCAGACGATTGCTATCCGGATCGAGCACATAAAGCCGTCCCGCAAATCCGGGCAAGATTTCGGGAACGAAGCGCCGGACCACGTAGGTCAGCGCCTCGAGCGAGTCGCAGCCCTGCATGCGCTGGGTCATGCGGGCGAGGAGCGCGCGCGAAGCACGTTCGGTTTCCTGGACGGCTTCGAGGCGTTGGCGTTCGATGCCGTTCTCACGGAACACGCGGATCGCCTGGGCCATGTCGCCGATCTCATCGATATCCTCGCACGTAGGTGGCTCCACGCCGTAATCCTGCGCCGCAAGGCGGTTGACGACGTCGGAGAGGCGTACGACCGGGCGCAGTACTCGTCGCTTGAACACGAAGTAGAGGACGCACAGGAACAGGAAGGCAGTGATCGCCAGCATGACCTCGGAGGTCGTGCGCCAGATGCGGGAGATTTGCGTCGCCTCGGCGATCTTGATTTCGGTGCGTTGGTCGAGCTGCTCCTGAAAGCGCTCGACCATGGTGATGGCGCGATCCAGTTCACGTTGGTATTCGGCCCCGAACAGGATCTGGCGCGCGCGCGGCGTGTTGCCATCGGCCTGCGCGGCGAGCGCCTCTGTCTGTTCATCGCGCAGCGAATCTGCCCAGCGCAGGCCTTCGCGCAGGACCGCGAGCTCTCCTGGGGTGGCCCCGACCTCGGCGATCCGGCGCAGCCGTTCTTCCAGCTTGTCGGTATCTGCCGCCTCGCGGGTGTAGAGCACCTGGTAAGCGGCATCGTCGGTGTTGAGGTACTGGCGTGCGTGATCGGTCAGCCGAAACACGTCTTCGGCGAGCCGCTCAGTCGCGCGGTCGAGGGCAAAGCGGCGCTCCACGGCGACACGCTCGTCCTCCTGCGCCCTGGAGGAGAGGAGCATCGTGGTTCCGGACACGATCGTGAGGAGAACTGTAGCCCCATAGGTCCAGTTGGTGATGGTAGCGAGCCGCATGGTCCTTCGCGGTTAGGAGCAGGGTGCTGAATTTCTTCTTAAGCCACACATATTCTCATTAGACTAGGTCGCAAAGAGCCCGTCGCGACAGCCTCATGGAAAGGTGAGTTCACCCGTACCCGGCCAGGCTGGCCGTGCAACGACGATCTCGAAAGTTTGCTGAGCCTGAGGGCGATGGCCTTCGGAACTCTTTTCCAGACCTTGAAAAAATTGATTATCCGTCAAAAAACTCCGCCGGATCGGTATTCCAGATGCCGCCAAGGAGACCCTGCGGTGCGAATAGGCGGCGGGACAGTTCGATGTCCTCGTGAGCCCAGGGCAGCGTCGTCAGGTCGATGGCCATGGGGTATTCAGAAGTGGCTCGGTTTGTCTGAACAGCCTTTGACGTTTGATAAGTGGATCGTCTGCGGTTTGGTTGTTCAAGCTGGCGCCTGCGGGGCGTCATGGAGGTCGGGCGTAGCCCGGCCGGAGTGACGCCCCGCAAGTCGCGGCCAATTCACGCTGCCACGGCCTGTGGCAGATTGTCAAAGTAGGTTTGATCGGGCGTACGTCCGCCGAGGCTCGAGTGAGGTCTCCGGGCGTTGTAGAAGCCCAGGTATCGGCCGATCGAACTGCGCGCTTCGCTGACGCATGCGTCGGCGTGCAGGTAGACTTCCTCGTACTTCACCGAGCGCCACAGCCGCTCGACCACGACATTGTCGCGCCAGGCGCCGCGGCCGTCCATGCTGATGGCGATACCCTCGCGCCGCAGCACGCCGGTGAAG
>NZ_VIRF01000049.1 GCF_008107685.1 Novosphingobium sp. BW1
GATGCCACGGCAACCCCGGCCCCGCCCGCGCTGTCCCACGTGGCATCGGGCGAGGCGCGCGCCCGGCTGTTCGAGAGCACCTGCTCTGCGCGGGTCGGCGGCGCGTTCTGGCTCCCTCCGGCCGGTCTCGAGCGCGCGCCCGGCGTAGTCCTGCGCCCGCGAGCGCTGTCCGATCTGCCCCGGCTCGCCCCCGAAGCGCGCACCGAGGCCGCCCGCACCCACGGCGCGCTGTGGGTCGCGGCCGACACCGCCCTGCACCCCGCGCTCGAAGCGCTTGCCAATGGCGCGCGCGCGCAATGGCGCGGCGAGGTAGATCCCTGGTCGGTCCTCCCCGGCGCCGGGCACCTGCACGCCCATGGCGACGACGATTGGATCGCGCTCGCCCGCATTGCCAGAGTTCCCGTCACCGTGCTGTCCCCCGGCCTCTTCGGCGTTCCGGGGGACAGCGACGAGGCACTCGACGCCCGTGCCGCGCAGCTCCTCTCGATCCCCTTGCGCGATCCTTTCGGCGACGGCGAACTCGCCACCGAAGCCGCCCTTGCCCTGCTGGCCGACTGGCGCCAGGTGATCGACGCGAACCGGGGCGTCAAGGGCCAGGCGCTGGTCGCCGCCTGCGGCATGGCCTGGTGGAAGCGCACCGAAATCCGCCGCTTCCTGTGGACGCCCGAGCATCGCCTACGCATCCTCTCCGATCCCCGCAAGGCGCTCGCTGCCGCGCACCGGGCGGGCGGCGCGCTCGCCATCTGGCCCTCGCGCGTGTCGGCCGCGCTGCTGGCCGAGGCCCGCGCCAAAGGCGTGCCGCTGGTGCGTGTGGAGGACGGCTTCGTACGCTCGGTGGGACTTGGCAGTAACCTCGTGCCGCCCTCCTCGATCGTCGTCGACCGGCGCGGCATCCATTTCGATCCGACCGGCCCCAGCGACCTCGAGGACATTCTCGCAACCCACCCCTTCCCGCCCGAAGTGCTAGAACGGGCCCGCGCGCTGTCGGACACGATCATCGCCGCTGGGATCAGCAAGTACGGCGCGGGCAAGGAAGGCACTGCCCTGCCCGAGCGTCAGGTGGGACGCCGCGTGGTGCTCGTCCCCGGCCAGGTCGAGGACGACATGTCGGTGCGCGCTGGCGGCCACGGCCTGGCCTCCAACCTCGAACTGCTGCGCCGCGTGCGCGCGGCCGAGCCCGACGCCGAGATCTGGTGGCGCCCCCATCCCGACGTCGATGCCGGGCACCGCGTCGGCGCGATCGACGACACTGCGGCCCGCCGATACGCCGACCACATCGTACGCGGCGGCAGCATGGCCGCCCTTCTCGATGCGGTGGACGCGGTCCATGTGCTGACCTCGCTCACCGGCTTCGAAGCACTGATGCGCGGGCGGGAGGTCACCTGCCACGGCACCCCCTTCTACGCCGGATGGGGCCTCACCCGCGACCTCGCCCCTACCCCTGAGCGGCGCGGGCGCACTCTCACGCACGATGAACTCGTCGCGGGCGTTCTCATCCTCTATCCACGCTATCTCGATCCCGTAACGGGCCTGCCCTGCCCGCCCGAAACACTCGTCGCGCGGATGGCGGGCAACCGCGCGGTCAACCGCCAGAGCTGGATCGCCCCGGTGCGCCGCGCGCAGGGGCGCGCGATGGCCGCCTTGCGCCGCCGCCTGCGCCATCGCACCGGGAGCCGGCGCCCTTGACCGATCTCATTCTCGACATCTCGCGCCTCATTTCGCGCGTCCGCCACGTCACGCCCTCAGGAGTGGACCGGGTAGAAATGGCCTATGCCCGCGGGCTCCTCGCCCACTACGGCGAGGAACTGAGCTTCGCCGCCGTCCACCCCGTCGGTGCCTATGGCCGGTTGCAGCGCGCGGCTGCACTCGCCTACCTCGACGAGCTGGAACGGCGCTGGGCCGAGGACCACGAGAGCGCGCGCCAACGCTCGCTCATCTCCGTCCTACCCTGGCTCAGGGCGCTGCGCCCCGTCCGCCCCGATCCCGCGCCGGACGGGGCGGGCGGGGTCTATGTCCAGGTCTCTCCCCACCACCTGACCCGGACCGAGCAGGTGCGGCGCATTCTTTCGCGCGAACGCACCCGGTTGCTGGCGCTGGTCCACGACCTCATCCCCATCGAATTTCCCGAGTACGCCCGGCCCGGCGGCGCCGCGCTGCACGCCCGGCGCATGACCACGCTCGCCCGCCACGCCGACGCCGTCATCGCCAACTCGGCCGCGACCGGCGCGTCTTTTGCCCGCTGGACTGAGCAGCAGGGCAAAGCCGTGCCCCCGATCCACGTCGCGCTGCTGGGCACCGAGCCCGTCGCACAGGCCCCCGCCCACACCTTTGCCGACGCCCGGCCCTACTTCCTGTGCCTGGGTACGATCGAGCCGCGCAAGAACCACCTTCTGCTGCTCCACCTCTGGCGCCAGATGGCCGAGACCCTTCCCGCCGAGCAGGTTCCCCGCCTCGTCGTGGTTGGCCGCAGAGGCTGGGAGAACGAGCAGATCCTCGATCTTCTGGAGCGCTGCGACGCGCTCAAACACCATGTCACCGAGATCAACGGCTGCCCCGATAGCGAACTGGCCGCGCTGCTGCGCGGCGCCCGCGCCCTGCTCATGCCCTCCTTTGCCGAGGGCTACGGCATGCCCATCGCCGAAGCGCTGAGCGTGGGCATGCCGGTTCTGGCCAGCGACATCGCGGCGCACCGCGAAGTGGGAGGTCCCGTCCCCGATTACCGCGACCCGCTCGACGGGCCGGGCTGGTGCGCGGCAATCCTCGATTACGCGGCGTCGGGGGAACGCTATCAGGCGCAGATGCAACGCCTGCCCGACTGGCACGCCCCCGACTGGAGCGCGCATATGGAGATCGCGCGCCGGGCCATCGAAAGCTTGCGCAGTTGAAGAAGGAATTAGCAGTCCCGAGGGCCATTGCCCTCGGGTTCCCCAAACGGTCTGACGCACCCTTCGCGCGCCGCCGTGGCTGTGGAAGGCAAGATCGCCCATTTGGGGGGCGAGGGGCGATCGCCCCTTAAGTCAATTCACCTCTAGCGCTTCAACGAGCGCACGTCGCTGCCGAAGACACGGTCCCAGAAGATCGCGGTGATGGCGTAGTTCGCGTGCTTGTCGATATGGTGGTGGCGCATGTGATGGCGCTTCAAGGCCTGGCCCAGGCGCCCGCGCATCGGCCACTGGTGGCAGGCGTAGTGCACGAGATCATAGGCCACGTAGCCCATCATGAAGCCCAGGAACGGCCAGGCGCTCGCCCGGCCCATGACCAGCGCGAAAACACCCCAGACGCACAGCGCAATGGGAATGCTCAGTATCGGAGGCATAAGATTGCGCAGCCGATCGTCGGGCTGTTCGTGATGGTTGCCGTGGATCAGGAAAACCACCCAGCGGATTGGCGCAATCTGCGTCTGCCAGTGGAACAGGTAGCGGTGCATCGCGTACTCGAACAGGCTCCACACGGCGAGGCCGAGCGCCACAAGGCCCAGCCCCGTCAGCGGGCCGACCGCCCCCCACCCGGCAAGTCCGATCAGCGGCAACAGCACCGCCCAGGTCAGGCCGAACCAGAATGCGGACACCACCGTAAGCCGCTCCAACCAGGCATTCTGGAAGAGACGCAGGCGTGTATGGTTTGAGACGGGACCTTTGTTCATTACGCCAAGTCTGGACAGAAGCGCAGTGTCGCTGTCAAGCGATAACAGCTTGTGTTCGGGCAGATTGCTATTGGACATACGGATAAGTTCAGAAGTGACAACAAATTGATTTATATATCTGATCCCAAAAGGATTTTTCTGACCGGCGCATCCGGGCACCTCGGGCGAGCCCTCGCCCGCTTGCACGCCGTGCCCGGCGTAGAACTCACCTTGTGGGGACGCGATACCGACAAACTTGAGGAAATCGCCCGGACCTGCCGCGAAGCCGGCGCCAAGGTGGGCATCCTCGCGCAGGATCTGGAGGATACATCGGCCTCGCTGGCCGCGCTGCGGGCCGCAGATGCACGGGCTCCCATCGACTTGGCCTACCTCGTCGCCGGGCTCGGCGACACCTGCGCGCCAGGGCAACTGGTCGAGCCGCCCGAGCAGGTCCTGCGCCTCGCCCAGGTCAACTTCGCCGCGCCCGCCGCCTTGGCAAGCGCGCTCGCCGCGCGCATGGCCGAGCGCGGCACAGGGCGCATCGTCCTGATCGGATCGGCGGCAGGCCACCATGCGCTGCCCTTCGCCGCATCCTATGCAGCCAGCAAGGCCGGACTGGCCCGCTTCGCGCAGGCGCTGCGCATTGCCGTGGCACCGCGCGGCGTCCAGGTAACGCTCGCAGTGCCAGGCTTCCTTGCGACACCCGGCCGGCGCGAGGCTTCGGGCGCTCCCCCCATGCTGCTGGAGGTGGACGAAGCCGCGCGGCGCATTGCGCAGGCTGCCCGTGAAGGACGGGGTACCTACGTAACCCCGTGGATCTTTCGCGTTCTCCACCTCGTCGACCGCACGCTGCCGGGCCCCGTGCGTGCGCGTCTGCTGCGCGCCATGGCGCCCTAGGTTCGGGCCCCGTCCTGTTCGCGCCCGAGCGCGCCTTCGAGGATCGCGTGATGCAGCGCCGCCGGGGTGATGTCACGGCGGCTGTTCGCTCCGGGCACGACCTGCCCCGAGGCATCGAAGCGCAGCACGACATAGGGCGTGTGGCGCGGCCCGCCCGGTTCGCTCGCGCCCGGAATGCTGGGCCGGTGATCGCCGAAGAAGACCAGCATCGCAGGGCGCTCCAGCGCGGCAAGTCCGTCGGTCAGTTCGCTGAGCATCGCATCGCTCTTGCCCACAAGCTCGCGATACCCCTCCACGAGATGCTCGGCCCGGTTGCCCTTGGCCGACGACCAGGGTCCGTGGTTCTCGATCGTGACCGCATAGAGAAAGGAGGCGCTCTGCGCACAGCGGGCCTGCGCCAGCAATTCACGGGTGATCGCGGCATCGCTGACATAGCGCCCTTCCCCCGGGCCCGGCGGATCGAAGTGCGCCTCGCCCACCAGCTCGGCGAAGCCACCCGCGGGCAGTATCCGGTCACGGCCATAGAAACGCATGTCGTGGGGGTGCACGAAAAGGCTGCGCCAGCGCTCGGGACCCAGACGCTGCGGTAGCGCGTAGGACGCCTCCCCCAGCGCGGTCAGGAAGGGATCGAAACGGCGAAACCCCAGCGCCTCTTCCTCGCGACCGAACAGGACGGCGTATTCAGTGCGCATGGTGTAGGCCCCGAACCCGCTGACCTGCAGATCGCCCCACTGCCAAGCCTGCGCGCGCGCCGCGGCAAGGCCGGGAAGCGCCATGGCCCGGTCCCCGAACAGCTCGGCCGGGTCGGCAAACGATTCGCATTGCACGGCCACGATGACCTCGGGCGCGGGCAAGTCCGGCGCGGGATGGTCCGGGTCGGCCTGCGCGGAGAGCCGTTTGGGCGCCGGGCACGGAGCCGGGTCGGCGCTGGCCCGCCAACGCAGCCAGTGCAGCAGCAAGGTGGGCAAAAGGCCATGGCGCGCAACGTCCGCGACCGCATCCGGCTCGGGCGCCAGTGCGCGGAACGAGGGCAAGCGCAGGATCGCCGCTAACGCCGCAAAGCTGCCCAGAGCCAGGCCCGCCCCCCACAGATGCACCGCCGGATCGGGCACGAAGAGCCAGGCCAGCGCCACCAGCAGCGCCGCGGCCACCAGCCCGATCGCCAGCTTCTGCCAAACCTTCAGCGCGGAGAGGTAGAACTGCGGATGGCGAAAGATCGCCCCGATCAACGCGAGGTCGGAGAACAGCAGCGGCTCACCCAGCATCGCCCGCTTCGCGTTCGAGGCCAGCGCCAGCAGCGCCTGCAACGCCAGGGCCAGCACCGCGGACACAAGGACACTCCCGCAGAGCGCCAGAAACATTCCGCAAACCATGGCGCTCAATAAGAGCAGCAGCGCGCTGCCTCGTGCCGAACGCCACGGTCGAGGGGGCGCCTCTCGACGCGGGCGTACCAGAGCGTCGAGCCAAAAAACAGCAGTCAAGAAAGCCGACCCGCCCAGAATCGGAGCTACATGAGTCATCTGGCGGCAGAGGAAAAAGTGTCGATCATCGTGGCCAAGCTGGTGCGATCTGTTTGACGCTTGGTCAAGGCCGCAGCGCACTGTCCCCGTCTAATTCGGTGAACCGTTTGTGACGGTTCTTGGTTTCACAAGATGAGAGGCGTAACGGAAGGGCAGACATGTATATCTCGACCCAGAAACAGGCCACGGATTGCGACGTGGCCGAGCACGCCCCCCGAGGACGGGACAGCGCGCAGGCGACCCCATCGCCCCCGGCCTCACCTTCCGAGCCGCGCAGCGTTCTCCTCCTGCAAGGGCTCATGGGCCCCCTCTTCCGCCGCCTCGGCCAGGAGCTGCTGCGCCAGGGACATGCCGTCCACAAGGTCAACTTCAACGGCGGCGATCGGCTGTTCTGGCGCCTGCCCGGCGGGATCGAATACCGCGGCTCGCTGAGCGACTGGCCCACGGCGCTGCGTACGATCCTTCAGGAAAAGGCCGTGACCGACGTCGTCCTGTTCGGCGACTGCCGCGTCCACCACCTTGCCGCGACCGCGGTCTGCCGCGAACTGGACATTCCCGTGCATGTCTTCGAGGAAGGCTACATCCGGCCCGACTGGGTGACGCTCGAACTGGGCGGGGTCAACGGCCACTCGCTGCTGCCACGCGATCCCGAATGGTACCGCGCGACTGCCGCCACGCTGCCGCCGGTACCCGAGCACAAACAGGTGCCCTCCTCGTTCCGCCGCCGCGCGCTCGAAGGGCTGCTCTACAACTGCGCCGACGTCTTCACCCGCCGGGCCTACCCGCACTGGACCAACCACCGCCCCTGGCACCCGGTGGTCGAGGGTATGGGCTGGCTGCGCAAGCTCCTGCGCGGCAAGGGCAAGCGCGCGCGCGCAACGGCGCTGATCGAACGGCTCGAAGCTGCTCCGACGCCCTACTTCCTGTTCCCGCTCCAGCTCGACAGCGACGCGCAGATCCGCCTGCACTCCCCCTTCGCAGGGGTCGCCGACGCGCTGCGCCTGGTGCTCGAATCCTTTGCCCGCAACGCGCCCGCCGAGGCCCGTCTCGTTGTCAAGGAGCATCCCCTTGACAACGGCGTGCGCAACTGGCGCGAGGAAACCGCCAGTCTTGCCGCGCTGTTCGGCATTGCCGACCGGGTCGACTACATGGGCTGGGGCGACATCGTGCCGGTGGCAGCCCGCGCGCGCGGCACGGTCACGATCAACAGCACCAGCGGCACGCTGGCGCTCGCGCTTGGCATCCCTGTGGTGGTGCTTGGCCATGCCGTCTACGACATCCCCGACATCACCTTCCAGGACGGGATCGACGCCTTCTGGACCAACCCGGTCGCCCCCGATCCCGAGACGTTCGCGGCCTTCCGCCGGGTGCTGATTGAACGCTGCCTGATACCGGGCGGGTTCTTTTCGGATGAGGCGCTGGACAAGGTGGTGCGCCACGCCGTCGCCCGCTTCGAAGGCAAGGGCCTGCTTCCCGAGTAAGCAGGCCTGCAAGGCCCACCGGCAACACGTTGTTCTGCCTAGATACTTGCCTAAAAGCGATTAATTAGCCTGTTAAGCTTCTTGCGTTTTACTATCACGCATTATAATCTTGTTGCTTACCCCCCTCGAATCGCCTAAATGCCGGACAGCGCCAAGTAGAGCGCAAAGGACACGCAAAGTGTCCGGTTCAAGGAGGGGTTCCTGATGACTATTTCCCGTGCATCCGCACGCCTGATGGCGCGCGCTAGCGTGATTTCCTGTTCCACGGCTCTGGCCCTCGCGGCGCAGCCGGTCCTCGCGCAGGACGAGGGGCAGAGCGCTCAGGTGCCTGAAACCGTCAGCTCGACCGAGATCATCGTCACCGCGCAGAAGCGCGCGCAGGCCCTCTCGGACGTCTCGCTCTCGGTCGCAGCGGTCAACACCGAACAGCTTGCCGCCAACAACACCGTCTCGCTCGAAGGCCTGCAGACACTGGTCCCCTCGATCAGCTTCGGCAACGACTTCAACTTCGCCAAACTCTTCATCCGCGGCATCGGCCTGTCGAGCTCGCTGCCCGGCGTCGACCCCTCGGTGGCGCTGCATGTCGACAGTGTGGTCGTCTCGCTGCCCCAGGCCCAGCTCGGCTCGATGTTCGATCTTGAACGCGTCGAAGTGCTGCGCGGCCCCCAGGGCACGCTCTACGGCCGCAACGCGACCGGCGGCGCGGTCAACCTGATCACCGCCAAGCCGACCGACTACCTCTCGGGCTATGTGCGCCAGACCATCGGCGGCGATGCCTTCCTGCTGCAGACCGACGCGGCGATCAGCGGCCCGATCACCGATGGCATCCTCGCCCGTCTCGCCGTCCAGCGTATCGACCGCGAGGGCTATGGCTACAACGAGTACACCGGCAACGACATCGACAACGCCAAGCAGTGGTCGGTGCGCGGCCATCTCATGCTGCAGCCCACCGAGAAGCTCTCGCTGCTGCTGACCGGCGAGCTGCACACCGAGGACGACCACGCGCTCGCCATCAAGTTCCGCGAGCTGTCCTTCCCGGGCACCACCGTGCCCAGCCTCACCGCGCTCGGCCAGCGCACCAACGCCGATGGCAGCCAGGCGAGCTTCGCCCGCAAGGTGCGCAACCTCAACACCAACTTCGATCCCATCAACGACCGCAAGCAGTACGCTTTCACCGGCATCCTGAACTACGATGCCAGCGACGTGATCTCGGTGAAGTCGCTGACCTCGTATCGCAATTTCCGCGCGTACTTCTTCCATGACTTCGACATGTCGAGTTACCTTGGCTACCCGCTCGCCGAAACCGGCCCGGTCCAGACCAGCGCCAACCACTGGCAGCCGGTGTGGCAGGACCAGTTCAGCGAGGAAATCCAGGCCAGCATCGAGACCGATCGTCTGCACGCCATCGTCGCGGCCTTCTACCTGAAGGAAAACATCCGGATCGAGAACCATATCGGCTTCGATGTGCTCACCAACTCCGACCCCTTCCGCGTCCAGTTCGATGGCAAGCTCGGGGTCGAGACCTGGGCGGTATTCGCCAACGCCACCTATGACCTCACCGACGAATTCTCGGTCAAGGTCGGCGGCCGCTATTCGTGGGAAAAACGCCACCTCGCCAACAACACCGGCATTGGCACCGCGGCGACCGGCTTCAATCTCGATGCGCTGCAGTGGGACACCAGCAAGTCGTGGACTGACTTCTCGCCCTCGGCCGGTTTCGAGTACCGCCCGAACGACGACGTGATGCTCTATTTCAACTGGTCGCGCGGCTTCAAGTCGGGCACCGCCGAGATCGGTTCGCGCCGCGTGCCCGGTGCCGAAACGCCCTTCGTCAACCCGGAGAAGGTCGAGGCCTTCGAGGGCGGCATCAAGTATTCGGCCGGAACGCTGCAGAGCAACCTCGCGGTGTTCTACCAGAAACTCAAGAACGGGCAGTTCCAGCGCTCCTTCCCGATCCCCAACCCGCCCTTCTTCGCCAGCACGCTCGACAACGCGGCCGCCTCGCGGGCCTATGGCGCGGAAGTCGAGTTCCGCTGGCAGGCGACCCCTGCCCTCATGCTCGATCTCTCGGGCGCCTACCTCAATTCCAAGTTCACCAACTTCTTCTCGACCGACCCGCTCGATCCCAACCTGTTTGGCCCCGGCGGCAGCCAGGTCGCCCCTTCGGACCTTTCGGGCAACTACACCCGCATGAGCCCAAAGTGGGTGTTCAACTTCAACCCGACCTACCGCATCCCGCTCGACGATGGCGCGAGCGTGCAACTGGGCACCAACATCGCCTACCGCGCCAAGCAGTACCACACCGAGTTCAACGACGACCGCCTGGCGCAGGATGGCTACACCATGGTCGATGCCAACGTGCGCTACCGCCACTCGGACGGGAAGCTCTCGGTCAACGCCTGGGTCAAGAACGTCTTCGACAAGCTGGTCTGGGGTGGCAGCTATGCTGTTGCGACAAGCCGCACCATCGGCGGCACGCTCATGCCCCCGCGCACCTACGGCGTGACCGTCGGCTACGAGTTCTGAGCTGACGCGAAAACATGGGAAGAGCGCGGCGGGGGGTATTCCTGGCCGCGCTCTTTGCATTCAGGGGCAAGGGGGGAACACGATGTGCCCCTTCAGCGGACCTGATAGAGACGCAGGCCCCCCAGGCGGGGATCGCGCACCGGCTCGAGCCAATCGATACGTTCCCCCTTCGAAAGGCGCGCCATCATGCCCTGCGGCGCGGCACCTGCGTAGGTTCGCGGCTCGGAGATGCCGGGGCAGAACAGGACGTAGTCGCTCCTGCGCGCCTCCACGATCTGGCGGGCCAGCGCCGGTGAGGCCATCCAGAAGCGTATCACGTCGTTCATCGCGATCTTGTTGCGGTGATGGCTGCTGGCAAGCACCGTGGCATCGGTCGAAAACAGCAGTGCGGGTCCGAGGTCGAGCGGCGCCATGATGTTACGTCCCCCTCCGCGCTGGTCGAGCAGGGCTCCAAGCGCGTGCAAACGCGTCGGCGCAAGGCAATCTTCCTCGCGCTCTGCCGTGCGCTCCCGGATCGCCTCGTGCGTGTCTTCGGACGGGATGAGGCTGTTCAAGAGGAGCAACGGGACGAAGGGAAGCAGGATGGCGCTCGTCGTCGCGAGGATGCGCAAGGGAGCGATGCTCAACTGACGTGCGCGCGAGAGAAGCCGGTCGACCACGTAGCTTGCAGGCGCAATGGCAAGGATCATCGCGACACCGTCGGCCCGCGCGACAAGCCAGGAAATCGCGACGGCAAGGCCGAGCAGCCCGCCATACATCGCCCAGTCGCCCCGCTCCTCGCGCCGCGTGCGCCACAGCAGCACCAGCCCCCAGACCGAGATCGGCAGAAGCGCCACCATGGTCACGATCCGGCTCCAGTCCTGGCGCCAGATGGGAAGACCCTCGGATATCTGTTCGTACCAGTAGCGATGGACGAGCGGCGGCAGGTCGTTGAAGGCCCCGGTTACACATTGCGGCGCCGGAACGGCCAGCAGAAGAGCACACACAGAGCCGCTGATCGCAAGACCTGCAAACCGTGTGAGAGGCCCGCGTGCCAGCGTGCGCGTAAGCCAGATCCCCAAAGCCGCAGCGGCGAAGGTGGCGAGATGATAGGCCGAGACGGCATCGCACCAGATCTCGAGCCCCTGCGGCAGACGGGTTGCGAGCCACAGCAAGCTCGTCGTCAGCGCCAAGGACAGCGCCGCGCTCTCAATGCGGGTGCCGTCCCTGTCGCCCTTGCGTTGAAGCAGCCAGCCCAGCCCCAGGGCCGTAAGCGTTCCGACCACCATTGGCAGGCCCTCGAGCGAAATGGTGAGCCAGATTGCTCCCGAAACGCCCGCGATTGTACCCCCGCGCCGCGCCACGGGCAGGAATACGCCCAGCATCATCGCGCCCGCGCAGACCATCTGCCAGGCATGGTGATCGACGCGGTAGACCTGGAATTGAAGGATCACGGACAGGGTGATCGGTACCATCAGGCACGCAAAGAAGGCCGCACGGCGTCCCAGCAGGCCGTCAACGAACCGGGCAACCACCGACAGCAGAACCAGCAGTGTCAGGAGCGGGACAATTGCCGCAGCCACGATTTCGGCCATCGCCATCCCCACAAATGGGCGCAGCATCTCGATGACAAAGGCAATCGGCAGATCGACCAGGCGCGACCAGTGCATGGGAGCACCCTCGGGCACATTCATGCGGTACTGCGTAACGTCGAACCAGCCCTGCCCATTGAGCCAGTCGCGCACCTCGACCATGCGGAGCAGATCGTCCGGGTCCTGGAAACGCATCTCCAGGACCCGTCGCCAGGACACCGTGCCCAGCACGAGAAGACTGAAAAGCCAGGTCGGCAGGGCAACGCGGGCAAAGAGGCCCGACCGCTCCTGCGCACGCAGGGCCATGCCTTCAGCTTGCGGCATCACGCTCAAACTCTCATTCCCCTGGTTCAGATCGCGCGCGGGATCGGGCGAAACACGACATGCTTGCGCAAGAGCCATGTCAACTGGAAGCTCAGGACGATCGCGGCGAGCTTGGACAGCCGGGCGTCCCAACCCGCCAGACCGCAAAGCCAGACCGTGGCCCCGGTGACGCCCAGCCCCACCAGCGCTGAGACCAGGAAACCGGACTGCTGGCGTAATCGCCCTGCCCCCTTTGCCGCCAGTCTGTCGGCAAAGATCATCCGGCTCGAAGCCAGCCAATGGGCAAGGATACCTGCGGCATAGCCAAGTACGGCAGCCAGCGTTGCAGACACCGCCAGCTTCAACAAGACGAGGAACACGCCCATGTCGACCGCCAGCGCGGCAAGACTGACCAGAGCGTAGCGCACGAAGCGGCTGCGTCCCAGGCGCCGGACCTGCGTCCTCATCGTGTCAGGCGCTCCCCCTGCCATGTCCCCGAATCCGCACCCTCAGGCCGCGCGGTTGATCGAGCGCGGAACGGCCCGTTCGGAATTGAGCGCGGCAGCGCGGTCAGGCGCGATCGTGGCTTTGCCCTTGGCGCGAAGAAGATCCTCGATCGGCGTGCGTTCGCCCTCTTCGCCGCTCTCATGGTATTCGGCATCCTCATTGACGCTCCACACGTCGTGGATGCGCTCGCCCGCGACGATGTTCTCGACCGAGAGGATCGCGGTCATCATCGCGTGATCCTGATTGTTGTAGCGGTGCATGCCGTTGCGCCCGACCATGTGCAGCGTCGGGTAACGCGCTTCGAGTTCGCCGCGCATGGCCGCAACGTTCTCGGCGTAGCTGTCGTCGTAGACCGGGTAGGCCTTTTCCTGGCGCACCACGCAGCCGCCCACGACCGTCTCGGGATCGACGAGGCCCAGGATCTGCATTTCCTTCTTGGCGAGTTCGACCAGTTCCTCGTCACTCGAGGACCACAGGCCATCGCCTTCAAAACAGAAGTACTCAAGACCCACGCAGGCGAGCGAGGGGTCGGGCACCATCTCGGGCGACCAGCTGCGGAAATTCTGGATGCGCCCGACCTGGACCTGCGAATCGTGGATGTAGATCCAATTGTCGGGGAAGAGGTCGTCCGAACGGATCATCAGGGCCACGGTCAGGAAGTCGCGGTACTTGAGCGCAGAGGCTTCCATGCTCGTTTCCGGCAGCGGGTGGAGGCGCGAGGCGAGCTCGCGCATGGGAGCCGAGCTGATGACGTGGCGGGCGTGGATCGCGGTCTCGCTTCCGTTCGCGCGGGTTGCGGTCACGCGCCAGGTCCCCGCCTCGTCCTGCGAAAGCTGCTTGAGCGAATGGCCCATGAGGACGGTGTTGCCCCCGGCCACCACGTGATCGCGCGCCGCGTCCCACATCATGCCGGGGCCAAGGCGCGGATAGCGAAAGGTCTCAAGCAGAGTCTTGGCCTGCCCGTTGGAGCCATCGTTGGGCCGCTTGTTGAGCCCAAGTGAACGCTTCAGGCCATCAAGCACCGCCTTGCCCAGGCTCAGGCCCTTAATGCGCTGGGCCGCCCAGTCCGCCGACATTTTATCGCAGGGCATCCCCCAGACCTTCTCGGTGTAGGTCTTGAAGAAGATCAAATAGAGTTTCCACCCGAACTGGCTGGTGGTCCAGTCCTCGAAGCTGCGGATGGTCTTGTTCGGGAAAAGCCTGGCCTTGGCGTAGCTTGCCATGCACAGGGTCGAGCGCCAGATGCCCAGGTTCCACAGCGCCTCGAACGCACGCAGCGGATAGCTGTAGAACTTGCCCTCGTAGTAGATGCGGCTCATGCGCGGGCGCTGGATGAAGTCATCGGGCAGGATCTCGTTCCACAGGTCCACCACTTCCTGGCTCTTGGAGAAGAAGCGGTGCCCGCCGATGTCGAAACGGAACCCCTCGTATTCGACGGTGCGGCTGATGCCGCCCACGTCCTTTTCGTCCCGCTCGATCACGGTGACGTCATAGCCGAGCTTGGTGAGCTGATAGGCCGCCGTCAAACCCGCCGGCCCTGCCCCGATGACCGCCACATCGACAGTCGACTTCGCATCCTGACTCATAACGTCCTCTGTGCCGCAATCCATGGTGCGACCCTGCGAGATTATCCTTAATTTATCCTTAAATAGCGCAGTGCTCCGGAAATATCCCTGCAGGCGTCGGCACACCTCGCCACGCCAGATCACGGCCCGGCAGCATGCCCTTGGAGCAGGCTGCGCAGGCAGGACGCCAGTTGCCGCGCGACCAGTTTCTCGTCGACAGCGGGCATCTTCGCGGCGTGCGCCGCGACGTGCGGCCCGCGCACAGGATCGCGCAAGTCGCGGGCAAGCGCTACCACCTCCTCGGCGAGCGCGCGCGGGTCGGCCGGGCGAACGAGCCTGATGGCCGCCCCGGGCTCCACGAGCTCACGCGCGGCGGGACTGTCGCGCGTGATCAGCGCACGCCCCGAAGCAAGGATCTGGAACATCTTGTTGGGAATGACCCGCCCCGCCTTTCCTTCGCCGGCGAAAATGCCAAGGCAGATGTCGGACGTCGCGATCAGGTCGGGCAGCTCGGTGTAGTCGACCCAGTCGATTCGGCGCAGGTTCCGAAGTCCCTGCCGGGCAATGCGGGCATCAATTGCCGCGGCTTCCTGTCCCGTGCCCACGATCGTGAAACGGCATGCGAGACCGTCGCCCCTGGGGGGCGATGCCTCAATGAGATCGATCGCATCGATCAGCGTTTCGAGCCCATGAAGGGCGATGAATTGTCCGTAGAACAGCACCTCGACGGGTCCGCTGCGCGCGGGCATGGGAGTTGGGCGGAACAGCGCGGTTTCCGCGCCCACCCAGACCGAGGACAGCTTGTTCGGCGGCGCTTTGTAGAGATCGCGAACGTACGCTGCATGGGCGCGGGTATCCATCAGGACCTTGTCGGCGAGGCGGACCGAAGCACGCTCGAAATGGTAGAGTGCCCGCGCCCGCCAGCTTCCCTCCGGGAGGAGTTTGCGATCGATGACGATGGTGTCGTAAAGCGAGATGAACATGTCCCAGCAGATGCGTGCACCGCGCAGCCGTGCGAATGGCAAGAGCAGAACCACATCGAGATTGCCGAGGTAGGGCACAAGGACGATATCGTGGCGCGGCATGCGCAGATACGCGAAGATCAGAAGCGGATAGCTGGCCAGCCAGGCCCAGGCGATCCGCAACCTTGCCCAGAGGCCCCGCACGGTGCTCTTGTCCTCGATACCCTGCCAGGGGTTGCGATTGACCAGCGTCAGGTCCGGATCGATCCGCCGCGCCGCATCGATAAGCAGGCGCACGCGCGGTTTTCCTGTGTCATAGGTCCCCCAGATCGCAAGCCGCATCGGCCTCGCAGGGCCATCGTTCGAGGCTGTCACGGCAAGGGCCTCCGATCACGTACCACCCAGACCAGGGCGATCAGCCCGCTCAGCAGAACCTGCACGATGCGATCCACCCCCACCGCCAGAAAGGCCGCAGCTCCCGACAGGGTCAGGCTTGAAGCGGCAAGGGCGGCCAGCGCCTCGCTGACGCCCAGGCCTGCGGGCACGATGGCCGCCGCCGAGCCCGCGATGGTGGCCAGAACGAAGGGCATCGTCTCCACCAGGGCAAAGACAACCCCCAGAACCGCAAAGGCCAGCTTGAGCCGCAAGGCCAGAAGCGCCAGACCGCTGACGCGGTAGAGCAGCATCGTGGCGGCAAAACGCGCCCCTGCAAGCGTCGCTAACCAGGCCAGCGCGAGAATGCCCCCACCTGCTCCCAGCCCCAAAAGCGCCCAGCCTGCAACGGCATTCAGGCGCACGACGGCAAGTCCCGCGCCAAGGGCCCCTGCCGCGATCCACAGGACCGCCGCCAGCAGGACCAGTGCCGATCCGCGCCCCAGGCCGACCCCCGCCTTGACCAGGCCGCCCGTGCGCACGATCGCCCCGCCCGGAATAGGTAACAGTTCCGCGATCGTCGCCATCGCGCTGGTGCCGAGCGCCATGGAAAACGGGATCGAAGTTCCCCCCGCGCGGGCCATCAGTTTCAACCCGAGCGCGCTGTAGCCCAGCGAGACCGGCGCCAGAACCGCGAGCAATACAAGCGCCCGGGGATCGAGCGCGCGCAGCGACAGCCCCATCCGGCTTGCCGCCCAGATGCAGCCCCCCACGAACAGGCACAGCGCCAACACCAGCACGGGGCGCCCTACGTGCCGTGAGCGGCTCCACCAGGCATCGAGGGCCGCGATGTCAGGGATCCGGCGTATCACCACGCGCAGCTCAGAACGGCATGAAATAGGGCTTCGACGGCGGCGGCGAGGCCGGCACATCGAGCCTGTCGCCCCAGACGAGGCGCACGCCCGGCGTGTCGGAGGCAAGCCTGTGCACGCCGCGCGTCAGGCGCACGACATCGTCGCGGGCAAGCTCGCGCCCATCGAGGCGCAGCGCGCCGCCGCGCACGGTATAGGTGCCGGGCACGTGTACGTGCCAGTCCTGCGGACCTGCACCGGCCGCGACATCCCGCCCCGCGAGCCAGAACGGCCCCCAGAAATGGATATAGCTTTCGCGGATGGCGGCAAGGTCCTGCGGGAGGAGAGCGGCCACCTTGCCCTGCGTGGTGACCGCCTCCTCCAGCGCCGCGTCGTTGGTAACGAACAGCGGGACAGGACCACGTTCCATGGCCTCCACCATGGTCTCCGGATGTCCGTTCAGGTACTTCGCAATGCCCCAGGGGGTCATGAAGATGTTTTCCTTGGGAAAGGCGCCCAGCATCGCGCAGCTGTCAAAATAGGCGACCCCATCGGGAAACAGGCGCATGGCCTCCTTCTGGATCTGGCGCTGGCGGGCGAGCGTGCTCTCCGGCTCGGTCGCAAGAACAAACGCAGCACAGGCCAGCATTGCGCCTGCCATCAGCGGTGCGCCGTAGCGCCGGACCAGCAAAGCCAGCACGGGACTGGCGGCCACGGCGACCGGCGGCATCATGAAAACATAGTAGTAAGGCGCTGTATTCTGATAGAAAAATAGGGTCGTAAGCGGAAGCCAAAAGCCGGTGAGAGCAATCTTCCGTGCCGTGGGGCGTTCGCTCCACCAGATCGCGAAGGGAGCAAGAAAGGCCGGGATTGCCAGCAGTGGAGAACTGATCGCGAACCACACGATGAAGCGGCGGTAGCCGAAGGGATCGCTCAGCGTGAACATGCTGCTCCCCGCATTCGACACCAGACTTTCGGCTTCGTGTGCACTGCCTTGGGCCAGGCTCGCGGCATGGAGCAGATAGACCAGGCCCGCGCACACGACCACGCCCACAGCCAGCGCGGCAAGCTTGAAGAGATCCTCGCGGCGATGTCCCCTTTCCGTCCAGACCAGCCAGGCGATGCCTGCGAATACCGGTGCGTAAAGGACGGTCTTGATCGTCAGCACCGTCGATATGCCCGCAAGAATGGCAGCAAGCGCCAGTCGCATGGGGGCCATGTGGGCACGGGCAAAGATCCAGGCCGAGCCCATCAGCAGGGCCGCGGCCGGTGGATCGAAGCGGAACGAAGTCCCGTGCCGGAAGATGAAGCTCGCGCTCAGATAGGCCAGGGCGCACAGGAGGCCTGTCGTCCTGTCGGTGAACCGCCCTGCGAGCCCGGCAATGCAGGCCAGCGTCACCAGTTCACAGCCAAGCATGAACAGGCGGATGAGGATGACATGATCGACCCCTGCCCCAGGCAACGCCGTCACCCAGACAAAGGCCTGCGTATAAAGCGTCTGGAGAGGGAGGCTGAGCGTGCCGTTAGCCAGTTTGACGACCTGGCTGTAGTGAAAGAATTCATCCCAGTTGATGGCCCGCAGGACGACAAGCGGCAGTTGAAGTATCAGGGTCAGGACCAGGGCCCCGAGCACCCATTTCCAGCTGCGTTCATACACAGCCGAAGCTACGATGGAGGACGCGGGCATACGCGGCGCGCGCGCAATGTCCACGCTCACGCCCTCTTGCGCTCGGGCGTGAAGGGGTGATCTTCCAGAGGACCGTGCACCGGCGGCATGGCGAGGGTCTCCTCGATGCGGCGCAGATGGATCAGGTTCAATTCGATAAGCTTGCGGTTCGCTGCGATGAGATCGGCAAGGACGCCCATCACCGAAACCACCGCGCCCAGGACAAGCAGGGCCCCACCCAGCACGAGCGACTGGACGTGCCCATCACCGTCGCCTGAGAAGAAGGCGACGAGGAAGCGCAGGATTGGGATCAGTCCGACAAGGATGATCGCAAGTCCGCTTCCAACAAACACTCGTAGCGGGTTGTAGGTCGTATAGGCGCGGGCCATCGTGATGCCGGTGTTCGCGATGAAGTAGGGAATCGATTTGAACAGCCGGGATGGACGCAGCGTGGCGTTGGTTGCAACAGGCACACTGTGGATCGCGAGACGCTTGCGACCGGCCTGAATCAGCATATCCGTCGTGTAGCTGAATTCGGTAGTGATGTTGATGGACTTGGCTGCATCCCGGCTGATCGCGCGAAATCCGCTGACGGCATCGCGTACTCGGGTTTGTGACAGACGCTGGACGATCGCGCTTCCCAGGATCTGCAGGCTGCGCTTCACAGGGCCGAAATGCGCGTTCTTGGCAACGTCGCGGTCGCCTATAACGATATCGGCCTCGCCATTCAGCACCGGCAGGACGATCTTGATGATATCCTCGCCCGCGTACTGGCCGTCGGCGTCGGTGTTGACGATGATGTCGGCCCCGGCACGCAGAGCGGCGTCGATGCCGGATCGAAAAGCCGCGGCAAGGCCGCGGTTGGCGCGATGATGCACGATGTGATGCACTCCTGCAGCCCTTGCGATCTGGGCGGTATCATCGAGGCTGCCATCATCGATCACGAGGATTTCGATCACGTCTATTCCGGGAATGGCGCGCGGCAGGGCGGCCAGGGTGCGGGGCAAGTCTGAGGCCTCGTTGTAACACGGAATCTGTATGATCAGTTTCGTCACGCACCCACCCTTGTCATGCCTTCTGGAAAACAGATGACCTGTTCCGTGCAAAGGCACTTGCCATGAAGCGAGTTAACGAAGTGTAAGCCATAAAATCGAAGTCGCTCTGCCGTTCTTCGCATATGTCCCCGGACATGAGGGCATTCTGTCCTTGCAGATCCTTCGCAAGTCCCTTCGCCGATTGCCAGGTGGGGGGCCATCGCGTGGAATCGCTCCCGATGCAATCGTTTGCTTTGCTACATGGTCTCCGATCGTTATGAGACTTGAGAATAGCTTATCGGGCTCTGGCGGGTTCCTCGAGCACTTTCTCGGGATCGAGCAAGGTGAGGGCCGCGCCCTTCCCTTCGGGATGTTCCGGCCCATTTCCGGTCGCGTGCCAGTCCCACAGCACAACACACGTACCACCACGATTTTGCGCAGAGGGTACAAGTGCGCCCTGGGCTCCGGCGGCGATGAGCTGGCGGGTGAGGGCCCAGCTTGGCGGTATCCTGTTACGCGTCGCCATCGCCTTCCAGGCGGCGGTGCACGCGTGTTCAACCATTTCGTTGCAGGCACCGCCCTTGCCATCGGTAAGATCGACCAAGGCGCTGGCGAGGAGGCGATAAGGGGCCAGGGTCCCAGGTTTAGGCAGGCCTTGGTAGAATTCGGCAACCGCCGTTGCGGGGTCGCAGGCAAGGTAGAGTGCTGGAATACCTCTTGCATTCCAGCGTCCGCCATAAAGCCGCGCCCCTTCTCCGGAACAGGGGGCGCGTTGAAAACGAATCGTGAGCATGCGCCACAAGGCTATCTCGCGCGCGAGCAGGGGATAAGATGGGTTTTGGGAAGTCACGTGATCGGTGGAGGCGAACGGTTCAGGAATAGACGCCTTCGCTATGCCGTTCGAGGTCATCGAGAACCTCCTGGGCGAGACCATCCTCGACAAGCTCTTCGGGTGTCTTGCCCCAGCCCGGGAGTGGTTGGTGCTTGAACCAGATGATGGCCCGATCCTCATCACCCGTGAGCGAGGCGGCCCTGGTGATGATACGGGCAATCTGACCTAGCTTTTCCTGCACGGCCGGACTGGCTGGGCGCGAGGTCATCGTGTTGCGGTTGAGATGCGCGAGCTTCGAGAGACGAGTCATCGGCAAGCGCAGGCGTTCGGCCATAAGCCGTGGGGCAATGAGATCGCCATCCCGAATGTCGTCAAGAAAAGCTGCAAGCATGGGGGCACTCCTTGCTCGAATATATGCACTCGCATGTGTTTGGGCAAGAACGTGGGATGGTCTGCGTTCACGGGCTTGTCTCTCGGTCGGGCGCCCTCCCCCTTTTCATCTAATCCGCATGAGACTTCGGAGAAGTTAGAGGGGTTAAGGAAACAGGTTAGATAAGGTTAGACAGGCTCCTTGTGAGGTTTGCACGGCGTTGCTCCATGAGTCGCGTTCACCCGGTTGTTCCTGATGTGTCGGACTGGCGTTCCCGGCGTGTCGAGAGTGGCGTTCCCGATAGGTCGAAGCTGTGTTCCCGAAGGGTCGAAAGCGGCCTCTGATGTGTTCCTGGAGTGTCGATGCTGCGAATCGGGGCCTCCAATTTGAAACTCTTTTTCGAAGAGGTGTTCGAAGGTCGTTCAATTCGTCGGCCAAGGCCGAGGCAAGCTTCGAGCCAAGGCAGGAATGACCAGGTGGACGCGACACTTCGGGAACGCACGCAACGCTACCTTTCGGTTGGCGATGTGATGGGAGATTGGCAACCATCCGCCGCTGGCGGATACTACTCTCGTCATCAGGACTGGAATCGGTCGCAATGGAATTCGGGAAGCGCGTTCGCAGGCGATCCGAGCTGCGACATCGACATGGGGGCGTCAGGGTGGCCCGAGCGGTTGGGATGTGGCGGAAGGGGGGCGTGCCGAATGCTCGCTTGCTTGCCATTCTACCCGTTTGTGAAAGTGACGGGCCTTTGGTGAACGGGGCAGGGGCCCCTGCTGGACGCCGAGCGTATCGGAGGAAAGGTGGGTGGAAAGCGCATTGCCGCCCGGCGATGCCTTCGCTGGACGTTCCCGAGGAGACGATGTGTGGGAGGGGGCTCATGATCGAGGAGCCCCCTGCCCTCACCCGCGCAGCTGGTTCTTGTGCTTGGCGTGGTGGCGCCGGACCCAGCCCACGAAGGCGCGCTGCCAGTTGGCCGGAGTGCGTTCCGGGTCGGCGGCGACCCACCTCTCGAAATCGGCGTGAAGGGCGTGCAGGTCCCAGCCCGGACATTCGCCGCGCAGGGTGTCGATCGTCTCATCGGTCATGAAGCCGCGCGTTGCGTTATCGGAGAGGCCGGTGATGGTGGATCGGATAAGGCGCGAGGCGTCGAAGACCTCGGCCGTCTCGCGGGTGTGTTTCCTGGAGGAAACTTGCCCTGAGCCTTGCGACGAAACCGGGACAGAGGCCTTGGCCGGGCGTGCGGCGTCCGTTTCTTTCGTGTCCGCCGTTGTGGCAGGGGTAGAAGCGGGGCCGGGGGCGACATGCCGCGCCGGGGAGGGCTGGAGGTCGCCGGCGCCGTTTTTGTCGTCGACGCGGGTCATGCGCAGCATGGCTTCGCCATCGCGCGCGGTCTCGACGGCGAGGGCATAGCCGGGAAGCTCGTTCTTCTCGGCCAGCTTGAGCATCTCGAACTTGAAACGGCGGTACTGGCCTTCCGCGCCGGACTTCTCGAAGAGGACGGGCATGGTGATGGCAAAGCCGGTCTCGCCAGCCCCGCCTGCATGCTTGCGCGCCACGCGGTAGAGCCAGCGCTCGCGCCCGCCCGTGATGTCGAAATAGGCGCGGTCGATGGACAGCACGCCGCCCTTCATCATCACGCCCTCCCAGAACCAGTTGGACAATTCCAGGGTCATGCCGCGTGAGCGCTCGGTCTTTTCATCGACCAGCTGGGTCCAGCCATCGAGCCAGGAGAAAGTTGCCTCGCGCCGGTTCTCGGCACGGATGTTGGTCTTGATCGTCGTCGCGACAAGCCGGTCGAGGGCCTGTCCCAGCAGTTCGTAGGCGCGGCCGGTGGTCGGACGCCCAATCGCGCGCAGGAGATCATAGGGCATGATGTGGAGCTTGCGGGGTACATCGTTGCGGCCTCGGCGCTGCATGTCGGCCAGGACGCTCGCGCAGTAGATAAGGATGTCCGCGTCCCAGATCGTGGCCATGCCGTACTCGGGACTGGCGGAGACGTGGACGCGCACCTGTCCGTCGGGACTTGTGTAGTCGATCGGTTTGACCCGCTTGGACTTGGCGAGACTGAAGAAGGGCCGCTCCATCATTTCGCGCTGGTCGCGCAAGGGGAGGTCGGCGATGTAGGGAAGGAACAGGTCGAACTGTTCGCTGACGGGGGCCTTGGGCGCGCGGGTCATCGACGGGGGCCTTGTGCGCTGGAGGGATGGGGGGAGTTGCACGAAAAGGACGGCGTGAAGGGACACGTCACGGGCTTGGTCCGGGCAGGAGAGGGGGAAGCGCGCCGGACTGCCCGGACCGCCCTCGTCTGCACCAAAAAGTTTCCTGGAGGAAACATCGCGTCCCGTTTCCTTCGCCTCAGCTGACCGAGATGCCGTTCTTGCGCAGAACGTCGAGCACTTCCTTGAGCGCGTCGGCCAGCTGATCGTCGCCGGCTCCGCTGGCCATCGGCAGCTGGATCGTCACACCCTGCCGGGTCACGTCCTTCACCGCGAGGATCGTGCGCCCATAGGGGCCGAAAACTTCCATGCGAAAATCCTTTGCTGCCAGCGGTTGCCCGCTATCGGCGAGGTCGCTCGCGGCCAGCAGCCGCTTGAGCGTGACCGGACCGGGCAGGCCTGCGCGACCTTCCGAGCGGGCCTTGGCGTTCTGCGCGGCGATGGCCTTGGCTTCCTTGCGGATAGCGCGGGCGCGGGCCTTGTCGTCCAAGGCTCCGGCCAGGCGATAGGCAGGGTTCAGCGTCAGCTCGGCCGGATCCGCGAAGGCGGCGAGGACCTCGTCGGGGATGGTTGCGGCCTTCAGCATCTTGGAGAGCCAGCCCTTGGACAGCTTGAGCCGCTCGGCCATGCGCACGGCCTTGCCGCCATAGTGGATGGGGAGGGCCTCGGCGTAGTTGCGCGCACGCTCGATGTCGGTGATGTCCCGGCGGGCGCGGTTCTCGATGTCGGCGAGGCGGAAGGCGGCCTCGTCATCAAGCTCGGCGACCTGGGCCAGCAGCTTCATGTCAGGATAGGAATGGGCGCGTAGCCACGAGATCGCAAAGTGGCGTCGGGTGCCCGCGATCAGCTCGTAGTCGTGGTCGGGATCGCCCGTGACATGGCGCACGACGGCGGGGACCTTCTGGCCCCCTTCGGCAAGGATCGAATCGATGAGGTCGCGGCAGCTATCTTCGGAGAGCCGGGCCTGGTTACGCGCATTGCCATCCCATACCCGCACGCGGGCCGGGTCGAGCAGGAGCTGAGTGACCTGGCGCACTTCGCCGCTCGCCACGCGGGCGAGCGCATTCTCACGGCCAAGCAAGGAAAGGCCGGCGCGGGTGCTGGAGCGCGGGGCCGGAGAGATCGCTTCGCCTTCAGCCGGGGCCACAGGATCGGGTGTATCGGACGGCGGAGCCTGCCCGTGCTCATGCGCTGAAGGTGCAGGGGAGGGTGTGTGCGCGTCGGCTTTGGTCTCGGTGGTGTCGTCCTCGCCCGAGAGCAGGCTGGCGAGGTAATCGGATTGCTTGCGGGCCATGGGACTACCTCCGGGCGTAGGTCAGGGCAGGGAAGGGCGAGCGGGTGAGGTCGAACATATGGTGAACAGTAGCCCTGTAGGAAACCGTTTTCTGCAAAGCGGCGATGAAATTTGCGTCACCCATTGACCACGGCCTCCGGGCTGGCGGGGGCCGCCAGACCCCATCCCCGGCGCACGAGCGCGGCGACCTGGGCCATGGCTTCGTCCAGATTGGCGCGGCAACGCTTGTGCGTGCGGACAGAGCCGATCGGGCGTTCCAGTTCGTAAACGGTCATCATGCGCAGCGCCGCGTGGCTGATCTCCGCGCTCTCCAGGATGGAGACGGGAAGGAGGGCGGGGCCGAAGGTCTGCTCCATGATCTGGCGCACCATCGCGTGGCTGGGATCGTTGCCATCGAACTTGGAGCACAAGAGGCGCACGAAGTCATAGTCGACGGTAAGGCCAGCCTGGGAGAGCTGGCCAGTCACCTGATCCATCATCGAGAGGAACTGGACGGTTGAGCAGAAGTCGGGCGTCGTCGCGGCGAGCGGCACGATCAGCGCGTTGGCCGCCTGCATCACGGCGAGGCTGATGGTGCCGAGCGCCGGGGGCGGATCGAGGATCACCACGTCGTAATCGCGGGCGAGGTCCTCGAGGCCCTGCTTAAGCTTGCGAAAGCGCGAGGCGAGCACCGAGCCCCCGTCCGCGCCGCTTGCGGCCAGCTCGTACTCAACGTCGAACAGTTCGAGGTTGGACGGGATCAGGTCGACGTTGGGCCAGGGGGTCTTCTGGACCGCGTAGAGCAAATCGGTCTGGGTGGGGTCGATCGAGAGGTAGGGATAGAGCGTCTGCTCGCGCGTGATGTTGAAGTGCGGGTTAAAGCCGAACAGCGTGGTCGTGGTCGCCTGGCTGTCGCAGTCCACCACGAGGACGCGGTAGCCCTGGATTGCGAAATAGTGGGCCAAGTGGGTGGTGACCGTGGACTTGCCCACGCCCCCCTTGAAGTTCTGCACCGCGATCATCGCGGGGCGGTCGAGCGGCGCGCGGGCAGGGCTTGCGCCCAGCACCTCGCGCATGTGCTGGAGCGCCTCGATCGAATAGCCGGGACGACGTCCGTTCTCGGTCGGCGGGGGAGGGGGAAGACGTCCGTCGTCCTCGGCCATGCGGATGCGGTTGGTAGAACAGCCCAGCAGTTGCGCCGCCTCGGCAATGCCGAAACGGATGTTGAGCCCCTTGCGGCTGTCGGGCAGGAACGCCTGCTTGCGCAGACGCTCGATCATCCGCTCCCCGGCTTGGGCCATTTCGGAGAGGCGTTCGACTTCTGAATGCATTTGACCCTCTGACAGTTCTTTTGAACGTTCGCAGAGGGGTATTCGGAAAATTTCGTTCAGTCTAGGTTTCGGCGCGCGAAAGCGTGCAATTTCCGGCCCATTCGGGCCGCACAATCGCATACGAGCGGCAAATCGAAGGAAGAAGGGCTGACAAGGCGCACGTATGGCTTCACGACACGGCGCTGATCGCCTGCGTGAATCAGGCGGGACACGATTGATTCGATTTTTGCGTTGGACGCGCGCGCAGGCGTGCCCTCAACTTGCGGCGATGGATATCGAACGCACTCTTGACCGGCTGCTCGCGCCCGAAGGCGGGTCTCTTGCGCTGGAGGCCCGCGCGCCGGAGCGCGGGCTCGCGCGGTCCTGGCGCATGGTGGTCGATCGTGACCTTTTCGGGCGCATCTGCCTTGTCTGGAGCTGGGGCCGGATTGGAACCCGGGGGCAGGGCAAGAGCCTGTCTTTTGCCGATCCACAGGCCGCGCGTGGGCCTTTGCGCGCCCTGTTGCAGCGAAGGCTTCGCGCGCCGCAGCGCATCGCAGTGGCCTATCGATCGGTTGAGGCGGGCCAGCATCTTCACTGGATTTAGCGGGTCGGGCCCCTATATACCGATTGGTATGAAATGTTCGCAAAGCCCTGCCAAGTCGCGCGGTCGACCCCGGGAATTCGATCCCGAGGTGGCTCTGGGCTCGGCGCTCCAGGTGTTCTGGAAGCATGGCTACGAAGGCGCCTCGCTGGCCGAACTGACCGAGGCGATGGGCATCACGAAGCCCAGCCTCTATGCCTGCTTCGGCAACAAGGAAGCGCTCTTCAAGAAGGCGCTCGACCTCTACGAGCGCGACAAGCTGGCCTATATCCGCGCTGCGCTCGAAGCGCCTACCGCGCGCGGGGTGGCCGAGCGCCTGTTGCTCGGCTCGCTCGACACCTATTGCGGTTCGGCCGAACGCCAGGGATGCCTGGGCGTCATCAGCCTGCTGTCCTGCACCAATGAAGACACCTCGATTCGAGACCACATGATCGCGCGGCGCCAGTCTTCGGATGCTGCACTCGTTACGCGGTTCGAGGAGGCGAAGGCCCAAGGCGACCTGCCCGAAGGCAGCGATCCCGTAGGCCTGGCCCAGTGCCTTTCCACGGTGCTGCAGGGCCTCGCCGTCAAGGCCCAGGGCGGAACCTCCCGCGGCGAACTGAAAGGTGTCATTGAGGCTTTCCTGGCGATGTGGCCGGGGCTTTAAGCGCGGGGGACGCGATTTTCTGAAAATCGGCGGCTGTTCATGGCCTTCAATCCGGCGCGTTACGCTTTCTATACCATGTGGTATATAAAAATCGGTTGACCGTACACCCTGGCTTAATATATACCGGACGGTACACAAAGAGTCCGCTCGACGTGCACTGCAACAGGGGAAGAGCCGATGTACCCAGTCCACCATCGCCAAAGCTCGGGCTAAGGCCCCCGGCACGAACCCGGCGTGCCCCTTCGTGGCTCGCACGAATTCATTTCCGATATCCGGCCCAAGCGGCTGTCGCCTCTTCGCGGTGACGGGTCTCTCGGTCTGATCGACGTCCCCCACTCCCGGCCTCCCTCGCGCCGTGGAGGGCCCTGACGCGCGCCTGTCCCCCCCGCCTTACCCACCAGGCGCGCGTCGGGCTTTCATTCCAGGAGCACTCACCATGGCTTTCCTCGATTGCCGGGATGCGGCGCTGCACGCGCTGCCCAATTTCGCAGAGCTTGATCCGGACGGAGCCCACCGGGCCGATCTTGCATCCCACTTCGACGCCATGGAGCTGCGCGTGGTGCAACTGGCGCATGGCGATACACTGGAGAGCTTGCGCCCGCAGCGCCCGCGCGGGCGGCTCGCCCGCCTTGTGCTGGGGCCAAGGCCCCCTCCGCGTCAGCTCGCCAATCCTCGTCTCGAAGCCCTGCGCCGCCTGGTCGTCCAAGCCTGGCACAAGGGTTTTCTCCTTCCCGCATCGGTCCTGCACGAAGCCGAGGCAGCGGGCTTCAGCGACACTCAGATCGGCGTGCTCGTCGACAGCATAGGCCGTGCGCGCAGTTGTCCGGCCGGTCTCCCGGGTTCCTCCCGGGCGTAGCCTTGCGGCGTCTCGCGGCCGGGGCCGGGCCAGATCCCGTCGATCCGATCGCTCCCCGGCGGTCTGCGTGGACCTCAGGCAGGCGTGTGCAGGCGATTTTCTCGTGCAAGGTGGGCTGACACCAGGGCGAGATCCGCTTTGAAGCGTTCGGTCTCGCGCGTGCTGGCAGCGCCGTTGAGGCGCAGGAGGTAGCTGGGATGGACGGTCAGCCACATCGGCGTGCCATCGGGGAGGGGGATGGGGCAGCCGCGTTCCCGGCCGATGGACGGGGTACGCCCGAGAAGAGCCCGCCCCGCACTGGCCCCTAGCGCGAGAATCGCACGCGGGCGCACCAGCGCGCGCTCGGCTTCCAGCCACCAGCGGCAGTGGTCGATCTCGTTCGCGGTGGGGTTCTGGTGCAGGAGGCGCCTGCCCTGGCGCTCGAACTTGAAGTGCTTGACCGCGTTGGTGACGTAGGCCTGCGCACGCGCGATCCCTGCGCGCGTGAGATGGGCATTGAGCAGTTCGCCCGCAGGGCCGACGAACGGGCGGCCCGTGCGCTCTTCGGTATCGCCCGGCTGTTCGCCCAGAATCAGCAGCGGCGGATCGAGCGGGCCTTCGCCCAGAACGGGGGCGGTGCCGTTGCACCCGATCGGGCAGCGGCGGCACTGTGCGATACCGTCTGCCAGAGCCTCGCGGGTCGTGGGGGCGGGTTCGTCGGCAGGCGGGGCGCCGGTTGCGATCATCGCCGCCTCGCGCTGTTGCGCCCCGGCGATGAGCGCGGGGATCTGCGCGGCTTCGGGCAGGTTCTTCCAGTAGCGGCGCGGCATTTCTTTGACCATGGCTCCGACCTTGAGGCGCGCCGGGTTGAAGATCGAGCGGTAATAACCCAACCACAGGTCTTCGGTCGCATCGTGGGCAGGCACGTCCTCGCGCCGTGCCGGAGGGGCTTCGTTCAGGCTTTTCCCGTCCCAGTGCAGGGTCAGGCGCGGGGTCAGGATCGACCAGCGCTGGCTGGCGAAACGGTCACGGAAGAAGGCCGCGTTGGCGCGCTCGATCCGGTGATCGGGCTCGAACCAGGCGAGGTAACGGGGCGGGCCCGTGTCCTCGGGCATCGCGCGAAAGCGCAGGAAGGCGCGCATCTTGTGAATGTCGCGCCGAACCTGCCGGACAAGGCGGTGGAGCGCGCCGGCATCGGGATCGGCGGGATCGCCCAGCAGGCGGGGCTCATCCTGCAGCCGCCACAGGATGCGGTAGAGGAGGTCAAGCCGCGCGCCGTCGCGGTGGAGTATGGCAAGATGCGCCTGATCAAGAAACGCCCGGTTGGCGCGGACAGTCCGGGCCGAAGTTGCCGGTGCGGGTGAGAAGGTATGGGCAGGGGGCGCCGCGAACAGGTCCTCGCTCTCGGCTGCGTCGCGCCAGGACACCTCGTGCGGGGCATGGCCTTGGGAGACAAGGCGCCGAGCTTCATCGCGCCACGCCTCGAAGTCGTCGGGTTCCTGCAGAGTAGCCACGATCATGCGAAGAGTTCGAGTTGTTTGGGCTTGGGGGCAAGCTGCGCGCGCAGGTCCGCGCGATCGAGCAGGGTGACCGGGCGCCAGTCGGTGGTTGTTACGAACGGGCGCAGCTTGCGCACCGAGACGGTGAGGCGCGCGACATCCTCCAGGCGCAGCGTGCGGTGGCGGCGCGCGGCAAGGATCGCGTCGACCGCCTTGGTGCCCAGGCCCGGCACGCGCAGCAGCATCTCGCGCGGGGCGCGGTTGAGATCGACCGGAAAGACCTCGCGGCTTTCCAGCGCCCAGGCCAGCTTGGGGTCGATGTCGAGCGGGAGCATGCCCTCCGGCCCCGCCGCGCGGCGCACATCGCTGGTGGAAAAGCCGTAGAAGCGGATCAGCCAGTCGGACTGGTAGAGGCGGTGTTCGCGCAGCAGCGGCGGACGTTTCAGGGGAAGCACGGCGCTTGAACTGGGGATCGGACTGAACGCCGAATAGTAGACCCGGCGCAGACCGAAACCGCGGTAGAGCGTGCTGGCGCGTTCGACGATCTGGGTGTCGTTTGTCCCATCGGCTCCCACGACCATCTGTGTCGACTGGCCGGCCGGGGCGAAGCGCGGGGCGGAGCGGTAGCGCGCACTGGCATCCTTGCCTGCAACGATCGCGTCGCGCACGGTGCCCATGGCGCCCTCGATCTGCCGGGTCTTCTTGTCGGGCGCGAGGCGGGCCAGGCCCTGCTCGGTCGGCAGTTCGACGTTGATGGAGACGCGGTCTGCCCAGCGTCCCGCGCGTTCCACCAGTTCGGCTTCGGCCTCGGGGATGGTCTTCAGGTGGATGTAACCGCGAAAATCATGGTCCTCGCGCAGGCTGCGCGCGACTTCGATCAGCTGCTCCATCGTATGGCTGGCGGTGCGCACGATGCCCGAGGACAGGAACAGCCCCTCGATGTAGTTGCGGCGGTAGAAGGAGAGGGTGAGGTCCACGACCTCGCGCGGGGTGAAGCGCGCGCGGCGCACGTTCGAGCTCTTGCGATTGACGCAGTAATGGCAGTCGAAGATGCAGTGGTTGGTCAGCAGCAGCTTGAGCAGCGAGATGCACCGCCCGTCCGGCGCATAGGCGTGGCAGATGCCCATGCCCGCGGTCGAGCCGAGCCCCTTGCCGTCCCGGCTGTCACGCTTGGCAGTGCCGGACGAGGCGCAGGAGGCATCGTACTTGGCGGCATCGGCGAGAATTTCGAGGCGTTCGAGGACGGAAAGTTGCGACATATCGTTCTTGATATGTTCTTCTTTTGCCGTCTGCAAGACGCTTGCGATGATCCGAGGGGAAAGGGGGGCTGGCCAGCTCTGGGAGCCCGAGGGTGCCTAGCTGGCCAGGGCCTGTCCAAGCTTGCCGATGAGACGGCGCAGGCCCTTGCGTCGGCGCGGCATTTTCACCATTTCGCCCAGGTAGGTACTGGTGCGGATAACGCCGTCGTGGATGCCCACCGGCTCGCGCAGGTGCAGGCGCCCCACCGCCTCGTCCGAATAGGCCGGGGTGTAATAGATGCAATCCTCGAAGTAGTAGTGCGTCACCTGCGACCATCGCGTGCGGCGGGGGTCGGTCTGCAGGCTGCCGCCATGGAGGAGGTTGGCGCTCCAGATCAGGGCCTGGCCCTTGCGGGCGAGGAAGGGCTCGGGGCGGAGCCCGTCGGCTTTGGCCAGCGCGTCCCACGCCCGTTCGTAGGGAGCCTGGGCGCTCTCGGGAATAGTGCCGAACCCGCGGCGGGCGATCATCGCGTTGGTCATGATCGGCCAGCGGTGCGAGCCGGGAAGGTAGAACACAGGCCCGTTCTCGGGCGTGATGTCCTCCATCGCCAGCCAGACCCCGCACATGAAGCGCTCGGGCAGGCTGGAGAAATGGACCGCGTCCGAATGCGCGCCCTGCTGGGTTCCGACCGGAAAGTTCAGGGTCTGGAACGGGAAGGCGGGGCGGCCATAAAGCGTGCCCAGAAGATCCAGGATGGCCGGGTTCGCGGCGATGGCACGCACATCGTCATGGAAAGTCCAGGCATCCTGGATACGTCGCTCGCCCTGGGTCTTGTCGCTGTCGGGATCGGACAGCTCCATGCCCGCGTAGCGCGGCCCCAGGTCCGCCTGAATACGCGCGATCCGCGCGTCGATCTCGGTATCGGGAAAATCCAGGACGGCAAACCCGCGCGTGTGCAGATCCTCGGCGATGCGCCGTTCCCCGGCGGTCAGCCCCAGGCCTTCCACCTCCTGCGCGAAGAGGGGGGATTCGATGAGAGGAATGCCCGGAAGCGGAGTGTCGTTCACGGGCAGGGCCTTTCTCCTTGAATAAACGGCCAAATAGCCAATAAAGTCGCGTTTCCCAGTTGTATAGATATCCCGCAGGAGCCGCTAAAGGGGCGCTCGTTCGGACGCCGACACCGTGGTCTTGCTCCCCGCGCGATCAATCGCCTTGCGGATATCCTGCACGAAGCGGGAGTGGCGCACGCCCTTGAGGAAGATCTCCTGGATCAGGTTTCCGCGCCAGCGGCAGGGCCGCTTGATCTGGACGAGGAGGATATAGCGGTCCTCCCCGGTCTCGTTCCAGACCTCGTGGTTGAACATGTCGTCGAACAGGAACGACTTGCCATCGTCCCAGTGGAGGACGTGGAGAGTCTCGCCTTCCTCGATGTGCATGCGGCACTTTTCGCGCTCGGCCGGGGCCTTGAGCGGAAGGTGCCAGGTCAGCATACCCTTGGTCATGCCCCAGTGGCGGGGGATATGGCCGCCCGCTTCGAGCACCGAGAAGTTGGCGGTGACAAGGCCGGGAATGCGTTCCAGCAGGGCAGCGGTAACGGGCGCGCGCGCGGCGTTGGCCTTCATGGTGTAGCCATAGCCCTTGAGGAAGAAGGCCCGCCAGCGCCGGTCGGCCGCGATGCGCCCATGGTCGAACGAGATCTCGCCGAGCGAGGGAATGTCCTCGGCGCGAATGCGCAGAGCCTCATCGCGGATCGCCTCCCAGTTCGCTTCCATCTCGGCGATCCAGGGGAAGCTGGCCGTGTCCTGAATGGCCGTGTCCGGGATCTTGGAATGGCGCAGGATGGTGCGGTCGATGGCCGGGCGCAGTTCCTTGCCGATCTGGAACAGGGACTTGTTGACGAACGGGACCTTCCACCCGCGTGCATTAAGAGTATCGTTCCAGCTCAATTACTTGCTCCGACAGATGCTAGCCTGTTTCGATCAGCCTCTATAGGCTTCCTACGCGAAATTGCACGGTATTGAGAGCGTCCGAAGCCGCATCTTCGCCACGGCGGCGTGACGAACCGTGGCATCCGGGCGATGAATACCTCGAAGTGGTCCAGACACACGTCCAATCCTCTTGCCATTGCCGGGAGGACGAGCGAAACGCACAGGCAGGGCGCCCCCGCCCGTGCAGCGATGCCGGGGGCGCGAGAGACGCTGACGGATACCACGATGACGATCTTTGCCCGGGCCCGGGCTATTCTGCTTGCTCCTTTCTGGACGCTGCAACTGGCGACCTCGGCCAAGAGCTTTCTCGACCATCCGCTGATCGGTTCGCCGCGGCTCAACCGCCTGGGGCTGCACCGTGCCCGCGTGCGCGCGGCCGATATCCTGTGCCGCTGGCGGCGTCGGCGTCTGGCGCGGCACGTTCCGGCCGACTGGCGTGCCGCGTTCGACCGCGATGGCTTCGTAGCGATCGAGAACGTGGTGCCCGTGGCCGAGTTTGCCGCCCTGCGCCGCGCGCTGCTGTCCTACGAGGCGCCCGCGCGCGAAATGCGCCAGGGCGATGCGATCACCCGGCGCATCGCGATCGACCCGCAGATGCTGGAGGCCATCCCCGCGCTGCGGACGCTTCTGTCAAGGCGGGATCTGCGCGCCCTGTTCCACTACGTGGCGAGCTTTCGCACTGAACCGCTGCACTACATCCAGACCATTGTGAGCCATTGCGGAGAGGGCGGCCCCGACCCGCAGGAGACGATCCACGCCGACAGCTTTCACGCCTCGATGAAGGCCTGGCTCTTTCTCAATCCGGTGCGCGCCGAGGATGGTCCTTTCACCTATGTACGCGGTTCGCATCGTTACACGCCTGCCCGGCTCGACTGGGAGTATCACCGAAGTCTGCGCGATCCTGTGAGCATCGACCGGCTGTCGGCCCGCGGTTCGCCGCGCGCGGGGCCCGAGGATCTGGCCAAGATGGGCTACGGCGCGCCCGAAGGGCTGGCCGTTCCCGCCAACACGCTGGTGGTGGCCGATACCGGCGGCTTCCATGCCCGCGGTGCGGCGCAGCAGGCGGGCGAGCGGGTCGAGATATGGTCCTATTCGCGGCGCAATCCCTTCCTGCCCTGGCTGGGCGGGGACGCGCTCAGCCTGCCCGGCCTCGCCGAGCGGCGGGTGGGCTGGCTGTGGTCCTTCCGGGACCGTTTCGCCGCGCGCATCGGCCAGCCCTGGCAGCCGGTCGGCACGCGCCGCGCCATCGACGCACGGGTCGAAGAAGAGGGCGCGAACGGCGCGGCCTGAACCGCGGGTTCGGCTCGCTCAGCTCTCGGCGGCGATCAGGCGGTAGGCCTGTGCCATCCGGGCATTCAGAGTCTCGGCATCGAGCACAGCCTCTGGCCGGTAGGTCAGTCCGGTGCGCTTCGTGCGCGACCAGTGATCGACGTAGAGCGCCTTGCCTTCGCCGAAGACGCGGTGGACGTGACGCGACAGCTCGGCCGGGTCGCTGGCGGAATAGGCGAGGCGGAACAGCGCGATGTCGGCCACGTGGGGCCCGACCATGACCCAGCTGTGCGCTTCAAGCAGTGGCACGCCTTCGACAAGCAGCGCGCCGGTGACGACGTGGACGGGCGCGTCTGGCATGCGCTTTTCCAGGCTGACCGCGAGCGCCGCGCTCAGCGGCGGGGCGGGATCGTCCAGCGTGGGAAAGACCTTGAGCAGGTCGAGCCCTGTGCGCGAAAGGGTCGCCCCGTCGGCGTCGTCGAGGGTGTAGGCCTTGAAGGCACGCGCCGCATCCCAGCCATGGTGGGCGGCGATGTGGCGGGCAAGCTGGGCGAGGTCCTTGATGTGCGGCATGGTCCGCGCCCTTAGTCGCCGGACAGCGGGGATGCCAGCGAAACCGTGCGGCGGCGAGCCTGCGCGCGCTTGCGCCGCTCCATCACGGCCGCCAGCGGCAGGGTGACGACCAGCGGGCCGATCCAGTCCGCCCACTGGTCCGCTTTGGGCCAGACCCGTCCGTCGAAGGCACCCCACCAGGGCATGTTCGCGCGCAGGCCTCCCCCGAATTCCTCGATCCAGCGGTATTCGGCCTGAGCCAGTTCGCGGCCCATGAAATAGCCGCACGCCAGCGCCGCGCCAGCCCACCAGTTGCGGCAGCACAGGCCGATGCAAAGTTGGATCGCCAGCGCGAAGAGGGCGTGTTCTATAAGCGACATGGCAGCATTCCCGAGGACCGAACGGCAAGACCCCCGCTTTAGCGCAGGATCATCAGGATATCGATGCACCTGCCTCGGTTCATCGAAGAAGTGCCCTGTATCCGGGAACTTAGTGCAGCAATAGGAGGTTGGCGCCGGGCGATCCTTTCACGCATCTATCCGGGATATGACATGACCAAGACACTTTCGCTTGCCCTCGCTGCCGCAACCGCCATTGCCGCGCCCGCGCTTCTGACGGCCTCGCCCGCCATGGCCCAGACCGAGGCCGCGACGACCGGAGGAGGCACCCAGTTCCGCGGCATCCGCGTGGAAGGCAATATCGGTGGCGACCGCTTCCAGTCGGAAGGCAATCACGACGACAGCTTCGGCTACGGCGGCACGGTTGGCTTCGACGGCATCATTGCCGAGCGCTTCGTGATCGGCGCGGAGGGCAGCTACTGGACTGGTGACGATTCGGAGAACTGCACCGCGCTGCCCGACACCAACTCGATCTGCCACAAGGCCTTCCAGGAATGGGGCGCGGCGATCCGTGCAGGCTATCTGGTAACGCCTGATCTCCTCGTCTTCGGCAAGGGCGGTTACGTCAACGGCGAACAGCGCCGCCGCATCGACAACGCCGCAGGTACCCAGCTGGTCTACGACCATTACAACGCCGATGGCTATCAGGTCGGCGGCGGCGTCGAATACGATGTGGTCAAGGGCGACACTCCGATCTACGCCAACCTGCAGTACGTCTATTCGAACTACCACGGCAACAGCTCGCGCCAGCGCGTGATGGCCGGTGTGGGCGTGCGTTTCCGCTAAGGTCTCTCAAAGATATGGCTCCGGGGGCGGTCGCCCCCGGGCTCGCCACATTGCCCACTTTGCCCATTTTACGGTCAAGGGGCGATGGCCCCTTGGAAGATATTTTCCTGTTGTCCGCCTAGATGCCCGGCCTTTCGGTCCCGAGCTGGATCAGCCGGGCCATCGCGGCCCGCCCTGCGATCGTCCGCAGCTCCAGCTGTACCTGTCCCAGATTCTCATGGACGCCGGCACGGCGCACCAGGTTACCCAGTTCGTGGCGGGCGAGTTCGGCTTCGACGCTGGCGAGGCCAGCGGCGCGGCGGCGGATCTCGATCTCGGTTTCGTCGGCATCGTCTTCGACCGCGTCGAGATAGGCGCGATTGGCCGCAATCCCGGCGCGCAGGCGTTCTTCCAGCGGTACGCCAAGATCGGGCCAAAGCGCGAGGACAGCGAGCAGCGCGGCCAAGCTCCCCACGATGTTGTCGAGAATGCGCGCCCAGGCGATCCCGCTCCCTGGCTGCAGTATCTCGGTCACGATCACGAACAGCATGGTGAGGAACAGCACGAAGAGCGTGTAGTTCACCGCGCGCAGCGCAATCGCGATGGCCGCCAGTAAGGTTGCCAGAAGCGAGAGCGAGAGCTCGTCGCCACCGTTCAGGTAGACCACCCCCATGGCCGCGCCGCCGCCCAGCGCCGTGCCGGCAATGCGCTCCAGCGCGCGCGTCCACGTCACGCGCGATCCGCCCTGCAGGACCACGATCACCGCAAGTGCAGCCCAGTAGGGATAGCCCAGAGCAAAGCCGCGCGCGACGAGGTAGACGACCACGAGCGCGGCGGTGAGGCGCAGCGCCCGTCGGAGCGGGACGCTGCGGGACAAGGGATTGGCCGGTGTCGCCTCCCGCCGGCCAGGTGCCGTCAGGGGCAGAGCCAGGGCATGCTCAAAGGCCAGAAGGCCGCCGCGCAAGAGGGCACTCGGGCAGGCCGCCCGGCTGCGGCCAAGGCGCCGTGCGGTCCAGTCGAGCACGGCCTGCGCGTCCTCCACCCGCCCGTTCGCGGCCCGGCGATAGGCGACCTGCCAGGCCCGCAGCGCGGTGCGGCAGGCGCGCGCGGTCCGCTGGCGCTCATGGGCAGGTTCGCGGCCGTCGATGAAGGCCTGGTCAAGCGCGATAAGCGCGGCGAAGAGCTGCTCTCCGGCCTCCGGCGCGCGCTGCTGGCGCGCAATGTCATCTCGTGGGGCGAACTGGTGCAGAAGGCCGCGCAGCCGCTCTATGGCGAGGCGCACCGCGCGCCGGTGCTGACCGTGTTCGCTGTGCCACTGCGCATCGCGGTGCGTCTGTCCGCCCAGGTTCGCCAGCTCGCCCGCCATGTCCTGCAGGCGCAGCAGCACCGAGAGATGCGCGCGTTCGAGCGGCTTTCGCGCGTCGCGCCGCCAGATCACGTTGATGAGCAGCCAGGCCCAGGTTGCCCCGGCCAGAAAAGCCAGGGCCTGCACCAGAGCGAGTGCCGGGGCTTGCGCAAAGCCGACTGCGACCACCGCGACAACGGCCAGCAGCGTGGCAAAGAGCCCCTCGCGCGCGACGAAGGGGCTGACCATGACGATGGCAAAGACGAGCGCGGGACCGGTCAGCACCGGCAGGCCGGGAAGCGCGTGGGCCAGAGAGGCGCCCGCGAAGGTGACCAGCGTTCCGCACAGCGTGAAGGCGCCGAGCGTGCGGCGGTGCAGGCGGTCCGGGCCGCTGGGATCGCACAGACAGGTCCAGAACGCGGCGAACACGGACCAAGAGAGCAGCTTTTCCCCAAGCGCGACGGCCAGCGCCAGCGGCAGCGCTACCGCGAGCGCCGCCCGAGCGCCTTCGGCTGCGCTGAAATGTTCCGGGACAAGCCCATAGGAGCGCAGCTCCAGACGTCGGGCCAGCGCGCGCAGCGTGCCCCCCGCGCGCGCGGCCGGAGGGCGAGGCTGGCGGACATCAGGGCCCGCGGGAGAGCGGGGCGTTGTCGGCGCGGTCATGGTTGGTGTCCGTCGTCGCGGGGTAGGCGTGTCATCGCCCGAGGGCTAACCCGCCAGGGCGGGTTTGAGAAGGGCGCGTCAGGCCGGGGAGGTTCGTGTATAGCTTGCCGCTTGCGCGGGGGGGGGCGACAGGGACCATGAAGCCCATCGTGCAGTGCACGCCGGTGGGCAGGTAGTCGATCACGACCGAGCCCCCGTATTCGGCGGCCATGCTGCCTTCGATGAGGCGGGTGCCAAAGCCCTTGTGCGCCGGGATCTCGACCACAGGGCCATCCTCCTCGCTCCATTCCAGTGTCATCGCGTGCGGGGCCTCGGGCGCGCGCTGCCAGCGGATGCGGACCCGGCCGCGATCGTTCGAGAGCGCGCCGTACTTGATCGCGTTGGTGGTCAACTCGTGCAGCGTCATCGAGAGGGCAACCGTCAGGCGCGGGCTGAGCCAGGCTTCGGGGCCTTCGACCTCGATACGGGCGGGATCGCCGCAGGGCGCCGTGGCCTCGCGGATGACCTCGCTCAGTGCGCTCGACTGCCAGGCGGCCTCGGTCAGCAGATTGTGGGCGCGGGCCAGCGCGCGCAGGCGGGTGTCGAAGGCCTCCCTGGCGGCCCCCGCGCCCGGAATGTGGCGAAACGACTGGTGGGCAAGGCTCTGGACGATGGCGAGGGTGTTTTTCACGCGGTGGTTGAGTTCGTTGATGAGCAGGTCCTGTTGGCGTGCTGCAAGCACCGTTTCGGTCACGTCCTGGCCCTGCACCAGGATCGTCGAAACCTTGTCCTGCGAGACGATCGGCTGATAGATGAAGTCGATGTAGCGGCGCACCGGCGCGCCATCGGGGCCACTCTCGAAGACGATTTCCTGCGCATGTCCGATGTAGGGTTGCCCCCCGCGCCGGACATTGTCGAGAATGTCGACAAAGCCCTGGCGCACGACTTCGGGAAGGGCCTCGGCAACGGTCTTGCCCAGAAGGTTCTGGCGTCCGACGAGCTCGCAGTAGGCGGCATTGGCGATTTCGAAGACGTGGTGCGGACCGCTCAGCAAGCAGACGAATCCGGGCGCCTGTTCGAACGTGGCCGTCATGCGCTTCATCTGCGTTTGCAGATCGAGGTTGCGGGTCTGCACGGCTTCGGCGCGGCGCACCAGATCGAATTCGTCGCGCATGGTGCGCAAGTTGTGCATTTCGGTGACGTCGACGGTGTGTTGCATGAATACCGACACCTCGCCGTTCTCATTGAGGATCGGGGTGTGCGTGGCGCTCCAGTACCGGGGTTCCATGGAGCCATCGGGGCGCGCGATATCGTAGCGGATCAGCGCGATCTCATCAGGCTTCTTCTCCTTGAGTACGCGTGCGAAGGAAGAGACGAGCAGTTCGTGGCTTTCGCTGCCCGGCTCGCTCGGGAAGGCGTCCAGCACGTTGGTGCCGACAAGGTCTTCCTCGCTACGCATCGTGCTGCGCCGATAGGCCGCATTGGTCCACACGATCGTCAGGTCCGGGTCAAGGACCATGTAGGGATTGGGCGAGAGCGCGAGGAGCGCTTTGAAATCGATGTTCATGCGCTGGAACTCGCGTGGCTGGCAGGGACGGGGTACCGGCGTGGGGGGCACCCCGTGCTTTGTCAATCGGATGAAGGAGGATCGCGCGGGGACAGGCCTTGTTCCCGTGGACTGGGCCTGCCCCGGAACTAGAAGCTGCTGGTGACCCCGAACTCGCTGGTGAGGCGCCGGTAATCGTAGAGGACGACGTTGGACGCATTGCGCTCGTAGCCGACGCGCACATAGGGGGCAATGCCGTGCACCGTGAGCGCCCGGAAGGTCGCCCCGGCGCGTGCGTTCACAAACCACTCGCGGCGCCGCCCGCCAAAGAGCGCCAGGGCCGCGTCGCCCTCCGTGCGCTGCGCCATGGCCGAGGCGTAGAGGGTCGTGTGCCCGGCCTCGCGCCATCCCAGCAGGCGAAGGCCCCCCGCCGCGCTGGCATAGCCCGGGTCGCGTGCGGTCTGGCGCGAGGCGGTGAGCGTGGCGCTGATGCCGCCGCGCGCCGACAGCGCACGCTCGACACCTACGCTGGCTATATAGAGCGCCCCGTCCTGCAGCTCGTTGCGTGGAAAATCGGTTCGTGCCGCGCCCAGCGAGGTCGTCACCTGGGCGCGGCGACCCAGGACGTGAATCCACTCGAGCGTCACCATGTCGCTTTGCATATAGGCCTTCTGGCCGTACCAGCGCCAGCTGTGCCCGATCGAGGGAATGAAGCGGTCGTGCTGGCGCTGCACTTCCAGGCCGATCAGCCCTGTCGTGGTGATATCGTTAAAGGCGCTCTTGCCGTAGAGGGTGGCGAGGGTGTTCACGCGCGGGACAATGCTGAAACCCTGACCTATCGGAACCTTCCAGTAGCCATCGCCGGACAGGCGCAGGCCCAGGCCCGACTGCGCGCGCGCGTCCTCGGACAAGGTGAGGGGGGCAATGACCGTATCGAGCGTGCGCACCTCGGTCGCGCGGTTGACGTTGGTGTCGGGGGCAAGGGCGAGTTCAAGGCGCAGCCCGGCGCGCTTGTGCGAGCGCAGGGCCGCGTCGAACTGCCCCACCGCGCGGGCGACCTCTTCGGGCAGGCCCGTGGCCTGAACCTGGCGCAGCTCCCGCCGCGCGGCACCCTCGTTACCCATCGCGGCGAGCACCCGGGCGAGTTCGAGCCGGACCCGTGAGGCCTCGGGCTGCTCGTCGAGCAGCGCCCGGAACGCGATGGCCGCCTCCCGGTATCGCTCCAGCGAGGCGAGCAAGAGCCCCTTGCGAAAGCGCGCTTCGGCGCGCACGTCCGCGTTCTGGTCCTGGTTCAGCGCCTCGTAGAGGCGGAGGGCCTCGTCGGGGTGGCCAGCCTTTTCCATCCGTTTTGCAATGCCGAAGACCTCGATTGCGGAGAGGTCGCGCGCGCGAACCGGCGCGGCCACCGCCACGTCGGCCGGCGCCATGTCGGCCGTAGGGGCACCGGGCAGGGGAGGTGCAGCGGCCAGCGCCGCCGCCAGGACAACCAGCACGTCAGATGTCCGCGGTTACCTGCGCGTGGCGGCGAAGGCGCCCTGGACATTGGTGCCGGCCATGGGATTGCCGTCGGGGGCATTGAAGACGAAGGTTCCCGCCACTTCCCCGCCGTCGGGACCGTAGAAATGGCCCGAGATGGCGCTGCCCAGGCTGCCCCCGGCCTGGAAATCGCCCGTGAACATGCTCGCGCGGCTGTTGATCGTGCCCGAGAACGCGATCGAGCCGAAATCGGCCGGCGCGTTGGTGACGGTTTCGACGCCGTTCAGCGCGAGCGCGCCCGTGAACGTGTCGGAGCCAAAGTCCACGTCCATGCGCGAGGTGCCGCTGACATCGTAGCGGGCGCTGTTCGACATGCCCGTGCCATAGGCCACGCCCTCATAGCTGGCCGAGCCGGTGCGATTGTCGAGTGCGTAGCTCGGGGTCTGGAAGCCATAGGCGAACCATTCATGGGCCGGTCCGTTGTAGCTGGCCGGAAGCGAGCCCTGCCAGTGCCCGAAGCTGGCATAGGTCAGGGCCAACTCGGAATTGGCCGCGCCGGTCTGGTAGAGTTCCAGCGTGACGTCCTGCGTGCCGTAGTACGCGTTGTCGAAGGTCTTCTGGTAGGTCCGGAAATTGGCGCGCCCGTCGACCTTGTCCGAGATCGTGAACTGCCCGCCGCTCTGGTCCGAGGAATAGCCGTGGAAGAGGAAGGTCTCGCTGTTCTGCCAGGTCAGGCTGCCGCGTGCATATTGGGAGATCTGCGTGATGAAACGCTGCTCCTGGGTCATGTTGGCAAAGGACAGGTTGGCGGGCGTCAGCGCGCCGTCCTGCTGGCCGACGATCGAGCCCGTCACCGACATGCCATCCGCGTTCTGGCCGCTGAAGCTGGCGCCCAGTTCCTGTCCGTCCGGTCCGTAAAGACTGCCGTTCAGTTCGCTGGTGACGGTCCCGTCCATGCCCCCGAAGACGGCCGTGCCGGTCAGCGAGGCATCCTGGGACGAAATCTGCCCCACGGTCGTGAGCTCGATCCCGCCACCCGAGATATGGGAACCGCTCACGAGGCCGTATTCGTTGAGGTAGCTATGGCCGCTGAAGATGCCTTGCGCGAAATCGAAGTCGATCTGGCCACTGCCCATGAAAGCCTTCGGCTCTTCGCCCGGAGCCGTGGAAGCCCCGAAGGCCTGCGTCGCGTAGGCCGCGCTGCCGCTGCGCGGTGTCGCCGCCGCGCGGGTCGGCAAGCCGTAGGTGAAGCTGGTCAGATCGGACGACTGGAGCGATCCCTCGACGCGGTTATCCTGAAGCAGGCCCATGCGGACGTAATTCGTCGTGAGCTCACCAGCATAGCCCTTGGAGATCAAGGTCAGCCGCGTATCGTCAACACGGTAGACCGTATCGTTCTCGCTGGTCGACTGGATGTCGGACGGGAGGAACGTGCGCACGACGTCATTGGCCGAGATGGTATAGCCATTGGTGTCCGCATCATAGGCAATGGCAAGGCTCACCGGCTCGGGGCGGCTGCTGATCCCGGTGCCAGTCGTCATGTCCCAGGCCACTGCAATTGCGGCGGCGTCGTTCGCAAAGCTCTGGTCATAGCGCAGATCGGCGAGGGACGAATTGGTCGGCGTCGGTGCGGGGGGCACGCTACCGATGGCCCCGCCGCCACCC
>NZ_VIRF01000042.1 GCF_008107685.1 Novosphingobium sp. BW1
ACTTGAAAGTCCCCCCGATGACCGCCCCCTCCCAAAGCCCTGCCAGCGGCCTGCCCTACGCGCTGGGGACGTATGTCTTCTGGGGCATGTTCCCGCTCTACTTCGCGGCGCTGCGCCAGGTGCCTGCTTTCGAGATGGTGGGCTGGCGCATTGTCTTCACCCTGCCCTTCTGCGCGGTGCTTGTGCTGTGGCGGCGCAACGTGGGCGCAGTGCTCGCCGCGCTGCGCACTCCGCGCACGCTGGGCATCCTGGCAGCCAGTTCGCTGTTCATCGGAGCCAACTGGACGATCTACGTCTGGGCGGTGCAAAGTGGCCACGTTCTGGCGGCAAGCCTGGGCTATTACATCAACCCACTGCTCAACGTGCTCGCAGGCACGCTTTTCCTGAAGGAGCGGCTCTCGTGCCTGCAATGGGGCGCGGTGGCGCTTGCTGCGCTGGGGGTCGCCATCCTCGCCTTCAATGCGCTGACGATGCTTTGGGTGAGCCTGGGCCTCAGCCTGTCGTTCTGCTGCTACGGTCTTCTGCGCAAGCGCGTGGCGGTGGAAGCGCTGCCCGGTCTTGCCGTCGAATCGCTGTTCCTGCTGATCCCCGGCGTGGCCATCGTCACGAATCAAGCGCTTTCACCGGCGGGATCGAGCCTGGGGCAGTCGCTCACCACCGATGGCCTGCTGGCTCTGGCCGGGGTGTTCACCGGCCTGCCGCTGCTGCTGTTCGCCATTGCCGCGCGGCGCATGGACTATTCAACGCTGGGCTTTGTCCAGTTCGTCACGCCCACGCTGGTCTTCCTGCTGGGTGTCTTCGTCTTTCGCGAAGAGGTGCGCACGACGCAGATCGTGTGCTTTGCCTTCATCTGGAGCGCAATCGTGCTGTTCACCCTCGACCTCCTGCGCCGCCGCAAGCGGACACGCGCAGGAAGGAGACCAAAGGTAGCCTGAGCCTTAGAGGGCGCCTGCAAAGCGCAGCGGTTCGCCCTGTGCGCGCTCGCCCAGCTGGCCTTCCCACATCGCGGTGTGGCCGCGCACGATGGTACCGACGACGCGCCCTTCCAGTTCCATGCCGGTGAAGGGTGACCAGCCGCAGCGGCTTTCCAGCCAGTCCTCGGTGATTGTGAAGGTGCCCTTGCGGTCGATCACGGTGAAGTCCGCGTCATAGCCGGTCGCGATCCGCCCCTTGCCGACAAGGCCAAAGACGCGCTGTACGCCCGAGGAGGTCATGTCGATCAGGCGCTTGAGCGTCATGTTGCCCTTGGCGACATGGTCGAGCATCAGCGGCAGCAGCGTCTGCACGCCGGGCATGCCCGAGGGGCTGGCCGGGTAGCTCTTGGCCTTTTCCTCCTTGGTGTGGGGCGCGTGGTCGGACCCAAGCACGTCGGGCACGCCCTGCTGGAGCCAGTGCCACAGCCCGTCTCGATGGGCCTTGGACCGGATCGGCGGGTTCATCTGCGCGTAAGAGCCCAGGCGCGGATAGGCATCTTCGGCCCAGAGCGTGAGGTGCTGCGGGGTCACCTCGCAAGTTGCGATGTCGCGGTGCTGCGCGATCAGCTCCAGCTCGGCGGGCGTGGTGATGTGGAGGATGTGGATCGGGCGCTTGGCCTCGCGGGCCAGGCGCAGGATGCGCTTGGTGGAGAGCATCGCGCTCTCATCGTCGCGCCAGACCGGGTGGCTGGAGGGATCGCCCTCGACCCGCTCGCCCTTGCGCGCGTTCATGCGGTCCTCGTCTTCGGAGTGGATCGCGACGCGGCGCGTGCCGCTGGCCAGCACGCGGGCCAGTTCCGGATCGTGCGCGACAAGCAGGTTGCCGGTCGAGGCGCCCATGAAGATCTTGACGCCCGCAGTGCCCGGGATGCGCTCGAGATCGGCCAGCTCGGGCGCGTTCTCGGCGGTCGCGCCCACGTAGAAGGCGTGATCGCAGTACATGCGGTGGTAGGCACGGTCGAGCTTGTCCTGGATGCGCATCACCGAATCGGTGTTCGGGTTGGTGTTGGGCATCTCGAAGACGGCGGTGATGCCGCCCATGACCGCCGCACGGCCACCGCTCTCGAGGTCTTCCTTGTGTTCCAGACCCGGCTCGCGGAAGTGGACCTGGCTGTCGATGACGCCGGGCATCACGTCGAGCCCGGTGCAGTCGATGCGGCGCGCCGCGTCCGGGTAGGACCCCACGCCCAGGATCTTGCCGCCGCGCACGGCGACGTCCGCCACGCCCGAACCGCTGGGCGTATGCACAGTGCCGCCGGAAAGTACGAGTTCGGGTGCCTTGTCAGCCGGGTCAGTCATGTCGCTTGCGCCTCTTTTGTCTTGTGGGCCCCCGCGTGGAGGCGGGGGTCATGCACGTCGAACTAGGACCGGCGCGCGGGGGGCGCAAGGCACGAGAGGGCTAATCCGCCCTCTTTCGGCCCCAATTGGACGGCAATTTCACCTGCACATTTGTCCAACAGGAGCGTCCATGCCCCTCGCCGAGCCCGCGCCTGTCCCGCCGATTCTCTCCCAGGAAAGCACGGTGCGGAGCTTCGACCTTGCGGATCTCGGCACCGAGGAAAACACAATCGATTTCAGGGTGGTGCAGCGGCGCTGCGCGCGGGCCTCGCGGCCCGGTGAGATCGTGGTCTGCGCGCCCGATCCCGAGGCCGAGCGCCTCGGCACTATTTCCGGCGCGCAGGATTTCGAACCTTCTGGAAACGGCCCGCCTCGCGCAGCGATCAAGCTGACCGAGAATATCGAAGCCGACATCCACGTCGATCCGTACGGATTGCCCAATGGCATGGTCAGCAACCGGGTCATGGTCGGGGTCAAGGTCGCGTTCTGAGCCCATGCGAAAAGACCCGGCCCGCGCGCTGACCTTGCAGGAAGATCGCGCACGGACCGGGCCCGGTTCGCAAGCCCGCCGGTGATGGTGGTGGTTGGCAGGTGCCGGGGTGCCTGCCGGATCAAGCCGTCAGGCGAACTTGCCCGCGCGCGCGATCTCGCTGGCGGCCTTGCGGCCGACCGGCGCCTCGCGGTCCTGCAGGTAGTCGGGAAGCGTCGCCTTGTCGCCGATCTTGCCGATCACGAAGGCGGCTTCAAGGCGATGGTCGGCGGGCACGCCGAGCGCCGCTTCCGCTTCGCCGAACTTGATGCCGGTCATGCCGTGCGTGTGGTAGCCCAGCGCCTGCGCCTGCAGGGCCGCCGCCATCCACGCCGCGCCCGCATCGAAGCTGGCGCTGTAGTTGTCCGAGTTGCCCTTCTCCGAACGCATCTGCGTGTCCGAGACGACAAAGACCAGCGCCGAGGCGCTCTGCGCCCAGCCCTTGTTGAAGTCGATCAGCTGCGAAAGGAACAGGTCCCAATTGGCATCGCCTTTGACTGAATACAGGAACGTCCAGGGCTGCACGTTGTAGGCCGAAGGCGCCCAACCGGCCGCCTCGAAGATCACGTCGAGGTCTTCCTGGGGAATCGCGCTTTCATCGAAGGCGCGGGGCGACCAGCGATCGACGATCAGCTTCTCGACCTTTGCGTGAGCGGTGCGTCCGAGCGATTGAGCAGTCATGTCGGGATATCCTTGGCAATCGGGATGGGAGAGAGGCGGAGAAATGACAGCAAAGGACGCTAGCGTGCCGACGGGGTCGACGCACCGGCGTCCTTCGCCAAAACCGTCAGGCGGCATCCACCAGGACGATTTCCGCATCCTCTAGCGCGGTTACCTCGAGGCTGGAAAGACCCGTGATCGCCACGCCATCGCGTGCCTGCGCCTCCACAGCCTCGTTATCGCTCTGGGCATTGGCCACACGGATGCGCCCGCGCGTCGAGACGAGGTAGAGATGACGGCCCGGTGCGGTTTCGTAGCGCGCAGTCTCGCCTGCCGGAACCGTCGCGCCCAGCACGCGAGCATCGGCGCGGATCGGCAGCGCGTCGCCGTCCCCATCCTGCCCGCTGGCAAGCGCCACGAACCGGCCCGCGCGGTCCCCCTTGGGAAACGGGCGGGTACCCCAGTCGGGCGTGCCGCCACGGCTGTCGGGCAGGATCCAGATCTGAAAGATCTGGGTTTCCTCGCCTTCCAGATTGTATTCGGCGTGCTGGATGCCGGTCCCTGCGCTCATCACCTGGACATCGCCTGCCACCGTACGGCCCGCGTTGCCCATGTTGTCCTGGTGGGTGATCGCGCCCTTTCGCACGTACGTGACGATTTCCATGTCGCGGTGCGGGTGGGGGGGAAAGCCCGTCTGCGGCGCAATGATATCATCGTTCCAGACCCTGAGGCGCCCCCAGTTGGTACGCTCGGGGTCGTGGTAATTGGCAAAGGAGAAGTGGTGGTGGGCATCGAGCCAGCCATGGTTGGCCGCTCCGAGACCCGCAAAGGGACGCAGCTCGATCATGTTGTGCAACTCCAGGGGGAAGAAGCCACCGTCCCATCCGCAGCGGCCTTCCAAAGTTTGGCCTGCCCATTTGTGTTGGGAGAAGAGCGGGCCGGTGCGAACCGAAGGGCCCCCGGGATCGATGGGAAGGGCCGCTTTCGCGTGTCGAGGGTTGAAATAGACGCTTTGATGCGATCGGAAAATTACGATAAAATCGATCCAAATGTTCAAGGATCTCGAATGCCCAACCTCGTCATGCCCAGCCTTGACCACCTGCGCATCGTCCTCGCCATCGTCGAGGAAGGCAGTTTCGGGGCCGCGGCGCGCAAGCTGGGCCGGGCGGTCTCTGTCATCAGCTATGCCGTGGCCCAGGTCGAGACGCAGCTCGATCTCGTGCTGTTCGAACGCGAAGGCTCACGCAAACCGGTCCTGACCGAACGCGGGCGCGCGCTCCTCGCCGACATCCGCACGTTGCACGAGGACGGGGAAACACTGCTCGCGCACGCGCGCAGCCTGCGCCAGGGGCTCGAGGCCGAGCTTGCCCTTGCGGTCGACGTGATGGTGCCAGGGCAGGTTCTCGCCCCGCTGCTGCGCGCCTTCCAGGCGCGCTTTCCGCGCGTTCCGCTGCGCCTACACATCGAGGCCCTGGGCGCGGTGGCCGCCTCGCTCATCGAGGGGCGCGCCAGCCTTGCCATCGCCGGGCCTGATCTGCCCCAGCTGGGCGAGTTTGAACGCGAAGTGATCGGCGCGGTCGAGATGGTGCCGGTCGCCGCGCCCTCGCACCCGCTCGCGCAGCAGGCGCGGATCGCACCGGGCGACACGCGCCGCCATCTCCAACTTGTCCTCACTGACCGCTCGACGCTGACGCAGGGGCATGATTTCGCGGTGATGAGCCCGCACACTTGGCGCCTTGCCGATCTGGGTGCCAAGCACGCGCTGCTGCGCGAAGGCATCGGCTGGGGCTCGATGCCGCGCGATGCGGTGCGCGGCGACCTTGCCGACGGCACGCTTGTCGCGCTCGACCTGCCCGAACGGCGGCTGATGTCCTACCAGCTCCTCGCGCTGTGGCGGCGCGACGACCGGCCTGGCCCCGCCGCGCTGTGGGTGCTGAAGGAACTGCGCACGCGCCTAGCCGAACACACCGCCAGCACGGCCTGATTCGCGCCTTGAGATCTTGCACTTGGCCGCAATGTCCCCATCTGCCAGACATGAGCGCCACCCGTCTGTTCGACCGAGCCGTGATCCGGCTCTCCGCCCGCCCCGACACCGGCGAAGACGTCGCCGCCTTCCTGCAGGGGCTCGTCACCTCCGACGTCAAGGGATCGCTTCCCGTCTGGGCCGGCCTGCTCACGGCGCAGGGCAAGGTCCTGTTCGATTTCCTGGTCTGGCCCTCGGGCGAGGACCTCCTGATTGATTGCGAGGCCAACGTCGCCGACGCGCTGGTGAAGCGCCTCTCGATGTACCGCCTGCGCCGCGCGATCGACATCGCGCGCGAGGATCACCTTGTCGTCCACTGGCGCCCCCACACCGGCGACGGCGCGGCCTCGGACCCGCGCCTCTCCGCGCTGGGCGAACGCTGGATCGCGCCCTTCGACCCCAACGACCCGGACGACATCGTGACCGGCGCGGACGAGGCCTGGCGCGCGCATCGCCTCAGGCATGGCGTGTGTGAAGGGCGCGCGGAACTGGGCGATGGCGAATTGCTCTGGCTCGAATGCAACGCGACCGAACTGCACGGCGTCAGCTTCACCAAGGGGTGCTACGTCGGGCAGGAAAACACCGCGCGCATGAACTGGCGCCAGAAGATCAACCGGCGCCTGATCGTGGTCCCGCTCGAACGCTCGGACGAGAAGCGCCGCCGCGCGGCCTATACCGACCTTGGCCTTGCCGTCGATCATCTGCGGGTCGCGGATATTCCCGCCGAGTGCGTGCCGGGCTGGATGGAATTGGCCAAGGACGAGGCGGAGTAAGACAGAAGAAATTTTCCGAGGACCATCGCCCTCTCTCGGCTCAGCCACGATCGCGCGAAAGACGTGAGGGCGCCGATTTTCGGGGTCCAAGGGGCGATGGCCCCTTGTATCCCTCTTTCTTCCTTCAGGCCCTGAGCGGCTGCGCGCTGCTGCGTTCGTAGGCAACCCGGTCAAGTGGGGGCAGTGCCCGCCATTCGAGCGGCGCCTCGTAGCAACGCACGGCAACAGCGTCCCCGCGCGCAGCGCTGAAGCGCTCCTCGATGCGGAAGCTGTCTTCGAAGCCTGCGGCGAGCAGGACGCGCGAATCGCTTTCGCTGTCGAGCGGTTCATAGGCCACGATACGGTGGTGGCCCAGCGCGCAGGCGTGGTCGAGCATGGCCCGCACGGCCTCGCGGGCAAAGCCCAGGCCGCAGAACCGGCCCTTGATCCAGTAGACAAGCTCCACTTCGCCGCGCTCCCCGGCCACCAGGCCGATATGACCCACCAGGCGCGCCCCTCCCGGCGCACGCAGATAAATCATGAACTGGGGCAGGCGCTGGTCACGCTCGCCTTCCAGCAGCGCGCGCACCTCACCAAGGGACCGGGGCAAGCCGGGCACAGTCAGTGTACGGGGCACGGCATCGGAATTGAGGGCCTCGAAGATATCTTCGAGATCCTCCGGCCAGCCGGGCCTCAGAAACAACCTCTCCGTGCGGATGAACATCGTACGTCTCTCCGTCGTTTTTTCTTTTCCGCAGCTCCTCTATGCAACACTCCGGCTCACATTGCACGGAAATTGCGGAAAAGAGCCTCGCTCCTGCCATAAACGGTCTGAAGTCCGGACATTAAGAACCCGACAGCGCGCCGCTCCGGAGGCGTGCGGATTGCCTTCGGGCGGCGAATCGGTCCCGCCCGATTCGCAGCACCATCAGGAGCCAGGCCGCCCGCTCAGGCCGCCTTGCGAACAAGCCCACGATCACCCGCGTCATCATCGCAATCGCCGCCGTTCTCGAGCTCAAGCGTGTATTCGAGCGCCATCGCGCTCTCGCCACGGCCCGAGCTGTAGCGCTCCAGCAGGCGTCCGGTCCGCGCAAAGCCCGCCCTGCGCAGAACCGCGCCGGATGCGGGATTGTCGATGAAGTGGCTGGCAACGAGGCGCGTGTGGCCCAGCGTGCGGGCGAGCGAGAGCACCCCGCGCGCCGCCTCGCTGGCATAGCCCTGCCCCCAGTGGGCGCGTGCGATCCAATAGCCGAGCTCGACGCGCTCACCATGCTTGGCCAAACCAATGCAGCCCAGGATCGGGGCGCCGGGAAGGTCCGGACGCGTGATGAGAAAGGTGGGCAGGCCGTGCTCGGCCGGGCGCGCCAGGAAGCGCGCAGCATCGCCCGGCACGTAGGGCCAGGGGGCGGACGCCAGGTTGCAGACGACCTCGGGATCCGCGATCGCGGCGTGAAGTTCATCCCGGTCCTCGGCCCAGCCGGGCCGCAGGAACAGCCGCTCGCTGCGAAGGAACATTGTCTCTCTCCATTCATCAGCCCCGCGCGGCCGCTTAGGCGCTGCGCGTGACAACCCGGTTACGCCGCATCCACAGGTGCGCAGCGAGCCCGGAGGTTCGAGCCTCGTCGCCGGCCGTGCCGATCAACCGAAGCGATGAAATGAGGGAGACATGCAAAGAGGGAGACAGGCCGGGCCCTCTCCCTCTTGCAGCCGAAACCTTACAAGGTTCGGCAGGGCCATCCTGTCCGGATGGCCCCTATGGCGACCATCCACTTATTCGGCGGCTTCAGCCATCGCGTCGACCGACACATACTTGCGGCCGAGCTTGCCATCGTGGAAGCGTACGCGGCCTTCGGTCAGCGCGAACAGGGTGTGATCCTTGCCCATGCCGACGTTGACGCCCGGGTACACCTTGGTGCCACGCTGACGAATGATGATGTTGCCGCCGATCACATCCTGACCGCCGAACTTCTTGACGCCAAGGCGGCGGCCTGCTGAATCGCGGCCGTTACGCGACGAGCCGCCTGCTTTCTTATGTGCCATCTCGTTTTCCTTTCGAAATCCGGCGCTTAGCCGACCGAGGTGATGCGAAGCAGCGTAAGCTGCTGGCGGTGGCCGTTCTTGCGGCGATAGTTGTGGCGGCGACGCTTCTTGAAGACGATGACCTTCTCGCTCTTGGCCTGCGCGATGATCTCGGCCGAAACCGAAACCTTCGACGCGTCGACGACATCGCCGTCCTTGCCTGCGATCAGAACATCACCCAGCGTGATGGTCTCGCCAGCTTCACCAGCCAGCTTTTCAACCGCGATCTTGTCTCCGGCGGCAACCCGATACTGCTTGCCGCCCGTGCGCACTACTGCGAACATGGTGCCCTTACCTAATCTCGTGTGTGCCCGAAACGAGCCGAAACAATGTTTTTGCCCCGGCCGCTTTGGTCCGACGAAGAACCGTGGGAAGCCTTGCGGGCGACGCACCGACATACACGCTGCAAATCGAGGATCTGAATGCGCGATGCCGGAAAGAGAGCGAGCCGTTAGGGCACACGACGATTCGTGTCAACCGAAAGAGTCGGCTCTCCTGCGCCTTCCCTTATGCGGAAAAGGCGCCCGAGGCTTTCCAACCGGACGCCACCATGGCGCCCGCTATCGCGCGCTCCTTTGCACGAATCGCGAGGAGCGCCAAGCGATTCGCTGTCGATACCGTGCGCGTGCGTGCTATGAGCGGCGCCATGACCACCCGCCTTGCCCGCTTCATCCGCCGTTTCCCGCGACCTGCCGCGCTTGCCCTGCCGCTTGCAGCCGCCCTTCTTTCTTCCGGGTGCGCGAGCACGCGCGACTACCCCTCGCTCTCGATCCGCGAGGTGGAACGCAACATGCGCGCGCGCCCGAGCAAGGCCGAGGAAGCCGAAACGCCCCAGCTGCCCGCCGCCAGTGCTGACCTCACGACTCGCCTCGACGGTCTGGTCGCGATGGCACGCACGGCCGACGGCCAGTTTGCCGATGAAAAGAATCGGGCCGAACGCGCGGTCGCCGCTGCAGGCGGGCGCACCAGCGATTCGTGGAGCGCAGCCCAGATCGCGCTCGCCGCGCTCGAGAGCCACCGCTCGCACGCGATGACCGCGCTGGCCGAACTCGACCAGCTCTATGTCGATGCGCGCGACGAAGCCCCGCTCGCCCCTTCGCCCAAGGCCGAATCGATTGCGGCCGCGCGCGATACGGTCAGCCAAATCATCTCGGCACAGGATTCGGTGATCGAGGGCCTCTCGGCACGCCTCGCGGGCTGATCGCCACCTCCAGAACGTGAAAACCCCTCCCCGCTTGTGCGAGAAGGGGTTCCCGAACGCCTGATCCGCAAAACGCCTGCAAGCCCCCCGGCACCGGCATTCCAGGATCAGGTGGTCAAAACCACAAAGGTCCCGACCGGCGGTGCGCTGCCACCATGACGAGGCGCGCACATTCCAGCGACGAGAAGACCATGTACCCTCAGACAGTCTCGCGCAGGGCCTGAAGGATGGCTTGCCATGGCTTGGGATGGGGGGAATTGATGCGGATCAAGTTTGCGCATTTCGCGTAAGACTGCAGGCTAGAGCCACGCGATGAAGCGAGTTACGAGAAAAGACGATTCCGAGGGCCATCGCCTTCGGGCTCCCCGAACTATCCAGCGCAGCCATCTCCCGCCGCGTTGGCGCAGAGGAGACAGGTTGGCGTCTCGAATAGGGAGGGGCAAAGCCCCTCTAAAATCGTCCGATACGTGTCCTCACCTTCCGCAAGTTGCGGGCGCGGAGAAAGCCGAGGTTGCCGAGTCCGGGGTCAAGGGGCGATGTCCCCTTGAGAATACGCCTTCCTACTGTCTTGCGCCTTCTATTCGGCCACCGCGCTGTCCCAGCGGGCGATATCCTCGAAATCTTCCTCGCGCGGTTCGATCCAGCGCCAGACGCCGTCCACTTTTTCACGCTTCCAGAACCAGGACTGGCTCTTGAGGTGGTCCATCGCAAAATCCGCCGCGGCAAAGGCATCGCGCCGGTGGCGGGCAGCCGCAGCGACCAGCACGATGGGGTCGGCCGGGGCCATCTCCCCGCTGCGGTGCAGTATGAGCAGCCCGTCGAGCGTCCAGCGCCCGCGCACCTGGGCGGCGAGGTCTTCCATCGCGGGAAGGGTGAGCGGTTCGTAATGCTGGAGTTCGAGAGCCTCGACCCCGCCGCCCTCGCGCACCTGCCCCAGGAAACTGACGATACCGCCGGCTGCGGGATGGGCACGGGTAAAACGGTCCACTTCCTCGCCGGGGGTGAAAGCCTCGGTCAGCAGGCGCACATCGCTGCGGGTCGGGGGCGGGCTCGTGCTCACCCGCCCGAGACCGGGGGCAGGAAAGCGATTTCGTCCCCGTCGCGCAGCACCGGTGCATCGCGATCCTGAAGCAGGATGCCGTTGACGGCGAGCTTCACGCGCGGTTCGCGCAAGGCGCTCGCCAGTTCGGGGCCCAGGCTGTCGATCGCCGCGTCGAGCGTGCCAGCCAGTTGCACTTCGCGCGCGCCGCAGCCCGCCACGTCTTCGAGCTTGCCCAGAAACACCATGTTGAGCGCCATCTTCGCCTTATCCTCCGGTCATCGACATGTGACGGGAAAGCGCTGGCGCGGCGCCCGGTTCCTCGATGGCGAAGTGATGGCGTTCGGGCTTGATGCGCATGGCGGTATCGAGCGCGTCCTGAAGCGCCCGGTCGGGCGCGTCCGAACGCAGCGCCGCGCGCAGATCCACTCGCTCGTTTCCGCCAAGGCAGGCGTAGAGCTGACCTGTCGCGGTCACGCGGATGCGGTTGCAGCCTTCGCAGAAATTCTGGGTGAGCGGGGTGATGAGGCCAAGGCGCCCACCGGTCTCGGCAATGTCGAAATAGCGCGCCGGACCGCCCGTGCGGTGTTCACTGGGCTGGAGCGTCCAGCGCTTCTCCAAATCCTCGCGCACGGCCAGCAGCGGCAGGTAGTGGTCGAAACGGTCTTCCTCCACCTCGCCCAGCGGCATGACCTCGATCAGCGTGATCTCGAAGCCCTGCCCGTGCGCCCAGGCGATGATGTCGGGGATCTCAGCCTCGTTGATGCCCTTCAAGGCGACCGTATTGAGCTTGACCGAAAGCCCCGCCTCGCGCGCGGCCTGCAGACCTTGGAGCACCTGCGGCAGCGAATCGCGGCGCGAGAGAGCGGCGAACCCCTCCCGGTCGAGCGTGTCGAGCGAGACGTTGACGCGCTTAACCCCGGCAGCGGCCAGCCCATCGGCAAATTCAGCCAGCCGCGTGGCGTTGGTGGTGAGCGTGAGTTCATCCAGCCCGTCGCCGATCTTGCGCCCCAGCGCCTGGACCAGCTCCATCATGTCGCGGCGCACCAGCGGCTCACCGCCGGTGAGGCGGATCTTGCGGATGCCGCGCGCGATGAAGCCAAGCGAGAGCTCGTGCAGTTCCTCAAGGCTGAGCACGTCCTTGCGCGGCAGGAAGGTCATGCGTTCGGGCATGCAGTAGGAACAGCGCAGATCGCACCGATCGGTTACCGAAAGGCGCAGGTATGTGATCCGGCGTTGGAACTGGTCGACAAGGGGGGGCGCTGAAGTCATCCGCGCCGTCATACCATTGACATGGCACCATTACCATCGAGAGCAAAAAGCTGGCCTGTGATCGCCTGCACGCCCTCCAGCCACTGCCGTGTAGCGGCCAGCGCCTCCATGCTGTCGGTCTCCACCGCGTTCACGCGCGAGGGGGCATACCGGCGGGCGAGCCCCTGCACGGTGGCGAGCCGCCAGGCCCGGTGATCGACGCCCGCAGGCTCGAACACCAGTGTCAGCGGGTCCGCGCCGCCGCCCAGTGTCAGCTCGACGCCGGGCAGGACGCGTGCGTGAAAGTCGCTCGACGCCTCGAGCGGATCCTCGGCCAGCGGGCCGACACAGAGCAGCTCGCCCATGCCCATGCCCTTAGCGGCGGTGCCGGGTCAGGGTAATGCCGATCTTCTCGCCCGCCTCGGCAATCGCAAGCTTCACGATCTTGACGGTGACCGCCGTTATCCGCTTGTCCTGCAGGAAGAGCGTGTCGCAAACATGGTCGGCCACGGCCTCGATCAGCGTGAAATGCACGCCTTCGGGAATCGCGCCCGAGGCCGCGAATTTCAGGTCCATGTAGTTCTTGCTCGCCTCAAGCGGAGTGTCGGGGGTGTAGTGCGCGGCCGGCTTCAACGCGACGGAGATCGTGAAGCGCAGCGGCTGCGGCTTGCCGGTCTCTTCGGAGTAGATCCCGGTGAGGACGTCCTGTTCGAAGTCGGCGACTTCAAGGATAAGCGAATCGGTCATGGCGCCCCTTAGTGCGATTTGCCCGCGCAGGGAAAGTGCCCGAAAGACCCTGGAGCGATTTGACGCATTTTCTGAACCATCAGATGATCCCATCTGATTGGAAAATACCCTAGCGCTTCTTCTTCGTGATAGGCGCGTTGAAATCGGGGTCCTTCTTGGCCACCCACGCGACGAACTTGGCGATGGTCGGATCGTCGAGAAGCCCCTGCGCCTCCATCCCGAAGCGCTCCAGCTGCGAGTTGGTGAAGTGGGTGATGATCGTCCTCTGGCAGATCGGGTGCATCGGCACGGTGTCCTTGCCGCCCCGGCTCTTGGGAATGGGATGGTGCCAGACGATCTCCGACCCGGTCACCCGCCCGCACAGCCAGCAATCGGGCGGCGGCGCGGCCTCTTCTTCGGTCTCATCGTCCAATTCCCAGTCATTGCGGCGTTTGCGGGCCATAGTGTGCTTTCGATAAGGCTTGATCGCGCGCCCTGTTGGCATAGAGCGCGCCTCTGTGACAGGACTTAATGCCATGACCGCCTCCGAAGACACCCCCGCGAACGACACCACGCTCGTTCGCGCGCAGCGCCGCCTGCTCGCCCGGCTGTTCAACGCCCGCACGACGCCGATCTGCGTCGATGGGCACGAATTCCTGACCTTTCAGGAGGCGAAGCGCTACCTCCTCGCGCTGGAACCCGAAGCGCGCGAGGCGGCCTACCAGGCGATGAAAACACAAGGGGAGAGGTAGGGAGAAGGATGATTTCCCAGGGCCATCGCCCTCGGGCGCCCGAAATCGAAGAGGCTTGGGCGCGATTGCAGCCTGGTGCAAGTTTTCAGAGGAACCTGCGACCGCAAGGCGCCCTTGTCCCTCGTTCTGGCACAATTTTGCAAAACTGAGACGTGCCTGACTGTATATTTGGCGAGCAGATCAGGAGCAGCAGTTCTTGAGATTAAAGTCCGCTATTGCAGAAAATTGAGCATGGCTCAGAGCCCAAAACCTGCAGCCGCTCATGTGCATCCGGAACGTTGGCGAGTGTTCCCAGTACGTCTCCCATCGTTTAGAAGTCAGCCCATTCCTCGTCATCTGCCCTCGCCCCGAGCGCGACGTTGCCCAAGTTGACGGGGTAAGCCGCAAGCGCTCTCTTGGCAGGGGAGGCACTGGCCATGGATGGCGCAGGAACTTGCTGGAATGGGACGACTTCAGACAGTCCGGCATTCAAGGGGCGAGTTCGGCTACCCAGCTCAAAGCCGGCAACGATATTGTGCATCTGGCGAGCTTGTTCCGAAAGCGAGTGGGTCGCAGCGCTTGCCTGTTCGACCATCGCGGCGTTTTGCTGCGTGACCCGGTCAAGATCGTCCGCCATGGCACTGACCTGTACGAAGTTGTCCGCCTGCCGCTGCGCGTTGTCGGCGATACCAGCGACCTCGGAGCTGACCTGATGAACACGAGAGACGATATTGGTAAGCAGGTCGCCGGCCGCGCCGACCAGCTCAACACCTGAAGAGACATGATTGGACGATGCAGCGATCAGTACGCCGATGTTGCGCGCGGCGTCGGCAGAGCGCTGGGCGAGCGCACGCACTTCGTTGGCCACCACGGCGAAGCCTTTACCTGCATCGCCAGCGCGCGCCGCCTCGACCCCGGCGTTGAGAGCAAGAAGGTTGGTCTGAAAAGCAATTCCGTCGATCACGTCGATGATCTTTCCGATCTCGGAGGCGGACTCTTCGATCTGCCGCATCGCGCGCATGGCGCTTTCCACGACATGGTCGCCCTCCTGCACTTCGCTTTGTGCCGTTGCGATCAATTCGCGTACGGTACGTGTTGCCGTGGCAGTGTCCCTGACGCTGCCCGAGACCTGATCAATGGCGGCGGACGCTTTTTCCAGACTTGCGGCCTGGTTCTCATTGCGTCGGGAAAGGTCCTCTGCTGCGACGTGGATCTCGCTGGAACCGTTCATCACGGCATCTGCTGCCTTGCTGACGGATCCAATGGCATCGGCAAGCGCTTCGACGGCCCGGTTGAAATTGATGCGCAGCGCTTCGTATCGCTCTGGCAAGCGCTTCTCGATCAGGCAATCGAGCCGTTTTTGGCCCAAAAGAGTCAATGCCCGGCTCAAGGTGTCGACGACGTCAAGTTGGACTGCGTTTTGTTCCTCAAGCTGGACCGCATTGTCACGGAACGTCTCCATCGCTGCAACCATCCGCCCAACGCAGTCCGTATGGCTGGAATAGGCGAAGTCGCCATCCAGATCGCCTCCCGCAAGCGCCTCCATGCTCATGACGGTGTCGACGTAGGGACGGCAGATCCGCTCCTTGGCAATCAGGACAATACTTCCAACCCCCAGTACCGGGACCGTCGCGAGCAGGAGCGCTGGCCAAGGGCTGGCGGTCATCGTGAGGGCGAGTGCGGTAACCACGGGACCAAGCGCGGCAACGGTCGTGAGAAGATAAAACAGGATGATGAACTTACGCCGGATCGGTGCGTGCATCTCGCACCATTCAAACATAGCTGTCCTTCCGCCTGCCTCACCTGAGCGCGTCGCTCTGCGGGTCTCCTTAGGAGAAAGAGGTTCCGGGAGTACTCACAAGTCTGACTGGCAAGAACTTTATGTCCTGACACGCAATCTAGCGGAGGTGGTCTCCCGGCTCGCGCATGATCGAAACGTTGGTGCTGTCGGCGACTTCAGACTTGGAAGGCGCCGCTCTGGAAAGCTTCCGTTCCCAATCAGTCGGACAGCAAGCGGCCCGGGTTCGCCCAGCAACTGCAATTACGGATGCCTTCGTTAGAAGGTGAACAGCAAAGGTCAGGTCCGCGTCCGACAGGTTGGGGAGCCCGAGGGCGATGGTCCTCGAAATCTATCTCTTCCGGATTCTCTTGGCCGCCGCGAAGGCCGCTTGACCGGACGGCCGGTTTACAAGGGACGGTAGATGCCCCTTCCCTTCGTTACGCCGGGTTCGACCAGCGCGCGAAGATCGCGGTGGGCAGGAGGCGGCCTTCGCCGTCCTCGCGTACGGAAAGATCGCCGTGTTCGATGGTGCCGGGGAGGTCCGCGAAGAGCTCGTCCATGAGCCCGGCCAGCGCGAGCGAGGACATGCGCACCGCGTAGACGGTGAGGAACAGGAAGCGGCTGTCGCCATCGAGCAACTGGCGGCAGTTCACCAGCAGCTCGGGCAGGTTTTCTTCGAGGCGCCAGGTCTCGCCGCCGGGGCCGCGTCCGAACTTGGGCGGGTCGAGAATGATGCCATCATAGCGGCGGCCGCGGCGTACTTCGCGGGCGGCGAACTTGGCGGCATCGTCGATCATCCAGCGCACTGGGCGGTCCTCGAGCCCTGCCAGCGCCGCGTTTTCGCGCGCCTGCGCGACCGACTTCTTCGAGGCATCGACGTGGGTGACGCGTCCGTGCGCGGAGAGCGCCAGCGTGCCGACGCCCGTGTAGCCGAACAGGTTCATCGTCTCGGCATCCTCGCGCCCGGCCAATTGCGCGCGCATCCAGTCCCATACCGGCGCCATGTCAGGGAAGAAGCCGAGGTGGCGAAACGGTGTGCAGCTGGCGGTAAAGGCCACCTCGTTCCAGGCGAGCGGCCAGCCTTCGCGTGGGACTTCGCGCTCGAAGAGCCACTTGCCCCCGCCGTCCTCGTCCGAGCCGGGCACAAATTCGCCATCCGCGTCCCAGGTCTCGGTGCTCGGGCTCCACATCGCCTGGGGCTCGGGCCGCACGAAGCGGCGCTCGCCATAGCGTTCGAGCTTGCGGCCATGGCCCGAATCGACGAGGCCGTAGTCGTCCCAGCCTTCACCGATCATCAGGACGGGGGATGTTAAGAGCGTTGCCATGGGCCGTGCCCTAGCCCTCAGACCTTGGGTGCGGCAAGCCCCGCGACAAATTCGGCCACGGCGTCGTATTCGCCCACCAGCTTCGTGCACTTCTCCTCGCGGTCGAAGAGGTCGCCCACGCGCGCAGGCAGGCACGGCCGATGGCCGGTCGAACGCTCCACCGCCTCGGGGAACTTGGCCGGGTGCGCGGTCGCCAGCGTGACGACGGGCGTCTTGGCCTCGATCCCGGCGGTCCGCGCGGCGAAGAGGCCGCAGGCGGTGTGGGGGTCGATCAGTTCGCCGCAGTTTTCCCAGGCCCAGCGGATCGTCGCGGCCATCTCGTCCTGGTCGGCACGGGCCGACTGGAAGAGCGCGGCGGCGCCTTCGCGCTGCGCGTTTGAGAGCTGCATCGCCTTGGTCGCCTCGAAGCCCTTCATCTGCTCGGCCATGGCGGCGCCGTCACGCCCGCCAAGGTCGAACAGCAGGCGCTCGAAGTTGGAGGAGATCTGGATGTCCATCGAGGGCGCGGCGGTCGGCGTCACGATCCCTTGCGAGTAGTCGCCGCTCGAGAGCGCGCGGTGCAGGATGTCGTTGACGTTGGTGGCGACCACCAGCTTGGCGACGGGCAGGCCCATCTGCGCCGCAACGTAGCCAGCAAACACGTCGCCGAAGTTGCCGGTCGGCACCGAGAAAGCGACCTCGCGCTCGGGCGCGCCGAGCTGGAGCGCGGCGGCGAAGTAGTAGACGATCTGGGCCATCAGGCGCGCCCAGTTGATGGAGTTCACCGCGCCGATCGCAAAGCGGTCGGTCATCGCGGTATCGTTGAACATGCGCTTCACCATCGCCTGGGCGTCGTCGAACGAACCATCGATGGCGATGTTGTGAACGTTGGGCGCGAGCACCGTCGTCATCTGGCGGCGCTGCACGTCCGAGACGCGGCCGTGCGGGTGGAGCATGAAGATGTCCACCTTGGCGCGGCCCGCCACCGCGTCGATCGCGGCCGAGCCGGTGTCGCCCGAGGTCGCCCCCACGATGGTGAGGTTGCGGTCCGAACGACTGAGGAACTCCTCGAAGAAGAGGCCAAGCAGCTGGAGCGCGACGTCTTTGAAGGCAAGCGTGGGGCCGTGGAACAGTTCGAGCACCCAGTGCTGCTCGTCAAGTTGCTTGAGCGGGGTCACCGCCTTGTGCGCGAATCGGCCATAGGCCTCGGTGGTGAGTTCGAGCAGGCGCTCGTAGGTCAGGCTCTGGCCCACGAACGGCGCCATGACCCGCGCGGCAAGCTCGGCGTAGGAGAGCCCGGCCATTCCCGCGATCTCGTCCTTGGAGAAGCGTGGCCATTCGCGCGGAACGTAAAGCCCGCCGTCGCTGGCAAGGCCAGCCAGCGTTGCGCCTTCGAAATCGAGCGCCGGTGCGCTGCCGCGGGTGCTGATGTAGTCCATGACTTCCCTGTTCGTCGGATACGGCCTGCCGAAACGGACCTTGCTCGGTTGGTTCTGCCCGGTGTGCCCGCGGCCTTTGCAGGCGCGGTTAGCGCCCGCGAGGCGGCAAGGCAATGCCGCTGTGAAACGCGGGCTCACGAAACGCAAGGCTCACGAACGCACCTTTCGGCGCAAGACCATTGCGTAGATGACCAGTGCGGTCAGCGCAAAGGCGAACCACTGGATCGCGTAGGAGAGGTGGTTGTTGGGCAGATCGGATGGATCGGGAAGCGCGTTCGCTTCCAGCCCCCCCAGCGGCGGATCAGCCACCAGGCGCGGACCCGGCGCGATCACGCCATGGACCTCACCGCCCTGCCAGGTGCCATTGCCGTCGGGCCGCCGGGTCCAGCCCAGCACCACGCGCGCCTCGCCCCCGCCCGCCAGCGCGCAAGTCGCGGTGCGCGCGAAGCCGGTCTCGTCGTTGCGATTGCGGCCTGCAACGGCGCTGGTGGCGGTCACGGCGGTGCAGGTGAGATCGGCGCGGCGATAGAGTAGCTGTGGTCCCGGACCTTGCCTTGGCCAGGCGATCTCCTGCGTACGGCCTGCCGCTCCGGCGTAGTGCGCGAGCAACTCGGCCTTCTCCGCGCGGCGCTCCAGCTGCCAGAGGCCAAGCGCGATCATCACGCCGACGGCGAGAAGCACGACAAGCGTCGAGACAATGGGAATGGAGCGCATGGATCAGGGCCTTTTCGTCGGGGCACGGGAAACAGGAAGAGAGCTTTTCAAGGGGCCATCGCCCCTTGACCCCGGAATCGGCAACCTCACCCTACTCAGCCCTGGCAGCGTGCGAAAGGTGAGGTAGGCAGTTTTGGGGAGCCCGAGGGCGATGGTCCTCGGAATCGACTTTCCACTTGCAATCTCACCCGAGGCCGCACCAAATCGAAAGGGCAGCCAGCGCGAACGCGGGCTGCCCTTTGCGGCTTTGCGAGACCAGCGCGGATCAGTGCGTGGGATAGCCCCAGCCGCCCCAGATGTAGACCGCGACGAAGAGGAACAGCCACACGACGTCGACGAAGTGCCAGTACCAGGCTGCCGCCTCGAAGCCGAAGTGCTGGCGGGGCGTGAAGTCACCCTGGTAGCTGCGCACGAGGCACACGGCGAGGAAGATGGTGCCGACGATGACGTGGAAGCCGTGAAAGCCGGTCGCCATGTAGAAGGCCGAGCCATAGGTGTTGCCACCAAAGCCGAAGGGCGCGTGCAGGTATTCGTAACCCTGGATCGCACTGAACAGAGCGCCCAGCGCAATCGTCGCCCACAGGCCCTTCTTGAGGCCCTCACGGTCGCCGTGGATCAGCGAGTGGTGGGCCCAGGTGACCGTGGTGCCCGAGGTCAGCAGGATCAGCGTGTTGAGCAGGGGCAGCGCGAACGGGTCCATGACCGCCTCGATCGCCTTGGGCGGCCACTGCCCGTCGACCACCTCGGTGAGCGTGGAAGGGAACAGCGAGAAATCGAAGAAGGCCCAGAACCAGCCAACGAAGAACATCACCTCCGAGGCGATGAACAGGATCATGCCATAGCGCTGGTGCAGCTGCACGACGGGCGTGTGGTCACCCGCGCGCGCTTCATGAACAATCTTGGAGAACCACATCCACATCGAGGCGATGAGAAGCGCCAGGCCCATCCACGGAACGAAGGCGCCGCCGGGCATGTCGTGCATGAACAGCACCATGCCCGAGGTGAAGATCAGCGCCCCCAGCGTGGTCGCCAGCGGCGCGATGTCCGGCGGCAGGATGTGGTAATCGTGGTTCTTGGTACCGGCCATGTGCCTTCATCCCCGTTTATCGAAACTGTTCTAGCCGCTCCGCCCGGCGCCACGTGCCGGATGAAACGGTCCCCAAATGAGCCTTAACTTCCCGTCGCTATGCGGTCCAGACCCTTTGCATCCGCAGGAGATGTCTGACCTTCGTTGAGGTGGAAGGTGTAGCTGAGCGTAATCTGCTCGACGTCCTTGTTGTCTTCATCGCCAAGGATCGCCGGATCGACGTAATAGAGCACCGGCATCTTCACGGTCTCGCCGGGCTGGAGTGTCTGCTGCGTGAAGCAGAAGCACTGGATCTTGTTGAAATACTTGGCCGCCTGTTCGGGCTCCACGTTGAAACTGGCAGTGCCCGTCACGGGCTTGTCCGAGGTATTGGTGGCCTCGAACAGGGCCATGTCGCGCTGGCCCACGGTGATGTCGTGGGTGGTCTGGAGCGGCTTGAAGTTCCAGGGCATGTCATGCGCAACATTAGCATCGAAACGGATCGACATGGGCCGCGCGGCGACCTGGACAGCCTGCGCCGTTGCTCCGTCAACGCGCTGGGTTGTCCCGCCGTAGCCCGTCACCTGGCAGAAGATGCGGTAGAGCGGGACCGCAGCGAAGCCCAGCGCCAGCATGCCCAGCGCCATCGCGAGGCCGATCAGGCCGACCTTGCGGTTGCGGCGGCGCGTATGCGCGGCCTGGCTCGTGGCATCGTGGGGCGGGGACAGACTGGCCATGGCTCAGCCCATCTTCGCGATCGAAATGAAGAAGACGAGGACCACGAACGCGGCAAGACCCAGGCCGAGCACGCGATTGCGGTCCTTGCGGATCTGTTCGATGCTGCGGGGCTCGGGGGTGTCGGGCTTTTCCTCGTCCATAAATTCCCTCAGATGACGATGAACCGGTCGAGCACCAGCGCGGCAAAGAGCGCGAAGAGGTAGATGACCGAGTAAGCGAAGAGCTGCTTCTCGGGCTTCATCGTATCCTCTTCCCCGCGCGTGCGCAGGCCGACACGGACCGAGAGCGCCAGGAACAGGGCGGACAGGACGAAGGCGCTCACGCCATAGACGAGGCCCGTGCCGCCGATCCACCAGGGGGTCATCGTGAGCGGCAGGAGCAGCGCCGAGTAGATCAGAATCTGGCGGCGCGTGGCCTTTTCGCCCGCGACAACCGGCATCATCGGGATGCCGACCTTGGCGTAGTCGCTCTTCACGAAAAGCGCGAGCGCCCAGAAGTGCGGCGGCGTCCACATGAAGATGATGGCGAAGAGCACCACCGGCATGAGCGTGATCTCGCCCGTCGCCGCGACCCAGCCGATCAGCGGCGGGAATGCGCCCGCGCCGCCACCTATGACGATGTTCTGCGGCGTGCGGGGTTTCAGCCAGATAGTGTAGATGACCGAGTAGTAGACGATCGAGACGGCGAGGATCGCGGCCGGAAGCCAGCCGATCGCAAAGCCCATCAGGAACACCGAGCCCGAGCACAGCACCAGCGCGAAGTCGCGCGCGGTGGTGCGGTCAAGGCGGCCTTGCGGGAGCGGGCGCTTGGCGGTGCGCTTCATGCCCGCATCAAGGTCGGCTTCCCACCACTGGTTGAGCGCGGCCGCACCCCCGGCCCCGATCGCGATGCACAGGATCGCGGTGAAGGCGAGGACCGGGTGAATGCGCACGGGAGCGGCGATGAGGCCGCACAGTCCGGTGAAGATGACAAGGCTCATCACGCGCGGCTTGGTCAGCGCGATGAGGTCACGCCATTCGGCCGGACGCCGGGCGGAAGCCGGATTCGGGGGGGTAATCGAGGTGGTCATGGTGGCGTGCCCATACACCGTTCGTGCCTTTCAGGCGAGACGGACAATTTGCCCGACCCGAAGGCCTGGCAAATCGTCACGTGCGCTCCGTGGGAAGGGACCGGAACCGATCAGTGGTGCACGGCCTCTTCGATGACCGGAAGGGTCTCGAACTGGTGGAACGGCGGCGGGCTGGTCAGCGTCCATTCCAGCGTCGTCGCGCCTTCGCCCCAGTAGTTGTCCTCGGCCTTGCGGCCCGCAAGGAAAGCGTAGGCGATGTTCACGAACCAGACCACCAGCGAGGCGGCCATGACCATGTAGCCGATCGTCGCGATGTGGTTCCAGTAGGTGAAGGCTTCCGGATAGTCCGGGTAGCGACGCGGCATGCCCTGCATCCCCAGGAAGTGCATGGGGAAGAAGATCATGTTCACGCCCACGAAGAATACCGCGAAGTGCACGTAGGAGAGGAACTCCGAGTGCATCTTCCCGCTCATCTTCGGGAACCAGTAGTAGAAGCCCGCAAACAGCGCGGTCACCGCGCCCAGCGAGAGCACGTAGTGGAAGTGCGCCACAACGTAGTAGGTATCGTGCATGTTGTCATCGATACCGCCGTTGGCGAGCACGACGCCAGTGACGCCGCCGACGGTGAACAGGAAAATGAAGCCGATCGCCCAGATCATCGGGCTCCTGAATTCCATCGAGCCGCCCCACATCGTGGCGATCCACGAGAAGATCTTCACACCGGTGGGCACCGCGATGACCATGGTGGCCGCGGTGAAGTACATCTTGGTGTTCACCGAAAGGCCGGTCGAATACATGTGGTGCGCCCACACGATGAAGCCGACGACGCCGATCGCGACCATCGCGTAGGCCATGCCGAGGTAGCCGAAGACGGGCTTCTTCGCGAAGGTCGAGATGATCTGCGAGATGATGCCAAAGCCGGGCAGGATCATAATGTAGACTTCGGGGTGGCCGAAGAACCAGAACAGGTGCTGGTAGAGCACCGGATCACCGCCGCCGGCCGGATCGAAGAAGGTCGTGCCGAAGTTGCGGTCGGTCAGCAGCATGGTGATGGCTGCGGCGAGGACCGGCAGCGAGAGCAGCAGCAGGAACGCGGTGACGAGCACCGACCACACGAACAGCGGCATCTTGTGCAGCGTCATGCCCGGCGCGCGCATGTTGAAGATGGTGGTGATGAAGTTGATCGCGCCCATGATCGAGCCCGCACCCGACAGGTGCAGCGCGAAGATGCCGAAATCGACGGCAGGTCCAGGCGAGCCGTAGGTCGAGAGCGGAGCGTAGACCGTCCAGCCCGTCCCTGCACCAAGCCCGGTACCGCCCGGCACGAAAGCCGAGCACAACAGCGAGACGAAGCCCGCCACGGTCAGCCAGAACGAGATGTTGTTCATGCGCGGGAAGGCCATGTCCGGCGCGCCGATCATGATCGGCACGAACCAGTTGCCAAAACCGCCGATGATCGCAGGCATGACCATGAAGAAGACCATGATCAGGCCGTGCGCGGTAATCAGCACGTTCCAGGTATGGAGCGTGGCGGTGAAATCGGGATTTTCGGCCCCGAACCAGCGCGCGAACGTATCGAGGTACTGGATGCCCGGCTCGGCGAGCTCGACACGCATCATCCCCGAGAAGGCGCCGCCGATGATCCCCGCGATGATCGCGAAGATCAGGTACATCGTGCCGATGTCCTTGTGGTTGGTCGACATGAACCAGCGGGCGAAGAAGCCCGGGTGGTCATGCCCGTGGTCGTGGCCGTGGTCTGCGACGTGGCCCTGGAACTGGTCTGCGGTGGTTGCCATGGTGGTGAACCCTAATCCTTGCGTTCGCGGGCCGTCAGGCGGCGACTTCGGTGGCGGCGTCTTCCGGCATATCGGCCGGGACGGTTTCGCCCTCGCCTGCCGGAGCGGTCGCGGCCGGCTCTTCACGCCCGTCGATCACGGCGCCGGGATGGGTCAGGACCCACTGGTTGTACTTCTCACGCGGGAGCGCCTCGAGCGCGATCGGCATATAGCCGTGCTTGGCGCCGCACAGTTCCGAGCACTGGCCGTAGTAGACGCCCGGCTTCTCGACGAAGAGGACCTTCTCATTGATGCGGCCCGGCACCGCGTCGAGCTTGAACCACAGCGAGGGCACGGCGAACGAGTGAATCACGTCGGCCGCGGTGATCTGCAGGCGGATCGGTTCACCCGCGGGCACGACCAGGCGGTTGTCGACTTCGAGGTGCGAAGGGCCGTCCCAGGCCTCCGAGCCGACTTCGCGCACGCCATTGTTGATGACGGGCTGGCCGGGGATGTTGAGCATGTTCGAGATCACCTCGAACTCGCCATTGTCGGGGTAGCCATAGGTCCAGAACCACTGGTTGCCGGTGACCTTGATGGTCAGCGCTTCCTTGGGCGCGGGCTTGTACTGCTTGGCGATGAGGTCGATCGAGGGGACCGCGATGCCCAAGAGGATGAACACCGGCAGGATCGTCCAGACGACCTCGATGGCGGTGTTGTGGCTGGTCTTGGAAGCGACCGGGTTGGCGCGGCGATTATAGCGCACCACGACCCAGATCAGCAGCGCGAGCACGAACAGCGTGATGATCGTGATGATCGGCATCAGCGCGTAGTTGTGGATCTTCAGCGCGTATTCCCCGAGCGGCGAATACTGGTCCTGAAAGCCGATACCACCCGGCGTCGGCATGCCGACGCCCTCAGTGGGCGTCATCGGCGTGTAGCTACCCTCGTCCTGCGCCAGAGCCGGCGCGGCCAGAAGTCCAGCTGCGGAAAAAATGCAGGCCTTCCCCAAAAGGCGCGGTGAGCGGGCGATGTGTCCGGATATCATCGTTATAGCGCTTCCGTTTCTCTTTTAAACGTACACGCGAATCGCCCCGCCTGCACGCACCCCAAATGCGGAGGCTCTTGCCCCCCTTCCATCTTGGCCTATACGCGCGCTTGCTGCGCGTCTCAAGCGCTACTAGGGAATTTTTGACTTTGGGCGCCGCGCAAGGCCGCCGAATTACGTGTTTTTAATGAAAGGAAGTTGACCGCCATGCAGGAAGAAGAGGTCCTCGCCGAGTTCCGCGCCAGCAAGGCCCTGTTGGAAGGACATTTCCTTCTTTCCTCGGGCCGCCACAGCGCCCACTACCTGCAGTGCGCGCGTGTCCTGCAGAGCCCCGACCGCGCCGCGCGTCTCGCAGTGGCGCTGGCCGCCACGTTTCCCCACGACGTGCGCAAGCAGATCCAGAAGGTCGTCTCGCCCGCCATGGGCGGGGTCATCATCGGCCAGGAAATGGGCCGCGCCCTCCAGGTCGATGCCATGTTCGTCGAGCGCCCCACGGGCACCTTCGAACTGCGCCGCGGCTTTGAGCTCGATCCGGGCGACAAAGTGCTGATGGTCGAGGACGTGGTCACCACCGGCAAGTCCAGCCGCGAGGCGATCAAGGCGATCGAGGCCGCTGGCGGCAAGGTCATCGCAGCTGCGGCTCTCGTCGACCGTTCGGCGGGCGCTGTGGACCTGGGCGTTCCCTTCTATCCGCTCGTCGCGCTCAGCTTCCCGACGTATGCCGAGGACGAACTTCCGGCCGAGCTTGCCGCCACCCCCGCGATCAAGCCGGGCAGCCGCCAGCAGCCCTGACCCGCAGGCGCCCGGTAGCTCCGGGCGCTGCCCTCGCCGTTCCCCTCCTGCAACGCAAAGGCCCGCCTCCCGTGTCCAGCGTCCTCCATCCCGCGCACCTGCGCCTTGGCGTGAACATCGATCACGTCGCCACCATCCGCAACGCGCGCGGCGGGCTCCATCCCGACCCGGCCCGTGCGGCCCGAATCGTGGCGCAGGCAGGCGGGGACGGCATCACCGTACATCTGCGCGAAGATCGCCGCCACATCGTCGACGGCGACATCCAGCGCGTGCAGGACGCGACCGGCCTGCCCGTCAACCTCGAGATGGCCGCGACCGAGGAGATGCTCGAGATTGCGCTCAAGCACCGCCCGCACGCCGCCTGCATCGTACCCGAGCGGCGCGAGGAGCGCACCACCGAGGGCGGGCTCGATGCTGCCGGCCTGCACAACCAGCTCGCCCCCATCGTCGGCAAGCTGACCGAGGCGGGCGTGCGCGTCAGTCTCTTCATCGGCCCCGAACCGCACCAGATCGAGGCCGCGATGAAGCTCGGCGCGCCGGTCGTCGAACTGCACACCGGCGAATACGCCCACGCCACCGGCCCGCACGTGGCGATAGAGCTCAGGCGCATCGCCGACATGGCCGCGCTCGCCGCCAAGAACGGGATCGAGCCCCACGCCGGACACGGCCTTACTTACGAGAACGTCCAGCCGATCGCGGCCATCCCCCAGATCGCAGAGCTCAACATTGGCCATTACCTCATCGGCGAGGCCATCTTCACAGGGCTCGAAGCCAGCATCGCGAAGATGCGCGTGCTGATGGACGAGGTCCGGTGAAACGCGCAGGTGCGGATTTTACGCGCCTCAAACGCCGCATCCGCCTTGTCTGCCTGGGTTTCGTCCCCATAGTCGCCTGCATCATGACGGCGCTGACCCTGTGGAGCGACTACCGCGCGGGCCGTCCCTTCGAGCCGCACCCGATCTTTTCGGGGCTGGGGCTCATCGGCTGGGGCTTTGCCGTCTTCGTGCTCTCGGGCCCGGCGCTGACCGCGGCCGAGCGCATTCGTGCAGACTGGCGCAACAGGAGAAGGCGCAAGTGATCATCGGCCTGGGTTCGGACCTGTGCAATATCGAGCGGATCGCCCATTCGCTCGAACGGTATGGGGACCGCTTCCTCCACCGCGTTTTCACCGAGAAGGAGCGCGCCAAGGCCGCCCGGCGCCCGCACACCGTCGCGGGCACGCTGGCCAAGCGTTTCGCGGCCAAGGAAGCCTATTCCAAGGCGGTCGGGACCGGCTTCAAGCAGGGCGTGTTCATGAAGGACATCGGCGTCGTCAACGCCCCTTCCGGCGCGCCCACGCTGGCCCTGTCGGGCGGCGCGAAGGAGCGTTTGGACGCGATGACCCCTGCGGGCCACGAAGCCGTGGTTCACCTCACGCTCACCGACGATCACCCATGGGCGCAGGCTTTCGTCGTCATCGAGGCGCGCCCGCTCGCCTCATCCGCCGCTGCCGAGTAGAGTTTCTTGTCCCAGACCATGCGCGAACCGTCCGCCCCCTCTTCCGACACCCCCACATCCGCCAAGGGGAAGGAAAAGGTCAATTGGCTGCACGAGGTGCGCGGCCTTGCGCTGATGCTGCTTGGGGTGCTGGCGTTCCACTCATTCGTAGCCAAGCCCTTCTACATTCCCTCGATCTCGATGATGCCGGGCCTCCTGGTAGGTGACCGGCTGGTCGTCTCCAAGTACGCCTATGGCTGGAACTGGTCCTCGATCAGCTTCCACGCCCTGCCGCGCAGCGACTGGCGCATCCTGGGCTCCACGCCCGAATACGGCGACATCGTCATCGTCGTGCCCGGCAACCGCAAGGAAGACCTCATCAAGCGCGTCGTCGCCCGCCCCGGCGACCGGATCGCGGTGATCGACGGACGCATTCGCCTGAACGGCCGCTTCATCCCCCGTGAGGTCGTGCCCGCAACACAGCTTAACGCCGATCCCGCGCTCCAGTGCGACGGGCAGGAGGTGGGCCACTGCTACGACGGCTTCGAAGCCTTCCGCACCCGCCTGCCCTCGGGCCGCGAGGTCTACGAAATGCCGACCTACCGGGAAACCTTGCCCAACGGCGCGAGTTACAACGTCATCGATTACATGAACCAGCGCCTCGACAACTACCCGGAGACCCTTGTGCCCGAAGGCCACGTCTTCCTGATGGGCGACGACCGTGATCGCTCGTCCGACAGCCGTGCCCCGTTCGACGACTGGGCCGGGGTGCCGGGTGGCGGCCTCAACGGCCCGGTGCCGCTCTCCGACATTGGCGGACGCGCGGAGTTCATCACCTTCTCGCTCGATGGCACCCAGACCTGGAACCCGCTGACCTGGTGGAGCGCGCTGCGCCCCGGGCGCGCCCTGACCAGCCTGCGCCCCGCCCTCGACGCGAGCAAGGCCGCGCAGTGAGCCCGTCTGCGGGGGAGCCCCCGCAGACTACCCAGGGCGCCGAGGAATCTGCGGCGCCCTCCTCCGCCCCCGATACGCGTTCGCGCGTGCGCCGGGTGGGCCCCACCGATATCGCCGACCCCCTGATCCGCACCGAGGCGCGCAAGGCCTTCGTGTGGATCGGCGTGTTGCTGCTTTTCGCGCTGGCAATCTTCCTTTCGCAATCGCTGCTGGTCATCTTCGGGGGCATCGTGTTCGGTGCACTGCTCGATGGCGGCGCGCGCCTGATCGGCCGGGTGGTGCCCCTGGGACGCACCTGGTGCGTGGCCATCGTGCTGGCCCTCGCCCTGCTGACCGTAGTTTGGATCGCGCGCTTTGCGGGCAGCCAGATCGCGGTCCAGGCCGCCGAACTCCCTGCCACGATCGAAGGGCAATACTACCTTGCGTTGGAATGGCTGCGCGGCCACGGGCTCCATGTCACGGCGGTGGACCTGCGCTCCATGGCGCGCGAGGCGATGGGCGGGATGAGCCAGGTCACCGCGGTGGTGGGCGGCCTCATCGGCGCGGTCACCACGCTGTTCCTGATCCTGGTCCTGGGCATCTACTTTGTGCTGGAGCCGCGCCTCTACCGCCGCGGTGTGGGCTGGTTCTTGCCGGTCGACCGGCGCGACCATTTCGAGGGCACCGCGCGCGCGATGGGCGCAGCGCTGCGCCGCCTTCTGTTCGGCCGCGTCATCGGCATGAGCGTGGAAGGCCTGTTCACCTGGGCCATGCTGGAGGCCTACGGTGTGCCGATGGCCGCGCTCCTGGGCATCATCACCGCGCTTCTTGCCTTCCTCCCCAACATTGGCGCACCGATCTCGGGGGCGATCATGATCCTCGTCGGCTTTTCCGGCGGCATGGAGATGGGTCTCTACACGATGTTCGTGTACCTCATCGTCCATCTCATCGATGGCTACGTGATCGTGCCCATGATCGCGCGCAAGACGGTCGACCTGCCACCCGCGCTGGTGCTCGCCGCGCAGCTGATCCTGGGCGTCCTGTTCGGCATTCTGGGCCTGGCCCTTGCCGACCCGCTGGTGGCCATGCTTAAGATCTGGCTGGAGCGCGAAGCCGCCCGCAACCGCGTACTGCCCCCCGGCACGCAGGCCCCTTCCGAGGCCGACACCGATCCCGCAGGCGCGGTACACTCCTGAGGCCCCGCAACGCCCGTTTCCTGCCCCGCGAAGCTTGACCGATCCGGCCGAACCGGCAAGGAGAGGCCATGGCCCGCAAGTTCCTTTATGTCGTCGCCGTGTGCCTCGTGCTCTTCGTGGCCGCACGCCTCGCCCTCACCTTCTGGTCGGACGAGCTGACCGAGCTCACCTTCGTCCCCTCGGGCGAGTTCGAGACCCGGCCCGCCAAGCCTGAAGGCGACTGGGACGCGCCCGCGATGTGGATTGCCCGCCCGGGCCTTCAGAACGATCCCTCGCAGTGGCTGCCCGAAGGGGCTAGCACGGCACCTGTGGGCTCGGCCCGCGCGGCCATCTTCTTCGTGCATCCCACCAGCTACATGGAGAAGGCGCACTGGAACGCGCCGCTCGACGACGAGGATGCGAACGCGCGCGCCGCCCTCTTCACGCAGACCATGGCCAGCGCCTTTACCGCCGCCGGCGATGTCTGGGCCCCGCGCTACCGTCAGGCCACGATCGGCGCCTTTTTCACCGCCCGTACCGAGGCGCAGGATGCACTGAACCTCGCCTACGGTGACCTCGAAAGCGCCTTTGCCGTGTTCCTGCGCGAGAACCCGGATGGCCCCATCCTCCTTGTCGGCCACAGCCAGGGCGCGCTCCTGCTGCGCCGCCTGCTGCGCGACCACGTGGCGGGCACGCCCATCGCCGCGCGCGTGGCCGCAGCCTACCTGCCCGGCTGGCCCGTCTCGCTCGACCACGACCTGCCCAAAATGGGCCTGCCCCAGTGCACCAGCGACAACCAGGCAGGCTGCGTGCTCTCCTGGCTCTCGGTCGCCGACCCGGCCGACACCTCCGCACTCACGGCGGGCTACCTGCGCCAGACCGGACTCGACGGGCAGAAGCTCGATGGCAGCCTGTTCCTGTGCACCAACCCGCTGATCGGCGCGCAGGACGGCACGGCGGACGCGCGCGCCAACACCGGCACGCTGGTGCCCGACTTCGCCGAGAAGACCGGCACGCTGGCCCCGCAGGTCGTGCCCGCCACCTGCGAGCTCGACAACTTCCTGCACATCGGCCCGCCGCCCAAGCTGGAGCTGGGCGACTACGTGCTTCCGGGCAATAACTACCACGTCTACGACATCCTGCTGTTCTGGGAGAACCTGCGCGCCGATGCCCGCAAGCGCCTGACCGCCTGGCTCGCCGCGCAGGACGAAGCGCCCGAGGAGAGCGCCCCAAAGGTGAAGGCCGTCCGCTGATGAGCACCGTCACCACCAGCGCGCTCGACTTTCGCAACGCCCTGCCCGATGCGGGCGCGCTTCTGGCCCTCGATCTCGGCACCCAGACCATCGGCACCGCCTTCTGCGATGCCGGCTGGCGCTTCGCCTCACCTGGAAAGACCCTGAAGCGCGGTAAGTTCGGCGCCGACAAGGCCGCGCTCGCCGCCCTTGTGGCGGAGCGTGCGATCACCGGCATTGTCATCGGCCTGCCGCTCAACATGGACGGCTCGGAAGGTCCGCGCTCGCAGTCCAGCCGCGCCTACGCGCGCAACCTGGCGGTGTTGGGCCTTCCCATCCTGCTGTGGGACGAGCGCTGGTCCACCATGGGCGCCGAACGTGGCCTGCTTGACCAGGACATGAGCCGCGCCAAGCGCAAGGAGCGCATCGATAGCGCGGCGGCCGCCGTCATCCTGCAGGGCGCCATCGACGGGCTTGCCGGGGGCATGTTCTGAGCCAGTCATAGGCGCCGATGCCCGCACTGCGCGCATCGGATCTTAACACTTTCAGCCCACATCTGCTCTTCGTTCCAGAAACAGTCAGGAACGCGCCTCTAGGCATCAGTGTCACGAACACGGGGTTGCAAGATGGGTCTGGGCATACTCGCCGCCGCAGCCGTGGCGGCAACAGGCAGTGGCGGTGCGGCCGCCATCGGCAGCGCGGCAGACAGGGCTGACTTGGCGGATACCGTTCTTGCCATCCACAACCAGGAGCGCGCCGCGGTCGGCGCCGCACCGCTGCGCTGGAGCCCCACCCTGGCCCGCGACGCGCAGACCTGGGCACGCAAGCTCGCGGCCTCGGGCACGTTTAGCCACGACGCCTCCAACCGGGACACAGGCGAGAACCTGTGGATGGGCACACGCGGGGCCTACCGGGTCGCGGACATGGTTTCGGGCTGGGCCCGGGAGAAAACCGCACTGCACGCCCGGGTCTCCTGGCAGGCCAACTTCCCGCGCGTGGGCCACTACACGCAGATGATCTGGGCGCGCACGAGCGCGGTAGGCTGCGCTCTCGCGCACAGCGCCCACCACGAATACCTCGTGTGCCGCTACGACCCGCCGGGCAACGTCTGGAACGAGAGCCCCTACAACACGAAGGAACTGGCCTCGAACCGGCAATTCGGCGCGCCACGGGTGCGCGAGTAGAAAAAAGCGTATTTATCCGAGGGCCATCGCCCTTGGGGCCCCGAACGGTCGCGCTCACCTCCCACGCGCCACCCTGGCCGAGAAAGGTGAGGTCGCCAATTCCCGGGGGCAAGGGGCGATGGCCCCTTGAAGTACAACCTTCTTTAGATCTTTGGCGCCCGCATGACCACGATCAGCCCCTCATCGGCCTCGACTGCAGCGCCGTTCTCGATCTCTTGGCGCACCGCGTCCGCACGTGCGCGCACCAGCAGGCTCTCCGGAATACCCGGCTCGCAGGCCAGTGTGTCGGCCTCACCGATGAGGCGGGCATGGCGCAGGGTCAGGTCATCGGGGTCGAGGCTGGTCAGCGTGATTTCAAACAGGCCGTGCGCCTGTTCCTGAACCGTGCCCGATAGCCAGTCGGCAACCTTGTCCGCGCTGTCCTCACGCAAGGGGTCGAGCGGACCTCCTGCGGTGAGCGCGGCATCGATCGCACGGCGCCGGTCGGCCGCAGCGGGCCAGCGGCTGCGCAAGCCCCCGCGCGCATCGCGCAAAGCCGCCGCCAGTCTGCCGAGCGACTGCGGAAGCAGCGTTTCAAGGCGCAGGCGCAAGTGCTTGGCCAGCCCCGCCGAGGCCCCGCCGGTCCCGAAGGCTACGAGAACCGGCGTGCGGTCGAGAATCGAGGGCACGGTGAAATCGCAGAGCGAGGGCCGGTCCGTGACGTTGACGAGCAGCCCCGCGCCGCGCGCGCGGCGCGCATCGCGTTTGGCCAGTTCCTCCTCTTCGTGCGCGATGAAGGCGAGCCGCGCGCCGCGCAGCAGCCCCTCGCGAAAATTGTCGATCACAAGGCCGCCCGCCCGCTCGACAAGGCGCCGCTTGGCAAGAGCGGCCTCGCCGCGCCCGAGGACAAGGACGGGCCGGTCCCGGACGGCATGAAAAAGCGGCAGATTGTCGATCATCGCCGCTCCTTACCAAGCCTGCGCGCGGGGCTCAATCAGGCCAGGAAGTCCGGCACGCTCTCGGCGGCGAGGATCGTCTCGGGCTCGATCCGGCCTGCAACCAGTGCCCAGGCATCGCCATCGACCATGACTTCGGGCACCAGCGCGCGGCTGTTGTAGGTGTTGGCCATCGTCGCGCCATAGGCACCTGCCGTGCGGAAGACGACGAGATCGCCCGCCTTCACGACATCGACCTCGCGGTTCTTGGCAAAGGTGTCCGAGCTCTCGCAGATCGGGCCCACGACATTGGCCGTGAAAGTCGCGCCAGTTGGCTTGACCGCGGCGAAGTCGTGCCAGGCATCGTACATCGCCGGACGTGCAAGGTCGTTCATCGCCGCATCGACGACGATCCAGGGCGAGGAGGTCCCCTCCTTGACTCGGATCACCTCGGAGACGAGCACGCCCGCATTGCCCGAGATCACGCGGCCCGGTTCGAACATGACGGTCACGTCCCAGCCCTTGGTCACCTCGACCACCATCGTGCCGTAATCGGCGGGCGTAGGCAGGCTCTCGTTGCCCTTGTAGGGAACGCCGAGCCCACCGCCCAGATCCATGTGGGTGACCGAGAGGCCCTGCGCGCGCAGGCCCTCCATCAGCGCGCCCATCTTCACGAAGGCCTGGCGCGAGGGCTCAAGGTCGCTGATCTGGCTGCCGATATGGACGGCGAGCCCGCGCATGTTGAGGCCGTCCAGCGCGGAGAGGCGCGCATAGATCCCGGCGGCCCGGTCATAGGAGACGCCGAACTTGTTTTCGGCCTTGCCAGTCGAGATCTTCTCGTGGGTGCGCGCATCGACGTCCGGGTTGACGCGCAGCGCGCAGGTCGCCGTGGCGCCTAGTTCAGAGGCAATGGCCGCCAGTTCGACGCCCTCTTCCTCGCTCTCGAGGTTGAACTGGCCGATCCCTGCCTTCACCGCGGCGGTCAGCTCGCGCTTCGACTTGCCAACGCCCGAAAAGACGATGTCCTCGGCGGGCATTCCGGCGGCCAGCGCGCGGTTCATCTCGCCTTCCGAGACCACGTCTGCGCCATAGCCTTCCTTGGACAGCAGGCGCAGCACGGCAAGGTTTGGGTTCGACTTCACCGCAAAGGCAATATGGACGCTCGGCAGGCCCGAGAGCGCCTCGCGAAAGACGCGGGCGTGGCGCTCGAAGGTAGCGCGCGAGTAGACGTAAACGGGAGTGCCGACGTTGCGGGCGATGTCGGCGAGCGGCACCTGCTCAGCGCAGAGCTGGCCGTCGATCAGCTGAAAATGGTCCATGGTGTTCCTGTCGGAGAATTCGGTGTGGGCCCGCCACCGGGGCGAGCCACGTCATGAGGGAGGCGTGGTTACGGCGGCCAGTTACTGCGGATCGACCGCGCGCTCGGGCGGGGGGAGATCGAAGGGATCGTCCTCGCGTTCCTCCGAGCGCGTGCGCAGCTCGACGCTGCGTTTGGGAATCGCGATCGTCGGGTTCTCGAGCAATTCGCGCGGCGCGTGTTTCTGCGCCCGCCCGTAGGGTGCAGACGGCAGGCTCGCGCCTTCCTTGACCGCAAGATCCGCGCGCTGCCCGCAGGCCGCCAGCGCTGTCAGGACCAGAAGAGCCGCTACCGTGCGCATTCCCGTGCCTCCTCGCCTGCCCTCAGGCCATACCGAGCGCGGCGCGGGCCTCGGCCACGCGCGCGCGCACCTGGTCGGGCGCGGTCCCCCCGTGCGACATGCGCGCGGCGACCGATGCCTCGACCGAGAGCGCCTTGAATACGCGCTCGTCGATGCGGCTGTCGATCTCTTTCAGGTCTTCAAGCGGCAGCTGGTCGAGCGCGACACCGCGCCCTTCGGCCAGCTTCACCGCCGCGCCCGTGATGTGATGCGCTTCGCGGAAGGGAATGTCGCCCTCGCGCACCAGCCAGTCGGCAAGGTCGGTCGCGGTGGCAAAGCCCATCTCGGCGGCCTGGCGCATGCGTTCGGTTTTGAAATCGCTGTCGGCGACCATGCCGGTCATCGCCGCGATCGAGAGGGCCAGCAGGCCGTGCGCCTCGAAGACAGGCGGCTTGTCGTCCTGCATGTCCTTGGAATAGGCGAGCGGCAGGCCCTTCATGGTCATCATCAAGCCGGTGAGGCAGCCCGCGATACGGCCCGCGTGGCCGCGGACCAGCTCGGCGGCGTCCGGGTTCTTTTTCTGCGGCATGATCGAACTGCCGGTCGAAAGCGAATCGGCCATGCGCACGAAGCCGAAAGGCTGGCTCGCCCAGATGATGAACTCTTCGGCCAGGCGCGAGAGATGCAGCGAGCACTGCGCTGCGGCCATCAGGTAATCGAGCGCGAAGTCGCGGTCCGAGACGGTGTCGAGGCTGTTCGCGGTCGGCCCGTCAAAGCCCAGCGCCTTCGCGGTCATCTCGCGGTCGATGGGAAAGCCGGTACCGGCGAGCGCCGCACTTCCAAGCGGCGAGCGGTTCATGCGCTTGCGGTTGTCGGCCAGGCGCGAACGGTCGCGCGCGATCATTTCGTAGTAGGCCATCAAGTGATGGCCCAGCGTCACGGGCTGCGCGGTCTGGAGGTGGGTGAAGCCGGGCATGATCGAGGCCGCGTGGGCATCGGCCTGCGCAACCAGCGCCTTCTGCAGCGCCTCGAGCCCTGCGTCGACCTCGTCAATCGCCTCGCGCACCCAGAGCTTGAAGTCGGTCGCGACCTGGTCGTTGCGGCTGCGCGCCGTGTGGAGGCGCCCCGCGACCGGGCCGATCAGCTCGGCAAGCCGCGATTCGGTAGTCATGTGGATGTCTTCGAGGTCCCAGTTCTCGGGAACGCCGTTCGCTTCGTACTCGGCAGCGACCTTGTCGAGGCCCTCGGTGATGGTCTTGGCATCGTCCGCAGTGATGATGCCCTGCGTGCCCAGCATCGCGACGTGCGCCTTGCTTGCCGCGATGTCCTGACGCCACAGTGCCTTGTCGAAGGGAATCGACGCGTTTATCTCGCGCATGATCGCCGACGGTCCCTCTGCGAACCGTCCGCCCCACATCTGGTTGGAGCCCCCGCCCGTGCCATTGTCCAAATCGCTCAAGTCGCTCGTCCTGTATTCGTGTGCCGGGTCCTGTGCCCTGCTGCTCGCGGGCTGCGATAGGCAAAGCGCACCCGACGCGCAACCGACAGCTTCGCAGACTCCGGCAGGCGGGGGTGCAGAGGCGCCCACCCTGCCCAGTGCCCAAGGCAAGCTCGACCGTTCGCACAAGGGCGAGCCGATGCCCGTGATCTCGCTCAGCGATCCCAGCGGCGAAAGCCTCGATCTGACCTCTCTAAAGGGCAAGCCGGTGCTGGTGAACCTGTGGGCAACCTGGTGCGCGCCGTGCGTCGAGGAACTGCCCACGCTCAACACCCTGATCGGGCGCGAGGACGATCTGGGCTTGACCGTCCTTCCCATTTCGCAGGACGCGGGCCTGCCGGGCAAGGTCGTCGAGATCCTGCGCCGCCGCAAACTCGACAATGTCGAGCCCTGGATCGACGAAGAAGCCGACCTCTCCTTCCAGTATGGCGGCAACCTGCCCGTCACGATCCTGTTCGATGCAAGCGGCAAGGAAGTGTGGCGCTGGACCGGCGGCAACGACTGGACGAGCGCCGGGGCTCTCAAGCTGATCGCCGAAGCGAAGTCATAGATAAAGACACAGGAGAGAATCCGAGGGCCATCGCCCTCGGGCTCCCCATACCGTCGACCTTGCCTGACTCGCGCCGCGTGGCTGGCCAAAGGTGATGTCGACCGTTTTGGGGGCAAGGGGCAATGGCGCTCGGAAATCCTCTTCTTCCAACATCTTCCCACCTTCAAAGAATATACGCCCGAAATCCGACGCCTCGGCTGCAGCCAAAGTGGTACAAGGAGCCCATGCTGTTCGATCTTCCCGATGACGCGGCGCTTTACGCCGCCCTGCTCGTCCGCGATGCGCGCTTCGACGGGCAGGCCTATGTCTGCGTTGCGACCACGGGAGTGTTCTGCCGCCTGACCTGTCCAGCGCGCAAGCCCAGGCCCGAGAACTGCACCTTCCGGCCCACCATCAGGGAGTGCATTGAGGCCGGTTTCCGGCCCTGCAAGCGCTGCCACCCACTGGAAGCGGCCGCCAACGCCGAACCGGTGATCGAGACGCTGCTGGCCGCGCTCGACCACGAGCCCGCGCGCCGCTGGAGCGAGGGCGACATCGCGGCAATGGGGCTCGACGCCTCGACCGTGCGCCGCGCCTTCAAGCGCCATTTCGGCATGACCTTCCTGGAGATGGCCCGCCAGCGCCGCGTGCGCGAAGGCTTCACCACACTCGCCGAGGGCGGCAACGTGATCGACGCGCAGCTGGAGGCACGCTTTGAATCCCCCAGCGCCTTTCGCGCTGCCTTCGCGCGCCTCTTGGGCTGCCCACCGGGCGAGCTCGTCCACAGCGAGGGGCTTCTACGCGCCAGCTGGATACCGACCCCGCTGGGCGACATGATCGCAGTCTCCTCAGCCCGCCACCTGCACCTGCTCGAATTCGTCGACCGCAAGGGCCTGGCCGCCGAACTGAGGAAACTCCAGGCCGGAACCAACGCCCGGATCGGCATCGGCGCGCTCGCCCCAATTGAGCAGGCCAGCCATGAACTGTCTGTCTACTTCGCGGCGGAGTCAGGGGCCTTCGAGACGCCTATCGCCATGGCCGGAACGCCTTTCACCAGACAGGTCTGGGAGGCGCTGCGCACGATTCCCCCCGGCGAAACCCGCAGCTATGGCGAGCTTGCCCACCAGATCGGGCGCCCCAGCGCTGTGCGCGCGGTCGCGCGGGCCAATGGCGCGAACCAGATCGCGCTGATGATCCCGTGCCACCGCGTGATCGGCGCGGACGGCTCGCTCACCGGCTATGCAGGCGGCCTGTGGCGTAAGCAGCGCCTGATCGAGATCGAGCGCACGTTGCGCGAAAAAAGGGCGGCCACCTCCCGCGACGAGGCAGCCTGAAGTCTCAGAACTCGGCCCAATCGTCTTGCACAGCCAGGTTGCCCTGCGTCATGGGGGCAGGCGCCGGGGACGGTGCGCGCGCCGGGCTGCGCACGGGCAGACGCTGAACATTCGCCCCTCCCATGCTGCCACGCGCATGGGCGCCAAGATCGAAGCGTCCGACGAGCTGGCCCATGCGCTGGGCTTCCTGCGCCAGGCCGCGCGAGGCGGCCGTCGATTCCTCGACCAGCGCCGCGTTCTGCTGGGTCGTGGTATCCATCTGGCCCACGACCTGGTCGACCTGACCGATGGCGTTGGCCTGTTCGTTCGCCGTTTCCGCGATCCGCCCGATCATGTTCGCCAGTTCCCCGGTGCGCGCCACGATCTTGCTCAGCGCCTCGCGGGTCTGGCCCAGCATCTCGACGCCGTTGTGCACCTCACCCCCGCTGGTCTGAATAATCCCGCTGATCTCGCGCGCGGCCTCGGCCGAGCGTTCGGCCAGCGCGCGCACTTCGGTCGCGACGACCGCAAAGCCCTTGCCCGCCTCGCCCGCCCGTGCGGCCTCTACCCCGGCGTTGAGCGCGAGCAAATTGGTCTGGAAGGCGATGCCGTCGATCAGGGTGACGATCTCGGCCATGCGCTGGCTCGACTTGGAAATGGCCTCCATCGCGGTGGTCGCGCGGACCATGATCTGGCTGCCATCCTCGGCTTCGCGCTCGGTCGCCTGCGCGTTGTCGCGCGCGTCCTGCGCCACGCGGGCGGTGTCGGAGACCGACTCGCGCAGCTCACGTACCGCTGCGGCCGACTGCTCGAGCGCGGCCGCTTGGGCCGTGGTGCGTCCGGCCAGGTCGTCGGCGGCGCTGGCGATCTCCCCTGCGCCATTGTTGACGTTGTCTGCCGCGCCCGCCACGTCGCTCAGCACACTGGCAAGGCTCGTCACGGTCTCGTTGAAGTCGACGCGAAGGCGCTCGTAAGCTTGCGGGAAGCGCGTGGTGATGGCGCAATCGAGCTTGCCGCCCTTCAGCGCTTCGAGCCCTCCTGCCAGTTCCTCGACGACGACACGCTGAGACGCGGCCGCCTCTTCCGCCCGCTTCCGGGCGCGCTCGGCAACGGCCTCCTTGATGGCCTCCAGCGCACGGGCGATCGCGCCGATCTCGTCGCGTCCCTCGCGCCCGGGCACCGCACGCTCGAGGTCGCCGCGCGCCATATCCTCCATCGCACGCGTGAGCCCGGCGAGCGGGCGCACCACCCGGTTGGTCATCACCAGCAGGACGAGGGCGCAGGCCGCGCCGATCAGGACCAGCAGCCCGACGATCCAGTTGAAGGAGCTCGCAACCGTCGCCTTGCCCTCTTCGCCAGCAGCGTTGCCGATCTCGACGTTGTAGGCGAACTCCTCCTTCACCAGCGAATCGAGACGGTAGCCCAGCGGCTTCAGGTCACGGTTGTAGATCCCGGTCGCTTCTTCGGTGCGCAGGCCCATCGAGGCCGAACGCACCGCCTTCACTTCGTTCTTCCATTCGCCCCAGGTTGCCGTGAACTGGTTGAAGAGCTTCTCTTCCTCGGCATCGGACACCAGCTTCTTGTAACTGGAGATCCGCGCATCGGTCTCCTTGAGCGTCGTCGCAAGCTCCTCGTCGATACGCCGCGTCTCACTGCGCGTGTCGGCCAGGATGTGCTGCGAGATAAGGATGCGTGCCTGCGCCTGGTGCTGCGCGACTTCGCTCAGGACCGACAGGCTGGGGACGGTGTTGTCCGAGGAATAGGACAGGCTCTCGCCCAGCCCATCGATGAAGCGCAGCGCCATCGCCCCGCTCACCAGCGCCAGCGCACCGATAAGCAGCGTCGTCACCAGAGTGACCGTCCGAATCTTGAGACTGCCCAGCAGTACCATCGCGATGTCCGTCTTCCCGCCACGCCCTGCCGTGGCCCCGTCGCGGGTACCATGCGCCCTCGAACAAAGCCCTGAAGCCTTCCCCCCGCAGGAATACGCAAGCCTCGATGACGCCCCGATCCCCCACAGCCCTCGCGGACCGTAAAACCCCATTGACCAAACGACCAAACCGGTGCAATCGGACTTGCCTTCGCGGGTGTAGCTCAATGGTAGAGCAGCAGCTTCCCAAGCTGACGACGAGGGTTCGATTCCCTTCACCCGCTCCAGCGCCGCCTTCCCAAAACATCCCGGAAACGCTATAAAACCCTTGGAAATCTTAGGGTTTATGGCGTTCGACTGTCCTGCATTTGCCCGGTTAGTCTCGCCAAATCCCGCTAGTTTGGGGGCCACTTTGGGGGCCTAACGGGTTTCCGCCAATTCGAGTGGCCCCATTCTGGGGGCTACATACCGGGTAAGGGACTGAAATCATGGCGCTAACAGACGTTTCAATTCGCAAGGCAAAGGCCGGTCCGAAACCCTATAAAATGGGCGACTCGTCAGGCCTCTTCCTTCTGGTGCAGCCAAGCGGCGGAAAACTGTGGCGAATGAAGTACCGTGTCGATGGTCGCGAGAAGAAGTTGGGCCTCGGAACCTACCCGGAAGTTGGGCTGGCTGAGGCTCGGAGAAGGCGCGATGCGGCGCGAGAGCAGATGGCGCAGGGCAAGGACCCGTCACGCGAAAAACAGCGTGAGAAGGCGCGTGCAAGGCTGGATGCCGAAAATACTTTTGCTGCCTTGGCTGCCGAGTTCTGCGAGAAGCGCCGGAATGATGGTTCGCGGCCATGGGCACCAGCCACGGCGAAGCGCTGCGAATACCTGCTCTCGGTACTTAACAGCTCGATTGGCAATCTGCCGATTGCAGACATCGAGCCTGCCGACATCCTGACCGCCGTTCGCCGGATCGAGAGCAAGGGCAAGCTGGAGAGCGCCAAACGGACTCTGCAACTGGCAGGATCGGTCTTCCGCTATGCGGTCGCCACAGCGCGCCTCAAATCCGATCCCACACGCGATTTGAGGGGCGCGCTGATGAACCCTACCGTGACGCATTACGGCGCGGTCCTTGATCCTGACGGGGCTGGGGAGTTGCTTCGAGCAATCGATGGCTACGAAGGCCAACCGATCACCAAGCTGGCAATGCAGCTCGCGGCCCATGTGTTCGTCAGGCCGGGTGAGCTTCGCCATGCGGAATTTAGCGAATTCGACTTTGATGGCGCGCTGTGGACGATCCCGGCGAGCAAAACCAAGATGCGCAAGGATCACCTCGTCCCGCTCTCGCGCCAAGCCATTGCGATCCTCAGCGAGGCGCAAAAACTGACCGGTCCCACTGGCTATGTATTCCCGTCCGTCCGCACCCGCAGGCGTCCAATGAGCGACAACACGATCAACGCTGGCCTGCGCCGCCTCGGCTACACTACCACCGAAATGACTGCCCACGGCTTCCGCGCGATGGCCTCCACCTTGCTGAACGAAAGTGGCAAGTGGAATCCCGACGCCATCGAGCGCGCCCTAGCCCACGGCGATAGCGACAAGGTCCGCGCCGCCTACCATCGCGGTGCGCATTGGAAGGAGCGCGTGAAGATGGCGCAATGGTGGAGCGACTACCTCGATAAGCTTCGAGAGGGTGCTGATGTGGTGCCGATTAAAACGGCGAAGCGCTGACCTATTGCGCCAAAATCCGCAACTCTTCTGCGACCCGCGAGAGTTCGGTAAAATACAGTTTTATTACAGCGGGTTGTTGGCGAGTGAGTTGCCTGCGGTTCAGTGCAAACCCGCTCAACTCGCAGACGGGTGACTTTCGCCCAAACCGCAATTTCTCAATCATATTAGATGGATAAGTCCCGAATTCGCGGGGTACGGTGTGCCCGGTCAACCGGCTTTCTGACTGCGTGCCCGTAACCAGTTAAACCGCCCATCGTAACCTGACGGATTTTGCGTTCTTTCCCAGTGGATTGCCGAGAGGCGAGCGGCATCCGAGCGCGTATAATCAGCCGATGAATCGCAAAGGAGCACTTCACAAAATACCGATATTTTCCGAAATGGGGACCAAATAGCCATCATTAGGCTACGAGCCTCGTATGTGCGAGATTGGTCGCCGCACAAGCCGAGTTTGCCCTGATGTTTTCGAGTATCCGTCCAGTATCTTCGCGAATGGCCAAACGCGCGATCAGGTTTCAAAGAGGTGGCCTGGAGAATCTGCACACTGAGATAATTGGATTTTCTGCCTGAGAGCAGCCAGATGGGCTGCGAGACAGGAGCAGAGAATGAGCAGACGACCCCGGCGCAACCACAGCCCGGCATTCAA
>NZ_VIRF01000058.1 GCF_008107685.1 Novosphingobium sp. BW1
TCGATCGCCATCTTCTTCATCAGGCTCGCGACATGGCAGCGGCCGATCGTGATGCCCTCCTGACGAAGAAAGTCGCGCATCATCCGGCTGCCTGCGAACGGAAACTCCAGATGCAGCGCGTCGATGCAACGCATGATCGCAAGATCTTCGGACGAAACCGGCCGCGGCAGATAATAGACACTACCCCGGCTGATCCCCAGTTCCTTCGCTTGGCGCTTCACGGGCAAGGTATGCGAGCGGTCGATCATCGCCTTGCGCTCGGCAACAGACCTGCCTTGCCGAGCGTGCCTTCCAAAAAATCATTGGCCAACGTCAGCTCGCCGATCTTGGCGTGAAGCGTCTTCACGTCGACGGCCGGTTCGTCAGATGCCTTCTCCGAGCCGAACACGCCCGCCGCCCCTTCGAGCAACTGCGTGCGCCACGTCGTGATCTGGTTGGGATGCAGATCATAGTCGTGCGCCAGCTCTGCCAGCGTCTTCTCACCCTTGATCGCGGCAAGCGCCACCTTCGCCTTGAATGCCGGGCTGTGGTTGCGCCGGGGTCGTCTGCTCATTCTCTGCTCCTGTCTCGCAGCCTTTCTGGCTGCCTTCAGGCAGAAAATCCAATTATCTCAGTGTGCAGATTCTCCAGGCCACCTCTATGCTGGCCTACTAGGCGGGATACCGCTTCTTTATTGAAGGTATGGCGGTTTTCGGTTGATCAAGGCGGTGCGAGCCGGCTCGATGGGAAAGGAAAAACAATTAACACGCTGCGCCAGAATGTCAGGAAAGTCCCAGACGGGGTCATTGCCTTGAGTTCGCGCAGCCGCTGAGCGAATGTTGTCTTTCCTTGGGAAGGCACGGCAAGTCGACCGCCCGAGGCGTCGCCGGGGAAGGTAGCTGGAGGCGGTCCCGGATCGCGATCAGGTACGCGTCAGTGGCCCGCATCGCCACCGCCGTAATCGGGCGCCTCGCTGTCGATCATGTGCTGCCAGTCGTCGTTCAGACCAAGATCGACAAGACTTCGCAGCATGGCCGGGGCTGATACCACGGCAGCATTCGACTGGCGGCAGAACCAGACTTGGCGGCATCTCCAAGCAGGGCGATCGATACCTACGCCGATTGCCAGCCGGTGGGGCCACCACAGTCATGCGCCATGTCAAGGATAAGCCCACGCCGATGGCGAACTGGATCAGGAAGCTTTCCGAGAAAAAGCTCTTCCGGCTCGTCTCGGTAGCCCTTGCCAAGGAGGCGGCCACATATGAATCAATTTCGCAGGGCTGGAAATTCCTCTTGTCAACGCGACCTGGCGTGCGGAGGGCGGTTTGCTCATCACCGTCTTTGATTAACTGGATTTACTGATGGGAGCTTTCGTCCCCGGGGCCGTCGTTATGGTGAAGCGAGTGGGGAGGAGAGGCGGGTGCCTTCGCCTCTTCCTCCCGAGGCATTGTCAGAAGCGGTAGCCGACTGTTGCCATGACATTGCGCGGTGCGCCCACGAAGCAGTCGCCGCGCGCGAGGCACGAGGCATAGAACGTCTTGTTAAGCAGGTTTGTCGCGTTGAGGGCAAAGCGCCAGTTGCGCCAGTCGATCTCGGCCATGGCGTCGACGGTCGTGCGCGAGGGCGTCACCACGGTGTAGAGCGTTCCAGCCGGGATTTCCGGGTTGAGCCCATAGGGATCGAGGGGCCCCGTGGAGCGGCTCTTCCCGGTGTAGACGACGCCGGCTCCCAGCTTCAGGGCGGCTTCGTCATCGACCTTGAACGTCTTTGTCGACCACGCCGACGCGGTGTGGCGGGGCATGTAGTTGAGGCTGCTATTTGTCTCGGAATCCAGTTCGTTATAGCCGTAATTTACGAGGAGTTCGAAATTTCCCGGCAGGGTGTGACTGGCTTCGAACTCGACGCCCTTCGTGGTCAGTTCGCCCGACTGGCTGGTTGCGCCGTTGGCGAGGTAAAGGACGCGGTTGCGCTCCTTGATATGGAAAGCGGTGACGGTAACGAGAGTACCGGGCACGGGCTGCCACTTGAGACCGGCTTCGAACTGGCGACCGGTCTGCGGTGCGTAGGGATCGCCGTAGGTGCCATCTGCATTGTTGATGCGCCCTGCGACCGGCAGGAAGCTCTCTGTGTAGCTGAAGAAAGGCGAGATACCGCCCGCGAGTTCACCGATAAGGCCCGCGCGGAAGGTCGTCGCGTGGTCGGTGTTGCCGTTTGAGGAGGTTACCCGGTCACGCCGTGCGCCGATGACGGCCGAGACGCGGTCGAAGAAGCGGATCTGGTCCTGCACATAGATACCCAGCTGTTTCTGGCTGGTGTCGGAGAAGGAGCCGGTGGCCTCGACCTCGCGCATGGCCTCGTAGTCGATGTCGTATAGGTCGATCATTTCGCTTTCATAGACATCGATACGTCCGACCTTGTTCCAGCTGTAGTCGACCCCGACGAGGAGCTGGTGCTCGATATTGGCACCCGTGCTGAAATCGAAGCGCAGGTTGTTGTCCGTCGAGAAGACGTTCATGCGCGCCTTGCTGGCACCGATCGAAACCCCGATCGTGTGCCCGTCGTTGCCGTAGGGAAGAAACGGATTGGTGGGGTTGGTGTAGCTGTCGGCGTAGCGCGAGTAGTAGGTGAGGTCGCTGTCTATGTAGCGCGCCTTCAGGCTCAGCTGCACCGTGTCCGAGAAGCGGTGGGTGAGGGCGCCGCCGCCCTGGAGCGAACGACCGTCGTAGCGGTCCCACCCAGGTTTGCCGATGAAGGTGAAGGGATCGAGGCGGTTGGCGGTGCTTTCCTGATCCGCGCCCATGGTGACCGCGATCGGCAGGAACTGCGAGGTCGAGCCGGTATCGTCCTCCTGATAGAGACCGTGGAGGACGATGTCAGTGTCAGGCGTCGGCTGCCACCGGATCGAGGGTGCGAACATGACCCGGTCGTCAGGTACGTGGTCGACATAGGTGTCGGCATCGCGCACGCGGCCTACGCCGCGAATAGCGAGGTTGTCGGCCAGCTGCAGATTGAGGTCGGCCATGGCCTCCTTGCGGTCGTAGCTGCCGTAGACGAGGCTGGCTTCACCCTGCGTGCGGAACTCGGGCGTCTTGGAGACAAGGTTGACGAGACCGCCGATCGAGCCTTGTCCGAACAGCACCGAGGCGGGGCCGCGCACGATTTCCACGCGCGAGAAGTTGTACGGGTCGGAGGTGATGCTCGCGTAGTAGCTGAAGATGTCGCGCATGCCGTCGCGGAACTGGAGGGCGTTGAGGCCGCGGATGGTGAAGCCATCGACGCGGGTGTCGCGCCCGTAGGGATTGGCGAGCACGCCTGCAGCGTACTTCACCGTGTCACTGATGTTGATCGCGCCCTGTTCGACGTAACGCTCCGAAGGAATGACGGTCAGCGGTTGGGGAACCTCGACCAGCGGAGTCTCGGTCTTCGTGCCCGCGACGCCAGCTGTCACGATGATGCTATCCTCGTTCGCGGGGGTGTCCGCGGCGGCGTCCTCGGCCATGGCAAGCGACGGCTGGAGAATGGCGAAATGCGCAGCGCCGCACATGGCGAGCGACCGGACGAGTTTCATGCTAGGCCCTTTTGCAAATTGATCTCAATAAGCTGGCGCACTAACGTGATTGATAATTAGTTGCAATAATAAAGGAGCCAGGGGCCGAGACGGCATGTGGATGGGTCCGGGAAGGGCACACATATTGGGGGAAGGGTTCGCGCTCTGGGCGCGCGGAGCTTGTGAAAGGTCCGGATTTCACCGCTGTCCCGAAGTATTCGGGAGGTACGGCCGCCTACGAATCGGCAAGGAACATTAACGCGGTGAGCACCTGGGAGCGCCGGACAGAAGCTGCCTGGCGCTCCCAGGTGCTCAGGATTGCGGGAGGGCATCGTCCTTCGCGAAACGCTCCTTGAACAGGTCGAAGGGCTCATTCGCGGGGTTGGCTTCGCGGAACTTGCGGCGGCCTTCGTCCTTCAGGTAGTCTGCGTAGAGCATGGTGGTCGTGCCCACGCGGCGGATCGAGAGCACGGTGTCCATCTGCTCCATGAACACACCCAGCTTCTCGATCGGGGCGCAGGCCAGGACCTGCAGATTAAACTCGCGCAGCAGCGCCAGGCAGCTGTTGACGTTGCCGCCGTCGAGCGCGTTGAAGGCCTCGTCGAAGAGGATGATGCCAAAGCCCAGCCGGTCGCGGTTGTCCTCGGCGCCATGGCACACGTTGGCCATCGCGCAGGCCATGGCGATGTAGAAGGGCACCTGCTTCTCGCCGCCCGAGCCGCTGCCCTGACGCTTGGCGTAGTCCGAGGTGACCCGCTCACCGTCGAGCGTGGTGGTGAGTAGCTCGAACTGCAGGTAATTGCGGTAGTCGCTGATCTGCTCGACGTTCTCGCCCTCGTCGATCATGCGCTTGATGCGCTCGACGCCCTTCATCAGGCTCGGCTCGATCTCGCTCGCGCCCTCGTCGAAGAGGGTGCTGACATCGATGCTGTTGAGCTGGACGAGGCGGGCGATCTCGACGATCTCAGCGAAGAAGCGGTCGGGCTTCACCTCGAAACGGTAGAGTTCGCCGTGGAAGGGGCGCATCTGCAGGCTGCGGTTGATGTTACGGATCTGCCGCTTGGCGCCTTCGAGACGGTCATGCAGTTTTACCAGCATGTCGGTCTTCAAGGAGGTCTCAATGGAGGCGCGGGCCTCTTCGGCCTGTTCGCGGTATTCGCCCAGCGTATTGGTGATGATCGCGCCGAGCTGCTTTTCCAGCCAGGCAAGCTGGACCTCGTGGGGAGCCTCCTTGTCGAACTGCTCGACGATGCCCGCATCGTGGGCGTAGGCATAGGCCTTCTGCGGGGCCTGACCAAGGAGTTGGGTGACGCGGGCGCGGGCCCGCGCAGCCTGTTCCTGCGCGGCGTTGCGCACGGCAGGAACGACCTTGCGGTGCTCCTCCATGAGGTAGGCGAAATCGCGCAGGGCATCTTCGCGGGCGAGTTCGGCCAGCGTGTCGCGCTCCGCAAACGAGGCCTCCGCCTTGGCGAATTCCTCCTGCGCGACGGCCAGCTTTTCGCTGGCGCTGCCGACGTGGTGGCCTGTCACGCGCTGGTTGCGCTCGTCTTCCTCCAGTTCTTCCTCATAGGCGGCCAGGTCAACCTTGAGCGCCTCGAGGCGCTCGCGGATCTCGACCGGTCGTTCGCCTTCGAGGGTGCGGATGTTGTCCTGGATCTGGGCGACGCCTTCCCCTGCATCCTGCCGCGCGCGTTCGAGGTCGGCCAGGCTGCGCCCTGCGGCAATCTCTAGGAAGCGCTGGATATCGGCGATGAGGTCCTTGAGGCGGTTGGCCTGCGTGCTGGTCTGCTCGAGCGTACGTTCCTGTTCGGCGACGCGCTCTTCCAGCATCGGCAGGTTCTTGCGGCTGGCTTCCTTGCCCAGGCGATGGACCTGCGCGGGCCGGCGATTCTCGATCGAGCCGCCCGAGGAGTAGAGGCAGTCCTCGGTGACGGCGCGGTCATACTGGAGCAGTTCACGTTCGGTTTCGACACGGCGCACAGTGTTGAGGCGGCGGTTGACGAAGGCGCGGGCGTGGATGTCATCGGTGGCGATAATCGCGGCCAGGCTCGTCGCGTCGGGCTCCTTCCAGTCGCCACGCGTCTTGGTGGTGTTGACGATCTGGGTGCCGGGAAAGTCGCGGCGGCGTTTGCGCAGCAGACCGATGGCCTGTTGCGCGTCAGCCGGATCGACGACCAGCGCGTCGCGTGCGGCGCCCAGCAGGGTCTCGGCGGCCTCCACCCAACGCTCATCGATGACTTCGACAAGTTCGCAGATGGGGCGGGCGGTGATGCCGTTTTCGTCGAGGTAGTCGATGAGGCGCGCGGTCGGCCCTTCGATCAGTGCGCCGCCGCGCTCCAGGCCTTGGAGTTGCTCGCGGTTCTCGCGCAGCTGCTGGCGCAGGCTGGCAAGGCTGGCCAGGTGCGCTTCGCGCGCGTCCTGCGCGCTCGTCACGTAGCGTTCGAGCGGGGGCAGGAGCTGGGCGACGATCTGGTCGATGTCGCGCGCCGACAGCGCCGCGCCATCGGCGATGCGGGCCTTGAGCGCTTCGAGCGCTTCGCTGGCGTGGCGGTATTCCTCGCCCGCATAGGTACGCACGATCCGGTCGGCGAGCCCGGCGACCGCGCCGATGGCGGCGAAGTAGGCCTGGTACTGGCCGTCCGCCTCGGTGAAGGCGCGCTCGGCGATAGGCAGGTTGAGATCGCGGAATTCGCGGATTGCCTGTTCGCGGGTGTCGTTGTCGAGCGCGCGCGAGATGTCGCGGATTTCCTCGCGCAGGCGTCCCACCGTTTCACGGGTGCGCACGACGCGGCGGTCGATGAGGTCCTGTTCGGCAAGCTTGGCCTCGTGCTGGCCGGTGACGACGCGCAGGTGCTCTTCGAGGCGGTCGCGCTCGGCCTTGCTGGCAATCCAGCGCATACGGGTGTCCTCGGAGACCTTCTCGTCCAGTTCCCGGTAGGCCGCGATGGCCTCGGTGACCTGTTTCTTCTGGATTTCGAGGTCGTCGATTTTCTTGAGCAGGCCGCGCCAGGTGGCGACCGACTTGCGCAGGCCATCGACATCGAGCCCGGCCGGATCGAGCAGGAATTCGCGTACGAACTCGGTCGCGGACTTCATCTCGCGGATGCGCAGGCCGTTGCGCAGGGCCTTGAGGAACTTCTCCGGGTCGGCATGGTGGCCTTTGCCGCCCAGCACCGAGAGCACGCGGCGGGTGAAGTGGGTGGGGCGGTGCCCGAAATTCTCAAAGCCTTCCTGCGTGCGCAGGCGTGTGACGAGGTCGGCATAAGGCAGGACGTAGGAGGCGCCGTCCTCGCTCTCTTCGATGAAGTCGGCGTCGCGCAGCGACTGGCCTTGCGCGATGAAGGCGCCGAGCACGGTTTCGGACTGCTCGCCCTCGACCGCGCTCATGGCGATGCCCACGGTCCAGCAGTAGCCGTCCGTCTCGCGCTCGAACACGAGGCTGACGTAGCTGAGGCAATTGGAGCGCAGCGTCTCGCCCGCAACGCGGCCCAGGCAGTAGTCGAAGACCGATCGGTTCTCGCCCACCTTGCGGGTCTGGCCGGCGGTGACGTTGGCGCTGGCGTTGAGCTGGAAGTAGTTGCGGTTGTTCCCGGTGAGCACGACCTGGATCGCATCGAGGATCGAGGACTTGCCCGCGCCGTTGGGCCCGATCAGCGAAGTGCTGCCGCGCAGGTCCACCGAAAGGCGCTCGAAGGTGTACCAATTGATGAGGTTGATGCGACTGAGCGTGATCACGAGGTGGTCTCCTGCGAGGTGTCGTCCCCGTCTTCGGATTGGGTGGCGTCGGTTTCCGGAGCGGCGTCGGGCGCCTGTGCCTCGGCGTCCTTGTGCGCGGCGACGTCCGCGGCGTCGACCTCAGGTTCGGGCTCGTCCTGCGCGGCCTCGGCCTCGAGGCGGGCGCGGGTGGCTTCGATCCATTCCTCGATGCGGGTCTGCCAGGCATCGCCGGTCACGCTGCGGATCGAGGGGCGGATGGTGATGGCGATGCCGTTTTCCTGCGGGATCTCGTCGCCCAGGTCGATGAAACGGCGGCGGCGGAAGCTGTCGAGGATCCGGCGCACGCGCGACCACGGCGGACGGGTGCGCGCAACCCACTGGTCGTAGCGCTCCATGACCTCCATCGAGGTCGTCTCGACGTGGCCGAACTCTTCCTGGTTCATGGTGAGGACACCGTTTTCGAACGTGGCGCGCAGGGCCAGCAGCAGGATCGTCTCGTCGAGTGAAAGGATCGTTCGGGTCAGGCTCTCCTGCGGGCGCAGCTCCACCATCATCTCGTCCGGGCGGACCACCAGATCACGGCCCAGCGCGTCGAAGAGCCCTGCGAAGTAGACCCGGTGGCGCACGAGGAGGTCGTAGGTCCCGGCCGCGTTGTGGTCGTCGCGGAACAGGCACTGCTGGTAGAGCAGGCGGTCGGCCGCGCGCACCATCATCTCCTTGGAGAGGTCTCGGTTCTGAGGATGCTCAAGCAGCTCTTCAAGATCGTACAGCGTGGGGCCGTTCATTGCTCGTTGCTCGCGGGTTCGGGGGAAAGACGTTCGATGCGAAAGGCGGTGAAGGCGGACCAGTCGGTCTCAACCACGCGGCCCGGATCATGGACCACGCGAAACCGGCGCGAGAGGTCCCTGCTCGCGTACATGTCGAGCTGGCGCGCGCCTTGCAGCAACAGCGCTTCCTCCGGGGTTTCGATGCCGAAGGCTTCGGCATCGAGCGCGTCGCGCTTGCCGAGGTTGCGCTCGACGTAGTCGGCAATCTTCTGCGGCGTCACCGCAAGGCGCAGGAGGTAGGCCTTCTGCGAATGGTCGTAGGCCACCATCGCGGGATCGATACTGGAGGTGCGTACGGGGCTGGGCGGGGCGACGATACGGCGCGGGGTCGGCGCCGCAAGGCTGTCCGGGCCCCAGTGGCGCACAGGATCGGTCAGTTCGGACGGAACCTCGACGGCATCGTCCCATTCGAGCGGCAGGGCCGAGGCATCGCGCAGAAGGTGCGTGACACGCAGCAGGCTCGAGCCGTCGATCTCGTTCATGTAGCTGACGGTTCGCGCGATACGCTGTTCGAGGCGGCTGCGGAAGGCGTCGATATCGTCGAGGCGCTCCTCGGCGGCATCGAAGATGCGCTTCACCTGGTCGAGGTGCTGACGCACGCGCGAGGTCGCGGTCTCCGGGTTGGTCGCCAAGCCTTGCGCCTGATACCCCTGCGCAAAGGCGGCCACAACCTCGGCGTCGTGCTCGTAGTCCGAGATCATCTGGATGATCCGGTTGCGGTGGCGGAAGGGGTTGTTGGTGGTCTTGATGACCCGGTAGTCAGCGATCAGCACGTCCTCGACGAAGTCGAAGAAGCGAGCGAGGATCTGAGTGGGCTGCGGATCGGCGACGATGCGCTGCTCATGGGCGCGCAGGTTGCCGATGATGGCGGAAAGGTGCTGCTGGAAACGCCGCGCGCGCAGCGCCGCATCGGCGAGCGAGGAGGCCTTGTCGAAGGGATCATCGCCAAGCCGCTCGATCACGCTTTCGAGCGCGGCGATGGTGCCGCCGAAATGGACCGCCTCGCCTTCCTCGATGGCGCTCAGCGTTTCGAGCAGCATCGAAACCGACGCGTCGAGATCGACCATTTCGACATAGCCGCGCGAATGCTCGACCAGCCATCCGGCCTGGCGCAGCTTGAGGTAGACCTTGAGCGGGTTCTGGCTGGCGTCCGCATTCGCCGCGTCGGAGGCGAAGTCGTCGGCGATGTCGGAGAGGCGGTCAATCTGCGTCGCGATGAAGGCGACGAGGTCGTCCTTGCGCACGGGGTTCGTGTAGTGCTCGCCGAAGAAGGCCCGGTAGACCCACAGAATCAGCCGCGCGTAGTCGCGCCGGGCGGGGGAGGCGAGAACGGCAAAGAGGCTGGGAGGCAAATGCCCGAACAGGGCATCGCGCGTGCCTTTCTCCCGATGTTCGTTGCTCTCGGTCTGCATCTAAGTCCCATCTGGGCGCCCGCTCCGGGATGGAAAGGACGCCGGTGTGAAGGGGCAGGGGCATAAGTGGCATGCTGCGGCGCTGCAACCGTGCGCGCCAGCTTGTGAACATCCCTGAGCAGCGGCGCGCCGACGCCCGATGTCCATGTCAGGCGGCGAGAGCCGTTATCGCGGCGCGCAGGTCCGCGATAACGGCGCCGCGATCCTGCAAAAGGGCCAGGAGCTGGAGCCCGTCGGCCAGTGCCATGAGGTGGCGCACGCTCTGCTCGGGATCTAGATCGGCCCGCAGATCGCAGCGAGCCTGCCTTTCCGTCATGGCCTTGGCCAAGATCGCGCTGAACGCGGTTCACGCGCCGGTTTAAGAAGGCGTGTGCGCTGTGCGCCGGATCCACCGCTTCGGCGGCTAAGGCCAGGAACAGGCGGGCCATACCAGGGATGCCGACATTTCGGCCCACGGCCGTCACGAAAAGCTCCAGGCTGGGCAGAGCCGCGCGCGCGACGGTTTCACGCAACGCCGGGATCGAATCGCTGTCCCACAGCTCGACCAGGCTTTGCAGCGGATCCTCGCGGTTGGCGAAATAGTAGAGGATGAGGGCGGGCACTATGCCCAATGCCTCGCCGATGTCGCGCAGTGACTGCCGTGTGTACCCCTCACGCGTCATGAGGTCGATCACGCCGCGCAGGATCGCCTCGGGCTTGGCGGTGCCCTTGGCGTAGCCACGGCGCCGGGGCGGGCGGGCAGCATGGCCATCGGAGCTATGGTGCGGGCCATTCCCGGCCGTCTGCTCGCCAGGGAACCTGCCGATATGCGCCACTTCCTCTCTGACCGCAGTCTACCGCTTGGCGTGCAGCTCTATACCGTTGATGCGATGGCGCGTGAGGACATCCGGGGAACCTTGCAGAAGCTCTCCGAAATCGGTTTCCGCTCGCTCGAGCTCGCGGGCCTGCACGGCCGTACCCCGCAAGACCTACGCGCGTCGGCGGATGAGGCAGGCATTGCCATCACCAGCATCCATCTAGGGAATGTACTGATCGGTCGAACCGAGGCCGACACTGAAAAGCTCGTCGAGGATCTCGGCGTTCTTGGCGTTCGCGACGTTGTCCTGCCCATGTTCATCTTCCCTCGTGATGTGATCCGGGACGAGGATGAGCCCTTTGGCGACTACCTCTACCGTGCCGTGCACAGCCAGGGTGCGGACGTGTGGGAGCGCACCGCCGATCTCCTCAACGAGCGCGCGGCGTCGCTGGCACGGCACGGGGTGAAGCTCGCTTACCACAATCACAATGTCGAATTCGGCTCGGTCGACGACACCGGCCAGACCGGCTGGGAGGTCCTGATGGAGCGCACTGATCCCGAACTCGTCGGGCTCGAGATCGACTTTGGCTGGGTCGCGGCGGCGGGGATTGACCCGGTCGAATTCGTCACCCGTTACGCGGGCCGGGTGCGCCAGGTTCACGTAAAGGACGTCCACGCCACCACGAAACCCAACTTCGCGTTTCTCCAGGACCCGGCCGAAGTGGGGGCCGGCAGTCTTGACTGGGCGCGTCTCCTGCCTGTGGCCCACGCGGCAGGCGTGCGCCAGTTCTATGTAGAACAGGAGCCTCCGTTCACCACCGACCGCCTCACCTCGCTGGCCAAGAGTGCGGCTTACCTTGGCGCAGCGCCTGCAATGTAACCGTCCAGAAGACCCGCCTACCATGCCAGACCCGACCCGTGGCCTGATCCGGGCCGCCGTCCTTCCAATCACCGTCGCCGCGCAGGACCCCTCCTCCATGCATCCAGACTATATGCGCGCGCCGTTTTCGGCGAAGAGGGTGCTCGACTGGGGTACGCGGCCGGACCGGTCTCCCGACGGTACGAAAATCGCCCGCACCGAGGCGAAAGCCGCAATGCGCCCGGCATGACCTCGATCCCGCGACAGGCAAGGTTCGCTGCCTGACCTGCCATCTTGGCGGGCAGAAGGACGCGGCTTCGAGAAGGGCGACGTGCTCGACGACGAGATGGTTAAGCTGGACACGGAAACCGGCGTCATCACAGCTCTTTACACCAGCCCCGCGCACACCGAGAGGCACCTGTTCCCCGACGATCGTTACAGCCTCAAGGCATCCAACCGCACCTCGGACCGCGAAGAAAAGTGGCGCGGTCTTAGCAGCCTCCCGGCGCGGTTCATGCTGTTCATGTTCACGCGCATCGGGCTCGACCTGCCGAGCCCGGAGAAGCTGGAGGACTATGCGCCCCATGGCGCGAAAGTCGGCGTCGATCCTCGTGCGAGCGCTGAGCTCGCCGGGCAGGGCGGCCTCTACATCGGGCAGTGGGGCATGCAGGCGGCCTGCTTCTCGCCAACTGCGGCACGGTGAAGAAGGCCCCATTTCCTAAACTTGGTCAGCCGGTCAACTAAACACGGGAACCGGCGCGAAGGCTCACGCGTAGATTTAGGCACGTAGCTGGGGTGGGGGCCTTGAATGACTGAGCAAAGGAGCCTCTTCATGTTCACATCCCCCCGCATGACCGCATTGGCCCTGCTGGCCGTAAGCCTTTCGCCGCTCGCAGCGACGGGCGCGCTGGCTGAGCATCACGATGGAAAGGTGAGCGCCGCTGTCATTGACACCTCAGGGGCCAATGTGGGCCAGGTCGACCTTGAACAGACCCCGGCGGGCGTCCTCATCAAGGCGGACGTGACCGGCCTTACCCCCGGTGCGCACGGCTTTCACATCCATGAGACCGGCACCTGCGATCCGGCGGACGGCTTTAAGAGTGCAGGCGGCCATTTCGCGCCGGGGGCCAATAGTCACGGCCTGATGGTCGAGGGAGGCCCCCACGGCGGCGACATGCCCAATCAGACCGTGGGCGCAGACGGGCATCTCCAGACCCAGGTGCTCAACACCGGCGTGACCCTGATGGCGGGTGAAACCTCGATCCATGATGGCGACGGTTCGGCGCTCGTCATCCACGAGGGTGCGGATGACTACACCAGCCAGCCTTCGGGCGCGGCGGGCAGCCGCGTTGCCTGCGCGGTCCTCAGCGCGCCGAAGTAACGGCGAATTGGCTGGGCGAGGTCAGTCCCCCGCTGCGGGTGGTAGTTCGCTTCCCTCTTCGGAGATGTTCGGGCTCGCTTTCTGATCTGTCCAGCCCCCGCCCAACGCCAGAAACAGGTTGATCTGCGCCTGCGCGACTGCGTCGTTGGCCTCGCGCTCGGCGTCACGCGCGGCAATCAGTGAGGCTTTGCTAGTCAGGTCGTCGCGAAGCCCGGTCTTGCCCGCACCGAAAAGGCGCTTGCTCTGCGCGTCGAGTGTTCTGGCATTCTCCAGCGCCTCTTCCAGATCGACCGCACGATTGTGCGCCTCGCGGTAGGAGGAGAGCGCGGTTTCGGACTCACGCAGAGCGCCAAGGACGGCACTGTCGAAGTCGGCAAGCGCCTTGTCCGCGCCGGCCTTGGCCAATGTTACTCGCGCGTGCTGCTGTCGAGTGGGGAACACCCAGCTCATCATCGAGCCAATCGACCAGTGGCCCGCCATCGCTTTACCCACGTCGGCGAGGAGACCAAAGGTGCCTCCGCCGCCACCGATCGCGATGTGCGGATAGAGGTCGGCCTCGGCGACCCCAATCCCGGCCATGGCCGAGGCGAGCGTGCGTTCAGCCGCGCGCACGTCCGGGCGGCGCGCCAGCAGCGAGGCGCCGTCGCCGATTGGGAGCGGTCGGTCGAGCTTGGGCAGGGCTATGCAGCTTTCCACCTCGCGCGGGTATCCGGCCGGGGTTTTTCCGATGAGATAGGCGAGGCGATAGAGCCCGGCGCGCACGCGAGCGCGGTGCTCGGGAAGCTGCGAGCGGGCTTGCGCGAGTATCTGCTCGGCGCGGGTGACCTCGGGGGGGCCGATCTTGCCGGCGGCGTAAAGCCGTTTGAGGACATCGAGCATGTGCTCGCGTGTCTCGACGGCCTCTTGCGCCAGTTCCACGGCCTCGTTCTCACCGCACACCTCGACATAGGCGTGCGCGACTTCGGCCGCGACAGTGATCTGCACTGCTTCGAGCAGGGCTTCGGTGGCCTCGTGCTCGGTCTCGGCCTGCTCGACCCGGCGGCGGATCTGGCCAAAGAGGTCAAGCTGGTAGGAGACGTTGGCCTCGCCGATGCCCAGGTTGTTCATCGGGATCGTCTCGAAGCGCAGGAAGCTCTCGCCCGAAAGGCGCGCGCGCTGGACCTCGGCATCGAGCGCGACCTGGGGATCATGCAGGCCCTTGGTGGCGCGCACCATCGCGGCCGAACGCGCGAGGTTGGCGCCGGCTGAACGCAGTTCGGTGTTGGCAGCGAGCGCTTGCTCTTCCAGCGCGTCGAGGACAGGATCGTCGTAGAGCGACCACCAGCGCGGCGGCAGTTCATCCGTTACGGTCAGCGCGCCCGAGGTGAGCGGCGCCTTGGCCTCGGGCCGCGCGATGGCGGCGTTCTCGGGCAGGTGGTAATCGGGCCCCACGGTGCAAGCGGCCAGCGCGGTGATGTTGGCGAGAGCGCCTAGTGCGCGAAAGTGCAGGCGTTTCACTGCTTGTCGTCCAGTTCAAGACTGACCGATACCGTGCGGCCCGAGATCAGCGCAAGGTCCTTGGGCGCATCGTCGATGTGGATGCGCACCGGGATGCGCTGGGGCAGGCGCACCCAGCTGAAGGAGGGATTGATCGCGGGCAGGAGGTCCTCGCTGTCGGTGCGGTCATGGTCCTTGATGCCCGCCGCGATTGAAAAGACGTGCCCGTGCATAGGCTTGTCGGTGCCCATGGGCCGGATCAGCGCCTTCTGACCCCGGTGGATATGGGAAAGCTTGGTCTCCTCGAAATACCCTTCGACGCGCAAGGTGGAAGTGTCGACGAGCGCGAGTACCGGATCCCCCGCGCGGACGTAATTGCCCACGCGCAGGGCAAAGTCCGACATGTAGCCGCTCACCGGCGCGACCACGCGAGTGCGCTTGAGGTTCAGTTCGGCGAGATCCAGCGCGTTGCGCGCGGCAGCGAGGCGGGCAGCGGCCTGCGCGATCGCGGCACGGGCCTGCGCGGCGCGCGCGGTTAGTTCGCGGGCGCGAGTCTGGGTCTGCTCGGTCGTCTCGCTGGGGAGGAGGTCGGACAGGCTGGTGTCGCGCTTTTCCTCGCGGCGCGCTTCGGCCAGGCTCGCCTCGACACTTTGCGCGGCGGAGTGGGCCGCGTTGAGGTCGGCCTCGACCTGGCGCACCGCGACTTTGGCCTCGGTCACGGCCAGAGTGTAGCGGGCCGGGTCGATCTCGAAGAGAATGTCGCCGCGCTTCACCGGATCGTCGTGGTCGAAATAGACCTTCGTGACGAGCCCGCCAACGTCAGGGGCGATCTGCACGATGTCGGCCCGAATGCGCCCGTCGCGGGTCCAGGGATCGTCCTGGTAGTAACGGAACAGCGAAATGCCCGCCCAGATCGAGACAAGTACGAGCGAACCCGTGATGGCCGTGGAAATGACCTTGCGGCGACGTTCGGTTGATGACGGGCTCATGGGTGGGATCCGGCGAACTGCGTGGGAAGGACAAGGACCAGGGCGGCCCAGACGATGACGAAGAGAGCGGTGTCGAAAAGCACTGCGTGCCAGATCCAGCGGTAGAGGCGCAGCGCGGAGAGCAGGCGGTGCAAGAGGAAAGTGAGGACGAGCGCGATGCAGGCCTCGACCGGGGCGGCGGCAACGTAAATAACGCCCAGCAGATAGTCCGGCGTCACGTCAGGGCATCCCTTCGATAATCGGCAGCTTCAGGGAAGAGGTTGCGGCGAAGAGCGACCAGCGCGCCCAGGCCATCGGTGCGGTCGGGAAGGGCATCTTGGCGATGCGCGACCGGCGGCCCCTTGGCGAGCATCAGGCGCATGGCGGCATCGATCCGACCAAGCAGGCGTGGGGGCGTTGGGCGCGCGGGCTCCTGGTAGGTCCGCGCTACGTCGCGTAGCACCCGCGCAAGGGCGAGCGAGAGCTGGCGCTCGGCGCTCACTCGCACCTGCTGGATGGTCACGATGTTTTCGGCGATGCGTACCTCGCGCAAGGTCGCGGTGGCTTCGTCGGTGGCATCGTCCAGCCGCTCGGTGATGAGCGCCATGCGGTCGGTGGTGCGGCCAAGGGCGGCCATCGGGTTGGGCGCGACGCGAGCCGAGGCGAGGCTGACCAGATCGCGGTGAAGATTGTGGCGCAGGCGCCGCACGATCCGGTCTACGCCCGCCGAACGCAGCCCCGCCGTCGCGATCGCGGCGACGAGCACGCCCAGCACCTGCCCGGCATTGCCGTTGAGGAAGCGCGCAAAGTCGGCGTGGTAGCTTTCCTGCAGCGCCAGCGCATTGGCAAAGCCCAGCATGAACGCGCCGCCCATCAGTCCATAGCGCGGGTGGGGGATGATCCAGGCCGCTGCGAACAGTACCGGAAAGAGCAGGATCGCGAGCGGAATGAACCCGTCGACTGGCGGCATCAGCGCGAAAAGGTAGAAGGCAGCCGGGATCAGCGAGACGATGATTGCACCACCAAAGCTCAGGATCATCTTCACCGGGTTGTCGAGAGCCCCAAAGAGGCAGCAGAAGATGCCCGCCATCATCGCCGAAACCCCGCCGTCGGCCCACCCCGTGCCAATCCAGATCGCACAACAGATGAGGATCGAGATTGCCGCGGCGAGCCCGGCCAGCATGGCAAAGCCCCAGTCGGCATGCAGCGCGATAACCGCACGATTCTCCAGCTTGTCGATTGGCTTGGGTTTTCGGCGGTCTTCGACGTGGGCAAGTATCGCTTCGCATTCGTCAAGGAGCTTCGCGGTCTGGCCTTCGCGCAGGGCATGGCTGTGGCGCAGGAGGTCGCGCCATTCCGGGCTCGCGTCGGGCCGGGTAGCAAGCTCGTCAAGCGCGCGTTGGCGATCCGCGAGGCCGGAAAGCGCGGGCAGCAGAAGCAGGATACGGCGCAGCATCGCCTGGACCGAACTGCTGGCGTCGCGCCAGTGCGAGGTGTCGAAGGGGATGTGGGTGGCCATGATGACGCAGTCCATCGCGTCCTTGGCCAGCCTGCGGCGCCCTTTGTGCGGGTCTCCATATCCGTCCGAGGAGAGGATCTCGGCGCGCCAGCTGCGGGCATCGCGGCACCAGACCGAGAGTTTGAGGCCCATCGTCTTACCCACCGACTGGGGCCAGAGCAGGCTGTGCGTGAGCGTGGCGCAGGTGATGCCGAGCACGATCTCGGTGACGCGGGCCGTCGCGATCTCAAACACGGCCTCAGGCTGGTCCACCGCCGGAAAACCGACGATAAGCGCGGTGTAGCCCATCAGCATCATCGTGTAGGCGCGCGGCGAACGGTCGAGCAGCGAGATCGCCAGCGTCCCCCCGACCCACAGCGCGAAGGCGAGGCACAGGAGCGGCGGCCAGTCGACAAGCGCGGGGACGAGCGCGACGGTCACGGTTGCGCCCACGAACGTGCCGAGCACGCGGTAGATCGCCTTGGAGCGTGTCGCGCCGGAAAGCGGGCTGGAGACGATGTAGGCGGTCGTGATGGCCCAGAACGGACGCTCCAGCCCGACCCACAGCGTGATCCACAGCGCCATCATCGCGGCCAGAGTGGTCTTCAGGGCAAAATAGCTAGCCTGCCAGCGGGGCGAGGTCATCGGGCGAGGTCCAACAGGGAGGCGACGGTGTCCGGCAGGAGCGATGGGGTGGTTCGGTCGGGCGGGCGTGCGAGGGTCAGGCGGGAATGCCCATCGCGATCAGATGAACGTGGGGGAGGGGGGATCAATCATCCGTCCGCGATGGGCGAGGTGCCCTATATGCGGTTTTTGCTCCTAAGGGATATTAGATGATTTGGGATTATCCATAAGCTGCGTTATATGGGGTCATGGCCCTGACACAACTGCGCAGTTTCGTGGAAGTCTACCGGCAACAATCGCTTAGCGGTGCCGCACGCAGCTTGGGCCTGACCCAGCCTGCAATCTCGCAGCATATCGCCGCGCTTGAGGTCGCAATCGGCCATGCGCTCTTCGTGCGCTACGCCAAGGGGGTGCGCCCCACCGTTATCGCTGACGAAATGGCCGCAGGGCTGGGCGATACCCTCGACATGGCCGAGGCCGTCCTGGCGCGCACCCGCGCCCGTTCGCGCGACCAGACCGGGATCGTGCGGATCATGGGCCAGGCCGATTTCCTCGCCGAAATGGTGGTGCCCCGGCTCGTTTCGCTGGTGCGTGCGGGCATGCAAATCCGTTTCGCGGCAGCGGACCATGCGCAGATGGCGGCTGGCGTGCTGGAAGACGACTGCGATCTGGCTCTGTCGGGCTACCCGGTTCTTGACGGCAACGTGCGTAGCGAGATGGTGCACGAGGAACGTCTGCACGCGGTCGCCTCGCCTGCGGTAGCCGCGCGGATCATGGCTGCGCCCGACCTGGGCCAAGCGCTTCACGATGAGCCGGTACTGGCCTTCAACATCAAGCAGCAGCTCATTTCGACCTGGCTGGGCGCCAATGGCTTGGCACGCCATGCACTTCCGCCCGCCGTCATGGGTCAAGACCTCAGGTGCCTCCAACGGATGGTCATGGACGGCTTTGGCTGGTGCGTCCTGCCCAGCTACTTGTGCGAGCGGCACATCGCGAGCGGCGAACTCATCGAGATCGAGCCGCCGGTCGAGATGCCCGTCAACCGCTACTTCCTGATCTGGCTGCCAAAGGTCCTGCGGGAACCGCGGATCGCAGCGGTGCACCAGCTGATCCGCGAGAAGTTCCGCGAGGACGCGGCGCTGCCTCAGGCCTTATAGGTCCGGCGCAGAACGTCGGCATAACGGGCCACGTCCTCCATGCGGCCCGTGCTGACGCGCGAGTATTGCGTCCAGGTTCCGTAGGCGGGGCGGATAGCGACCTGGGCCTTGGCCATTTCGACCTTCAGGGCATCGGCATCGGGGACCTGTACGTAGACGAAGCTGGCGTCGGAGGGCAGGGCGGTGAGCCCCGCAGTGCCGACCGCGTCCATGATGGCCTCACGCGCTTCGAGGATGCGGGCCTTGGAATAGGAAAGGAAGGCCTCGTCCTGGCAGGAGGCGATTCCGGCGGCAAGCCCGGCGCTGTTACCCCCAAAGCTCATCAGATAGCCGCGCAGCTTCTCCACCATCGCGGGCGAGGTGAGCGCATAGCCCAGACGCAGCCCTGCCATGCCGTAGATCTTGGAGAAGGTGCGGCAGATGATGAGGTTTTCGCGCTCAGCCAGGAGATCAACCATCGAGGTGTATTCGGGCCGCGCGGTCAGCTCCATGTAGGCTTCGTCGACAAGGACGGTGATCGCCGGATCGACCCCGCGGATGAAGGCGCGCAAGGTATCGCCGTCAAGCGACATGGCGGTCGGATTGTTGGGATTGCAGATATGGATGAGGCCGATGTCCGGGGTGATCGCGGCCTTCATCGCGGCAAGGTCGATCCCCATGTCGGGGGCGAGCGGAACGCGCTTCAGCTTTGCACCCTTTTTTTCGGCATACGTGACGGTGGTGTCCCAGAACAGGTCCGGGCACAGGATGGCGCCTTGCTTGGCCAGCGCCATGGAGGCGCAGCACAGGACCTCGGTGGAGCCCGAACTCACGATGACGTGATCCGGGGCAAGGCCAAAGCGCTCGGCGATCATGTCGGTAAGGTAGGCAACGCCTCGGTCGGCGTAGTAGGCGCCGTGGCCAGAGGCCTGCGTGAGGGCCTGGAGCGCCTTGGGCGAGGGGCCGAAGGGGTTCTCGTTTCGGCTGAGCTGGGCAAGCCCCGAAGGCGGTCCGAACAGGTCGCCGACCGTGCTTGGCGGCGGAACCGGCGAAGCAGCCAGCGCCGGGCGCGAAGCGCCCGTTGCGGCAAGGCCCAGCGCCGTTCCGGCGGTCGCGCTGCCGATCAGGGCGCGGCGGGTGAAGGCATGGGACATCGGGCGTTTCCTCCTTACGGGATTGGCGGGTGGTTCGGGTCTCGGAAAGTCCTTGCGGGGATCAGCCTCCAAGTCCGTTGCGGACCATGGTGAAGGCGACGAAGAGCAGATAAAGACCGAAGATCGGGCGCAGCACCGCGGCGGGCAGGCGGTGCGCGGTTGCCGCGCCCCAGGGGGCCGAGATGATCGAGGTGCTGACGATGGCGAGCGTGGCCGGAAGGTTGATGTAGCCCAGCGATCCGCTCGGCAGGTCGGGCGCGCCAAGACCGATGGCGATGAAGCCCAGAGTGCCCGGCACCGCGATCAGGAAACCGACGCCCGATGCCGTCGCAATGGCGCGGTGGATGTCCTTGCCGCACAGCGTCATGACGATGATCGCGATGGTGCCGCCTCCGATACCCAGCAGAGAGGAAAAGGCGCCGATGCCCCCTGCGATTCCGACCCGGGCGAGGCCGCTGGGAAGTTCGTCACGTAGGTGGCGTTTGGCAAGGACGGGAAAGAGGAAATGAAGGGCCATGACGAGAACGCCCGCCCCGAAGATGAGCGCGAGCATGGCCCCGCTGACCCGTGCAGCAAGCAGCACGCCGGCGGCCACGCCAAGGACGATCCAGGGCGCCCAGGCCTTGAGCAGCGCGAAGTCGACCGCCCCGCGCCGGGCATGGGCTTGAACCGAGCGCAGCGAGGTGACGAGGATCGTGGCGAGCGAAGTGCCGATGGCGACATGGGCGAGGCTCTCGGGCGTCCCTCCCAGTAGCGGAAGCATGATGAAAAGCACCGGCACGACCACGAAGCCGCCGCCGATTCCGAAAAGCCCGGCGGCAAAACCCGAGGCGAGGCCCGCACCCAGCATGAGCGCGAGCGGAAGGGGCCAGGTCCAGACGTCCGCCATCATGCCGCGCTGCGGCGCAGGTGCGCGGACAGGCGGGCGATGGGCTCCCCCGGAACGCGGGGCATGGGCGAAATTGCAAGGCCAGGCGGAGTGTCACGTCTGTGCATGGCGAGCGAGTATGTCGCAGTAATCGCGCACAGGCGAGCCCTTAAATTTCGGCAATGCAGCAAATGCGTGGCAGACACGGAATAGAGATGCGCTGGCTCATAAGCGCGAACGTGCTTGAACTGCCGCGAACCTTTCTGGAATAAGTCGGGAAAGGCATGAAAAAAGCCGTCAGGCAGGAGACCTACCGCAGATGAGTATCCATGTGACCCTCGAGCGTGACCACCACGTTGCGAAGATCCATTTTTCCAAGCCGCCCCACAACTTCGCCTGTCCCGACCTGATGCGCCAGATTGCCGATGCGCTTTACAAGGTGGACAGTGATCCGGCTCTGCGCTGTTCGGTCCTGACCTCGCAAGGGCGCTCGTTCTGTGCAGGCGCGGATCTTGCCGGGGACACCGCGATCGCGGGCAGCAGCGGCATGGCCGCAATCTCCAAGCTCTACAACCAGGCCGAGCGCATATTCCGCCGCCGCAAACCGATCATCGCCGGGGTGCAGGGCGCGGCCATAGGTGCGGGGCTGGGCCTTGCCATGGCCGCCGATTTCCGGGTCGCGGATCCGACCACGCGGCTCTCGGCCAATTTTACCCGGCTTGGCTTTCACCCTGGTTTCGCGCTGACCTACACCCTGCCGCGGCTCCTTGGCCCTCAGCGGGCGAGCTGGATGATGCTTTCCTCGGAGCGCGTGAAGGGTAAGACCGCGCTCGATTGGGGGCTTGTCGACCGCATGGTGGACGAGGGCAACGTGGCCGAAGAGACGCTTGCCATGGCACACGAGATTGCAGGCAATGCCCCATTGGCGCTCTTGGCCGTGCGACGCACGCTGATGGACGGTACAGCCAACGCGGCGGTGGCGGCGATGCGGCGCGAACATGCCGAGCAGTCGGCTTTGCGCGCGACGGCGGACTACGCCGAGGGTGTCGCCTCGGTCTTCGAACGGCGCCCGGCACACTTCATCGGGTCGTGAGGGCCCGCCGCCTTCAGGTGTGGTTGAAGAAGCGGGGGTAACGGTCGACGAAGCGCTGCAGCCAGTCGCGCCGTCCCTCCTTGCGAGCCTGGAGCATGTAGACAAGGCCGATCAGGCTAGCGGTGAGCGCGCCCAGTGTATCGACGATGAGGTCCCACATTGTGTCGGTGAGGCCCGAAGGGTCGTTCAGCATCGGCTTTTGCATGTTGAGCCCGAAGAGCTGGTCCATCGTGAACTCGAAGATTTCCCAGATCGCGCCAAGCCCGACGCTGAAGAAGAAGGCGAAGAAGGCCAGGAACGAGGGGCGCATGTGCAGGCTCACCGTCTCTGTTTCGTTGAGCATGTAGAGCGTGAGAAAGCCGAGCAGTCCCAGCATCACGCCCGAACAGGTGTGGAGTGCGATGTCCCACCACCAGAACTTCTCGTAGAAGTCTCCCACTTCGCCCAGGAACAAGGTCGCGAAGACGAAGATGACCGCGAATATCTGGATTTCGACCGGCACGTTGGCGATGAGGCGCCGGTGCACGGTCACCGGAATGGCGATGACGATCATGAGGCCGGTGACGAGGAACACGTGGGCCCAGCGCGCCGAGATCACCAGCGTGACCAGCTCGATGCCCATGATCGCCAGGAAAAGGTAGGTCACCAGGACCTGCACGCGCGGCGGTGCGTTGGTACCCATGACGGTCTTGCTGGGCTGCGCGTTGCGGGGGCTCGATGGCTTTGCGATCGGATCCTGCTTTGGCACGATAATTTCACACCTTGGTTACGAGTGCAGTGTCTTGGGTGTCAGGTGTTGCTTGACCTGCACCGCAAAGTCCCGGATGCAGGGACAGCCTACAACAGGACATACCGGGGACAACACCCGCAAAGTCGGAAGGATGCGCCGCCGTTCATGGTGGCGGGAAGAGGAGAGAGATGACAGCGACCCCCGATTTCGATTTCGGTCTGGGCGAAAGCGCGCAGATGATCCGCGAGAGTGTGGCGCGCTTCGCGTCCGAGCGCATAGCGCCGATTGCAGCTCAGATTGACCGCGAGGACCGGTTCCCTCGCGAACTCTGGCCCGAGATGGGCGCGCTCGGTCTCCACGGTATCACGGTGGAGGAAGAGTGGGGCGGGATCGGTCTTGGCTATCTCGAACATGTCGTGGCGGTCGAGGAAGTCAGCCGCGCCTCGGCCTCGGTCGGCTTGTCCTATGGCGCGCATTCGAACTTGTGCGTCAACCAGATCCGCCGCTGGGGCAGTGATGCGCAGAAGGAGAAGTACCTCGCCCCGCTCATCAGCGGCGAACATGTCGGCAGCCTCGCCATGTCCGAGGCGGGGGCGGGTTCGGACGTCGTGGGCATGAAGCTGCGCGCCGAGGCGGTCCCTGGCGGCTGGCGTCTCGATGGCACGAAGTTCTGGATCACCAACGGGACTTATGCCGATACCCTGGTTGTGTACGGGCGTACCGATGCTGAAGCGGGTTCGCGCGGGATCACTGCGTTCTTGGTCGAAAAGGGCAGGGAAGGCTTTTCTATCGGCCAGAAGATCGACAAGCTTGGTATGCGCGGCTCGCCCACGTGCGAGCTCGTCTTCGCCGATTGCTTCGTGCCCGAGGCGAATGTGCTCGGCCCGGTCGGGGGCGGAGTTAAGGTGTTGATGAGCGGCCTCGACTACGAGCGCGTGGTGCTGGCTGGCTTGCAGCTAGGTATCATGCAGGCCTGCCTCGATACCGTCATTCCCTATGTGCGCGAGCGGCGCCAGTTCGGTGCGCCCATCGGCACGTTCCAGCTCATGCAGGCCAAGGTCGCGGACATGTATGTCGCGCTGCAATCGGCGCGGGCGTACGTATACGCCGTGGCGCGGGCGTGCGATGCGGGCAACACCACGCGCTTCGATGCGGCCGGAGCAATCCTGCTGGCGAGTGAGAGCGCGTTTCGCGTGGCGGGCGAGGCGGTGCAGGCGCTGGGTGGGGCGGGCTATACCACCGACTGGCCGGTTGAGCGCTACCTGCGCGATGCCAAGCTTCTCGATATCGGGGCGGGAACCAACGAAATCCGGCGTATGCTGATCGGCCGGGAACTGATCGGGGCGGGATAACCAGCGCTGGGCGATTGGCGAGGTTCCCTGCAACTTCGCCGTTCGTCCTCAATTGCATACAATATGTGTACGCCCGTCCACCCAGATTGAAGTTGTCTCCGGCCACTGATAGACCCGACCTGCATCGGGTAAGGAGTGACGCCGGTGTTTTTTTCTTGCCTGGAGTGAGCGGGTGACCCCAGCGTCGGCCAATCGGAGACTTTTTTCTCCCCTGATACTGGCTGCGGCATGTTTCCTCGTCCTCATGCCTGTAGGCCTCGTCGGGCTGGTCGCCTGGAAGCATGCCGAGGCCCGTGCCGGCGAAGCGGCCAAGGAAATGGCCGAGGTCGTTCTGGGCAAGGTGGTCGTCGCGGCCGATCAGGTCATGTCGGCCAATCGCCTTGCCCTGGACCTGAAAGGCGTCACGCCCTGTTCCGATGTCGCACTGGCAAGAATGCGCAGCATCGATCTGGGGTCCACCCTGCTTCAGGCGGTGGGCTATACACGGGACAATGCCATCGTGTGCTCATCGATAGACCGCGATGCGCGGATCGAGCTTGGAGAACCCTCGATCCGTTCGAACACCGGCGTCGAAGTCTGGTTGAATGTCCGGTTCGAACCCGAGGGACCTGGCTACTTCGTCATTGGCAGAGGTCCTTATGTTGCGGTCGTCCACAAGGACCTCCTGCTCAGCTTCGTGGAGATGCAGAAAGGGACCGCGGTCGCCGCGATTTCCTGGAGCAGCCGACGCGTGGTCATGTCCAAGGGGGCGTTCGATTTCGCTCCGTTCGCGGGGCGCGCCGGGTTGGACAAGGCCTTCTGGTCGGGCGATCATGTCGTATACCTGGCCAAGAACAGCCGCTACGATCTCGCCGTGGGCGCGGCGGTGCCGGGGTTCCTGGTCCGCCAGTTCTTTTCCCAGACCCTGGTCATGTTGGTGCCGATCGGCATCCTCATCGGGCTGCTGCTGGCCGCCATGCTTATCAGCATCATGCGCCACCGTACGTCCAGTGCGGCGCTCATTCGCAGTGGCCTGATGCGCGACCAGTTCTTCGTCGAATACCAGCCGGTCATTGACCTTGAGACGGGGCAGATCGCGGGCATCGAGGCTCTGCTGCGCTGGCAATGCGACGGGGATCGCGAGATCGGTCCGGATGAGTTCATCCCGGTCGCCGAGGAATCCGGTTTGATCCACGCACTGACCCTGCGTCTGTTCGAACTGATCATGCGCGATGCTCCACGCCTTCTGGTTCTGCGTCCCGATCTGCACATCGGTATAAACCTCTCGGCCAACGATCTTCACGATCCGAACCTGTCCGAGCGCGTCGGGCACCTGATGGCCGAGGCGGGCCTGGAGCCTCGCAACTTCGTGTTCGAAGCGACCGAGCGGGCTTTCATCGATGTCGAGCGCGCGGGCGATGCGATCCGCGCGCTGCGGGCGATGGGCGCCCGTATTGCCATTGACGATTTCGGAACGGGCTATTCCAGCCTGAGCTTCCTTGCCCAGCTTGATCTCGACTATCTCAAGGTCGACAAGCTCTTCGTGCACGCGTTGGGCGCAAATACCGCGACCAGCCATGTGACCGAGCGGGTGATCGAGATCGCCAAGGACCTGCACCTGCAGGTCATCGGGGAAGGCGCAGAGACTGAGGCGCAGGTCCAAATGCTGCGCGCGCTCGGCGTCGAGTACGCGCAGGGCTTCTATTTCGATCGGGCTCTTGACGTGAGTGTGCTGGAAGCGCGGCTTGCCGAAGAAAGTCCCTACCGCTTCACCCCGTAAGGGGCGAGGAGGGGAGGTCCTCGCCGTTAAGGCGTCCCTGCAATTCGGAACGCAGGCGCTCGACCAGCGTGCTGACTTTTGGGGAAAGGTGTTTGGGCCGCGGATAGACGGCCCAGATCGGTTCGTCCTCGGGGCATTCGGCGCTCAGCACTTCGCGCAAGGCACCGCTGCGCAGATGTGGGGCGGCGTAGAAGCGCGGGAGCTGGCACAGCCCCATGCCTTCCAGCGCGGCTTCCAGCACCATGATCCCGCTGTTCGCCTTCCAGCGTCCTTCGGGGCGGAAGGTCTCACCGCGCGCGAACTGCCACAAGCTGTTCGAACCCATCAGGCAGGCATGCGCCTTAAGGTCGCCAATGCGCAGGGGCACGCCGTGCTCTGCGAGGTAGGCTGGGGAGGCCACCGTCGCCATCGCGCGCGAGGCGACGCGAGTGGCGACCAGGCGCGAGTCTTCGAGGTGGCCGGTGCGGATCGCCAGATCATAGCCGTCGCGGATGAGGTCGACGACATCGTTGTCGAGGTCGCACGTGATGGCGATCTCGGGATACTCCTGCGCATAGCCGCGCAGGATTGGGCCGATGAACTGTTCGCCCAAAGTGTAAGAACACGTGATCCGAAGGTGGCCGCGCGGCGAACTGCTCGCTGTCATGGCGGCAATGGCATCGTCGCGCTCGGCAATGAGGCGGCTGCCGGTCTCGAAGAAGTGCCGCCCCGCTTCGGTCAGGCTGAGCGAGCGGGTGGTGCGGTGGAAGAGCTGGCTGCCCAGCCTTGCCTCGAGGCGGCTGACCGAGCGGCTCATGTGCGTGACCGACGCACCGAAACTGCGCGCCGCACCCGTGAAGCTGCTCGCGCGCGCCACACTCACGAATTCCTCAATGCCGTCCCAGGCCCCGCTCATGTCTCAGGCCTCATGGCTTTGGCCTCATGGATGTTCTCCTGCAAAGATTGTTCCTGTATGGTTATAATGCTTTGCAAAACAACCCCATTCACGCCAATCCGGCAACGCGCTAGAAGGCCCGTCAACGCCATTCGGCAGACTAGGAGATACCGCCCATGAAGACTCGCGCAGCCGTTGCGTTTGAAGCCAAGAAGCCGCTGGAAATCGTCGAAGTGGATCTCGAAGGCCCCAAGGAGGGCGAGGTCCTCGTCGAGATCATGGCGACCGGCATCTGCCACACCGACGCCTACACTCTCGACGGCCTCGATTCCGAAGGCCTGTTCCCCTCGATCCTGGGCCATGAAGGCGCAGGGATCGTGCGCGAAGTGGGCGCGGGGGTAACCTCGGTCGCGGTCGATGACCACGTGATTCCGCTCTACACGCCCGAATGCCGCCAGTGTAAGACCTGCACCTCGGGCAAGTCAAACCTGTGCACGTCGATCCGTTCAACCCAAGGCCAAGGCCTGATGCCCGACGGCACCAGCCGCTTTTCGTACAAGGGTCAGAAGCTCTACCACTACATGGGCTGCTCGACCTTCTCGAACTTCACCGTCCTGCCCGAGATCGCGCTGGCCAAGATACGCAAGGACGCGCCGTTCCAGACCTCATGCTACATCGGCTGCGGCGTGACCACGGGCGTGGGCGCGGTTGTCAACACTGCCAAGGTGCAGGTCGGCGACAATGTCGTCGTCTTCGGCCTGGGCGGTATCGGTCTCAACGTGATCCAGGGTGCCAAGCTCGCCGGTGCCAACAAGATCATAGGTATCGACCTTAACTCCGATCGTGAGGAATGGGGCCGCAAGTTCGGCATGACCGACTTTCTCAACACCAAGGGCATGAAGCGCGAGGACGTGATCGCCAAGGTTTTGCAGATGACCGACGGCGGCGCGGACTACACCTTCGACTGCACCGGCAACACCGAAGTCATGCGCACCGCGCTCGAATGCTGCCACCGCGGCTGGGGCGAGAGCATCGTCATCGGCGTGGCCGAGGCGGGCAAGGAAATTTCCACCCGTCCGTTCCAGCTCGTTACGGGCCGCGTGTGGAAGGGCTCGGCCTTCGGCGGCGCCAAGGGCCGGACCGACGTACCCAAGATCGTCGATTGGTACATGGACGGGAAAATCCAGATCGATCCGATGATTACCCACGTCATGGGTCTTGAAGACATCAACAAGGCGTTTGATCTGATGCACGCGGGCGAATCCATTCGCTCTGTCGTGGTTTACTGAGGAGACCCTTTACAATGTTCAGCCACATTTTCGTCGGCACCAACGATGCCGCGGCTGCCAAGACCTTCTACGACGCCGTCTTCGGGGCCTATGGCCTCAAGGAAGGCTTCGGGATCAAGGACGGCGCGGCGTACGTGTACTCCGACGGAACGGCCAACTTCATCGTCGGCGTGCCCGCCAACGGTGAGCCCGCGACGTTCGCCAACGGCGGCACGATCGGCTTCAAGGCCATCAGCCCCGAGGCGGTGGACGCGGCCTACAAGGCCGGTCTTGCAGCCGGAGGCACCTGCGATGGCGAACCGGGGCCGCGCGCCGCGTTCCCGGGCAGCTATGGCGCATACCTGCGCGACCCGGACAACAACAAGATCTGCCTCTGGCACGTGGCAGCGTAAGGAACCGCAGAAAATGAGCCTCGAGAAGGTATCGACCAACGCCAGCCATGGCGGCACCCAGGGCGTCTACACGCATCGCTCGGCCGAGACCGGCACCGACATGACCTTTTCGGTCTTCGTGCCCGACCACGCCGAGGGCGCGAAGCTGCCGGTCCTGTGGTACCTCTCGGGGCTCACCTGCACCCACGCGAACGTTACCGAAAAGGGGGAGTTTCGCGAAGCCTGTGCCCGGCACGGAATCATCTTCGTCGCGCCCGACACCTCGCCCCGGGGCGAGGACGTGCCTGACGAGGACACCTACGACTTCGGCAAGGGCGCCGGGTTCTACGTCGATGCAACGCGGGAACCCTGGAAGGCCAATTTCCGGATGCGTTCCTATATCGAGACCGAACTGCCCGCATTAATCGGGGAGGCGTTCCCCGCCGACATGGCACGCCAGGCTATCACCGGGCATTCGATGGGCGGCCACGGCGCCTTGACCATCGGCCTTCGCAACCCTGAGCGTTTCCGCTCGATCAGCGCGTTCTCGCCGATCGTCTCGCCGCTGGCGTGTCCCTGGGGCGAGAAGGCCCTGACCGGGTACATCGGCGGGGACCGGGGGGACTGGCGTGAATACGACGCCTGCGCCCTCATCGCCGATGGCGCGCGTGCGCCGCATCTGCTGGTCGACCAGGGCACGGCCGACGGATTCCTTGAGGAGCAGCTCAAAACCCTGCTTCTTGTCGAGGCCTGCGAGGCTGCGGGTATGTCGGCCACGATCCGCATGCAGGAGGGGTACGACCACTCCTATTACTTCATTTCGACGTTCCTCGGGGAACACGTCGCTTGGCACGCCGCGCACCTCTCGGCCTGAGCAGGAGGCCGCGCGCGCTGGTTTGACCGGAGCGGCATCACGACGTGTCTGTTCCGGTCAGGACCTTGCGAATCATTTGACGCGCGCGTCTCGGGATCGCGGCTGTTTGGGTTTCGGCGAGCCTTGTACTATCTTTTTTCGCCGTATTTGCTGCTCTGCGGCACGAAAATCAGCCCAAATTGTGCCCTGCCGCGAGGTTGGCCACTTCGCATCGGCAATGGTCCGAAATTGCGTCGGCTTAAGCCCTGCTGCAGTGCGAACATGCATATTGGACAACTGGACATTGTTGCATTTCCATGTCAGCAAATTTTAGGAATGCGAATTAATATTCCATAAAATAGCCATATTGTGGTGTTTTTAGTTTGCTGCACAATCAATCTGGCAAAAATGTGGTAATCTTGTTATACATCAAAGCGTCGAAGGGCCATTCGGGATGACACTAAGAAGTGCACCCGGATGTTTGGAGTAAAACAAGGCTGGCTTTGCAAAACGCAAGATGCCGACCCCTATTTGAGGATGTCACCGTGCAGGTCGCAAGCAAGAAAAGCATCATGTCCGATCCCGGTCCGCGGCAGGTCTATGCCATGCAGCGTCTGGAAAACCGTGCCGGTGAGCACGATCCGCGCGGGCTGATCGCGGGCTTCATGCTCAGTCTGGCGTGCTGGGCTGCCTTGGGCTTCTACCTTCTCCACTGATCGGGACCTTCTCGGGCGGGAACGCGCGGGGTTGCCTGCGCGTTGCTGCACCATGGCCATTGATCGCACCCACTTGTCCGAAACCTCCGTTCGCGCGCGGGACAAGGCGCGCGAGGATGAGCTGCCGCGTTCGCGTGCGGCCGCAGCCGTCATTCCGGCGGTGCTGTTCGGGCTCGGCATGGCGATCGCCGCCTTCGCGCTGCCGTTTGGCGGCTCGGCTGTGGCCGGGAATGCCGACGGTGCGGACGCTTCGCCGCAAGCTTCCGGAAATTAGGCCTGAGGGCCACCAAATGCGGGATGCCCAAATGCCTGGCCGCGTGCCTACGCGGGATTGAAGGTACGGCCTCCTTACAGGCACTATCCCGGACCGCCGGTTGTCAGCCTTGCAGGAATGCCCGCACATCCTCGACGAAGCGGCCGAGCTGATCGTGATGGACCCAGTGCCCGGCGTCTTCGTACTCGATCAGCCGAGCATCGCGAAACAGGCCCATACGCTCGTCCTTGGCGGGGCTTTGCGCAAAGCTTTTGAGGCCTGCCATCAGCAGCACCGGACATGTGATCTCACCCCACAGGGCGTGAAGTTCGGGCGTGGTGACATCAATGGTTTGCGAAATCCGGATGTAGGGATCGAACTTCCAGCTCCAGCTGCCGTCTTCGTTGCGGCTGGCGCCATGGATGCTGAGGTGACGCGCCTGCGTTTCGCTCAGGAACGGGTTGGCGGCCAGCATGCGTTCGAAGGCCGCGCGGCGGGTCGTGTAGCGGCGTGCCGGGTGCCCGGCAGCCTGACGCTTGCTGGAAATCCAGGTGCGCAGCCTGTCAGCGGGCGATTGCCGCTCCCGGTCGCGGCAGGCCCCCTCAACAGGACGCAGGCCTTCGATGGTGACGAGTTTTGCAACGCGCTCGGGATAGAGCGCGGCAAAACGCGTCGCGATGGCACCGCCCAGTGAATGGCCCACGATACTGACCTGCGGATGACCCAGCGTGTGGACAAGTTGCGCCATGTCGAAGACGAAGGCGTCCATCCCGTAATGCCCCTCGCGCGACCAGTCGCTGTCGCCATGTCCGCGCAGATCACATGCCAGTCCCGGCGCAGTTCCTCGGCCACCCAGTCCCAGCTGCGGCAATGGTCGCGCCCGCCGTGCTGCAGGATCAACGGGGGTGCGTCGGGGTTGCCCCATTCCACGTAATTCAGACGCAGGCGCTGCGAGACGAAACGGTTGGAAGTAGGGCCAAGTTGGGAGTCCATGAAGGAGAGGTGGCCCGACCCTGCTGGAAGGTCAACTCCCTCACGCCCGCCTTCGCGTCTTGAAGGGGCGGGCAAGCATCGATTTAGACAGGCCACGAAATCCTTTCCCCGCCCGACTTGGCAAAGGGGCCGGAAAGTTCCTATTTCCCCCGCTCGATATTCGCCCGATTCCTGCATTTCTCCGGAGACCGCCCGATGGCAACCAATCACAAGACCCGCATGCTCATTATCGGTTCGGGGCCTGCTGGCCTCTCCGCCGCGATCTATGGCGCGCGCGCGGGCATGGAGCCGATCGTGGTGCAGGGCCTGCAGCCCGGCGGCCAGCTCACCATCACCACCGATGTGGAAAACTACCCGGGCTTTCGCGAAGTGATCCAGGGCCCCTGGCTCATGCAGGAAATGCAGGCCCAGGCCGAGCATGTGGGTACGCGCATGATGTGGGACACGATCACCGACGTGGACCTCTCCGGCCCGACATTCGTCGCGACCGGCGACGGCGGTGACACCTACGAGGGTGACACGCTGGTGATCTGCACCGGCGCGCAGGCCAAGTGGCTGGGCGTTCCGGGCGAGCAGGAACTCTCGGGCAAGGGCGTCTCGGCCTGTGCGACCTGCGACGGGTTCTTCTATCGCGGGAAGAAGGTCGTGGTGATCGGCGGCGGTAACACGGCCGTGGAAGAGGCGCTCTACCTCACCAACCATTCGGACAACGTCACCTTGATCCACCGCCGCGATTCGCTGCGCAGCGAGAAGATCCTGCAGGATCGCCTCGAAGCGAATCCCAAGGTTTCGGTCCTGTGGAACAAGAAGGTTGACCAGTTCCTTGCCGGGGACAACGGCGAACTTCGCGCGCTCGCGCTCACCGACACAGTGAGCGGCGATGCCATCGAATTCGAGGCCGACGGCGCGTTCGTCGCCATCGGCCACGCGCCAGCGACCGAACTGTTCAAGGGCAAGCTGGCGATGGACGACACTGGTTACCTGCTCGTTACTCCCGGTACGCCCAAGACCGACGTTGCGGGTGTCTTTGCCGCCGGTGACGTCTGCGACCACACCTACCGCCAGGCCATCACGGCGGCGGGCATGGGCTGCCAGGCTGCGCTCGACGCCGAGCGTTACCTCGCCGAGAAGGAATTCGCGAACATGACCGAGACCGTTCAGGGCTGATCAGCCGGGCGCCACTGCGCGCCCTCGCAATAACGATCTCAAAGCGGGCTGGAATGCACAGGATTATCCTGCGTTTCGGTCCGTTTCGCGTAAGACCTCCAAGATCTGCGCAAAAAGCCAATCCTGCGCATCGGGCTCGACGTAACTGTGCGAGGCCCCCGGGCAACGATGGATGCGCGGGTCAGCCTTGTTCCAGCGGGCCAGGAACGTCTGTCCGGTTCGGTCGCGCTCGGCGATGAGGACGCGGATCGGCCCGTGAAAGGTCGCAATCCCGGCCGCAAGTTCACCCACAAGGCCCCTGGCGGCAGGCGCAGGTCGAAGCGCGGCGATGAGGCTTTGGACAAGTGCTCCCAGGCGGACCTTGCCTGACAGCAGGCGCCGGATTGCGGCGGGATCGGTCAGGCGCTGGCGGTAGTGCGCCCGGGTCGCCTCGGGCGTGGGCGCTGCCTCCTCTTCACCCTCGATGGTCCAGGGGTTGGAGAGGACGAGTGCGGCACACCCTTGCCCGCGCATTAGCATGAGGGCGGACGCGCCATCGCAATTGCCGAAGGCGACGATGCGAGCCACCTGCGGGCACTGCCGTCGCAGCTCCTGGTGTGCGGCGGTGATGTCCGGGCCACTCGTGCGAAACCCGCTGTTGGCTCCCTCGCTATCGCCTACGCCGCGCCGGTCGAAGCGCAGGACGGGATATCCGGCCTGGGCAATCCGGGCGGCGAGCGCGGCCTGCCCATCCCAGGCCCCGGCGCGCGTCTCGTTGCCGCCGCTCACGATCAGGAGCGCGGTGGCGCCGTCCGCAATGTCGAGCGTTCCGGCAAGGTGCTGGTCTGCACATGGGAACAGGATGGGCCGTCGTCTCATGGCCGGGCGCTCCGTTCCACCCACTCGGCGACGGCGCGCGCGAGCGTGTCGGCCTGCTCCGGGCTCTCGCCGGGCTCGGCGCGCAGCCAGAGGCCCGCACCGCCCACCTGCGATTGGGGGAGGTCTTGCGCATCGCCACGCGGCTCGGCCCGTTCAAGGTCGGTGAAAAGGGGCGCGCCGATGCGATAGCCGTTGAGGTCAAGGCCCTCGGCGCGGGCAAGCTCCTCCAGGGCGGCACGCGTCTCCGTGCGGCCAGCCTCACGCGCGGACAAAAGGCGTGCGCGCAGCATCTGGCGCAGGACCGCAGCGCCCGAGACGGGGGCGTAGTGGAGTGCAGGAAGGTGGCTGGGCGTAACCAACCCGCCGCCGCGAAAGCCAAGGACATGCGTTACGCCAAAGTGCGCCGCGCATGCTTCCATGGCGCCGCGCCAGCTAGCAAGGTCCTGCGTCTCCAGCTGAGCCAGGCTTTCGTTGCAGCCGGGAAGGTCAGGCAGCACGCTAGCGATGGTGTGGCGCCCCGCAATTCGGCGCAGGACCTCGACCGTCAGGCGGCGCAGGCGGTTGCCCTCATCGAAAAGTGCCGGGACGATTAGCAGGCGACAGGGCCCCGCGCCGTCGAAGGCGAGCGCGTGGGCGGGCTCTCTTGGAAATGTCGGATCGGGCCAGGCGATATAATCCATGTGCGCCCGCCCGATCCTTTCAGCCTTGCGCAGTCTTGGCAGAGACGAAGGCACGAAGAGCGCCGTAGGTTTCCAGCATCTCGCCGTCGATGTCCTCATCCTCGATCAGGATGTCGAAGCGGTCCTCGATTTCGGTGAGGAGGCCCGCGACGGCCATCGAATCGAGTTCGGGAAGGTGCCCGAAAAGGCCGGTGTCGGCCTCGAAGGTGGCGGTCTGTTCGGGTGCGAGGCCGAGCACGTCGGTGAGGATCGCGCGCAAGGTCTGGTCGGTGGTGTCTGCCATGGCCCTCTCGTAAACAGGCATATCTATCTCACGCGCGCCTCTAGCCGCGCTTGAGGTATGCGGCAAGGTGACGCGCGGCAAGGCGGCGCACCAACTGGGGCAGGTTGACAAGTGAACCGGGGCGGTATGCCTCGACGCGATAGCGTGGGCGTACAGCGTTCATCCAGTCGCACTTGTAGGCATCATCGCCGGTCCCGAAATCAACGAGCGCGACCTGGTCGGTGTCGAGCGTGTGGCGCAGAAGCGCAGCGGTGAGCACGGAGCCCGGCGACAGGGAGCGGGCACTCTCACGATGGGCAAGCTTGTGGATGAAGGCGGTGTTGCCTTCGACGCTCCACATCTGTGCCGCGATGGCGGGCCCCGTCGGGTCGGCGGCGTCATGGGCAAGGCCAAGGCGAAGGCGCCCGGCCGCGCCTTCCGCCTCGGCAAATGCGCGCAGGAAGGCAGGCGCGCCTTCCTCGCCCTTCCAGCTTTGCGCGTAGACAGATTCGTATTGCGCCCAGGCTTCGGGGTCAAAATGCGTGAGGACCTGGGTGCGCACCTTGCCGCTCTTGCGCTTGAGGGTCGTGCGCAAGGGGCCGGGGAGGGCGGCGCGACAGGCTGTGAAATCGCGCCCGCGAACTTCGAGGACGTGGTTGGTGTCGCACGGCTCGCAGAACACCCACCATCCGGCTGCGCGGAAGGCGAGGACCAGGGCGCGGGAGCTCCCGTCCTCCTCCGGTACCTTGTCAAGCGTGATGCGCCGGCCACGGGATCTAAGCGCCTTGGCAAGCAGCTCCAGCAGCGCCGGGTCGCCGCGCACGATAGGGCGAAAGCGGAAGGTGTACCAGTTGGCGAGCGCGACGAGATGGCCCGGCGCGGCCTCATGCAGGGCCAGCAGCGCCTCGCCAGCCTCGCTGCGGGCGCCGTGAAGGGTTCCGGAAAAGCCACAATGGCGCTCGAGCGCCTGCCACCACCACAGCCGGTCGAAGGGCGCGCGTGCGTACTCACAAAGCAGGGTATCGAGGCGTGTGCCAGGTTGGACTTCGCGCAGCGGCTGGTGGTAGATCGAGGTGCTAACCGAAATGTTCATGATTTGCGGGTCAATTCCATCGCCATGCGTCCCACCTTCTCACCCCCGTTGCCGGTCCCGGCGCGCCCTGTTGACCATGTCATCGAGATGGGGGAGGAGTCCGCTCCGGGCCTTGTGCTGCGCGAAACGGTGCTGGACTACAAGACCTTAAGATTGCGTGTGGGGCGTCTGGCCGCTTGGCTTGCGCGCGAGGTGTCCGAGCCGGGCGCGCGGGTCGCAACCTGGGCGGCGAAGGGCGAACTGGCCTGCCTCATGCCGCTTGCCGCCGCGCGGGCCGGGCTCGTCCATGTGCCAATGAACCCGCTTTTGAAGCACGCACAGGTGGCGCATATTCTCGCTGACAGTGGTGCCGCATTGCTGCTGGCCACGCCGAGCCGTCTGGCAACCCTTCAGGAAGGCGACGTGTCCGAAGGCTGTCGCTGCATTGAAGAGGCCGACGCGCTGGCGCAGGTCGCCCTGATGGATGAACCTCTGCCTCCCTCGGACGCCGACCCGGCCGATCTGGCCGCGATTCTCTACACCAGTGGCTCGACCGGCCGGCCCAAGGGTGTGATGCTGAGCCACGCGAACCTGTGGCTGGGCGCGGAGAGCGTTGCGCAGTACACAGAGCTCGGTGCGCAGGATCGCACACTGGCCGTCCTCCCGCTCGCTTTCGACTACGGCCAGAACCAGCTTTTCGCGACCTGGTTGGCCGGGGGCTGCGTGGTCCCGCTCGATTATCTTCTCCCGCGCGATCTGGTGAAGGCTGTGGGGCGCTACCAGATCACAACGCTGGCCGCCGTGCCTCCGCTCTGGGTGCAGGTGTGCGAGCTTGACTGGCCCGCCGATACCGCTGCGCATCTGCGCCGCCTGACCAACAGCGGCGGCGCGCTGACCCCGGACCTGGTGACACGGCTTCGCACGCTTTTCCCGCAGGCACGCCTGTACGCGATGTACGGCCTGACAGAGGCGTTCCGTTCGACCTACCTCGATCCGGCGTTGATCGAGGAGCGTCCGACCTCGATGGGCAAGTCGGTCCCCCACGCCGAAATCCTTGTCATCAACGACGCCGGTGAGATCGCGGCGGACGGCGAGGAGGGCGAGCTGGTCCATTGCGGTCCGCTGGTCGGGCAGGGCTATTGGCAGGATCCCGCACGCACGGCCGAGCGCTACCGTCCGGCTCCATCGGCCTCGCAATACGGAGGCGTCGCGGTGTGGTCCGGGGACCGGGTGCAGCGCGATGCGCAGGGCTTTCTCTATTTCGTCGGAAGGCGCGATGCGATGATCAAGAGTGCGGGCAACCGCATCAGCCCGCAGGAAGTCGAGGATGCGGCGCTCGCCAGCGGTCTTGTGGCCGAGGCGGTCGCGCTGGGCATTCCCGATGCGCGGCTGGGGCAGGCGGTCCACCTTGTCGTCCGGGCCGCCATGGACGCGCCCGAGGCACAGGAACGCCTTACGCGTGAACTGATGAAGGAACTCCCGAATTTCATGCAGCCCAAGGTCATTCACTGGCGCAGCGCACTGCCAACGGGGCCCAATGGCAAGATCGACCGGGCAGGTCTTACTGCCGAGATCCGGGCGCGCCTGACCGGCGAGGTGTCCGCATGAAGCCGCTGGGCCCCATTCCTTCAGGGTTCGAGGCTATCGACGGTGTGCTGGCCGTAGCCGGAAAACCCGTGACGCATTGGGTTGAGCAAGCCGGGGGGACACCGCTTTTCCTTTACAGCGCAGAGCGGATCCGCGCGCGGATCGCGCAGCTGCGCGCGGCCATGCCCGAACGTCTTGCGCTGCACTACGCGGTCAAGGCCAACCCGTTCGGCCCTGTACTTTCGCTGATGCACGGGCTGGTCGATGGTTTCGACATCGCCTCGGGCGGTGAACTGCGCGAACTCCTTGCCTGCGGCGTTTCGGGGGCAGAGATAAGTTTTGCAGGGCCGGGCAAGCGTGACCGCGAGCTGGAGGCGGCCATCGTCCACGGTGTCACGCTCAACCTCGAGTCCGAGGGCGAGGCGGACCGCGCGCTCGCCCTTGGCCAAAAGTTGGGCCTGCGCCCGCGTCTTGCTGTGCGTGTCAACCCCGACTTCGACCTGAAGGGCTCAGGGATGAAGATGGGGGGCGGAGCCAAGCCCTTCGGCATGGATGCGGAGCGCATTCCGGCCCTCGTGCGCCGCCTGCTGGACGCCGACGCGGACTGGCGCGGCTTCCACATATTTGCGGGCAGCCAGGCGCTTGATGCCAACGCGATTGCCGAAACGCAGGGGCAAACGCTCGAACTTGCCGCGCGGCTGGCCGAGGAGGTGGGGGAGGCGCCCCCCCACTGCAACTTGGGCGGCGGCCTTGGTATTCCCTATTTCGGTCCGGATCGCCCGGTGGACCTGGAGGCTGTCGGTGCGGCGCTGGCGCAGCGTTTCGACCAGCTTCCCGATATCCTTCAGGAGACGCGCTTCTGCATGGAGCTTGGTCGCTACCTGGTGGGCGAGGCTGGGGTCTATCTCACCCAGGTCCTCGACAGAAAAACGAGCCATGGTGAAACTTTTCTTGTGACGGACGGTGGGCTGCACCACCAGTTGGCGGCGTCGGGCAACTTCGGGACGGTGGTCCGGCGTAACTACCCGGTCGCCATTGCCACGCGCTTTGGCGAGCCGGTCGAGGAAGAGGCCTCGATCGTCGGGTGTCTCTGCACGCCGCTCGACAAGCTGGCTGAAAAGGCCGGTTTCCCGTGCGCTGACGTTGGCGATCTCGTCGCGGTCTTCTGCGCGGGCGCCTATGGTGCAAGCGCCAGCCCGGCTTTGTTTCTGGGGCAGGGGCCCGCCCTGGAGCGGCTTGTCTGATAACGATTGGAGAAAGTGACTGTCCATTGTGCCATTTCGGGACTGGGGCTAGAGTTAGTGCGTAAGGCTAACGCAATGTTCACCCTTTTTGCCCATAGGGCGAAATGGAATTTACCCGAGCCTTAACCTGTGCGCGAACGTGATGCGCGGGCGGGACGAACGGGATCAGAGGGAAGAAGACATGCGGTTTGATCGCCTTGCCACACTCGTGTCTGGATGCGCACTGGCCAGCCTTGCGCTGTCGGGCTGCGCCACGACCAGTGCGCCCGAACTCCCGCCGGCGACCTTCGTGGCGATGCAGGAGGGGCCGGGCGAGGAGTACATCATCGGCCCGCTCGACGATCTGACCGTCTTCGTGTGGCGCAATCCTGAACTCGGCGCAAAGGTCCAGGTGCGGCCGGACGGGCGCATCACAACGCCCCTCATTACCGACATGCCCGCCGTGGGCAAGACCCCCGCGATGCTGGCCGAGGACATCCGCCTGCAGCTTTCTCAGTACATCGAGGACCCGCTCGTCTCGGTAATCGTAAACAGCTTCTCGGGAACTTTCAGCCAGCAGATCCGGGTGGTTGGTGCGACCGAAAAGCCCGCCTCGATCCCCTACCGCGCGAACATGACGCTGCTCGACGCGATGATCGCGGTGGGCGGACTGTCGGAGTACGCGGCGGGCAACCGCGCGCGCCTGATCCGCTTCGACAAGACCAGCGGCAAGCAGAAGGAGTACAAGCTGCGCCTCTCCGACCTCCTCAAGGAGGGGGACAGCAAGGCCAACGTGATGCTCTCGCCGGGCGATGTCATCATCATCCCCGAGAGCATGTTCTGAAGGTCAGGGCGCAGCCATGAACACGCTGTATGAAGAACTGCTCGCAGCGATGCACAGCGTCTGGCACCGGCGCTGGATCGCGCTGGCCTGCGCCTGGGCGATCTGCCTGATGGGGTGGCTGGCCGTGGCGCTGATCCCCAACGCCTACGAATCGCATGCGCGTATCTTCATCCAGCTCGACGATGCCCTGGCCGAACAGGTGGGCATCGGCGTTGCCGACAAAAAGCGGGATATCGAGCGCATCCGCCAGACGCTGACGAGCGCGGTGAACCTGGAAAAAGTGGTGCGGGCGACGCGCCTGGGCGACACCATCGAAGATCCCAAGGCGATGGAGGCGGCGGTCCTGGCGCTGGGCAAGAACGTCTCGGTCGTCGCACAGCAGGACAACCTCTTCGAGATCCGGGCGACGGCGAGCAATGGGTCATTCTCCGATGCCGAGAACGCGAAGCTGGCCCAGAATGTCGCGCAGAAGCTGATTGACATCTTCCGCGAGGAAAACCTTTCGGGAAATCGCGGCGAGATGGCCGAAAGCCTCCAGTTCCTGAACCAGCAGCTCAAGCAGCGCGAGAGCGAGCTGGAATCGGCCGAGAACAAGCGCTCCGCGTTCGAGGCGCGGCATCCCGAACTGGCGCAGGGTGGCGCCCTCAACAACCAGCGGCTCGAGGCGGCGCGTTCGCAGCTGCGCGGGGTCGAGGCCGATCTTGCCGCTGCGCAGAGCGCGCTTGCGGCGATCAATGGCCAGATCGCGAGCACGCCGCGCACGATGCCGGGCGGCAGCGCGGGGTCGGCCAGCGCCGCTTTGGCGAAAGCCCAATCCGACCTGGCTTCGATGCGTGGGCGCGGCCTTACTGAGAACCATCCCGACGTCATTGCCGCGCGCAATCAGGTCAATGCCCTGAAGAGCGCCGCGGCTGCCGAGAGCGACAGTGGCGGGGGCATGCCGAACCCGGCTTACGCTTCGCTGGTCTCGATCCGCGCCGAACGCATGGCCAATGTCCAGGCGCTGGTCGCGCGTAAGGCCGCGTTGCAGTCCGACGTGGCCACGATGACCGCGAACGCCATTGCCAACCCCGAACTTGCGGCGGAGGCCAACCGCATCGCGCGTGACTACGACGTGCTGCGCCAGCAATATGACAAGCTCCTGCAGGACCGCGAGGAACTGCGGATTCGCGGGGAGGTGAAGACCGAACGCGAGGCGGTGAAGTTCGAGGTCGTCGATCCGCCGACGACCCCGCGTGCACCCGTTGCGCCCAACCGTCCGGTGCTGCTGATCGGCGTGCTGATCGTAGGTGTCGGCGGGGGCTGCGCGGCGGCCTTCGCGCTGAGTAAGGTGCGCTCGGTCTTCGCGACCACCGCCGGTCTGGAACGCGCAATGGGGCTTCCCGTACTGGGCGCGATCTCGCAGAACCTGACCGAGGGCGCGCGTGCGCTGCGGCGGCGCAGGCTCAAGTATTTTTACGGCGCGACGGCGGCGCTCGGCGGTCTTCTTGTCGTGCTGCTCGTGGTTGAGTTCGTCCAGCGGGGCATGGTCGCATGAGCGGGGAAGGCAAGATGAGCGAACCGGGCAAGCCGCCCTCCCACGATACGACGCCGCAGGGCGCGAACACGGCATCGGAGGCGTCTGTGGACGGCGCGGCGCAGGTGTCGGACAATTCTGAAAGTGAGAGCCCCTCTCTGATCGAGCGCGCCGCGCGCCGCTTCGATTTCGGCAGCTTCATCGCGCGTCCCGATCCGCTTCCCGCCGATGTTGCGGCGAAGGCTGCAGCGAGTGGCAAGGCGCGCCGGATCGTGCGCAACGACAACGCGGCAAAGCCCGCCGGAGAGCCTGAAAAGGCCGATTTGCAGCCCGCGAGCGCTTCGCCCCATCCCCGCCGCCGGGCGAGTGACTTTGCACCTGCACCCTCAGATCCCGCGCCCGTTACGGCAGCATCGGTGGAGCCGGTTCCGGCTCTCGTCGGGGAGCCGGTGGTCTTTTCCGGGACGCGCCATCCTATCGACCGCGATCGCCTGGCCGAGCATGGCTTGATCGTGCCCGAAGGGGCGGTGACGGCGCTTCTGGAAGAGTTCCGTATCGTCAAGCGGCAGGTGCTGCCCCAGGCCGCCGAGCTGCGCCGCAAGAAGGCGGGACCCGCCGCGCAGCGCGTGCTCATCAGTTCACCGCACCCGGGCGAGGGCAAGACCTATTGCGCTCTCAACCTCGCGCTTTCCATCGCGGCGGAGAAAGAGAGCGAGGTGCTCCTCGTCGACGCTGATTTCGCCAAGCCCTCGGTCCTCTCGGTGCTGGGCCTGCCCGGTGGGCGCGGCCTGATGGACGCGCTGATGGATGAGACGCTCGATGTGGCCGACTGCGTGCTCGGCACCGACATTCCGGGCCTGTGGGTCCTGCCTGCAGGCGAGGACACCAATACCGATAGCGAGTACCTGTCGAGCTCGCGCACGACCCGTGTGCTTGATCGACTGACGCAAGGCGCCCCGCAGCGCATTGTCATCTTCGATTCGCCGCCCGCGCTGGCCGCCTCGCCTGCCGCCGAACTGGCCAAGCATGTCGGTCAGGCCATTGTCATCGTGCGGGCAGACCGTACCGGGCAGGGGGCTCTTGACGATGCGATCAAGCTGCTGGATGGCTGCCCCAACGTGCAGCTCCTTCTGAACGGCGCGCAATTCAGCCCGAGTGGCCGTCGCTTCGGGTCCTATTATGGGTACAAGGACTGATGCGCGGCCATTTCCTTCTGACGTACGCAGGCGTGGTGCTCGCTCTTGCCTGCGTGTCCGGGTTTTATTCCGGCAGCGCCGCCGCGCAGACCATGGGCTATGGCGGGCTTGGCGGTGAGGACGCAGTCGGTCCCGGTGCTGCATCGGGTAACGGAACTTCGGGCAACGGATCTTCGGGCGGCGGGCAGGGCGAGAAGGCCACGGTCGGACGCCGCGTGGAAATCCGCCCCTATATCGAACTTGATCAGATCGTCAGCGCCCAGCTTTCACCGGGCAGCGACGTCCTGACTTATACCCAGGCTGCGGTCGGCGTCGACGCCGGGCTTCAAGGGCGGCGCACCGGCCTGTCGCTTTCGGCGCGCTATGCCCGCCAGATCGGTTGGGGCGATGGGCGGAACAGCGATGTCCTGAGCGGTGTCGCGCGCGGCTATGCGACCGTGACGCCGGGCCTCACGCTGGAGGCGGGCGGCCTTGCTACGCAATCCAGCTTCTCGGGCGGATCGGCGCGCTATCTGGGCGGAGACGACCGGCGGACGGTCTACTCGGTCTACGCCGGACCAACCCTCGCCACGCGCGCAGGCGCCGTGGATCTTCAGGGCAGCTACCGTGCGGGGTATTCGAGCGTAGAGCAGGGCAACGCCTTCTTGCCGGCTCCGGACGGCGAGCGCGTCACGCGCAGCGAGGACAGCTTGGTGCAGTCGGTCGAGCTTCAGGCGGGCGTCAAGCCGGGCACGGTGCTTCCCGTCGGCCTTGCCGTGGCCGGGAGCGCCTATCAGGAGGATATCTCCGTTCTCGACCAGCGCGTGCGCGACATGCAGGCGCGCGCGATGGTAACCTTGCCGGTGAGCCGAACCGTCCAGGTCGTTGGTGCCATCGGGTATGAGGATGTCGAGATTTCGAACCGCGACGTGTCCACCGATGCCGAGGATCGCCCCTTGATCGGGCGCGACGGGCAGTATGTGACTGACACAAGCTCGCCCCGTCAGCTTTCCTACGATGTCTCGGGCATCCTGTGGGACGTCGCCGTTATGTGGCGGCCGAGCCGGCGCACGTCGTTCTCGGCGCATGTGGGGCGCCGTTACGGCTCCACAACCTTCGGAGGCCAACTTGCCTACTCGCCCGATGACCGCAAGACGCTCAGCGTCTCGGTCTACGACAACCTGGCTGGCTTCGGAGGGCAGATCAACCGCGCGCTCAACGACCTACCGACCGATTTCGAGGCGGTGCGCGATCCGGTGACGGGCGACCTGGTGGGCTGCGTCAATTCGCTGGAAGGCGGCAACTGCCTTCCCGGCGTCCTGGGCTCGCTGCGCGCTTCGGCCTTCCGCGCGCGCGGCATCGCGGCCAGCTACACGATGCAGATTGGCCGCCTGAGCGCAGGGATCGGGCTTGGCTATGACCGGCGCAAGTACATCGCCGCGCAAGGGACCATTCTTGCCAGCGCCAATGGCATGGTCGACGAGAACACCTGGGCCTCGCTCTACCTGTCGGGGCCATTGGGTCGCAACGCGGGCTGGTCGACCAACGGCTATGTCAACTGGATCACGTCGACCGACACCACCTTCGGCGATGTCACGACCTATGGTCTGGCCGCGTCCTATTACCACATGATCACGCCGCGCCTGCGCGGCACCCTCGCCGTGTCGGTCGATGGTTCGAGCTACGACCTCGACACGGTGCGCGACTACTGGTCGCTGACAGGCCTTGCCGGCCTGCGCTACAACTTCTGACTTCGAGGGAGGAGTTCACGATGTTCGATGATTTCTACGGGCTCGAAGCCAGACCCTTTCAGCTGACGCCCGACCCGGCATTCTATTTCGAGAGCGTGACGCATCGCAAGGCGCTCTCCTATCTGGGATATGGCCTTGCGCAAGGGGAGGGCTTCGTGGCCATCACCGGCGAGGTCGGTTCGGGCAAGTCGACACTGGTCGCCTACCTCATGGCCACCATTGATCCGGGTCGGATGACTGCGGCCAACGTGGTGACCAGCGCGCTGGATGGCGAAGAGATCGTTCATGTTGTCGCGCGCGCCTTCGGAGTCGAGGTTGACGGGCACGACAAGGCCTCTGCGCTTGGTGCGATCGAGGCTTTCCTTCACGAGGAAGCGCGTGCGGGGCGCCGTTCGCTGCTGATCGTGGATGAGGCGCAGAACCTGTCGATCACCGCGCTCGAAGAGCTGCGTATGCTCTCGAACTTCCAGCTGGGGTCACACCCGCTGCTCCAGACGCTGCTTCTGGGCCAGCCCGAATTTCGGACCACGTTGATGGAAAGCGACCGGCTAGAGCAGCTGCGCCAGCGCGTGATTGCAACGCACCACCTGACCGCGATGCAGCCCAAGGAAGTTCAGTCCTATATCGAGCATCGCCTGACCTGCGTGGGGTGGGACGGCAATCCCAGCTTCGATCAACGGGTCTTTTCCGGCATCTACGAGGCAACCGGGGGTGTTCCGCGCCGGATCAACCAGGTGGCCAACCGCCTTCTGCTGCTCGGCTCGGTCGAGCAGCGCACGCGGATCGACAGCGCCATGCTCACGCAGGTGCTGGACGAGATGAAGCACGATGGCACCATCGGCCATAGCCACGAGGGCGAAGATGCCCGAACGGCGCACCATCATCCCGACTATTCGCTCGACAACGGGGTACCTGCCTCGGTTGCGATTGCGCACGATACTGCCTTTGCGTCGGAAGAGGAGGGCAGGAGTGCGGCAAGGGCGAGCCATGCGGCTATCGACGCGCCCGCCGCTATCGCCCTGATTGAAAGTGCGCTGGCGGATCGCGACGCCCAGATCTGCGAGCTTCAGCAGGCTGTTGTCGAACTCGCCAACAAGGCTGAGGCCCATGAGGCACAGGCTCTTGAAGCGGAGGATCCTTCCGCAGAACGCGTCGGCCATCTCGAGGCGCAGCTGGCCGAAGCGCATGAGCGAATGGCGGCGCTGGAAGCCCGGCTCAACGAACAGGAGCGGACCTTGCGTCATGTCCTGACCATGCTGATCGAATGGGTCGAGGGCGGCGGAGATCAGCGCAGCGCGGCATGAGCGCGGAGAGACCAATGGCCATCGTCAACGGCCTCTCGGTCGACGTGGAGGACTGGTTCCAGGTTGGCGCATTCGAGAACGTGCTCGCACGCGGCGATTGGGATCACCTGCCCATGCGGGTGGAACGCAACTGCGACGCGGTGCTCGACCTGTTTGCCCAGGCAGGCGTGACCGGAACCTTCTTCACGCTGGGCTGGATCGCCGAGCGGGCGCCCACGCTAATGCGCCGTATCGCCGAAGCCGGGCATGAGATGGCCAGCCACGGCTGGGCGCACGAACGCGTGTTCCGTCTGGGTCGCAAGGCTTTCCGCGAAGATCTGGCGCGCAGTCGCAAGGTCCTGGAGGATGTGAGCGGGGCGGCTGTGCGGGGATACCGTGCGCCCAGCTTCTCCATCGATGCGCGGACCCCCTGGGCCTACGAGGTCTTGGCCGAGGCCGGATATGCCTACAGTTCCAGCGTCGCGCCCGTGGTGCACGATCACTATGGTTGGCGCGAAGCGCCGCGTTTTGCCTTTTACCCACTGGCTGGAAGCGACCTTCTCGAGATCCCGGTCACTACGGCCGAGGTCGGTGCGCGGCGTCTTGCGGCCGGTGGAGGCGGGTTCTTTCGTGTTCTTCCCTATGCGTTTACGCGTTGGGCGATCCGCCAGGTCAACGCGGAAGGACGCCCGGCGGTCTTCTATTTTCATCCCTGGGAGATCGATCCCGACCAGCCCCGCGTCGAAGGGGCACCGCTGCGCTCGCGGGTGCGCCACTATACGAACCTCCGCCGCATGGCAGGCAAGTTGCAGCGGCTGACGGCTGAATTTCGCTGGGGCCGGATGGACGTTCTGGCCGATGCCGAGCGAAGGCGTGCCGTGAGACCGGCGGCGTGAACGCGCCCTTTGCCCCGACCTGCACACAGGTGCGTCTGGCGGACCTGTCCGACCGGGACGAATGCGCTCGCATCGACGACTTCGTGCTGGCCCATCCGCAAGGCACACCCTTTCATCGTCCGGCCTGGTTCTGCTCCGTGGCCGAGGCGACGGGCAATGCAGCGCTTGCTCTGGTCGCCGAACGGGCGGGCGCGCTTTCGGGTCTTCTTCCACTCGATTGCATCTCCTCGCCGATCTTCGGGCGGGTGCTCGCATCGAGCGGTTTCGCGGTGGACGGCGGGCTTCTGGTTCACGATGGGGTAGATCCGCAGGCGTTCTTCGACGCCGTATGCGAACTGGCCGGACGCAGATCCTGTCCAGCGGTGGAACTGCGCGGAGGACTGCTTCCCGAAGTGGGAGAGGGTTGGGCGATCCAGGACGGCTCCCACTGCACCTTCGCGCGCCGTCTCGCCGGGGACGACGAGAGTGAGTTGATGGCGATCCCGCGCAAGCAGCGCGCCGAGGTGCGCAAGAGCCTCTCGGCCGAGCTGGAGGTCCAAGTAGGACGCAGCGAGGACGCGCTTGACGAGCATTACCGCGTTTTTTGCGAAAGTTATCGAAACCTGGGTACGCCAGTCTTCCCGCGCGCTTTGCTGGGAGGCGTGTTCCACGCCTTTGGAGACGATGCCGACATCCTGACTGTGCGCCATGAAGGGCAGGCAGTCGCCAGTGTGCTGAGCCTCTATCACAAGGGCACGGTCATGCCCTATTGGGGCGGCGGGACCTGGGCGGCACGGCGGCTGCGGGCGAACGAGCGCATGTATTTCGCGCTCATGCTCCATGCCCGGCGCCGGGGCATGCACAGCTTCGACTTCGGTCGTTCCAAGACCGGAAGCGGCGCCTACCACTACAAGCGCAACTGGGGGTTCGAACCGTGCGCGTTGACGTACGCCAGCTGGACTGCACCGGGGGCCGCGATGCGCGATATGAACCCGCAAAGCGCGAAGCGGGCGCTGCAGGTGAGGCTGTGGCAGCGCCTGCCGCTGCGCATTGCCAATCGCCTCGGGCCTCTGATCGCGCGCGGGATCGGATAGGCGCCATGCGCGGGGAGATCCTTTTCCTGTCCCATCGCCTGCCGTTTCCGCCCGACCGCGGGGACAAGATCCGTTCGCACCATGTGCTGAAGGCACTGGCGCGGCTCGCCCCCGTTCATGTTGCTACCTTTGCCGACGATCCGGCCGATTGGGATCATGAGAAGGAACTGGCCGCGCTTGCGGCGAGCCATTGCCTTCTGCCCCGTGCCAAGAGCTTGCCGCGTGCGGCGCTGGAAGCTTTGGTGCTTGGCGTTCCGGTCAGTTTGCGCGCGTTTCACGATCCGCGCCTGGCCGCCTATGTCGATCGCGTCCTGGCCCACGCGAACATTGCGGTCATCTTCGTCTTCTCCGGACAGATGGCACAATATGTTCCGGATGGGTTTGCCGGACGCGTGGTGACCGATCTTGTCGATGTCGATTCGGCCAAGTTCGAAGCCTATGCGCAGGATCACAAGGGGCTGCGCCGATGGATGGAAAGGCGCGAGGCCCGCCTCCTCGCGGCCGAAGAGGCGCGAATTGCCGCGTGCAGCGATGCCTCGCTGCTAGTAAGCAAAGCCGAGGCCGACCTTCTGCAGGCACGCTTGCCGCAGCCATCCTCGCGCGTGGCCGCCATGGGTAATGGGATTGATGCACAGACCTTCGCGCCGGGCACGGTCGAACCCGAGCCCCGGATGCGTGCAGCGGGCTTCCCGCGTCTCGTGTTTACCGGGCAGATGGATTACGCCCCCAACATCGCCGCGGTCGAGCGCGCCGCGCGCCAGATCCTGCCGCGAGCGCATGAGCATTTCCCGGAGGCAAGTCTCCACATCGTGGGCCGTAATCCTACGCGCGAGGTGCAGGCGCTGGGGCGGCTAGAGGGTGTTACGGTCTGGGGGCGCGTTCCCGACGTACGCCCCTTCCTGGCAGCGTCAGACATGGCGCTCGTGCCGCTGTCGATCGCGCGCGGCGTTCAGAACAAGGTGCTGGAAGCGATGGCGATGGCATGCCCGGTGGTCCTGACATCGGGTGCGGCTACCGGCATCGCCGCGCACGACGGCGTGGATTTCCGCGTGGGGGACGCCGACGAGGATCTCGCCGAGGCCATCGTCCACCTCGCTACTCATGCAGACATCCGGCGGGAGATGGGCATGGCGGCGCGCGCCTGGGTCTGCCAGCGTGCCAGCTGGGAAGCCGCACTTTCCGGTCTTGCGGGGCTGTGCGAAGGGGGCTGCGATGTCTAACTCCGCATTTCCCGGGGCCTTGCGTGATTGGCCCGCGCGGACTCCGGGGCCTTGGCGCACACCGCTTATGACACTGCTCGCCGCCTGGCTTGTGTTGCTGGTCGGATTTGCAAGCGATTGGGGGGCCATGACCCGGCAGTGGTGGGACATCTCGAGCTACAACCACATGCTGCTTATCCCGCTGGTCGAGATGTGGCTTGTCTGGCAGCGCCGCCACCAGCTGGCGCGCCTCGCTCCGGCCGCCTGGTGGCCGGGCCTGGTCCTGATGGCTGGCGCGGCCTTCGTGTGGTTGCTGGGCGGCGTCTCAGGGCTGGACCTCGCGCGCCAGGCGGGCGTTGTCGCCATGCTGGGAGCCTGCGTACCCCTGCTGCTTGGGCCGCGCGTGGCCATGGCCCTGTGCTTTCCACTCTTCTATCTCGTGTTCATGGTGCCTTTCGGGGAGGAACTGGTGAAGCCGCTGCAGATGGTCACGGCCGAGATCACCATCGCCCTGACCCGCGCGAGCGGTATTCCCGCCGTGATCGAGGGGGTTTTCATCGACACACCCGCTGGCCTATTCAAGGTTGCCGAAGCCTGTTCGGGCGTGAAGTTCCTGATCGCGATGGTAGCTTTTGGCGTTCTTGCCGCCAATGTCTGCTTTGTAGACTGGAGGCGACGCGTTGCCTTGCTGGCCGCCTGCGTTGTCGTGCCGATCCTGGCCAACGGGCTTCGCGCATGGGGAACGATCTACGCCGCCCAGCACGCAGGGATAGAAGTCGCCGCCGGCTTCGATCACATTGTCTATGGCTGGATCTTCTTTGCGGTGGTTCTGGGGCTGGTCATTGCCGGGGCCTGGCGCTTCTTCGATCGGCCATTGGATGCCCCTATGGTCGACCTCCAACAACTCGCGCGCAGTCCTGTCCTGACGAGGCTGGAAGCAATCGGACGTGGCAGGAGCGTCATGGCTCTAGCGGCCTTGTGTATTCTGCTCATGGGCGTGAAAGCCTGGGCCTGGAGCGGTGACCGGCTGGTCGCGCCCTTGCCAGTCCAGATCGCCATGCCCGAAGTCCCGGGCTGGCACCGGGTTCCTTATAACCCCGAAGTCTGGTGGGAACCGCGCGCGCAAGGGGCGGACCACCGCCTGCTCGGACGTTATGCGGACGGGAAGGGCGGGACCGTCGACGTTTTCCTGGCCCTCTACTCAGGCCAGGGCGACGGCCGCGAGGCCGGTGGCTTTGGGCAAGGCGCGGTGATGCCCGATAGCCCCTGGGCCTGGGCGGCTCCGGCGACGGCTCTGCAAGGCGGTCACGGCGAACGTCTGGTCGCGCATGGCCAGTTCAAACGCCTGGCGATGACCTGGTACCGCAATGGGGATCTCCTTTCGGGCAGTAATGTCCGGCTCAAGCTTGCGGTCATCGAGAATCAGCTCGTCCTGAGGGCGCAGCCAACGCTCACGCTCATCCTCTCCGCCGAAGAGGGAGAGGGCGAACGGGCCCAGCACAGGATCGGTCATTTCTTGGAGGCAACCGGCGATCTGTCCCTTTGGATGGACGCCGTGGCCGGCCTGAGATAGAGCACATCCGCCATGTGTGGAATTGTGGGCATATATCATTTGGATACACCCAAACCGGTCGATCCGTCCCGGGTAGCGGCCATGTGCGATGCTCTGGCGCATCGTGGCCCCGATGGCGAAGGTGTCTGGACGGCGCCGGGCGTGGGGCTTGGGCATCGCCGCCTTTCCATTATTGACCTCGCCGGTTCCTCTCAGCCCATGGCGTCGAGCGATGGCCGCGCGGTTCTGGTGTTCAATGGCGAAATATACAATTTTCGCGAGCTGCGCCGCGAACTGGCGGCTGGCGGCGTGCATTTTCGCACCGATGGCGACAGCGAGGTGATCCTTGCGGCCTGGCAGCGTTGGGGCAAGGACTGCCTGCAGCATCTGCAGGGCATGTTCGCCTTTGCGATTTACGACCTGGAGGCGCGCAGCCTGTTCCTCGCGCGTGACCGGTTGGGCGTCAAACCATTGTTCTACAGCACTTTGAGCGATGGCAGTGTCATCTTCGGGTCGGAACTCAAAGCCTTGCTGGCCCATCCGCTGTTGCGGCGCGAGCCGGATCCGCTGGCGGTCGAAGACTACATGACCTGGGGCTACGTGCCCGATCACCGCGCGATCCTGAAGCACGTGCACAAGCTGGCGGCGGGCCATTTCCTCCTCCTGCGTCACGGCAAGCCGCTGCCCGAGCCGAGCGAGTGGTGGGACGTAAGCTTTGCCGGGCGTCGCTCCGGACGCCGTGCGGCGCTGGAAGATGAACTTCATACGCTTTTGCAGGAGGCGGTCCGCTCGCGCATGATGGCCGACGTGCCTCTGGGAGCGTTCCTGTCCGGCGGCGTCGACAGTTCGAGCGTGGTGGCATTCATGGCTAAGGCAAGCGCGCAGCCCGTGCGCACCTGCTCCATAGGCTTTGATGTCGCGGGCCTCGACGAGACTGCCTACGCGCAGAAGATCGCGCAGCGTTTTGGAACCAGCCATGTCACGCGGCGCGTCTCACCCGATGATTTCGAGGCCGTCGAAGCTTTGGCGGACATGTTCGATGAACCCTTCGCCGATGCCTCGGCGCTTCCGACCTGGCGGGTCTGCCAACTCGCCCGTGAGCATGTCACGGTGGCGCTGTCGGGCGATGGAGCGGACGAAGCTCTGGCGGGATATCGCCGCCATGTCTTTCAGCGCGCAGAAGATCGGGTACGCAGTACGCTTCCTGCGTCCATGCGGGCCGCGGTGTTCGGCAGGCTCGGCGCGCTCTATCCCAAGGCCGATTGGGCGCCGCGTCCCTTGCGGGCGAAGTCGACCCTGCTGGCTCTGGCAGGCGACAGTGCGCAAGGCTATGCACGGGCCTTGGCCTACGCCACGCCGGAAGTGCGCGAGGCCCTGTATTCCCCTGAATTCCAGCGACTGCGCGGTGACTACCGCGCGGAGCAACCGCTCGAAGCGCTGATGCGCAAGGCGCCGGCGCGCTCGGGGTTGGACCGCGCCCAGTACGCCGATCTTAAATTCTGGCTACCGGGCGATATCCTGACCAAGATCGACCGGACGAGCATGGCGGTGGGCCTCGAGGCGCGCGAACCGCTGCTCGATCATCGCCTCGTCGAGTTCGCCGCCTGCTTGCCAGAATCCTTCAGGGTGCGTGGACGCCAGGGCAAGTGGCTGATGAAGCACGCGATGCAGCGCCATCTTCCCGAGGACATCCTGTATCGCCCCAAACAGGGTTTCGTAACGCCTATTGCGCAATGGTTCCGAGGGCCACTCCAGGAAGCGGCACGGGAAATTGCACATGGCAAGGGGCTCGCCGCCATAGGCTGGTTTGACCAGCGCTACCTCGGTCATCTGGTGGAAGAGCATGTGTCCGGCCGAAGCGACCACGCGCGATTGCTCTGGCAACTGCTTATGCTTGAGCGCTCGTTTACCACGTTGGGATTGGTCTGAAATGGCTTGAATTCAGGCATTTCCGGCTTTCTGCAAAGGTGTGCAACAAAGTTAAGATTAACTACACATATTCTTAGGAAGTTGCGCTTAACACGGTAGGACGAAACGTCACAGATGGGACGTAGATGACGAATTTTGGTTGCAAATCCGAGGTGTCTTGGCGCGAACGCGGCGTAGCCGTGGGCTATGCCTGCGCACTTGTTGCCTCAGGGCGCCTGAGTGGGGACTTCGCGTGACATGATCGCGCGGCTTCGCCAGTACTGGAAGAGTGCCCGGTTCCGGATCGTGTTCTGGGCCACGTTCACCGGGCTTCTGCTCGGCGTGAGTGGCCTTAGTGTGCCGATTGAGGACGTCTTGCGCAACGTGCGCGTGCCGCTGCGGCTGCACCCATCCAACGGCCAGACGGTGCTGGTCCTGATGGACGATCGTACGCTGGGGGCTCTGGGCAGTCTCGATGTGTCACGTGGGGACGATGCCCGCTTGCTCGAAACGCTCTTTGGTGCGGGAGCGAAACGAGTCTTCTTTGGCCGTCTGTTGCCCGATCAGGCCAGTCCCGCTGATCGCGCTGCGTTCGTGACGCAGTTGAAAGCGCATCCTGGAAAGGTGTTCAGTGGGGCGGTGCCCAGCAGCGAGCAGCAGCTTGGCAACTACGCCGGGCATGTCCCCAAGGGGGACTATGCGCGGTATTCTGAGGTGGTGTCTCTGCTGACATTGCACCATCCTTTCAATCTCGGTTTTGAAATGCCCTACGCCTCGGGCAGTCCAGAAGGCCGAATTCCGTCGATGGCGGCTGCGCTTGCAGGTGTGGAAGGAGGAGAAGACCAACTCTTTACTCCGGATATGTCGATCGATGTGCGCACGATCCCTTCACTCAGCTATATCGATATCATCCGCGGGGATTTTCTGGCGAATGCAATTCGGGGCAAGGATGTGATCGTTGCTCCCTCTGCGCCGAGCTACAACGACATCCACAAGGTGCCGGGACAGCAGGGCACGATCCCCGGGGGCTACATTCAAGCACTGGCAGGCGAAACTCTCCAGCGCGGATTGCCACGCCGGGCAGGTTGGTTGATCCCCTTGATCGTGGTTGTGGCGATCATCGTGACCGGGACTGGCCGGGGCCGGGTGCTCGACTGGAAGCGGTCGGGGGCGTTGTTGGCAGTGATTGTCGCGATCCCCCTCATGCTCGAATACGTCGGTGTCAGCATGGAAGTGGCCCCAGCCTTCGTGGTCGCGCTCATTGCCGTTCTGCGCATGCGCAGCCTCGATCGGGTCGAAGTCGCGAGTGAAACCAATGCAGGATCAGGCCTTCCCAGCGTTCAGGCACTGCGCAACTCGGCTGAAAAGTCCAATCGTATTCTCGTTGCGCTCAAGATCCGCAACTATGGTGCGATCATCGGTAGTTTTGCCGAGCACGTGGAGGCCAATGTCGCACGGGAGATCGTCCGACGCATTCGCATCAGTGATGACACTGCGACCGTCTACCACGAGGGTGGCATGTTCATGTGGCTCTCGTCTATCCGGAATGCCTTCGATCTTTTCGAGAACCTGGAGGGCCTGCACCGTATCGTCCAGAACGGCATCCAGGTCGGCGGTCTGGATATTGACCTCTCGTTTAACTGCGGCGTGGATTCCGAATTTGATCGCGCCATGTCGACCCGTGTTGCCGGAGCCATGCAGTCGGCGGAAGAGGCCATTCGCAATGACGAATTGGTCTACCAGCATGACAGTCGCAAGCATGAAGCGCAGTGGGAAATCTCGCTGCTGACCTCGCTTGATCGCGCAATTGACAACGGTGAGGTGTGGGTCGCCTACCAGCCCAAATTCGACTTGCGATCCAACCGGATCTGTGGCGCCGAAGCGCTCGTGCGCTGGACCCATCCGGAGCGTGGACCGATCTCGCCCGAAAAGTTCATTCGCATTGCTGAGGAATTTCATCGGATCGAGCGCATTACGCGGTTTGTGGTCGACGATGCCGTGCGCTGCGCCGTCGAGATGATGCGCGAAGGGCTCGACATCTCGATGTCGGTCAACATTTCCGCACAGCTGCTGCGAAATCCGGTCCTGCCAACGATGATCTCCGATATCCTGACGCTGCATGGCTTACCGGCCGATCGGCTGATCCTTGAGATCACAGAAACGGACAGGCTGGACCGCAGTTCGCGAACCTATCAGATGCTGCAGCGGCTCGTGCAGTCGGGCTTGCGTCTTTCGATTGATGATTTTGGAACGGGTAACGCAACTCTCGATTATCTGCGCTACCTCCCGGCCAGCGAGGTGAAGATCGATCGTTCGTTCGTATCCACCATGGAAACCAACAAGGACGATCTGGTGCTTGTCCAGTCCATCATCGAGATGGCGCATTCGCTCGACCGCACCGTGGTCGCAGAAGGTGTAGAGACGTCGGTCGGTCTCGATATTCTCAAACAGCAGGGATGTGACATTGTTCAGGGCTACCACATTGGGCGGCCCGTACCCTTCGCTGACCTATCCCTTATGATTGCCGCGGGGCAGCTGAAGCTGCATGGTTAAAAAAGTCTTGAGATCTAGTTAGCTAACGGTTAATCATGTGTCTGTCGCAGCAATAGCGACGGTTCACATGGGGAAATACAATGCTTTCTGGTTACTGGTGGGGCTCGTTCGGTCACTGATTCGTGACTGATATGAAGGGCTTCAGGCCCTTTATAGCCCAATTTAAAAAACCCCTTGGAAATCTATATGAATTTCCAAGGGGTTTTTATTTGAGAGTCATTTTCTAGGTTTACTGATATGCACCTTTGTCGTGATTTAGGTAGTATGAAGTCTTCACTGTAAGCCGAATCTACGAGGTGCGAACCGCTGACGACTTTCCTGCTGAGTTAGTTTCAAAGGTTAACTGAGCAATATGTGAGTCGCGGTTAGGCACCTCAATTCCGGGGTGTGCAGCCGAGACCCCGGACGCATCGGATCAGCGGTATGAAGCGCCCCGGTTTCTCCGAAGGCTCCGATTTATGCGAAGGAGCTTTCGTTATGAGCAGAACCCGGAACAAGTTTTCACCTGAGATCCGTGATCGTGCGGTGCGTATGGTTGGTGAACTACGGTTTGGAGTGGAAGGCGACGTCTTCGATTGCCGCCAATATTGGCTGCACGGCGGAGGCGCTGGGCGCCGATAAGAAGGCCAAGATCAAGGCTCTCGAACGTGAAGTGAAGGAACTCGGCCGGGCTAACGAGATCCTCCGCAAGGCGTCTGCCTATTTTGCGATGGCGGAGCTCGACCGCCGCGAGAAATGATGATGGCGTTCACAGAAGCCTATCGCCAGGACTTGGGTATCGAGCCGATCTGCCGAGAGCTGGCAGTCGCCCCGTCCTCCCATCACGAACTTGCAGCACGCCTGATTGATCCGCCCAAGCGACCCGAGCGTGCGCGTCGCGAGGAAGAAATCTGTCGTCAGATCAAGCGCGTCTACGAGGGCAGCCACAGCCTCTACGCAGCGCGCAAGGTCTGGCATCAGCTCTGCCGCGAAGGCATCGCAGTTGCCAAGTGCATCGTCGAGTGCCGCATGCGAAGCATGGGGCTTGCCGGCATGCGGCGAGGCAAGAAGACAGTGACCACCGTCAGCGATCGCAAGGCGCCTTGCCCACTGGACAAGGTCAATCGGGAGTTCCGAGTCTCGTGGCCCAATGCCTTGTGGGTGGTCGATTTTACATACGTCCACACCTGGGGCGGCTTCGTCTATGCCGCCTTCGTGATCGATGCTTATGCGCGACGGATCGTGTGCTGGAAAGTCAGCACGTCGGCCACGGCCGGCTTCGTTTTCATTGCTGTGGAGCAGGCTATCCATGCCCGCAGGCCCGGCCCGGACGATGGTCTGATCCATCATAGCGATAGGGGCGTTCAGTATCTTGCCATGAACTACACACAGCGTCTCGCCGAAGCCAACCTCGTCCCCTCGCTCGGGAGCGTGGGCGACTCCTATGACAACGCCTTGGCCGAGACGATCAACGGCCTCTACAAGGCCGACGTCATCGGACGCCAGCGCTCTTGGCCCAGCGTGTCCACAGTGGAAATGGCGACGTTGCGCTGGGTGGATTGGTTCAACAACCACCGCCTCTTCGGTCCTATCGGCTACATCCCACCCGCCGAGGCCGAAGCGAACTACTATGCGGCCCTGGAAACCCTCGATATGGTCGCCTGAGTCAAACCAAACTGCCTCCGGAAAACCCGGGGCACTTCAGACACACCGAAACGTGTTGGGGGCGACACCAGTCAGCCATCCCGTGGGATGACTGCTCCTGATGGTTCAGAAAACGCGGCGAACCGATACTAGCCTGGAGCGGTTGATCCGGCCTAGTGCATCGGGGAGCGCTCTAATCTTCACCGTGGCCCTTCGCCAAGTAGTCTGCGCTCTGCATCTCGTTCAGACGGCTGACGGTCCGCTCGAACTCGAAGCGACCGGATCCGGCTTCGTAAAGCTCTTCTGGAGAGGCATCGGCGGCTGCGATGAGCTTGACCTTGTTTTCGTAGAGAGCGTCGATCAGGGTCACGAAACGTGCCGCTTCGTTGCGGCGATCCGGCCCCATACGGGGAATGCCGACGACAATGACCGTGTGGTAGGCGCGCGCAATTGCAAGGTAATCGGAGGCGCCGCGCGCTTCGGCGCACAGGCGCTTGAAGCTGAAGACGCCTACACCCTTGAGGCTCTTGGGAACATGGAGCAGCCGTCCGCCGCCAACATCGATATCGGCCGGGGGAACGTGCTCGGCGTCCTCGGGAGGATAGTCTGTCAGGCGATAGAAAGCCTCGCGGGTCTGCTCGGTCGCCTCTTCGCCCAAGGGGGTGTGCCAGGTTGCCATGCCGCCAAGGCGCTGGAGGCGATAGTCGGTCGGGCCGTTCAGCGTGTAGACGTCAAGCTCACGCTCGATGAGGTCGATGAAGGGCAGGAAGTGCTCGCGGTTGAGGCCGTCCTTGTAGAGTTCGGACGGTGCCCGGTTTGACGTCGTCACGATGGTGACGCCTTCGTGCTCGATGAGCTGCGTGAACAGGCGGCTCATGATCATTGCGTCGGCGGAGTTGTTCACTACCATCTCGTCGAAGGCGAGGCACTGCACGTTGCGCGCGATCGTTGCCGCAACAGGGGGGATCGGGTCCCCGCTTTCCTTCTTGCGCTCTTCGTTGAGGAGTGCATGTACCTCGAGCATGAACGCGTGGAAATGAACCCGGCGCTTGGCCGGGATGTCGAGCGTCTGGTGGAACAGGTCCATCAGCATCGACTTACCGCGGCCGACGCCACCCCACATGTAGACACCGCGCGGCGAGGGGGCCTTCTTACCCAGAAGCTTGCCAAAAAGACCTGTGGAATTGCGGGCCTTGTAGAAGGCGCGCTGTAAATGGTCGAGGCGCTCGGCAACGGCGGCTTGCTCGGGGTCCGAGCGCAACTCCCCGGTGGCGACCAGGGCCTCGTAGCGACCGAGCATGGCGGTCATGCCGCGCGCTCCCGATTGATATTACGCAGGCGAGGGCCCCCGACGGGGAGCGCGCAATGCATCACGACTGACATCGATGAAACGCCGGGGTGCGCCGATCAGATCTGGCGTTCGGCCTGCATCTTCTTGATTTCGGCAATCGCGCGTGCGGGCGAGAGGCCCTTGGGGCACACGTTCGAGCAGTTCATGATTGTGTGGCAGCGGTAGAGGCGGAAGGGATCTTCCAGCTCGTCGAGGCGCTCACCGGTCATTTCGTCGCGGCTGTCGGCCAACCAGCGGTAGGCCTGGAGCAGGATGGCCGGGCCCAGGAACTTGTCGGAGTTCCACCAGTAGCTCGGGCAGGAAGTCGAGCAGCAGGCGCACAGGATGCACTCGTAGAGGCCGTCGAGCTTCTCACGCTGGTCGGGGGTCTGCAGGCGTTCCTTGCCCGACGGGGTGGTGGAGACAGTCTGCAGCCAGGGGCGGATCGACGCGTATTGCGCGTAGAAGTGCGTGAAGTCGGGAACCAGGTCCTTGACCACGTCCATGTGCGGCAGCGGCGTGATGCGAATGTTGCCCTTGAGGTCCTCGATCGCGGTCGTGCAGGCAAGGCCGTTGGCGCCATTGATGTTCATGGCGCACGAACCGCAAATGCCTTCGCGGCACGAACGCCGGAAGGTGAGGGTGGGGTCCTGCTCGCTCTTCATCTTGATGAGGGCGTCGAGAACCATCGGGCCGCAGTTGTCGAGGTCAATTTCGAATGTGTCGTAGCGCGGATTCTCGCCGGAATCCGGGTCGTAGCGGTAGACGGTGAATTTCTTGACGCGGGTCGCACCTTCGGCCTTGTGGACGTTGCCCTGCTTCTTGATCTTGCTGTTGGCCGGAAGGGTGAACTGCGCCATGAACGAATCCCCGTTTTCTTGCATTGCGGCATAACCGCCTCGGTGGTTCCCCTCTAGCGATTCAGTCGCGCGGGGCAAGGGGGGAGTGCGAACAGATGGGCATTCCGGCCCTCTAACATCGCTTTTTTACATGCAAATTGCGCATCTTCGGCTGAATCGGTCAGCGACATGACGTCCTCGTGATCCGCGATCCGTAACGACGGCTGTGTTCTGTAAGTCGCCGAAAATCGATAATTTTTCAGATCCAGGGGTTGTGCTGGCGGCATTCTCACGGCGCGCGGCGGCCGGGTTCGAGACTGTTTTCCTGGCTGGGGAAGCCGGCACAGTTTGCGACGGCCCATGCAAAAATGGCTCCCTGTGTCCGAAGAGCAGGGAGCCATTTTTTTATTCTTGCGCGGTCGCGGCGACTATTCGCCGAAGGTGCGCTGCCACCAACCGCGGCGCGGACCCTCGGTCTTGGGGGCTTCCTCGGCCTCGGCTTCAACCTTGGTCGGGGTTTCCTCGCTTGCAGGCTTGATCGCCGCGGCTTCGGGGGCAGCCTCGGCGGCGACCTCATCTGCGACGGGCTCGACCTTCTTGCGACGCGGGGCGCGCTTGGGCTTGGGCTTTTCTTCGGCCGCTTCGGTCGTGGCAGCCGCGTCTTCTGCGACGGGCTCGACCTTCTTGCGACGCGGGGCGCGCTTGGGCTTGGGCTTTTCCTCGGCCGCTTCGGTCGTGGCAGCCGCGTCTTCTGCGGCGGGCTCGACCTTCTTGCGACGCGGGGCACGCTTGGGCTTGGGCTTTTCCTCGGCTTCCACTTCGGCAGTCGCAGCCTCGGCCGGAGCTTCCGCAGCCGGTTCGAGGGCGGCTTCCTCGGCGGCAGGCTCAACCTTCTTGCGGCGCGTGCGCGTGCGCTTCGGCTTGGGAGCGGGTTCTTCCTCGGCCAAGACTTCCGCAACCTCGAGCGGCTCGGGCGCCATTTCAGCGGCGACGGCGGCTTCGGGTTCCGGAGCCGGTTCAGGTGCGCTCACGGCAGGCTCGGAAGGGGTTTCGGGTTCAGCTTCGGGCGCGGGGCTCTCGTCCGAAGAGCCTTCGTCACCTTCGTTGCCAAAGCCTTCGCCCTCGGCATTACGACGACCGCGGCGGCGGCGACCGCCACGGCGACGGCGCTTGCGCGGAGCCTCCGCTTCGTCGTCATGTTCGTCGCTGGCTTCGGCGCCGCTGGCTTCGGCACTTTCGCTGTCCTCGTCAGCCTCGGCCTGGGCTTCGCCCGCATCCTGGCCGTCCTCGCGGCGCTCACGACCACCACGACCACGGCGGCGCTTGCGACGCTTGCGGCGCGAACCGCCTTCGTCCTCGTCGTTCGAACCGGCTTCCTCGGCCTCGAAGGTCTCGTCTTCCTCGTCCTCGTAGAGGCCGTCGTCCTCGACCTCGGCCGCGATCGGGTCGAAGCGGGGTACGAAGTCGTTGCGCGGGCCGGACGAGGCAACGCGCATCTTGGCGCCCTCGTTCTCACCTTCGGGGATGACTTCCACGGTCACGCCGTAGCGTTCCTCGATGTCTGCGAGGTCCGCGCGCTTGGCGTTGAGCATGTAGACGGCCGCTTCGGTGCTGGCGAAGAGCGAGACGATCACGCCCTTGCCCTTGGCCGCTTCGTCCTCGATCAGGCGCAGGGCCGAAAGGCCGGCCGAACTGGCGGTACGCACGAGGCCGGTGCCGTCGCAATGCGGGCACGAGCGGGTGGTCGCCTCGAGCACGCCGGTGCGCAGGCGCTGGCGGCTCATCTCCATGAGGCCGAAGCTCGAGATACGACCGACCTGGATGCGGGCGCGGTCGTTTTTGAGCGCGTCCTTCATGGCCTTCTCGACCTTGCGGACGTTCGAGCCGTATTCCATGTCGATGAAATCGATCACGACGAGGCCGGCCATGTCACGCAGGCGCAGTTGGCGGGCGATCTCGCGCGCGGCTTCAAGGTTGGTGGCAACCGCCGTCTGCTCGATGCCGTGTTCCTTGGTGGCGCGGCCCGAGTTGATGTCGATCGAGACCAGCGCCTCGGTCGGGTTGATGACGATGTAGCCACCCGACTTCAGCTGCACAACCGGGTCGTACATCGCCGTCAACTGGTCCTCGGCACCGTAGCGCTGGAACAGCGGCACGGGGTCGGAGTAGGGTCTAACCCGGCGCGCGTGGCTGGGCATCAGGAGCTTCATGAAGTCCTTGGCCGCGCGGTAGCCTTCCTCGCCCTCGACGACGACTTCCTCGATCTCGCGGTTGTAGATGTCGCGGATGGCGCGCTTCACCAGATCGCTGTCCGAGTGGATCAGTGAGGGCGCCGCCGAGTGCAGCGTCTTTTCACGCAGTTCGTCCCAGAGGCGGGCAAGGTAGTCGAAGTCGCGCTTGATTTCGGTCTTGGTGCGCTGAAGGCCGGCCGTGCGCACGATGCAGCCCATCGAACGCGGCAGGTTCATCTCTGCGATGATCGATTTCAGGCGTTTGCGGTCCGAGGCCGAGCTGATCTTGCGGCTGATGCCGCCGCCGTGGCTCGAATTGGGCATGAGCACGCAGTAGCGACCGGCAAGGCTGAGGTAGGTGGTGAGAGCTGCGCCCTTGTTGCCACGTTCTTCCTTGACGACCTGCACGAGCAGGACCTGACGACGGTGGATGACGTCCTGGATCTTGTAGCGGCGACGCAGTGCCAGGCGCTTCGAGCGCAGCTCTTCCGCTTCCTTCGAGCGGGCCTTGCCCTGGCGGCGGCCACGACCACGACCACGGCGCGAGCGGCCCTGGTTCTCGTCTTCGCTGTCTTCGCTGTCTTCGCTGTCCTCGAAGCCCCTCTCGACGTTGCCGTCCTCGATCGTGGCGACGTCGTCCTTCTCGGAGGTGTCGACCTCGGTCAGGCCACCGTCATCGAAGTCCTCCCCGTCGGTGTCGTTCTCTTCGTCCTCGTCCTCATCGTCCACTTCGCTTGCGCGCAGGGCCGCTTCTTCCTCCGCGTGCGCGGCTTCCTCGGCGAGGAGCGCGTCGCGGTCTTCCTTGGGGATCTGGTAGTAGTCCGGATGGATTTCGCTGAAGGCAAGGAAGCCGTGACGGTTGCCACCGAAATCGACGAAGGCGGCCTGGAGCGAAGGCTCCACGCGCGTCACCTTCGCGAGGTAGATGTTACCTTTTATCTGCTTGCGTTCGGTCGATTCGAAATCGAACTCTTCAATGCGATTTCCCTTGAGTACCGCCACCCGCGTTTCTTCCGGGTGGCGCGCATCGATGAGCATGCGCGTTGCCATTGGTAAGTCTCCGGACGCGCTGCCTTCCGGCCGGATCAGCCAGTGGCGCGCGTCGATTGTCGTGAAGGCCGCAGGAGGACGGGAGGGCGCCGTAAGGACGGGAGGCCTCTGCTCCGTAGCGGACCGGATTGTAGATGGGGTCGGAGCAATCCATCGCTCCGAGTGTCGTATCAAATTCCACTGCCGGTGCGGCAGCGATTGCGTCTGCGAGCGGAAGTTCGCGTGGCGAAACCCAACACGCCGAAAGTTGCGGCCACGCCGCCACAGCCCCGAAGGGCTTGGGCTGGCAAGGCGGCAATTGGCTTCTCATCTCTCGCATCAACCTGTTGGAGCCGGGCCGGAAAGCGGCCGGTTCAATTCTCTCCGCGCAGGCTTTCGGCCCTGATGGCAGATTGCAAGTCCTTTTCAGGAAGATAACTTGCCAACCTGTCCGGGGTGAACAGTCGCGGATTTGAACTGCCTAGCACTACACGTAAGCCACGGCAAGTTGCTTGGTGAGGCATGCCGTCCCAAGTGGTTCAAACATCGCCGCCGCGGCGGGTACACTCGCTGAATTGCGCCGTCTTCCAGGGTGATCCGTAAAGATGGGCGCAAGAGGATTGCGGGGCTTGCGGTGAGGCCTTAACGAGGCACCGATTATGGTGCGCCTGGTCCAGATATTCCTGCTGTTGCTGGCTCCGCTTGCGCTGCTTGGCTGCGTTTTCGTGATTAACCGCACGTTCGCACAGGCCAGCGGGGGGCGCGAATACGTCGTGCGCATGAAGCTGCCGGAGATCGGCATGCCGGCCGATCTGCCGCCGGTCGAAGGGCCGCGCGATGCTCGCCAGCCACTGGTCGTGATCGATGCCGGGCACGGCGGGTTCGATCCGGGTGCTGTCCATGGCCGGGTCAAGGAGAAGCAGATCGCCCTGCATATTGCGCGCGCGATCCGGGCCGACCTACTCGCCCACGGTGATGTCCGGGTTGCTCTGACGCGTGATGCCGACCGCTTCATCGCGCTTGCCGATCGCCCCGATATAGCCCGGCGCTTGGGGGCCGACCTGTTCCTTTCGATCCACGCCGATAGCGCACAGAGCGACCTCGCGCGCGGCGCCAGCGCGTATGTCCTTTCGGAAAAGGGGAGCAGCGAAGCTGCACGCAGATTTGCGGCCAGCGCTGCCGAGAGCGATGCCGCGAGTGCGCGCCGTGTGAACGGTATCGTCCTCGATGCCGCGAATGATGCGGTGGGGGCGATCCTGCTCGACCTCTCACAGCGCGGCGCGCAGGAAGCCTCCGCGCAAGTTGCCTCCTTCCTTATCGAGGAGCTCTCCGATGCAGATGTGCGTCTTCACCGGCATCACGTCGAAACCGCTGCGCTCGCCGTCCTGAAAGCGCCGGACATGCCCTCGGTCCTGTTCGAGACCGGATATATCAACAATGCCAAGGATGCCGCTTTCCTCCAGTCGCGCGAGGGGCGGGGCGTGGTTGCAGGCGCGGCGGCGCGCGCAATCCGGCGCTATTTCGCGCGGCGCGCCGATTTCCAGTAGGCGCGAGGGGAGGTCATCCCTGGCGGATGTGGTGGCGTTGATATGTGTCTCGCTTCGCCGTGTTATCCGCGACTTGCCCGATCTCCTGCTGGCCTTGCGCAAAAAGGGCGTGCTAGAGGGCTTGCACGATGACCGACACGAGCTCTGACACCGGCCCCGGCGCGGCCCAGGATACGCCGGAAGACGCAAGCACCAGCCCCCGCCGCGAACGTGGCCAGGGTCGAATCGCACGGATCTGGCGATCAAGCCGGATCCTGCGCGGATTTGTGTACCTGTGTGTGGCCGGGATCATCGGCCTGATTGGTTTGTGGGTCGTGCTCATGCGCGACATGCCAGATGCCAAGTCGCTGCTTGCCTACCAACCGCCGCTGCCGACCATGGTGCGCGATATCAATGGCGATATTGCCTATAGCTATGCGCGCGAACGCCGCGTGCAGCTGCGCTATGTCGATTTGCCACGCCCGCTGGTCAACGCATTCCTTTCAGCCGAGGACCGCACGTTTTGGTCGCATGGCGGCGTCGATATCGGGGGGTTTGCGGGGGCCGTGGTCGACTATGTCTCCAAGTACGGTTCGGGTCAGCGCGCCAAGGGTGGCTCGACGATCACCCAGCAGGTCGCCAAGAACATCTTGATTGGCGATGAGTATTCGGTGACCCGCAAGCTGAAGGAGATGGTTCTCGCGTATCGCATCGAGGGGGTGCTTTCGAAGGAGCAGATCCTCGAGCTCTATCTCAACGAGATCCCGCTTGGCCGCCGCTCGTTCGGTGTCCAGGCCGCCGCACGCGCCTATTTTGACAAGGACGTGGACGAGTTGAAGCTGAGCGAAGCCGCCTTTCTCGCCATCCTGCCCCGCGCGCCCGAGGTCTACGGGCGCAAGAAGCACGAAGCCCGCGCGCTTGAACGTCGCAACTGGGTGCTCGATCAGATGGTGCGCAACGAATGGGTCAGCGAAGCGGATGCCGCCCAGGCAAAGGCGCAGCCGCTCGGTCTCGTTACGCAGCGCGGCCCCGACTACGATCCCGCCAACGGCTACTTCATCGAGGAAGTGCGCCGCCGCCTGATCGACCGCTATGGTGAAAAAGCCGAGGATGGCCCCAACAGTGTCTATGCAGGCGGTCTGTGGGTGCGCACCTCGCTCGATCCCGAGCTGCAGGGCGCGGTACGCGCCGCGCTGCGCAAGGGGCTTCTGAACTACCACGGCCGTCGTGGCTGGGCGGGGCCGATCGCGCACATCAACGACATGGAGAACTGGCAGACCCAGCTCATCGTCTCGAACAAGACCATCGACTACCAGGACTGGCGCGTCGGGGTTGTGCTCGATGCCGCGAACGGGGAAGGGCGCATCGGCTTTTCCGATGGCGAGATCGCCGCGCTCACGAATGTCCCGGACCGCGCCAAGGTCGGAGATTTCCTCGCTGCGGCCCCGGTCTCGGCCGGGACCTACGCGGTACGCACCGTGCCCGAGGTCTCGGGCGGCATGGTCATGGAGCAGCCCTATTCGGGCCGTCTTCTGGCCCTCCAGGGCGGCTTTGATTCCGGTTTGGGCTCGTTCAACCGCGCGGTCCAGGCCGAGCGCCAGCCCGGTTCGACGATCAAGCCCTTCGTCTATGCGACCGGACTCGACAACGGCATGACGCCCGCGACGCAGGTGCTCGACGGCACTTTCTGTGTCTACCAGGGCGGCAACCTTGGGCAGAAGTGCTTCCGCAACTTCGGCAACGAGGGCGGTGCCGGTTCGCGCACCATGCGCTGGGGGCTCGAACAGTCGCGCAACCTGATGACCGTGCGTATCGCCAATGACATTGGCATGGGCAAGGTGGTCAAGACCTTCAAGACCATGGGTATCGGCGAGTACAAGCCCTACCTCTCCTTTGCGCTTGGCGCAGGCGAGACGACTGTGGCGCGCATGGCCAACGCCTACTCCGCGCTCGCCAACAACGGCGTGCAGTATGACGCCTCGGTCATCGACTACGTGCAGGATCGCAGTGGCAAGGTCATCTGGAAGGCCGACAAGCGCAACTGCGATGGCTGCAACATGGCCGAATGGGATGGCAAGCCGATGCCGCGCATTGCGCGCCGTGGCAAGCAGGTGATGAACGCGGACACCGCCTACCAGACCATCCACATGCTCGAAGGTGTTGTCACGCGCGGTACCGCGGTGCGTCTGCGCAGCTTGAACCTGCCGCTTTTCGGCAAGACCGGCACCACCAACGGTCCGACCGACGTGTGGTTTATGGGCGGCTCGCAGGACTACGTGGGCGGTGTCTACGTGGGCTACGACAATCCCCGCTCGCTGGGGGGCTATGCCCAGGGTGGGCGGATTGCCGCACCGATCTTCAGGGATGTGATCGAGGCCACGCGCGCGCGCTGGAGCGACCGGCCCTTCGTCGCGCCGTCGGGCGTGCGCATGGTGCGCATCGACCGCGTGACTGGCAAGCAGGTCATGGGCGTGGAGCCTTCGGACGAACCCAAGGCTTCCGTCATCTGGGAAGCCTTCAAGCCCGACACCGAACCGCGCCAGTACACCGCCGAGGACGAGTTTACCAAGCGGCGCGATGCGTTGATTGCCGAGATCGATGGCGCGCGCAAGGCGCGGGCGGCGGCGGCGAAAGCTGCCCAGGGCGTGGCCGAAAACTTCGCCGAGGAGCAGGGCGGCATCTACTGATCAGAGCCAGCGGGGAAATCCTGGCGGACTTTGGGCGAAGTGAAAGGGCACCGGGTTCCCCGGGCCTAGCGCGTCGTTCAGGGATATGCCTGCGAGGTCATATGTGTGTGTAAATTGCACATACAATTCAATCCCAAGTATTATTACTTGTTATTAAGCCTTCATGGGCACTGTCCCCGGGGATTCCGAACGGGGGTTGGTTGCAGATGTCGCAGGTTACACCGCGCAGTCTCACGTTACGCTATGTCGTGGCGCTGGGACTGATCGCACTCCTCAGCATCGTTTCGCACTTCGTCCTGACCGAGACGTTGCGGGCGAACGAAGGCGGCGCAGCGATCATCAACATGAGCGGGCGTCAGCGTATGCTTTCGCAGCGCATCAGCGCACTTGCGGATGATCTCCACCGGGGCGATGAGGAGGTACGCGAACCCCTCGTGACGGCTGTGCGCCAATTTGCCGATGCGCATCGCGTACTGGCCGGCCTCGCTTCGAGGCAGGAAGGTGCCACGGTTGCCGAGCGTCGTTTGTACGACATCTATTACGGACCTGGCGAAATAGACCGCCTCGCTCGGCGTTTTCTGGATGCGGCCGAGGCGGAGGTCGCCCTTCCGCAGGAAGGTCATGGACCCGCGGCCGCCGACGAGATCGGGAACCTGCGCAATCTGTCGATTCTCTCGCGCGGACCCTTGCTCGCCGGTCTTGAGGAGGTGGTCGCGATCCACCAGTCGGTCAGCGAGGTGCGCGCCCAGCAGATGGAGCGAATCCAGTGGGGGATCCTTGCGATCGTGCTTCTGACCCTGGCGTTCGAGGTTCTCTTTATCTTTCGGCCGATGGTGCGGCGCATTTCCGAGTACGTGGGCCAACTCCTGGATCTGGCCGACCACGACTATCTTACCGGAGTGCTCAATCGCCGGGCGTTCACCGCGCTGGCCGAGGCCGAAATCCAGCGCGCGCGTCGCCACGACCGGCCGATGTCGCTGCTCCTCCTGGACGTTGATCGCTTCAAGCAGGTCAACGATTTCCATGGCCACCTTGCGGGTGACGAGGTGCTCTGCGGGGTTGCCCAGATTCTCGACATGCAGGGGCGCCGTGAAGACTTGGTCGGGCGAATTGGAGGTGAGGAATTCGCCATCCTGCTTCCCGAGACGTCCCTCGCGGGCGCCATCGATGTGGCTGACCGAGTACGCGAGACCGTGGCAGGAGAGCCGTTCATGGCTGCTGGCAAGGCGCTCAGCATCACGTTGAGTGTCGGTGTGACGGAAGTGGACAGGACCTCGCCCTGCGGGGTTGTGACCGCCATGGCACGGGCGGATCAGATGCTCTATCATGCGAAGAGCGCAGGCCGGAACTGTGTGCGTCCCTTCCGGGGCTCGATCCTGCCGATCCGCAATGCCGCCAAGCGCTCGGAGCCTGTCCTCGCCGATTCCCGGGTTCTCGGGGCCTCAGGCGAGGGCATCGGCTAGTTCAGGTTTTGGCTATCGCCACGCTGTCACCCGCCTTCCATTGCCGGATCGTCAGGTAGGGGCCCTGCAGGGCAGCGCGCACAAGCGGACCAAAGCCCAGCATCGTACCATCCTCCCCCTGTGCTGCGGGAAGAAGGCGGACCTGCTCCAGAGCAAGTCGCAGGCCCGAAGGGGTAAGCGATGGCGCGCGTGCAAGCGCGTGGGCAACCAAGCGAGCCAGATCGTGATCGCGGGCCATCGCGGCATGGTGGGCGCTGGCATCGGGAAATTCGTCCTTAAGCGCCCTGAAGTGCGGATTGCGCTCGGTTGCAAATGACAGGTGCAGCCAACCCTCGAGATCTTCGGGGCTTGCAGGGGCGTGTGGCGTCGTGGCGTTTCGGGCCGCGAGGAGATTTAGCAGGCAGATACCGTCATAGCCCGACTGGCCAATCGCATCGCACAGTTCGCGTGGCGGCGCTGATCGCCCCAGATAGATTAGGGCATCAGGGCGCGCCTCATCTTCGTTAAGAGCCCAGACAAGAGTATCCGGAACTTCGTCCGCTCCGGCCAGCGTTGGTAAAGCTATGCTCGCGCTCGCAGCCAGGCCTGCGATCGCAGCCTCTTCCTGGAATGCCTTGGCCAGACGTTCCCCCAGGCGGGACGTCTCGTAGACGACCACCGGGCGAGCGCATCCACTGGCGATCAGGTGCCGGACAAGCCGCGCGGCCTCTTCGACGGCACCGCCTGACTGGAGCTGGAATGTATGGCGCGTGCGCGCATGCTCGTCGTGGGAGCAAATCACGGCGGGAACGCGCCGATCTTCGTAGACGCGCGCAGCGACAACGGCGTTGTCGCTGACAAAGGGCCCCACGATCAGGGCCACGCCATCATCGATCAGGCGATGGCAGGCTTCCTCGACCGCGGCTCCGGTGCCGCCGGGCAGGCCCAGCGCATAGGCGTGCACGATCTCCACTTCGGGGAGTGCGCAGCCGGTGCTGCGCAGCGCCGCGATTTCGCGATCAAGCCAGAAGGCGATGTCGCGGTAGGCGGGCGAATCGTCGTTCTCGTCCACCCGCAGGTCCGCTGCGTCGTTGAGCACTCCGATCCTGATCCTGTCGGTCATTCCCGATCCCCTTTGTCTGGCGGGGCCGGAGGAGCCGGGGCCGCATCGCCTTGGGGGAGGAAATGGTTCGACGCACAAAAGGCTGCACGAGCCTGTGCGCTTTTGCCGTCAGGTCTCCAAGGGGCAGGAGCAGGAAGGTCGCGCTCAGCGCCGGGGCGCCAGAATGCAGCGCATCGCGCCGGCCTCAGGCTCGGGGCCGGGGGCCGTTTCTTCGAGGAAACCCGCACTGATGCGCGTAAAGCGGCGGTTGCGGAAGACGCCGCCCGTCATCACCACCTCGGAACCTGTATGCAGGTAGCTTCCGCGCACGCCTTTGGCGAGATAGCTGGACGCATTGACGATGGTGAAGTCGTATTCGGGAACTGGCTCGCCGATCAGGCCCCCCGCATCGCCGGGCAGTTCGCAGGCATAGCGCCCCATCTTGAGCGTGCCAATCTTGCCCCCCGGAACCGGCGGCGGTTCCGGGCTGTCGGCGCCCGCCGAACTGAGCGGCGCGGCAAGGGCCAGGGAAGTAGCAAGGCACAGGATCGCCGGCGAAAGGCGGCGGGAGAGGGCGGCTCGGTTCATGACAGCCGCGCTAGCACCGCAGCGAGGCAATTGCCATGCCCGTCTGCCTCGGCTAAGGGGCGCGGGATTTGCGAAACCCTGTGTCTCTCCTGTAGAGGTCCGGAACCGTTTCGCTCAGCTCTTTCCCATCGAAGGCAGGTTTCCATGAAGATCAGCGGCGTCGACATTCGTCCCGGCAACATTCTCGAATACGAAAAGGGCATCTGGAAGGTGGCCAAGACGCAGCATACCCAGCCCGGCAAGGGTGGTGCGTACATGCAGGTCGAGATGAAGAACCTCGTCGATGGCCGCAAGACCAATGTGCGCTTCCGCAGCGCCGACACCATCGAGAAGGTGCGTCTCGACACCAAGGACTTCCAGTACCTCTACGCCGAGGGCGACATGCTGGTGTTCATGGACACCGAGACCTACGACCAGATCCAGCTTCCCGCCGATCTTCTCGGCGATGCCGCGGCTTTCCTCCAGGACGGCATGCAGGTCGCCCTTGAGCTGTGGGAAGAACGCCCGATCTCGGTGCAACTGCCCGAGCAGGTCGAGGCGGTCATTGTCGAGGCCGACGCCGTGGTGAAGGGGCAGACCGCCTCGTCGAGCTACAAGCCGGCTGTCCTCGACAACGGCGTTCGCGTGATGGTGCCGCCGCACATCGAAAGCGGTACGCGCATCGTCGTTGACGTTTATGAAAAGGCCTACGTGCGAAAGGCGGACTGATCATGAAGCTGCGTTCCAACTTCCACAAGCTGGCGCTCGGCGCTGCCCTGTCCTTCCTGGCCCTGCCGGTCGGCGTGGCAGCGCAGGACGCCGCTCCGGCCCAGCCCAAGGCCGAGGACGTGCAGAACGCGCTCCTCTATCTCAACGTGATGGTCTCTGCCGTGCGCTCCGAGCAGGTAGAGGAGCCGGTCAAGAATGCGCTGGTGGGCTGTCTCTACAACAACTCGCTGGGCAAGATCGGCACGTCGGTGGATGGCCTTATCGCCAAGAATGCCGACAAGGTTCACCGTGACAAGCCCGGCGAGTTGCTGCAAGCCATTGCCCTGGTTTGCGGCTATCAGCCCGAAGGCACGAGCGCGGGCAACGGGCGCTGACCACCCGATCGTTCGGGTGAGGTCGGCGCGTTTGAAAATTGATGTGCCGGCCCGGCCGGCAGTAGGAGCAGAGTAAAGGTTATGGCCGCAATTTCCGGTCTCATCCGCGTCATGGAAAAGGCCGCCCGCAAGGCTGGTGGCCGACTTCGCCGTGACTTCGGTGAAGTCGAACATCTCCAGGTCTCGCGCAAGGGGCCGTCCGACTTCGTCTCCAAGGCTGACCAGGCCGCCGAGCGCACCATCTGGGACGAACTGCGCGCAGCCCGTCCGGACTGGGGTTTCCTGTTCGAGGAAGGCGGCTCGATCGAGGGCGATCCCGACAAGCCGCGCTTCATCGTCGATCCCCTCGACGGCACCACGAACTTCCTTCACGGTATTCCGCACTTCGCGATCTCGATCGCGGTGCAGGAACCGCGCCTTGACGGCAACAAGTCGATCAATGGCGGCTGGGGTGAGGTGACCGCAGGGCTGATCTATCAGCCGATCACCGACGAGAGCTTCTGGGCCGAAAAGAGCCGGGGCGCCTGGCTCCACGATGCGCGTCTGCGCGTCTCCTCGCGTCGCCACCTCGATGAGAGCGTGATCGCGACGGGCATTCCCTTTCAGAGGCATGGCAACGTAGCGGAATGGTCGCGCATTTATCAGGCGCTTGCACCGCAGGTGGCCGGCATCCGTCGCTTCGGTTCGGCCGCGCTTGATCTCGCCTGGGTCGCGGCGGGCCGTTACGAGGGATTCTGGGAAGCCGATCTGAAGCCCTGGGACACGGCAGCAGGCTGCCTTCTCGTGCGCGAGGCTGGCGGTTTCGTATCGGACTGGAAGGGCCGCTCGCTTCCCTATTGCGACAACCAGATCCTGGCAGGCAACGACGTGCTGCATTCGCGCATTCACAAGATCCTCGCGAACTCGCTCAAGGGCTGAGCCCCGCGCATGATCCGGATCGGGAAAGGGCGGCTTTAGCCGCCCTTTTTCGTGTTGGCACATGGATTTTTCGGATGTGCCAACGCATTGGAAAAGTAGCCTTACTATCTCTTTTTAGGGTGTATTTGCAGGCTTTGCCCGGTCGTGCGGGGAACTGTTCTGTTCCCGACGCTGTTTCTATGTGGTACTTACGTAGCGCTGGTCCGGGGAGATGGAATGGCGATCAGGAACGTCCTTTGCTTGGGTCTTGGTCTCGGGGCATGTGTCCCGGCCGCCGCTGTTCATGCAGGAGAGCCTGTCGCGAAGGGAGTGGTTCCGCTGGCGCTCGCCGCCTCTTCGGCACGCGCCCTGTCGCCGGACGCAGGTCTCGACTTTCGTGGATTTACCCTTTCCGCAAAGCCCTTCAATACTCGAGGGCGTAGCGAGCGTGTCGCACTTGGCCCGGCTCCCGAAGCGGACACCGAAAAGATCAAGCTGCGCTGGCAGTACGCGGCCGGTGAGGATGGGCCGCGTTTCGAGATCGGTTCGTTCGGATCGCGCAAGGGGGCGATGAAGCGCCAATTGCTCCACGTCGCACTCGATTGGGAATTCTGATAAAAGACCTGCACCGGTGCAAATGTCCGTCTCGGTGGGTATTCGCACATTGGCCTCTTGAATGCGCCGATAGCTGCCGCTAAGCGTCTGGCCTTCATCCCGTGCCCCTGTGGCGGAATGGTAGACGCGAACGACTCAAAATCGTTTGTCGAAAGACGTGCCCGTTCGAGTCGGGCCAGGGGCACCATGCCGCCACGCGCTGTGGCTCGGCTCTCTTCCATGATGGTATGAGCACTTGCCTTTTACAGGGCATTCCATAGCCTTGCACGCATGGGACATCTTGACATGCTTCGCTTGGCCCTGGCCGCCGGAACGGCGCTGGGCTTTACCTCCTCACCTGTGGCGGCGCAGGGGGACAACGCGGTCGCGCAGGCGATTTCGTCCGATATGCCTGCGCTCATGGAGATCTACCGAGATCTGCATGCGCACCCGGAGCTCTCGATGCAGGAGACGCGCAGCGCCGGGATCATGGGCCGCGCCGCGCGTGAGGCCGGGTTCGAAGTGACCGAGGGCGTGGGCGGCACGGGCATCGTCGCTGTCATGCGCAACGGCGAAGGTCCCACGGTCCTCATCCGCGCCGACATGGACGGCCTTCCCGTGACCGAGCAGACCGGCCTTCCTTTCGCTTCGAAGATGAAGGGCGTGTCCACTGCCGGGGTGGAAAGCGGCATCATGCACGCCTGCGGCCATGACACCCACATGACCGCCTGGATCGAGACGGCGCGGCTGCTCTCGGCCCGGCGCGAGGCATGGTCGGGCACGCTGGTTATGGTCGGCCAGCCTGCCGAGGAAATGGGGACCGGTGCCCGGGCGATGCTGGCGGACGGTCTTTATTCACGCTTTCCCAAGCCGGACTATGCGTTGGCCTTTCACGATTCGGCAGGTATGGAAGCGGGCAAGGTCGGTGCGGCCGTGGGCTGGGCACTGGCGAATGTCGACAGCGTGGACATTCTTGTCAAGGGGCGCGGTGGGCACGGGGCCTATCCCCACACCACGATCGACCCGATCGTGCTGGCCAGTTCGATCGTCATGAAGCTGCAAACCCTCGCGTCCCGTGAGATCGATCCCAAGGAGTCGGTCGTGGTGACTGTCGGCTCGTTCCACGCAGGCACCAAGCACAATGTCATTTCCTCCAGCGCCAAGCTGGAGCTGACTGTGCGCAGCTACTCGGATGAAACGCGAGCCAAGCTGCTGGAGGGTATCCAGCGGATTGCGCGCGGCGAAGCGCTTGCCGCCGGCGTTCCCGAAGAGGACCTGCCCGAGGTGAGCTGGAAGGAGCTCTATACCCGTGCGACCTGGAACTCGCCGGAATTTACGGAAGAAACGCTGGGGCGGCTCCAGGCGAAGATGGGGGCCGACAACGTCGGCGAACTTTCGTCCGTGATGGGTGGGGAGGATTTTGGCGAATACCGCCGCGCCGATGAGGAGAACATCAAGTCGATCATCTTCTGGGTCGGCGGTGTGCCAGAGGCTGCCTACAAGGCTGCGCAGGACGGCGGCCCGCCCTTACCCTCGCTCCACAGTGCGTTCTGGGCGCCCGAAGCGGACAAGGTCATTGGCTCGGGCGCGGAGACGTTGACGCTCACCGCGCTTGATATCCTGGGCAAGAAGTAGGCGCGCCTGTGGCTCTTGTTCGGTCAGCCAGCGGGCTGGCCGGATGAGGGCAGGGCGCCTATCGCTCGCAGATCATCGGGGCCAAGGCGGATGGCAGGCAAGTCGCCGCGTTCCTCTTCGTTTAGGGCCAGCCATTCTTCGAGGGTCATACCCGCTGGGAGATTGGCTGGAGACGCGGTCTGCGCGAGGGGGGATGTGGGCAGGAGGTCCGGGCCTGGTTCGTAGCCGGGCTCATGGCGCACCTCATGGGCCCGGGCATAAGACATCTCGCCCGATGGGATGGGGCGCCGCACCGGATCCGGGCTGAACTGTCCGGCCGTATCGCGCCGGGGGCGTATCGTGATGAGGTTCTTGGCCGCGCCTTTGGCGGCCTTGCCGATCGCATCCTCTGCGTCGGCCTCATGCGCAGCCGCGGCGGCGAGCGCCGCCTTGCTACGCTCGCCGTCGGCAAACACGGCCAGTAAGCCCGTGGCGACGAGCGTAATGGCCGCGAAGTGTACCGACATCTGCTTGAGCGAGAGTTTGCCGGCTGATGCGCGGCTGGTGCGAATTCCTGTCATGGCAGGGCGGCATTTACCGTGAGGCGCGTAACACCATGGTTTCCTCTCGTGGTTAGCATATGGTTTATGGCTGATCCGGGAAAAGCGCCGGGTGCCTTCGCGGGCGCTGTGTATCGCTGTAAAATACGTCGACATCTCGCACGTGTCATAGGTCTGAATGCGCCCTGATCCGGGATTTGCGGCCTTGCGTCCAGCAGGCAGGCGGGTAGTGGTGTGTTAGTTTTACCGACAGTTTACGCCTTGAGGTTAAGCTGAGGTCACAAGTGTTAACGTGCGCAAGGATAGCGACCCGAGGCGATGGTTCGGCTTTTCAAACACTACATCCCCTACGCGGTGATCCTGCTGTGTATCGTCGACTTCGCCTTGCTCGTACTGGCGAACGAGCTGTCCTGGCGCTTGCGGGCGCTGCAGATTGGTATGGACATGGGCTCGCTCCTGGCGCGTATGGCCGCACACGGCGCTTTCGGGGCCGTGATGATCCTCGCGATGGTTTCGGTCGGCGTCTACGCGTCGGAGGCGCTTCGTTCCATGCGATTTGCTGCCGCGCGCCTGCTCGTCGCGGTCTCGCTGGGCGTGATTGCGCTGGCCTTCGTCGATTTTGTTGTCGCCGCCGAGCAGTTCTGGCGCTCCACCCTTGTCTATTCGATGGGCCTGGCAATCGTGCTGTTGATGGGCAACCGGCTCTTCTTCCACGCCGCCTTCGGATCGGCCGTGTTCCGGCGCCGCGTCCTGGTGCTGGGTTCGGGCGCGCGTGCGCGGCGCATTGAAGGACTCTCCAAGCGTCCGGAAAGCGGCTTCGCTGTCGTCGGTTTCGTCGATATGAACGAGGGGCCTCCGTTCGTGGAGGGGGCGATCCCGCGCGGCGAGATCGAGAACCTCACCCGCTTTGTCGAAAACCTGGGGATCAGCGAGGTTGTGCTGGCGCTGCAGGAGCGGCGCAACGCGATGCCGGTCAAGGACCTGCTGCGGATCAAGACCGCTGGCGTCCACGTCAACGATTTCTCCAGCCTTGTCGAGCGCGAGACCGGCCGGATTGATCTCGACACGGTTAATCCCAGCTGGCTGATCTTTTCGGATGGCTTTTCGTCGGGGCGGGCCGTTTCCGGCGCGGTCAAACGTCTCTTCGACATCGTTGCAAGTTCGTGCGTCCTGCTCCTGACCGGCCCGGTGGTCCTTGTCTTCGCGCTTCTCGTCAAACTCGACAGCAAGGGGCCGGCCTTCTACCGCCAGGCCCGTGTCGGCCTGTTCGGTGTTCCTTTCGATGTCATCAAATTGCGTTCGATGCGCAGCGATGCAGAAGTGGCGGGGGCGCAATGGGCGACCAAGGACGATCCCCGCATCACACGGCTTGGCCGGTTTCTGCGCAAGCTGCGGATCGATGAACTGCCGCAGGCATGGACGGTCCTCAAAGGGGAGATGAGCTTCGTCGGGCCCCGCCCGGAGCGACCCGAGTTCGTGGCCGATCTGGAAGCGCACATTCCCTTTTTTGCCGAGCGCCATATGGTCAAACCCGGAATTACCGGGTGGGCGCAAATCAACTATCCTTATGGCGCGTCGGTCGAAGATTCACGTAACAAGCTGGAATACGATCTTTATTACGCGAAGAATTACACGCCCTTCCTCGACCTCCTGATCCTGTTGCAGACCTTGCGGGTCGTGATCTGGAGCGAGGGAGCTCGATGATGGCCTGGAACAGCCCCGATATCTGGACGACGATGACGATCGCGCTGGACCTGACGGGCGCCATTGCGACGGCGGCAGTCGGCCTCTCGCTGTGGCCACGGCGTCACCGGCTCGCCGGTGCGGGCGGCGCCGCGCTCTTCGCCCTGTTCCTGACCTCCTTGTGGAGCCTGTCGGTCGCGGCTGTCGCGGTGGGTACGGTGCCGCCGTTCCTGGCCTCGCTCTGCGAGACCGCGCGCAACATGGGGTGGCTTTATGTCGTCTTTCGCCTGTTCAGCGGCGATGGACGTGACACCTCGCTTGCACCGATCCGTCCCGTCGTCATGGCGCTGTGCTTTGTCGAGGTACTGCACCTGGGCATCGACTATGTCGTGATGACTTTGCCGCTGCCTCTCGAATTGCGAGGCCTCGCGTTTGAATTCAATGTCCTGTTTCGGCTCCTGGTGACGGTGGGCGGTCTGGTCCTGGTCCACAATCTCTACGCGGGCTGTTCGCACGATGCGCGCCCGGCACTTCGCTGGCCCACGATTGGCCTGGCCGTGCTGTGGGCGTTCGATCTCAATCTCTACACGATCTCGTACCTTGCCGGGGCCTGGCCGCGCGAAGTGGCGGCCCTGCGTGCAGTGGCGACGGTGATCCTGGCGATGTTCATCGGTCTGTCGGTCGCGGCCAACCGGGACGAACTGAAAATCCGTCCTTCACGTGCGGTCACATTCCAGACCTTCTCGCTGCTGGTGATCGGAGCTTATCTGGTGGGGATGGTCGCCGTAGCGCAGTGGCTGTCCTATGCGGGCGGCAACTTCGCGCGTCTGCTTGAACTTGCCTTTCTCACTCTGGCCAGCGCAATTGCGCTGGTGGTCCTGCCTTCGCGCAAGCTGCGCAGCTGGCTCAAGGTTACGCTGGCCAAGCACTTCTTCCAGCACCGCTACGATTACCGTGAGGAATGGCTGCGCTTTACCCGGACCATCGGCAGCGGGGGCGAGAATGCCGCGCCGCTGGGTGAACGCGTGGTCAAGTCGGTGGCGGACCTCTTCGAGAGCCCTTCCGGACTTCTCCTTGCACCCGGTGAGCAGGGCGAGATGACGCTTGCGGCGCGCTGGAACTGGCCCGAGATCGAAGTGCCGGGGGTCGCGATGTCGCTGCAGAGCCAGTCGTACCTTGAACGGACCGGCTATATTGTCGATCTCGACGAGATGCGCGGCCGCAGCGCAGCCCCGGAGGTGCACAGGGCATTCGAGATCCCGGAATGGCTCCGTACGGATGCGCGCAGTTGGGCGATCATTCCGCTCGTCCACTTCGAGCGCCTGGTCGGCCTTGTGGTGCTTGCCCGGCCGCAGTTCGCGCGCACCTTTGACTGGGAGGACCTCGATCTCCTGCGAGTCATCAGCCAGCAGGTGGCAAGCTACCTCGCGGAAAATGCCAGCCAGACTGCGCTGGCCGAGGCCAACCGGTTCGATGAATTCCATCGCCGCATCGCCTTCGTGATGCACGATATCAAGAACCTCGCGAGCCAGTTCAGCCTGCTCGCCCGCAACGCCGAATTGCACGCCGACAAGCCAGCTTTCCGCGCCGACATGCTGGTGACATTGCGCAATTCCTCGGAGAAGCTGAACGCGCTGATTGCCCGCCTCGGACGTTACGGCACTGGCGCGGTCGAGAAGCTGGAGAACATTCGCACCCGCGACATACTGGCCTCGGTCGGGACCAGTTTCCAGAACAGCGCGCAGTTCGTGGCGGTGGATTCGCCCGACCTGGAGATCACCGCCAATCGCCATTCGCTTGAACAGGTGCTGGTCCATCTCGTCCAGAACGGGATCGATGCAAGCACCCCGCACAGCCCGGTCTTCCTTTCGGTCGTTGCCGATGGTCTCCATGCCCGTTTCGAGGTGCTCGATTCCGGCTGTGGCATGTCTGCCGAGTTTGTGCGCAACGGTCTGTTCAAGCCTTTCGTGTCAACCAAAAGCGGAGGCTTCGGGATCGGCGCGTACGAGGCGCGTGAACTGGTGCGTGCGATGCGCGGCCGGCTCGACGTGGAATCGCGCGAGGGGTTGGGTTCGCGCTTCGTCGTGCGGATCCCGCTTAGCGAGGCGACCAATCTCTATCAGAACCTCACGAAGCATGATCAGAAAGTCGCGTGATGAGTGATACTGCCGCAAAGTCGCTGCCCAAGCTCCTCATTGTCGAGGACGATGCCGGTCTCCAGGCGCAGCTCAAGTGGGCCTACGAGGACTTCGAGGTCATCGTTGCCGGTGACCGTCCCTCGGCGCTTGCCCTCCTGCGCGCCGAGGCGCCCGACGTGGTGACGCTCGACCTGGGGCTGCCGCCCGATCCCGATGGCACGAGCGAGGGGTTCGCCGTTCTCGACGAGATCATGGCGCTCAAGCCCGACACCAAGGTGGTCGTCGCCAGCGGCCATGGCGCACGCGAAAGCGCTCTCATGGCCATCGCGCGCGGGGCGTACGATTTCTACCAGAAGCCCGTCGACATCGATGCGCTGGGTCTTATCGTCCGCCGTGCGCTCCAGCTCCACAGGCTGGAGGAAGAGAACCGCCGCCTGTCCTCCAAGGTTGAGAAGGAGGAAAAGGTTCTGGGGCGGATGATTACCGCCGCACCCGAGATGCTCAAGGTCGCGCGCACCATCGAACGCGTCGCCAACACCAATGTCTCGGTCATGCTGCTGGGGGCGAGTGGGACCGGCAAGGAACTGCTTGCGCGCGGTCTGCACGATGCGAGCGACCGTGCACGCGGCGAGTTCGTCGCCATCAACTGCGCCGCGATCCCCGAGAACCTCCTGGAAAGCGAGCTGTTCGGGCACGAGAAGGGCGCCTTCACCGGCGCGGTCAAGACGACGCCGGGCAAGATCGAGCAGGCAGGGGGCGGGACTCTGTTCCTCGACGAGGTAGGCGACATCCAGCTCCAGCTCCAGGTCAAGCTGCTGCGCTTCCTGCAGGAGCGCGTGATCGAGCGGGTCGGCTCGCGCGAATCGATTCCGGTTGACACGCGGATCGTGTGCGCCACCCACCAGGATCTCGATGCGATGATCGCCGATGGCCGCTTCCGCGAGGATCTGTACTATCGCCTGGCCGAGATCGTCGTGCGCATTCCCAGCCTGGCCGAGCGCCCCGGCGATGCAACGCTGCTCGCCAAGACGTTTCTCGCGCGCTACGCGGTCGAGATGAATCCCAAGGTACGCGGCTTTGCCAGCGATGCTCTGGCCGCGATCGACGCCTGGCCGTGGCAAGGCAACGTGCGCGAGCTGGAGAACCGGGTGAAGCGCGCGGTGATCATGGCCGACGAGAAGCTCGTCTCGGCCAGCGACCTCGACCTCGCCGATCCCGACGAGCAGGTTATCAATGCGCTCAACCTCAAGACCGCGCGCGAGCAGGCCGACCGAAAGGTGATCCGCCATGCCCTGGCGCGCAGCGAAGGCAATATCTCCAGCACGGCCAAGATGCTCGGGATCAGCCGTCCCACGCTCTATGATCTTCTCAAGCAATACGACCTGCAGCCCTGATGCGCCGATGACAGTGGGAAGAGTGCCGTGGGGGCGTGCCGCGCTGGTTTCGGTGCTGCTGGCGCTGTCTCCGCTACCCGGCAGCGGAGAGGGGCGCGGGCAGGAGCCGGTAGCCCCGTCCGCCCTCATCGGCGAGGCGCGCGCGGCGCTTACGCGCGGAGATGGCATCGCGGCCGAAATGAAACTGCGCGCCGCGCTTGGCAAAGGGGCAGCGCGCGGTGAGGTCGCGGCCTGGATGGGCGAGGCCTACCTCGCGCAAGGGCAGCTCGCCAAGGCGCGGACATGGTTGAAGGAGGGCGGGTTTGCCCCCGACAGCGCCGCGCGCGGCTGGCGCGCGCTGGCCCGCCTGGAACAACTTTCGGGCCACTACGAGGCCGGACACATGGCCTTCATGAAGGCACGCGCGCTAACCCCGGACGACCCGGAGCTATGGGTCGAGATGGGGAGGCTGGATTACGTGCGCGGGGCCCACATGGACGCCATCGCTGCGGCGGACCATGCGCTCGAACTGGGACCGCACAACGCCCGGGCCTTGCAGTTCAAGGGGCAGCTTGTGCGCGATCGCTATGGTCTTGCCGGCGCCTTGCCGTGGTTCGAGAAGGGCATCATGGCTGCGCCTTCGGATGCTTCGCTCCTGCTCGACTACGCGGCCACGCTGGGCGACCTGGGACGCGCCGGGCAGGCGGTAACGGTCACGCGGCGCGTGCTTGAACTGATGCCCGGAAATCCGCAGGCCTATTACCTTCAGGCGGTGATTGCCGCGCGCGCTGGAAATTTCGAGTTGGCCCGCAGCCTGCTTGCGGAGACGGAAGGCCAGCTCGATGCGGTGCCCGGTGTCCAACAGCTTCGCGGCATGGCCGAACTCGCGCTCGGCAATCCGCAGACCGCGATCGAGGCCTTCGAGGCGGTGCTGCGCCAGCGGCCCGACAGTCGCCGCACCAAGGAGCTGCTGGCCCGCGCGATCTATGAGGCCGGGCAGGTCCGTTTTGCAACGATGCGTTTCGGGCCGGATATTGCCCGCGACGAGGCTTCGCCCTACCTGCTTATCCAGGTCGCCCGGGCTTACGAGGTTCTGGGAAATCGCCAGAAGGCTGGCGAACTGCTGGATCGCGCCGCGCGCCCGGCACAGGCGCAGCTGCGTGTCGTCGGGCGGGGCGGGCCAATCGGTCGGCTGCTGGCCGAAGGGCAGGGGCGTGCGGCCGAACAGGCCGCCGAGGCGATGCGCCGCGAGAGACCCGGGTTCTTCGACAGTCAGGCGCTCGCCGGCGATGTCCAGCTGGCACTCGGCAATCCCGCTGCCGCGCAGGAGCGCTATACCCTTGCGACAAGGGTGCGCATGCCCCCCGGCCTGTTCCGCCGCCGCGTGGAGGCTTTTCTTCTCGCAGGCGATCTCAAGGGCGCGCAAGGCCTGGTGCAGGGCTATCTCGATCAGAATCCGCAGAGCCGCGTTGCCCTGCGCGCAGCGGCCGGGCTGGCGATGGCCAGCGGGGACTATCTGCGCGCGCACTCGATCCTGACCTGGCTGCGCGACAACGGCAGTGCGCGTGATGTGCGCCTGCTCTGCGACCTGGCCCTCGTCGAGACGGGGCTGGGCAACATGCAGGAGGCGCGCGAGGCTGCACAGGCGGCCTACCGCCTCCAGCGCTCCAGCCCGGACGCCGCGCAGGCGCTCGGCTTTGCGCTGGCCACCTCGGAGGAGGCACCCGGCACCGCCCGCGCGCTTCTCGCCAAGGCGCGTAGCATGATCGGAGAGACCCCGCTCATCGCCGAAGGCGAAGCGCTGCTGGACGACGCGCCGAATGCCGGGTGAGGGGCGTTCAGTCCTTCCGGGGCTGGTAGGTCTGCTCGGGTCCGGGAAAACTGCGCGCGCGCACTTCGCCCGCGTAAGTTGCCGCAGCGGTCTCGATCTCCTGGGCAAGGTTGGCATAGCGCTTCACGAAGCGGGGCACGCGCTCGAACAGGCCACACATGTCCTCGGTGACGAGCACCTGCCCGTCGCACTGCGCCGAGCCGCCGATGCCGATGGTCGGACAGGCAATCGCCTTGGTGGCGGCAATCGCGATGGGCTCGACCACGCCCTCGATCACGACCGCGAAGGCCCCGGCCGCGTCGAGCGCCCTGGCATCTGCCACGATCTTCTGTGCCTCGGCGTCCGAGCGCCCGCGCGCATTGTAGCCCCCCAGCACGTTCACCGCCTGGGGGGTGAGGCCGACGTGGCCCATAACCGGGATGCCGCGCTGCGTCAGGAAGGCGACGGTTTCGGCCATGGCCTCACCGCCCTCCAGCTTGACCGCGGCGCAACCGGTCTCCTTCAGCAGGCGGGCCGCGTTGGCAAAGGCCTGCTCGGGCGACTGCTCGTAGGTGCCAAAGGGCATGTCGACGACAACCGCGGCGTGGTAGCTGCCGCGCACGACGGCGGCGCCATGGTTGATCATCATCTCCAGCGTGACGGGCACACTGGAGGACAAGCCGTAGATCACCTGGCCTAGGCTGTCGCCCACGAGCAGGAGGTCGCAGTGAGCATCGAGAAGCTGCGCCTGGCGTGCGGTGTACGCGGTGAGCATGACGATGGGCTCTGTCGTGACGCCATCATCCTTGCGGGCGCGGATGGCCGGGATCGTCAGCCGCTTCATCGGCGCGGGCGTGGGATGGGCACGGCTGGTCGCCGTGTCGAGTTGGAACGTCGTGGACATGGCCTCTCCTTTGGTGTGCCCGTTATGTGCTGCGCCTCCTAGCGGGAGGTGAAACTTGGGGCAAATGGCATGTTTTGCGCGGATTCCTGTTTAAAGGCGGTCCATATGCCGTTTGCAGCTATTGCCTTGCGCGCGCCTTGGACTAGCTTGCGCCCATCAGCGAATTCAGGGATCCACGCATGTTTGGACGCGTCAAGCCGCTCGACGCCATTTTGGCGACGGCGGAAAAGAAATCACTACATCGGTCGCTCGGGGCCATCCAACTGACGCTTCTGGGCGTCGGCGCGATCATTGGCACCGGTATCTTCGTTCTCACGTCCGAGGCCGCGCAGAAGGCGGGGCCGGGCATGATGTGGGCCTTCGTTATCGCCGCTGTCGTTTGCGGCGTGGCGGCCCTGTGCTACTCCGAGATCGCCTCGATGGTGCCGGTTTCGGGCTCGGCCTACACCTATACCTACGCGGTCATGGGCGAACTGCTGGCCTGGATGGTGGGCTGGGCGCTCATCCTTGAATATGCGGTTGCCGCCAGCGCCGTTTCGGTCGGCTGGTCGGGTTACTTCGTGGGCCTGCTCAACAGTTGGGGCATCACGTTGCCTCATGCGATCTCGGTCGGGCCCTATGCGGGCGGTATCGTGAACCTGCCCGCGCTCCTGATCGCGCTGCTGGTGACGGCACTGCTGATGGTCGGCACCACCGAGAGCGCGCGCGTCAACGCCGTGCTCGTGGCGATCAAGGTGACCGCGCTTACCGTCTTCATCGTCCTCACGCTGCCCGTCATCAAGGGTGAGAACTTCGAACCCTTCATGCCCAACGGCTGGTTCGGCAACGGCCAGGGCGCGGGCCTCGGCGCGGTGGGCGCGGCGGCCTCGATTTTCTTCGCCTATGTTGGCTTCGATGCGGTCTCAACCGCCGCCGAGGAGACCAAGAACCCCCAGAAAAACGTGCCCATCGGCCTGATCGGCAGCCTGGCGATCTGTACCGTTTTCTACCTGCTGGTTGCCGCAGGCGCAATCGGCGCGATCGGTGCGCAGCCGGTTTCGGGGCCCAACGGAGAGATTCTGGCGCCCGGCACCTCGATGCTGGCCGACCAGTGCAAGAGCCTTGTCGCCGCCGGCACCGAGCCGCTCGTCTGCTCGCGCGAGGCGCTGGCGCACGTGCTGCGCGCGGTGGGTTGGGAGCGCGTGGGCGACCTCATCGGCGTGGCCGCCTTCTTGGCGCTGCCCTCGGTCATCCTGATCATGCTCTTTGGCCAGACCCGCATCTTCTTCGTGATGGCGCGCGACGGCCTTCTCCCCGAGAAGCTGGCCTCGATCCACCCCAAGTGGAAGACCCCGCACATCGTGACTATGATCACCGGCGTTGCGGTCTCGTTCTTTGCCGCGTTCCTGCCGGTGGGCCAGTTGGCCGACATCTCGAACTCGGGCACGCTGTTCGCCTTCTTCATGGTGGCGCTGGCCGTGCTGATCCTGCGCCGCACCCAGCCCGACCGTCCGCGTCCGTTCCGCACACCGCTGGTGTGGGTGGTCGCCCCGCTGGCGGCCGCTGGCTGCTTCGGCCTGTTTCTCAACCTGCCGTTTGAATCGAAGATGGTTCTGCCGGTCTGGGGCGGCATCGGGCTCATCGTCTACTTCGCCTACGGCTACCGCAAGAGCCACGTCGGACGCGGCCTCGTCGAGGTGCATGAGAGCGACGCCGACGCGCCGCCGCAGCCGGTTCCGCCGATCGACTGAGCCTGCGCATCAGGCTTCGAAACAGGAAAGGGGGGCGTCTCGGGGCCCCCTTTTTTCGTGCGGGGACGGAAATCGCGGTGACGATATCCTCAGTGCGCGCACAGGTTGTCCACATAAATCTCCACATCCTTGCGCACAGCAAGGCGATTGCAAACGCACCTCGGTGAGAACATAATAAGAACATTGTTCTTGTAACGGTGTTCTGCCATGACTTCGCATCCGTCCCTTTCCCTGCCGACCGCCGCCGAGCTTGGCGCCACCCGTCTTGGCGAGCAGCAGGGCGCGCGATGGGCGCCGGGACAGGCAGGGGAAACTACCGCGCACGGTGAGATATTCGCCTCGGGCGATGAGGGCGCGGGCGCCGCGCTGGCCCTTGCCCTTGCGCTTGATCGCCAGCAGGCCCGTGCGCCCGATCCGCTGGCCGACACGCCCGATATGCGCATGTGGCTCTGGGTGCAGGACCGCAAGGCCCTGGCCCGCAGCGGACGCCCTTACCGTGCCGGGCTTCCCGAGAGCTTGCGCGACCGTCTGATCCACGTTGCGGTGAAGAGCCCGGAGGATGCGCTCTTCGCGCTTGAGGAAGGGCTGCGCTGCCGCGACCTTGCCTTCGTTATCGGCGAGATTTCGGGCAACCCGCGTGCGCTCGACATGACCGCCTCGCGCCGTCTTGGTCTTGCCGCGGAGCGCCACGGCGTGCCGTTCTGGCTCGTACGGCTCGATGCCCGGCGCGATCTTTCCTCGGCGCGGATGCGCTGGGAAGTCGCCTCCGCACCCTCTCTTGCGCCGCGTTGGAATGTGCAGGCGCCCGGCGCGCCCAGTTGGCAGGCGCAGCTCTTTCGCGCGCGGCGCCATCCTCCGGGCCAGTGGCTTTTGCGCGGGGATGGACGGCTGGTGGCCGAAACCGGCGGTGCGGCTCCCGAACTGCAGAACACCCTGGCGCATGCCAAGGAAGGCGGCGGGGCCTGACGCGCCATGCTGGAAGGAGCCTCCTCCCGCCGTATCCTCGGCATCTGGCTGCGCGTTCTGGCGCTCGACCGCTGGCGGTTGGGCGAAGGCCTCGCCGAAGGGGAGGGGGCCGATGCCCACCCGCTCGCGCTGATCGCCGAGACCGCGCACGGCCCGCGCATTGCCGCAGCCAACGCAGCGGGGCTCACTGCGGGCGCGCAGGAGGGCATGATGCTGGCCGATGCGCGCACGCTCTGTCCTGACCTCACCGTGGTCCCGTCCGACCCGGCAGGAGACTTGGCGTTTCTGGAAAAGCTTGCGGGCTGGGCACTACGCTGGGGTCCCTGGTCGGCGCTCGACCCCCCCGATGGCCTGCTGGTCGATGTGACCGGTGTTGCGCACCTGTTCGGGGGGGAGGCGGCGCTGCTGGCCGATGCGCGCAGGGCCTTTGCACGCCGCCGGCTGGCGAACCGCATGGCAATCGCGCCCACCGCCGGGGCGGCCTGGGCGCTTGCGCATCATGGCCCGGACGGGGCGATCCTGCGTGAAGGGGACGATCCGGTCCAACGCCTTTCCAGCCTTCCTGTGGCCGCGCTCCGGCTCGATGGAGATGTTCTGACCGTGCTGCGGCGGCTGGGGCTCAAGCGGCTGGGGGATCTCGACGCCGTGGCGCGCGACGCGCTGGTGCGGCGCTTTCGCAACCGCCGTTCGGCCAGCGGCAACCCGCTCATGCGCATGGACCAGCTTCTGGGCCGTGTGCCTGAGCCGCTCCTGCCTGTCCTTGTCGCCCACGCTCCACTTGTCCAGCGCCGCCTGCTTGAACCGATCCGCCATCTGGCCCTCTTGGAGCAGGTGGTGCGGGATCTCTCGGCGGACATGGAGCGCGTGCTTGAAGGTCGTGGGGAAGGGGCACGGCGGCTCGAACTGGGGCTCTGGAAAGTCGATGGCGAACTCGTCGTACGCAAGGTCGAGATGGCGGCGCCCTCGCGCGCGGCCGCGCATCTGGCCGGGCTCTTCGCGCGGCGGATCGAGGATGTCGATGCTGGCTTCGGGATCGAAATGGTGCGCCTACGTGCGCCATGGTGCGAGCCACTCGATCTGGCCCAGGGCGATCTCGAACATGCAGGCGAGGAGGGTGAGGCGCGCGGAACCAGCCTTGCCGCCTGTGTTGATCGGCTGACCGTGCGCCTTGGGGCCGAGGCGGTGCGTCGCCCGGTTCCCTTTGCCAGCCACATGCCCGAGCGCGCGCAGCGCTGGCAGGAGCCGCTAGCCCCTCTCAAAACTTCGCAAGTCACATCTGATTTTAAAATCAGACCTTTGAAAATGCTGGACAAGCCAGAACCGATATCGGTGATCTACGAGACCCCTGATGGCCTGCCTCGGCGCTTTCGCTGGCGGGGTGCAACGCACGATGTGCTTCGCTCCGAAGGGCCCGAACGCATTGCTCCGGAATGGTGGCGCGAACGTGGCGCCGTGCGCCTGCGCGACTATTACCGGATCGAGGACGCCACAGGGCGTCGCTACTGGATCTACCGCTGCGGGGTTGTCGGAGACGGGCGCGGGGGCGTCCCGGCGTGGTTTCTTCAGGGGGTTTTTGGTTAGGGTATAAACCTCTATTTTTCAGAAATTTGAATTTTGTAATTCAAGTCACTAAGTAATTTTCCGAGAGCCATCGCCCTCGGGCTTCCCACCCGCCCCGATCTGCATTTCGGCGCCCTTGAAAGAGGGGCTCGCATGCGCGCTATCAGCGCGGTAGAGAGCGCCATGGCAGGTAGCAGGACCAAGATCTATTTCGACGGCGGTTGTCGTCCCAACCCGGGCCGCATGGAAGCGGCGGTCGTCGTGCGCGGCGAGGCGCATCTATTCGATGGCATGGGAGAGGGCGGCAGCTTCGATGCCGAGTGGATGGCGCTGCTGGAGGCGCTCGAACTTGCCTGTCGGATCGGTCTTGAGGACGTGGTCCTGCTCGGCGATGCGCTGGCCGTGGTGAACGAGGCGCAGGCCGTGCTGGTCGGTGGTTCGGGGCGGGAGCCTTACGCCACGCGCTTGCGCGAACTCGTCGCAAAAGGCCCCTCGCTGCGCGTGCGCTGGGTCCGGCGAGGGCAGAACCTCGCCGGGATCGCGCTCGACAGGCGGCATCTGCGCTGAAAGTACGCCGGTAAATTACCCGGCAATCGCCCCGAACTTGCCCGCCTGATAGTCCTCGATCGCGGCGTGGATTTCCTCGCGGGTGTTCATGACGAAGGGGCCGTGTGCGACAACGGGTTCGCCAATGGGAACTGCGTGCCCGTAGAGCAGAGTTACGGGAGCTTGCGTGGTGATCTCCACCTCGTCACCGCCCTGATCGAGTTCGATGAGATGCGCTTCGCGGCACGAGGTCCCGCCAACGAACGGCTCGCCCGCAACGACATAGAGGAACACCGTGCGCGCTGAAGGGGCTGGCAGGGTCAGCCTGGCCCGGGCCTCCAGTTCCACCGTCATCATAGCGACGCCGTTGAGCGAGACATAGGGGCCAGACTGCCCCTCGAAGTCGCCGGAGATCAGGTTCACCGTTCCGCCCGGCACCGCGATAGCCGGAATGTCCGCACGCTGCAGGCCGGTATAGGAGGGCTGCGTCATCTTGAGGCGGGCGGGCAGGTTTACCCACAATTGCAGGATCTCGAGCGGGCCGCCGCTCTGTTTGAAGCTTTCCGGGCTGATCTCGGCGTGGACGAGCCCCGAGCCCGCCGTCATCCACTGGACCCCGCCTGCCCCGATCACGCTTTCGTGCCCGCCGCTGTCGAGATGCGCCATCTCGCCCCTGAGGATGAAGCTGACCGTCTCGAAACCGCGGTGGGGGTGCGGGCCGAAGGGAAGGCCATGGTTGCCGGGGGCGTAGACCTGCGGGCCATGGTGGTTGAGGAACAGGAACGGATCGAGCTGGGGCAGATCGCGGCTCGGCAGCGGACGGCGCGTGGTGAGGTCGCCGATATCGTCGCGAAGCGCGGGGTGCTGGCGGAGAACCTGGCGCATGGGGAGGTCTTTCGTAGGTGGCAGCGGACCTGCGCTCAACGGCGCGAGGTCGGCCTTTGTTTCAATTCATCAAGGGCGTCGGCGTTGTCGCGCCCCCAGCCGTAGAGCAGTTCGACAGGCTCCACGAAGCGCATGCCAAGCGGTGTCAGGCGATACTCGACGGCGGGCGGGATCGTACCCTGGACGTGACGCGATATGAGGCCGGAATATTCCATTTCTCTAAGGGTTTGCGTAAGCATCTTTTTGGAAATTCCAGGAAGGCTGCGCAAGAGCACTCCGGTGCGCGCCGCCCCTTCGTGGCGGACGTGGAGCGTGTGTAGGACCATGCTGGTCCACTTGGTCGCGAAGAGTTCGAGAACCCGTCGTGGCGCGCAGTCCTCGCGCCACTGGTCCTCGGACGTACCCGGCTGCATGGGTGGTTACCTCCTGGTGCCTATGTCCCGAAATGGTGCCTTCTGGAAGGTTCGCGCGTTCCTGCCTATATCGAGCACCAAGGTAAACCCTCGAAGTTGAGACACGGAGAATTTCATGACCCGCACTGCACTCGTGGTGGGCGTAACTGGCATTACCGGCAGCGTCGTGGCGCGCCAGCTCGTGACCGAAGGCTGGCAGGTCTATGGCCTTGCCCGCCGCCCGCAGGATCAGGACGGCGTGGCGCCCGTTTCGGCTGATCTGCTCGATCCGCAAGCGACGAAGGCGGCCCTGTCGGGCATCCATCCCGACGCCGTATTCCTCACCACCTGGCTGCGCAAGGATAGCGAGGCGGAGAACATTCGCGTGAACGGCGCGATGGTGCGCAACCTGCTGGGTGCGCTGCCTCCTGCCCGCGGCCCGCGGCACGTGGCGCTCGTGACCGGGCTCAAGCACTACCTTGGGCCCTTCGAGGCCTATGGCAAGGGCAACCTGCCCAAGACCCCCTTCCGCGAGGATCAGGGGCGGCTGGACGTTGAAAATTTTTACTACGCGCAAGAAGACGAACTCTTCGCCGGGGCCAAGCGGGATGGCTTCACCTGGTCGGTGCACCGCCCGCACACGGTGATCGGCAAGGCCGTGGGTAACGCCATGAATATGGGCGCCACACTCGCTGTCTACGCCACGATCTGCCGCGAGACGGGGCGTCCCTTCATTTTCCCTGGGTCGGCCATGCAGTGGAACGGCCTCACCGACATGACCGACTCGCGCCAGCTGGCCCGCCAGCTGGTCTGGGCCGCAACCACACCCGAGGCGGCGAACGAGGCCTTCAACATCGTCAACGGCGATGTCTTCCGTTGGAGCTGGATGTGGCAGCGGATCGCGCAGTGGTTCGGCATCGAGGCCGCGCCGTTCGATGGCACCGTGCGCCCGCTGGAGGAACAGATGAAGGACGATGCAGCCATCTGGACCGAGATCGCAGCGCGCCATGGCCTTGCCGAAAGCGATCTTACGCGCCTCGCGTCCCCCTGGCACACCGATGCCGACTTGGGGCGGCCCATCGAGGTCGTCACCGACATGGGCAAGAGCCGCAAGCTGGGCTTTGCCGGTTATCAGGCGACCGACGAGGCGTTCTTCGATCTCTTTACCAAGCTGCGCGCGGATCGCCTCATTCCCTGAGGGCGCCTGGCAATGGGGGGCATGCTCTTGACAGTCTTGCCCCCGAAGCGGGACAAGCTGCGTACCTGAGGGGAGTGCGCCGTTGAAGCATGTTCTGGTGTTATGCAGCGCAGTCCTGTGCGCCCTGATCCTGGCGATCATGGGGACTACGCCTCCATCACCGCGCGGACGGGATACGCCCGCCGAAGCTTTCTCGGCCGAGAGGGCCATGGCGCATGTCGATCGGATCGCCCGCAGGCCGCACCCCAGCGGTTCCGCCGAAATCGCGCAGGTGCGTGGCTGGCTGAGCGCGCAGCTGCGCGCTCAGGGGCTAGCCGTGCGTAAACAGGCAGGCGCGTTTGACGATCTGGGGCGCAAACATCTCAACGCGAGGGGGGGACTGGAGAGAGCAGAAATCCCGCTCGTCAATGTCATCGCGCAGCTTCCCGGGCGCGATCCCTCGCTGCCGGGGGTGGCATTGATGGCGCATTACGACAGCGTTGAAGGCTCGCCCGGCGCGGCGGATGACGGGGCCGGGGTGGCCACGATCCTTGAAACCGTGCGAGCTCTGAAGGCAGGGCCTGTTCCAGCGCGTGCCCTTTACGTTCTTCTCACCGATGGTGAAGAGGCCGGGCTTCGCGGAGCCAGGATGTTCTTTGAAGCCGCGCCCGAGGCCGAGCGGATCGGTGCGATCATCAACCTTGAGGCGCGCGGAGGCGGGGGCGTTACCCGCATGTTCCAGACCTCGCGGGACAACGGCGAAGTGGCGCGTCTCTGGGGGCAGAGTGCAAGGCACCCGGGCGGAGATTCCCTGTCCACATTCATCTATGCCTTCTTGCCCAACGACACCGATCTTACGCTTGCTCTCGAGCGCGACTACGCGGCCTGGAACTTCGCCTTCATCGGGCGGCCTGAGCTCTACCATTCGCCCCAGGCCACACCGGCCAATCTGGACCGGGGCGCGCTCCAGCAGATGGGCGACCAGACGCTGGGCCTGACGCGGGCGCTGCTGGGGCCGGAAGCTTTGCCCAGGGCTGCACCCGGCCGGGTTTTCTTCGATGTCTTTGGCCTCTTCGTGCTCGACTATGCGCCAGTGTGGGGCTGGGTCATGCTGGCCCTTGCTGTGGCAGGCGGCGGGCTGGCGCTTGCGGGGCGGGTCGAGGGGCGCGCGGCGCTGAGCGGTCTGGTGCGGATGCTGGTGCTGTTAGTCGGATCGGCGCTGGTTTTCACCGGCCTCAACATGCTCTCGGTTTCGGGCGAGGGGGCGAACTATTATGACAGACTGGCCGCGATTTCCCGCCTTCAGGCCATGGTCGGCTTGGCCGCCGTGGCGCTGGCCGTGGCGACATTTGGTCGCAAGCCCCGAGGCGTGAGCGGGGAGATCGGTGCAATGATGCCGATCCTGCTGCTGGGATGCGTGGCACAGGTGCTCGTGCCGGTGGCGGCCTATCCCCTGACGATCCCGCTCATGCTGACGGGGCTCGCGGCCGGCCTGCGGCGTTTCGTCCCTGCTGGCCTTGGGCTGGTGGTGGACGGCGTGGTGGCGGCCGTGAGCCTGGGATACGGCCTGACGCTGGGCTTCCTGCTGATGCAGGGCGTGGGGCCGGATATGCCCGGCACGGTGGCACTGCCGCTGGGGGTGGCGGTGATGACCTTGCTTCCTTTACGTCCGCAGCCGCTTTCGCGCGGAACTCTGGCCATTTGCGTGACCTGCCTGCTTACAGCGGCGGTGGTGGTGGCCGCCTGGGTGCGTTTCGATGACATGGCCGCGACGATTGCAACCTATTCCTAGGCTCAGGGCTGGCGCGCGGGTAAAAGAGAACATATAAGGAACATTTGTTCCTTTCGTGATTCCCTTTGTTCGCCATGCCCGAAGCTTCGCTGACGCCTGATCGCCGCCGTGTGACTGTCGACCCTGATAGCGTGGAGCCGCCTGCGCGCAGTTCCTTTGTGGAGCTGGGGCTGGTGAGCTGCTTCTCGTTCCTGCGCGGGGCTTCGGATGCGGTGAGCCTGGTCGAGACGGCGTATGAGCTGGGCTACGATGCCATCGGCATCGCCGACGTGAACTCGATGGCGGGCGTGGTGCGCATCCACGCCGAGGCGTACGTGCTCAAGCTGCGCCCCGTCATCGGGTGCCGGATCGAGACCGTCGAGGGGCTGACTTTCCTCGCCTATCCGCAGGACCGCGTGGCCTACGGACAGCTCTGCGCGCTGATTTCGGCAGGGCGCATGGGGACGCTGGATGGGGAATGGCAGGACAAGGACGTGTGCGAGATTTCGCTGGCGATGCTGGCTGCACGGGGGGAGGGTGTCCACCTCGTGCTGGTCCCGCCGCGCGATCTGGACGAGCGCTTCACAATCACCGTGGAGAGTAACGTGGTTGCCTTCGCGGGGGAGGGCGAGGCGGCACCTGTCGTCCACGAACGGACAGGCACGCTTTCCCAGCTGCTGCCCGACCTTGCCGCCCGTCTTCCCGGGCTAGGCCATATCGCCGCGTGCTATCTCCATGTCGGCGATGATGTGGCACGGATTACGCAGCTTGATGCGATGGCGCGAGGGGCTGGGCTTTCGCTGCTCGCCACCAACGACGTGCTCTACCATGCGCCGGACCGCCGTCCGCTCCACGACGTGATGACGGCGATCCGCCACAGGACCACCGTGGCGCGCGCCGGATTAGCGCTGGAGCCCAATGGCGAGCGGCACCTGAAGTCTCCGGCCGAGATGGAGCGGCTCTTCGCGCGCTGGCCCCACGCGATCCATGCCGCGCGCGAACTGGCCGATGCCTGCACCTTCAGCCTGGAGGAACTGCAGTACGAGTATCCCGAAGAGATCTGCCCTGGCGGGCGCGATCCGCAGGCGCAGCTTGAGCTTCTGACCTGGGAAGGCGCGGCGCGGCGCTACCCCGAAGGCACGCCCGAGGCGGTCGAGGCCACGTTGCACCGCGAGCTTGCGTTGATCGGCAAGATGGGGCTGGCGCGCTATTTCCTGACGATCAAGGACATCGTCGACTTCGCACGCGGGCAGGTCCCGCCGATCCTATGCCAGGGGCGTGGCTCGGCGGCCAATTCGGCGGTCTGCTATTGTCTCGAGATCACCGCGGTCGATCCGGCCAAGCACGCGCTGCTCTTTGACCGTTTCATCTCCGAGGAGCGCAAGGAGCCGCCCGACATCGACGTCGACTTCGAGCACGAGCGGCGCGAGGAGGTGATCCAGTACATCTACAAACGCTACGGCCGCCATCGCGCGGGGCTGTGCGCCACGGTCATCCACTACCGCCCGCGCATGGCGATCCGCGAGGTGGGCAAGGCGATGGGCCTCACCGAGGACGTGACAAGCGCGCTCGCGCGCACTGTTTGGGGTGGCTACGGCAAGGAGATAGGCGAAAAACACGTTAATGAGACGGGCATGGACCTCACCGATCCACACTTGCGTCGTGTTATCAAGTTGACGGAGCAAATGATTGGTATACCAAGGCATTTGTCTCAGCATGTCGGCGGGTTCATTCTCACCCAGGGGGCGCTGAGCGAAACCGTGCCGATCGGCAACGGGGCCATGGCGGACCGTTCCTTCATCGAGTGGGACAAGGACGACATCGACGCGCTGGGCATTCTCAAGGTGGATGTCCTGGCGCTCGGTATGCTGACCTGCATCCGCAAGTGCCTCGATCTGCTGGGGGCGCACCATGGCCGTAACCTGACGCTGGCCACGGTCCCGCGCGAGGACCCGGAGACCTATGCGATGCTGCGCAAGGGAGATTCGCTGGGCGTGTTCCAGGTAGAGAGCCGCGCGCAGATGAATATGCTCCCGCGCCTGCGCCCGCGCGAATTCTACGATCTTGTCATCCAGGTGGCCATCGTACGCCCCGGCCCCATCCAGGGCGACATGGTTCACCCCTACCTCAAGCGGCGACGCGGCGAGGAGGCGGTGGCGATCCCCGCGCCCGCGCCGGAGCATGGCCCCCCGGACGAGTTGACCAGTATTCTTGCGCGTACGCTCGGCGTGCCGATCTTCCAGGAGCAGGCCATGAAGATCGCGCTTGATGCCGCAAAGTTTTCCAGCGCCGAGGCGAACCGCTTGCGCAAGGCGATGGCGACCTTCCGCTCGCGCGGGATGGTCGATGAATTGCAGGACATGATGGTCGGGCGGATGATCGCGCGCGGCTACGATCCCGACTTCGCCGAGCGCTGCTTCAACCAGATCAAGGGCTTTGGCGAATATGGTTTTCCCGAAAGCCATGCGGCGAGCTTTGCGCACCTTGTCTATGTGTCGAGTTGGCTCAAGTGCCATTTCCCGGCCGCCTTTGCTGCCGCGCTCCTTAATTCGCAGCCCATGGGCTTCTACGCGCCCGCGCAGATCGTGCGCGATGCGCGTGAGCACGGGGTGGAGGTGCGTACCGTCGATGTGAACCACTCGCACTGGGACTGCACGCTGGAGGGCTCTCCGAGGGACGGTGGACGTGTCGCGCTGCGGCTGGGGTTGCGGCAGATCGATGGTTTTCCCGAACACGCCGCAGCCAAGCTGGTGGCCGCGCGCTCGGCGGGCGGGGCCTTCGCCGACGTTGCAGCTCTGCGCGAGCGGGCGCATCTCGGGCCAGCCCTGGTCGAAAAGCTGGCCTCGGCGGATGCCTTTTCCTCGCTGTCCCTGCCGCGCCGCCAGGCCTTGTGGGAGGCGCGCAGCCTGATCGCAGCGCCTGACCTTCCGCTCTTCGCGGCGGCGGATGCCCGTGACGAGGGGGCCGAGACATCGCCCACACGCCTCCCGGGCATGCCTCTCAGCGAGGAAGTGGTCGCCGACTACCAGACCCAGCGCCTGAGCTTGAAAGCGCATCCCATGGCTTTCCTGAGGGCTTCCCTGGCCGAACGCGGTTTCGTGCGCTGCGCAGACCTGCGCGCGCGTAAGTTCCGCGCGATGGTCAAGGTCGCGGGCGTGGTCCTCATCCGCCAGCGTCCGGGAAGCGCCAAGGGCGTGTGCTTCATCACACTCGAGGACGAGACGGGCGTGGCCAATATCGTGGTCTGGCCTGACCTCATGGAGAAGCAGCGCCGCGTGATCATGGGCGCGCGCGTCATGGAAGTGCGCGGGCGGGTGGAATACGACGATGAGGTGATCCACGTGATTGGCGCGCATCTCACCGACGCCACGCAGGACCTGCACCGATTGTCCGAGGACCTTCTGCCGGCCTCTCCGGCGCGCGCCGATCACGTGACCAACCCGCTGCCGAGCCGCGCCGAGCAGATGAGCGATGCCGGAGCTCGGGGCGGCGAGGAGGGGGAGGCCTTCGCGCCGGTCGAACCCTGGCGGGCACCGGGGCCGGGCAATCGCGATTGCGGCTACCATCGCAGCCACCCGCGCGATGTTCGCGTGATTCCCAAGTCACGCGACTTTCATTGAATTTCTCTATCATTCTCTATGTATTTGCTGACGTTGACCACTTGGTCGCATGTCTAGCCAGGAAACTGAAGGAGGAGATTGCGACGTGGCGCTGATCAAGGCGTTCTTTCCGGCCTCACTGCTGACCTGGGGCGTGGCCGGTATCCGGGGCTCGCAGGGCATGCGCGGCGGCGTGCTCCTGCTCGAGCGCGCGTTGATCGACGGCCATGTCTTCTTCTGGTCCTGGCCGCTGTTCTTCGTGGCGACCGGCTTGTGCTGGTTCCTAGTCGCCATGCTGACCGACTGAGAGAGCCGCCCAACGGGGCCGTGGGTGGGAGCAAAGCGGCGCGACAAGGCTTGTAAGGGCCATGCTCTCATTTCTTGGCCGCCTGCCTCTTGACCGGATTGCCCTAGTTCTCCTGGCGCTGGTGTGCCTTGTGGCGGCCGGGCTGACCTGGCTTGCCGATCACCCCGAACACGATCCACGCTCGCCGCTGACGCTTGACCAGCCCGAGGGTTGGGCCACCGGACTCAAGCTCGCGGCGCTGCGTGACGACCCCAAGACATGTGCCGTCTTTCTGGAGCGCAGCGCCATCAGTCCTGAAATCTTGCCTGCAACCGGCGATGGCGCGTGTCGGCGCGAGGATCGTCAGCAACTCGCCTCGGCGTCTGCTTTAGGCTTTGGCCTGAGCCCCTCCACAGCGCAGACGACCTGCGCGGTGGATGCGGCCTTTGCGCGCTGGCTGCGCCATGGCATCGAGCCGGCGGCGCGCACGCACCTGGGGCAGGGTGTTGCCCGGATCGAGCACCTGGGCACGTACAACTGCCGCAGGATCGGCGGCGGCGAGGAGGGGAACTGGAGCGAGCACGCCACCGGAAATGCCATCGACATCGCGGGCTTCGTGCTGGAGGACGGTACGCGCGTCAGCGTGCTTAACGACTGGAACGGGGATGCTGGCAAGGGCGCTTTCCTCCACGCCGTGCGCGATGCCGCCTGCGGGCCTTTCTCGACCGTGCTGTCACCCGACTACAACGCCGCGCACGCCAATCACCTGCATCTCGACCAGGCGCCGCGCACGATGGGGTACACGGCCTGCCGTTAGGAGGCGGTGCCTGCGATGTGGTGGGGAGGGTGCTCTTGCGCACCCGGACCGGCTCTCTGGCCGGAAGAAGTGGTGACCCCTACGGGACTCGAACCCGTGTTTCAGCCGTGAAAGGGCCGCGTCCTAGACCGCTAGACGAAGGGGCCACGAAGGCCATGTAAGGCGTTTCAAAAAGCTTGGTGACCCCTACGGGACTCGAACCCGTGTTTCAGCCGTGAGAGGGCCGCGTCCTAGACCGCTAGACGAAGGGGCCGTTAAGCCATTTTGAAACCTGCCTGGCCCAGCACCGAAATGGTGACCCCTACGGGACTCGAACCCGTGTTTCAGCCGTGAAAGGGCCGCGTCCTAGACCGCTAGACGAAGGGGCCAAACCGTGCTGCGCCGGTGGCAGGACCGCGCCTCTAGCGGGGGTCCCATGAACGGTCAACCCCTATCGTTGGCGAAAAATGAAATTCCTGCAAAAATTCTTGAAACTCAGTCGGCAAAGGCGGCGTCTTCGATGTGCAGTTCGGCCTGGGGGCGGGGGCCCCAGTCGTCGATCTTGGTCCGTCCGGCGAGCCACAGGCGGCGTCCCTCGCTGCCGTGGAGGAGGGCTTGGCCCATGTCGGTCTCGGCGGCGCGGAAGGCCATGGCCTTGAAACGCCCACCATCCTGGCCGCCCACGATCAGGCGCACGTGGTCCTTGCCAACAATGTCGGCCTTGAACACGCGCACCGGCCCCACGGCCACGCGCGGACCCGGCCAACCCATCCCGTAAGGGCCTGCGCCGTCAAGTGTTTCGACCAGGTCGGGCGTAAGCCCGCCCGGCGAAAGCGCCAGGTCGAGGCGAATCGCCTGGCTGGCGCCGGCGCGCGCGACATCGCCGGCCAGCCTGTCGTCGAGCCAGTCGGACAGGGCATCCAGCTTGTCAGGCGCAATGGTGAGACCGCAGGCCATCGCGTGGCCGCCGCCCGCCACCAATAGGCCCGCCTCCCGCGCCGCAATGATCGCAGCGCCCAGGTCCACGCCCGCGATCGAGCGGCCCGACCCCTTGCCATTGCCCGCTTCGTCGGCCTCGAGAGCGATGACAAGGGCAGGCTTGCCGGTCTTCTCCTTGATGCGTCCAGCGACGATGCCGATGACACCTGGGTGCCAGCCTGCGCCGGCCAGGACGAGGACCGAGCGGTTGTCCTGGCGGGCCAACTGCTCCTCGGCAGCCTCCTGCACGGCCTGCTCGATCGCGCGGCGCTCGTCGTTGAGGTGCGAGAGCTGGGCCGCGATCTGCTCGGCCTCGTGCGGGTCGGTGGTGGTGAGAAGGCGCACGCCCAGCGTCGATTCGCCCACGCGTCCCCCGGCGTTGATGCGCGGCCCCAACGCAAAGCCGAGGTCCGAGCAGGTGGGCGCGCGGCTGAGGCGGCTGGCGTCGATCAGCGCGGACATGCCGACGTGCTCGCGCTTGGCCATGACCTTGAGCCCTTGGGCGACGAGCGCGCGGTTGAGGCCGTGGAGCGAGGCAACGTCCGCCACGGTCCCCAGGGCGACGAGATCGAGCAGGGCGAAGAGATCGGGTTCGCGCCTCTCCTTGAAATAGCCGCGTGCGCGCAGCGTGCGCACGGTTGCGATGGCCAGGAGGAAGGCGACGCCCACCGCAGCCAGATTGCCGTGCGATGCGGCAAGGTCGCTTTCGTCCAGCCGGTTGGGATTGACCAGAGCCACCGTTCTGGGAAGCTCGGGCGAGCACTTGTGGTGGTCGACCACGACGACATCGAGCCCGGCCTCCTTCGCCATCGCCAGCGCCTCGTGCGCCATGGCCCCGCAGTCGACCGTGACGACGAGATCGGAGCCTTCCTTGCCCAGACGCACCAGCGCCTCGCCCGAAGGGCCGTAGCCTTCGAGCAGGCGGTCGGGGATGTAGTACCGCGCCTCGATTCCCAAGCGGCGCAGCAGCAGGATCAGCAGCGCCGCGCTGGTTGCGCCATCGACGTCGTAGTCGCCGTAGACGGTGATCGCCTCGCGCTTTTCGACGGCATCGGCCAGGCGCGCGGCGGCCACGTCCATGTCCTGGAACTCGGAAGGGTCGGGCAGGAAGGCGCGCAGCGAGGGATTGCGGTGGCGGTCAAGATCGCTGCGATCGACACCGCGTGAAAGAAGGAGCTGGGTAACGATGTCGTCCTCCAGCCCGCCGGGGCTTCCGAAGCCTTGTGAGATGTCCATGTTTCCCCCCCGCCAGAGCCAGGACTTGCCGGTGAGGGAGCGCTCGATGCCGAAAACGGTTGAAGGTCGCGAAGCCATGGCGCTGCGGTTACACGTACCGCGTGGCAACGGTAAAGAGCGTTCACGCCGCCAATACCCTAGCATGAGGAGTACACCCTGAAATGAGCCATCTGGCGATCATCTGGCACAGCCGTACAGGGGCCGCGCGCGCGCTGTCGGAGGCGCTGGAAGAGGGCGCGCTGCGTGCCGGTGAGGAGGGCGGTGTGCGCCGTATCCGGGCGCGGGACGTGACGGCGGAAGATATCCTGGAGGCGGGGGCCTATGTCTTCGTGTGCCCGGAGAACCTTGCCGGCATGACGGGCGAGATGAAGGAGATGTTTGACCAGGCCTACTATCCGGTGCTGGGCCGCATTGAGGGGCGGGGCTATGCGACAGTGATCGCGGCCGGCTCGGATGGTCATGGGGCGCAGGCCCAGATCGAGCGGATCGCCACGGGCTGGAGGCTGAAGCGTGTGGCAGAGAGAATGATCGTCAACCTGGGGGCCCAGACGTCCGAGGAAATCCTGGCGCTAAAGACGGTGCCGCAGGCCTCGCTTGCGGCAGCCCGGGAGATGGGCGAAGCGCTCACCACCGGGCTCGCCATGGGCGTCTTCTGACCCGTCCTGAAACGAAGGTACGCAAGAGACTCGACGAACGGGGGCCAGTTGTGGCCTATTGGGCCGTGTGGGGTGGCTGCGTGCCAATCCGGTTCAGGTGCCCGGGAGGACGGCAAGAGCGGTGGAAGCGAGCGTTTCAACCAGGGCCTGGCCCGTCGCGGACGAGGCCTTCGTGCTCGTTTTTGCGTCCGGTACGCGCCCGGATCTTGCCGCCATACGCCGCATTGTCGAGGAGGGCGGCAACGACGGCCTTGTCGCGCGGCTGAGCCATGAGCCCCCGGCCGAGGAAGGCTGGGTGGAAATCCTGGCAAGTGGCCTGACGTTTGACTTGCGCGGGCTTGCTCCCGCCGAGGCCGAACCGCTACCGGCGTCTTCCCAGAGATATGGCTTTGCCCTGGCGGGTGAGGAAGCCCCGACAGCATCGGACGAAGCCGTGATCCTGGTGCCCGCGGGCCACATCGCCGCTGGAGCGGGACTGGCGCCGGTCATTCGCACCATGGCCGGACTGGCCGCAAACCTGGCGCTGCATCTGCCACTCCGCGAAGTCCTCTGGCCTCCGGCCCGCAGCGCGATGGAACCGGCCTATTTTGCGCGTCTTGTTCTTAACTGGCTCTCGGGCGGGGTTTTTCCCGCGTTGGGGCTGACTTCACTGGCACGCGCACCCGATGGCAGCGTGGCGAGTCAGGGGCTTGCTTTTTTTACCGGCGCGGAAATGCAGCTCGAAAGCGGGGCCAGCGGCGATCCTGTGGCGGACATCAAGCTGGCGGTGCGATTGGTCGATTACCTTGTTGCAAACGGAGTGCCTCCAGGCGAGCTGGAGATCTCTATCGGCGCCGAGCAGCTAGTCCTCGAACCGGCCGGGCAGGGGCGCAAGATCTGGGCGTGGCGCGCTGAATGACCCCGCGCGAGGGTGGTCGACGTAACTTCCTCGCGTTCCGATCGGTCAACCGGCAGAACGCGCCGGGATACGATCCCGCTCTTCAGCGCCACCATCTTCTGCCGCGCCAATTGCTTGCTCGCACCAGCTTTGACCGCATGTTTCGCGAAATCGGCGATGGTCATGCTCGTTTCGAGGACTTTAGGGAAAACGGCCTTCTCCTGCCTTGCCGCGAGGTGGCGGCGCTGCGGCTTGGGCTGCCGCTCCATCGAGGGCCGCATCGGCGTTATAGCGAACTCGTCACGTTGCGGGTGGGGCAGATCGAGGCGGACTGGGCGCGGCAGCGGAGCCGCGATCCCGCCCACGCGGCACGCCAGGCGCAGATGCGCCTGGTGCTTCTACAGCGAGCCTTGCGACGCTTCCTGCTGGACACGCGGGTCCAGCGTCCGCTGCTGAACCGCTATGATCCGGCCACGCGCGACTTCTCCGAGCTCGATGAAGTGGCAGAAGCCCTCTGGGCGGCAACGCCTGTGCCAGCAATGTCAACGGTAACGGCGGTTCAGGCCATGCCGGTGCGCCCGCGCAGGCGGGCCAGGGCATCCTGATATTCGTGCTCGAGGCGCTCGGTGCGCGCGGCGACGCTTTCCACGGCCTGGACGGCACCGATCCCTTGCCCGGCGCCCCATATGTCCTTCCAGGCCTTGGCGGCGGTATTTCCTCCCGAGCCGAAGTTCATCTGGCTTGTGTCACCTTCTGGCAGGTTGTCGGGATCGAGCCCGGCCGCCACGATGGAGGGGCGCAGATAGTTACCATGAACGCCGGTGAACAGGCTGGAATAGACGATGTCGGAAGCAGAACCCGCCACGATGGCGTCCTTGTAGCCCTGCACGGCCCGGGCTTCTTCGGTCGCAATCCAGGGGGTGCCGATATAGGCGAAATCGGCGCCAAGGGCCTGGGCGGCGAGGATCGCGGGACCATTGGCAATCGAGCCGGAAAGGGCAAGTGGGCCGTTGAACCAGCTGCGAATCTCCTGGACCAGTGCAAAGGGGGAGAGTCGCCCGGCATGTCCACCGGCCCCTGCCGCGACCGCAATGAGGCCATCCGCGCCCTTGTCGACGGCCTTGCGGGCGAAACGGTCGTCGATCACGTCATGGAGGACCATCCCACCCCAGTCGTGAACCGCCTGGTTCAGCTCGGCATTGGCGCCGAGCGAGGTGATGACGAGTGGCACCTTCCACTTTTCAAGCACGGCAAGGTCTTCATCCAGTCGTGCGTTCGACTTGTGGACGATCATGTTCACCGCGAAGGGAGCCTCGCAGCCCGCAGTTTCCTCGGTAATCTGATGAAGCCACTCGTCGAGCTGGCTGACGGGCCGCGCGTTGAGCGAGGGGAAGCTGCCGACAACGCCAGCACGAATCTGCGCGATCACGAGCTCCGGGCCGGAAACCAGGAACATCGGAGCAGCAATTACGGGCAGGCGCAGCTTGGCGCGAAGGCGCGCGGTGGCGCCACTGTCAGGTCCAGTCACGGGCAATCTCTCTTCCAGAACGTATGCTTTGTCCGAGAGGATAGTCGGGCGGGAGCGGACTGTCGAGATTGCTTTACGTAAAGGGAAAGTAAAATTGTCGGCGCGACATACAAGAAGGGCCAGAAAAGCAAACGCTCTTTCAGCCCTTCTGCAGTGTGTCTGTGGGGAGGATCAGGCGTCGACCGCGTTGGCTGCGCTCAGCACCGCGCGTACGCTGGCGGTGGCGACGTCCTCGTCGATGCCCACGCCCCAGATGACCTGGCCCTCGGGCGTTACGCATTCCACGTAAGCGGCGGCGCGGGCGTTGGAATCCTTGCCCATCGAATGCTCGGCGTAGTCGCGCACGTCGAGCTTGACGCCGAAGCCCTCATCAAGCGTGGCCACGATCGAGGAAATCAGGCCCTTGCCACGGCCCGAGACCGACTGTTCCTGGCCATCGACGCCGATCTTGCCGGCAAAGACGCGGGTGCCGTCGCTTCCGCGCGCCTCGTCCCAGTCGATGAGCTGGAAGCGCTGGGGTGCATCGAGGCGATAGGCCTGGCGGAACACGTCCCAGATGTCGCCCGCCTGCAGTTCACGGCCGAGTTCGTCGGCCAGGTTCTGCACGTGCTTGGAGAAGTGCGCCTGCATTCGCTTGGGCAGCTTGAGGCCCTGGTCCTGCTCGATCACCCAGGCAAAGCCCCCCTTGCCCGACTGCGAGTTGACGCGGATGACCGCCTCGTAGTCGCGGCCCAAGTCCGCCGGATCGATCGGCAGGTAAGGCACCGCCCAGACTTCGTCGTTGCGCGATTCCTTGGCTGCAAAGCCCTTTTTGATCGCGTCCTGGTGGGAGCCCGAGAACGCGGTAAAGACCAGTTCGCCGCCGTAGGGGTGACGCTCGGGGACCTTGAGCTGGTTGCAGTACTCAACCGTCCGGATCACCTCGTCGATGTCCGAGAAGTCCAGTTCGGGGCTGACGCCTTGCGTGTACATGTTCATCGCAACCGTCACCAGGCAGCAGTTGCCCGTGCGCTCGCCGTTGCCGAACAGACAGCCCTCAACACGGTCCGCACCCGCCATTAGGCCCAGTTCCGCCGCGGCAACGCCGGTGCCACGGTCGTTGTGGGTGTGCAGCGAGATGACCGCGCTTTCACGGTTGGGCAGGTTACGGCAGAAGTATTCGATCTGGTCGGCGTAGATGTTGGGCGTTGCCGCCTCGACCGTTGCCGGCAGGTTGAGGATAATGGGGTTCTCGGGCGTGGGCCGGAGGACTTCCATCACCGCTTCGCAGCACTCGATCGAGAAATCGAGTTCAGCGGACGAGAAGGTCTCGGGGCTGTACTCCACGTTCCACTTGGTCTCAGGGTACTTGGCGATCTGGTCGCGGATGATCTGCGCGCCGTTGACGGCAATGCCGCGCACGTCCTTGCGGTCCATGTTGAAGACCACGTTGCGCCACAGTGGCGAAACCGCGTTGTAGACGTGGACGATCGCCTCGTGGACGCCTGCAAGGCTCTCGAAAGACTTCTCGATCAGGTCCTGGCGCGACTGAGTCAGGACCTGAACGAGCACGTCCTCGGGGATACGGCCCGAATCGACGAGACCGCGGATGAAATTGAACTCGGTCGCACCCGCGCTGGGGAAGCCAACCTCGATCTCCTTCAGGCCGACCTTGACGAGCAGGTCGAAGAAGCGGGTCTTCTTCTCCGCGCCCATCGGATCGATGAGGGCCTGGTTGCCATCGCGCAGGTCCGTGGAAAGCCAGCGCGGCGCCTTGGTGATCGTCCGCGACGGCCACTGGCGGTTGGGCAGGTCGATCTGCGGGAAGGGGCGATACTTGACCGAAGGGTCGTTCAGCATTGTCATGGGTGTGTCTCGTTCGGAATTTGTCTTGCTGGCCTCACGCAGCGCGGATCTGGCGTCCTGCGCGCGTCTTCTTCAGGTCCCCTTGAGCGCCGTGCGCGCTGTTAGGGCAGCACGCAAGCTCACGCCCAAGGGCGCGTAAGTCGCAGGAGAAGGCCAAGACGACGAGTCATGCCAAAGCCTATGGGCACTGCTGCGCGCAATGTAAAGGGTCTGCTTGCGCCAAATTCGCACGCCGTGCAGCGTGCCTTGCATCCGTTCGCGTGGCAGCAGAAGCGCGCGCGTGAAGATCAGCCGCAGCGCATGGTGGTGATGATATTGTCCTCGTCGGTCAGAACATTGAGGCGGTCCTGGCGAAAGTCCATGGTCATGACTGAGCCCGGCGGAAGAACGCGCATGGGCTTCTTGCCGCGCGCTTCCCGAATCGAGGCGAGAAGCGCTTCGGTGGCGTCTTCGCCGACGTGACGTTCGAACAGCTCGACACCGCACAGCGCTTCCGGCTCGGGGCCGATGGGTGAGGGGTCGCGGGATGCAGCCGGTGTCGGATCGGTGGGGGGTGCCGACATGTCGGGGCCTCTTTGCGACGAGGCCGAGCAGGCGGGAAGGGCCATCAGGGGAATGGCAAGAGCGGCCACTAGGGCGGGGAGGCGGCGGGTGTTGCGTGTCATTCGCGTTCCTTCGCAAGGGGCTGCTGAACGGACGCTGGCTGCGTCTCTGCAGAACCCGAGAAAGCACAAACCCGACCCTGCGCGAACAGGATCGGGTCTGCAAGTGTCGCGATGCGGCGTCCGGTGGGACGCAGCGCGATCAGTTCTTGGTCTTGTCGACCAGGGCGTTGGCGCCGATCCAGGGCATCATGGCGCGCAGCTTGGCACCGGTTTCCTCGATCTGGTGGCGCTGCGCGGTCTTGCGCGAAGCCTTCAGCTCGGGCTGGCCGGCGCGGTTGTCGAGGACGAAGTCCTTCACGAAGCGGCCCGACTGGATGTCTTCCAGCACGCGCTTCATTTCCTTCTTGGTCTCTTCGGTGATGAGACGCGGGCCGGTCTTGATATCGCCGTATTCGGCGGTGTTCGAGATCGAGTAGCGCATGTTGGCGATGCCGCCCTCATACATCAGGTCGACGATCAGCTTGAGCTCGTGAAGGCACTCGAAGTAGGCCATTTCCGGCGCGTAGCCAGCTTCGACCAGGGTTTCGAAACCGGCCTGGACGAGGGCGGTGGTGCCGCCGCAGAGCACGGCCTGCTCACCGAAGAGGTCGGTTTCGCACTCTTCGCGGAAATTGGTCTCGATGATCCCCGAACGGCCGCCACCGACACCCGAAGCATAGGCCAGCGCGATGTCGTGGGCGTTGCCCGAGACGTCCTGGTCGACGGCGACGAGGCAGGGCACGCCGCCGCCACGCTGGTATTCACCGCGCACAGTGTGGCCCGGGCCCTTGGGCGCGATCATGATGACGTCAATGTCCTTGCGCGGCTCGATCAGGCCGAAGTGGACGTTGAGGCCGTGGGCGAAGGCGAGCGCGGCGCCCGGCTTCAGGTTGGCGTGCAGGTCATCTGCATAGATGGCGGCCTGGTGCTCGTCGGGTGCGAGGATCATGAGCACGTCGGCCCAGGCGGCCGCTTCGGCGTTGGCCATGACCTTGAAGCCGGCGCCTTCGGCCTTGGCGGCCGAAGCCGAACCCGGGCGCAGCGCGATGGCCACGTCCTTGACGCCGCTGTCGCGCAGGTTCTGCGCGTGGGCGTGGCCCTGGCTGCCGTAACCCAGGATCGCGACCTTCTTGGAGGTGATCAGGTTAATGTCGCAATCGGCGTCGTAATAGACTTTCATCTGGCTTTCCTTCTGGTGCTCGGGCGCGTCCTGTGCGGATGGGACGGCCAGCTCGCTTTTCGATCCTGCGTCGCGGTTTATCGACCGCCTGCCCGCAATCAAGTGCGGTGCGACGCGAAGTTGGGATTAAGTGGTCAGGCTTCCTCGGCGCCGCGCATCATCGCGACGATGCCGGTGCGGCCCACTTCGACAAGGCCCAGTTCGCGCATGATGGCGATGAAGCTGTCGATTTTCTCCGGGCTGCCGGTCAGCTCGAAGACGAAGCTGGAGGTGGTGGTGTCCACCGCCTTGGCGCGGAACACGTCGGCGACGCGCAGCGCCTCGACGCGCTTCTCGCCCACGCCCGCCACCTTGATGAGCGCGAGTTCGCGCTGGACATGCGGACCCGCTTCGGTGAGGTCGACCACCTTGTGCACGGGCACGAGGCGTTCGAGCTGCGCGTGGATCTGGTCGATCTGGCTTGGCGGGCCGTGGGTGACGATGGTGATCCGGCTGACCGAGTGGTTCTCGGTGATGTCGGCCACGGTCAGGCTGTCGATGTTGTAGCCGCGCGCCGTGAACAGGCCCGCGATCTTGGCAAGGATACCGGCTTCGTTGTCGACCATGACGGTCAGGACGTGCCGCTCCTCAGCCTCTTGCTTAATCTGCATCATTGTCCGTATTCCTGGGTTCGCGGCCGGCTCAGACGAGCGCCTTGGCGGCATCGTCAAGGGTGCCGGCAACGGCGTCGCCGTAAAGGATCATCTCGGTATGCGCCGCGCCCGAGGGTATCATCGGGAAGCAGTTCGATTCCTTGGCCACGCGGCAATCGACGATGACCGGGCCCTGATAGGCGATCATTTCCTCGATGCCAGCGTCGAGCTGGCTTTCGTTCTCGATGCGGATACCCTTCCAGCCGTAGGCTTCGGCCAGCGTCACGAAGTCGGGCAGGCTGCTCGAATAGGAATTCGAGTAGCGGCTCTCATACGTGAGCTCTTGCCACTGACGCACCATGCCCATCCATTCGTTGTTGAGAATGAACACCTTGACCGGCAAGCGGTACTGGCTGGCCGTGCCCATTTCCTGGATGTTCATCTGGATAGAGGCGTCGCCCGCGATGTCGATGACAAGGCTGTCCGGGTTGCCGAGCTGCGCGCCGATGGCGGCCGGCAGGCCGTAGCCCATGGTGCCAAGGCCTCCCGAGGTCAGCCACTTGTTGGGGCCGAAGAAGTGAAAGTACTGCGCCGCCCACATCTGGTGCTGGCCGACTTCCGTGGCAATGATCGGGTCCTTCGCCTTGGTCAGCTCGAACAGGCGCTCGACCGCGTGCTGGGGCATGATCGCGGCGGTGTTGCCGGGATAGGCCAGACTGTTGCGTTCGCGCCAGGTGTCGATCCGGGCCTTCCAGCCCGAAAGGTCCTGCGGCGTGCGGGTTCCCCAGGCCTCGAGAAGTTGGCTCAGGATCTCGCCGCAGTCGCCGACGAGCGGCAAGTCGACGGGCACGATCTTGTTGATCGACGCACGGTCGATGTCGATGTGGATTTTCTTCGAGTTGGGCGCGAAGGCGTCGAGACGCCCGGTCACGCGGTCATCGAAGCGCGCGCCGACACAGACAATGAGGTCGGCCTGGTTCATTGCCAGGTTGGCCTCGTAGGTGCCGTGCATGCCCAGCATGCCGAGCCAGTCTGCGTGGCCGGCCGGGAATGCGCCCAGGCCCATCAGGGTAGAGGTGACGGGCGCGCCGGTCTTGGCCTGCAACTCGCGCAGCAGCGCAGTGGCGTGCGGGCCCGAGTTGATGACGCCGCCGCCGGTGTAGAGCACGGGCGCGCGGGCTGAGGCGATCATCTCGATCGCTTCGGCGATCTCGTTGGTGTCCGCGCGTAGGCGGGGCACGTAACGATCGCGGCGCTGGACGGGCGCGTCGCTCCAGGTGGCGGTGGCAACCTGAACGTTCTTGGGAATGTCGATGAGGACCGGGCCGGGGCGGCCGGTCGTCGCGATCTGGAACGCCTCGTCGATGACCGCGGCAAGATCGGCCGGGTCCTTCACGAGGTAGTTGTGCTTGGTGCAGTGGCGCGAGATGCCGACCGTGTCGGCTTCCTGGAAGCCGTCCGAGCCGATCAGGTTGGTCGCGACCTGGCCCGAGATGACGACAAGCGGGATCGAATCCATGTACGCGTCGGCAATGCCGGTGATGGCGTTCGTCGCGCCGGGGCCCGAGGTAACCAGCACAACGCCGGGCTTGCCGGTCGAACGGGCATAGCCTTCGGCTGCGTGGGCCGCGCCGGCTTCGTGCCGCACAAGGATATGACGCAGGCGTTCATCGCCGAATAGGGCATCGTAGATCGGTAGAACCGCACCGCCGGGATAGCCGAATACGAATTCGACGCCCTGCCGGACCAGGCTTTCGACCAGGATGTTCGCGCCGCTGCGCTCGTCACTCACAACACGTTCCTTTTTGCCTCAGGGCCCCAAAAATCCGGGGGCCGCGAGATGGATAAGTCAGGAGGGTTTTCCTCCAAAGAAGCGGACCCGGCACGGCAATTGCCGCGCCGGGTCATCCTCTCCTCCGAGCCCAACTTCCGAGGGCTTGACGAGGCAGCCTTTAGGCATTGCGAAATATCACGTCAACCCAAAACGTCGAAATAAAATATCGCAAATGGACTTTAGGGTGTAATTTTCAGATTCAATCCGCGGCCAGTCTTCCGGAGGCTGGTGGCGTAGCCAGGTGAACTGGCGCTTGGCGTAGCGGCGGGTTGCCTGTGCGCCGCGCGCGATAGCCTCCTTGCGCGTGATTTCGCCGCGCAGGTGGGTAGCCAGATCGGGGACGCCGATTGCGCGCATTGCGGGCAGGTCAGGATCAAGCTCGCGTGCCAGGAGAGCTTCGACCTCGGCGAGGGCGCCCGCCTCTACCATACGCTCGAAGCGCAGATCGCAGCGTTCGTAGAGCCATGGTCGTTCGGGCATGAGGATGGCCGGGAAGAGAGTAATCTGATCGGCGATCCCGCCTTCCTTGCGTTCCTGCCAATGGGCAAGGGGCCGGCCGGTCGAGCGCACGACTTCGAGGGAGCGCGCTACGCGGGTGGTGTCTGCCGGGGCGAGTTGCGCGGCGCGCTCCGGGTCTTCGCGCGAAAGCGCGGTGTGCGCTTCGGCGACGTGGAGGGCGCGCACCGCCTCGCGCACGGCGGGGGCGATGGCCGGGATGGGGGCGATGCCGTCAAGCAGGGTGCGTATATAAAGGCCGGTGCCGCCGACGAGGATCGGGACGGCACCGCGTTCATGGGCCTCGGTAATTTCCGTGCGGGCGGCCTTGGCCCAGTCGGCGGCGGAGCAGGCCGTGGCCGCGTCCCAGGTGCCAAACAGGCGGTGCGTGATCCCGCCGCGCTCTTCCTCGGTCGGACAGGCACTCAGGATCGGGATATCGGCGTAGACTTGCGAGGCATCGGCGTTGAGGACAACGGCTGTGCGGCCGCGTTTCTCCAGCTCCCGGGCCAGTGCCACCGCACAATCGCTCTTGCCGCTGGCCGTCGGCCCTGCAATGAGCGCCAGCGGCGGCCGGTCCCCGGCCTTGGAATCATATTTCGCATCAAGGAATTTGGCAGTGCTCATCGCCCGGCTGATAGCAGACGCAGAAAATCTATCGGCAAAAATCGACACCGTGCGTGCCGAGATAGAGAAGGGCGGGGTGCGCCTTGCCTCGGCGGCGATGCTCGACTTCTGTGACAAGACGCTCCAGATTGCCTCGCCCGACGATGGTGCGGATGTCCTGCGCGGTGCGCTCGATGCGCATTTCGGCGCGAGCGATGGCTTGGTAACCGACCACGAGCCGCTCCTGCCCAAGGTCTTCATCTCGGATATGGATTCGACGATGATCGGCCAGGAATGCATCGACGAGCTGGGCGACTTCGCCGGTCTCAAGGAGCGGATTGCGGACATCACCGAGCGCGCCATGCAGGGTGAGCTTGATTTCGAATCGGCGCTGCGCGAGCGCGTGGGCCTTCTTGCGGGTCTGCGCGAGAATGCGGTCGACGATTGCCTTGCCGAGCGCATTCGTCCGATGCCGGGCGCCAAGACGCTGGTCGAGACACTCAAGAAGTTTGGCTGTCGCACCGTGCTCGTCACCGGTGGCTTCCACCACTTCGCCGATCCCATTGCGGCGATGCTGGGGTTCGAGCATGTGGTGGGTAACCGTCTCGCGGTTGCCGATGGCAAGCTGACCGGCGAACTGGACGGGCCCGTGGTCGACAGTTCGGTCAAGAAGGCTACTTTGCTGGCTGAACTCGCGGCTGTTGCGGGCGAAGGCGGCGACTTCGTGCCCAGCCTCGCGACGGGCGATGGCGCCAATGACATTCCGATGCTTGAAGCCTCCACCTATGGTATCGCCTACCACGCCAAGCCCAAGGCGCGCCTAGCGGCCAACGGTTGGATCGACCGCGGCGACCTCACCGATGTCCTGCGCCTTCTGGGCATTGACGAGCAGGACTGGGTCCACGGCTGAGTTTTCAAGGCGCCCCCGAAGGAGGACGTCCGCCGGGCCCGTGCCTGCACATGTCGCGCAGATGTGACGTTTTTCCTGCGCCTGCGGGGGATTAATCGCTTGCAAACGCAGCTATGGTGGTTGGACCGCACCTTGACGGTCAAGGCACGGGACGCGCGGAATTTATGCCCTTTGGTGGCGGTTGGATTGCAGAAAGCGGACATGGGCCACGAAAGGACTGGCTAGATTCCATATCCTGGCGGCCCGAGACCGAAATGGAGATCCGTGTCGACGTGCGCAAGCGCGTCGGCGTGATCGCCCGGGATATCCTGAACGCCCAGCCCTCCGGCCTTGCTGAAGCGCGTCATGTTGTCGAGCAGATCGAGCGCTGGCTGCGCGAAAACCGCCAGGACATCCTGGTCTCTGTGCACGACCATTGCGGTTGGCAGGGCGTGCGTTCGTATGCGCTCGCGGTGGCATGCTTGATGATGAATTTCGCACATCACGCCGGACACACGCGCGATTACGTCTTGGAAATGGGGCTTGCGGGTCTCCTCCACAACATCGGTAAGCTGACGATCCCGGCGGAAATTCTCGACAAGCCAGGGCGTCTTGATGCGGTTCAGGCGCAGATCATGCGTGGCCATGCCGAAAGTGGCGATCAGCTTCTGGAGCGCTGGGGCCTTGCGAGTTCGATGGTGGTTGCGGCCAGTCGCCATCACTACGAAAAGCTGGATGGCAGCGGATATCCGGTGGGGCTGGTCACGAAGCACATTGCCGAACCGGTTCGGGCCGCCCCGATCTGCGATGTTTACGACGCTCTGATCTCAAGCCGCAGCTACAAACCGGTCTGGTCAAGCGCCATGGCTCTGGACGAGATGTGCCGCACACGTGGCAACTTCGATCCGGATCTACTGGCCGTTTTTGCTAGAAGCCTGAGACCAGCAATGCTCTGAACTTCTGGGCTCTGAACTTCTGGCAGTGCCAAAACGCAGACCGCCCCCGAACCTTGCGGTGCGGGGGCGGCCGTAAACTATGTTTCCTGAAGGAAAACCGATCAGGCTTCCATCCAGTTCTTGAAGAAGGCCTCGTTGACGCGGCGCAGTTCGGTGACTTCGACGCCCGCGACGGTGGAGCCGCCAACGCTGCCGATTTTCTCGGCACCCGGGATTTCGGTGCCGGCGGGGGCTGTCACGACATAGCGCGACTGGTCCTCACCAAAGGCTTCTGCGGTGGTCAGTTCCCCTTCGATTGTGCAGCCAAGGCCGCTTGCCAGCGCCATTTCGGCCAGCGCGACGAGAAGGCCGCCATCCGAGATGTCGTGGACGGCGTTGACCGTACCTGCTGCGATCAGGCCGCGCACGGTGCCGCCATTCGCGGCCTCGAGCTTGAGGTCGACCCTGGGTGCGTCGCCCGCTTCCTTACCCGCGATGGTCTTGAGCCAGAGCGACTGACCAAGGTGCGAGCCCTTGCCGCCGACGAGCCAGATTGCATCGCCTTCGCTCTTGAACGAAATGGTGGCCATCGCGTCGTGGTCGGAAAGGAGGCCGACGCCGCCGATCGCGGGCGTGGGCAGGATCGCCGAGCCGCCGCCGGTGGCCTTCGATTCGTTGTAGAGCGACACGTTGCCCGACACGATAGGGTAGTCGAGCGCGCGACAGGCATCGCCCATGCCGTTCAGGCAGCCCACGATCTGCGCCATGATTTCCGGGCGCTGCGGGTTCGCGAAGTTGAGGCAATTGGTGATCGCCAGCGGCAGGCCGCCTACGGCCGAGATGTTGCGGTAGGTCTCGGCAACGGCTTGCTTGCCGCCTTCATAAGGGTCGGCGTAGCAGTAGCGCGGGCTGCAGTCGGTGCTGATCGCGAGCGCCTTCTTCGTGCCGTGCACGCGCACGACCGCAGCGTCGCCGCCCGACTTCTGGATCGTGTCGGCCCCGACTTGGCTGTCGTATTGCTGCCAAATCCACGCGCGCGAGGCGAGGTCGGCCGAGCCGATGAGCGTGGTGAGGTCTGCGCCCAGATCGGTCGTCGCGGGCACGTCGCCCATTGCGGGAACCGCCGCCCAGGTCTTGTAGTCCTCAGCCGAGGCATAGGGGCGCTGGTATTCCGGCGCGTCGTCGGCCAGGGGCCCAAGCGGAATGTCGCAGACAACGTCGCCGTCGAATTCGAGGACCATGTGGCCGGTGTCGGTGACTTCGCCGATGACCGCGAAGTCGAGTTCCCATTTCTTGAAGATAGCTTCGGCCATGGCTTCCTTGCCGGGCTTGAGCACCATGAGCATACGCTCCTGGCTCTCGCTGAGCATCATCTCGTAGGGCGTCATCGCCTCTTCACGGCAGGGCACCATGTTCATGTCGAGGCGGATGCCTGCGCCGCCCTTGCTGGCCATCTCGACCGAGGACGAGGTGAGGCCCGCCGCGCCCATGTCCTGGATCGCGACAATGGCGTCGGTCGCCATGAGCTCGAGGCAGGCCTCGATCAGCAGCTTCTCGGTGAAAGGGTCGCCAACCTGCACGGTGGGGCGCTTTTCCTCGGACTTCTCGTCGAAGTCGGCTGAGGCCATGGTCGCACCGTGGATACCGTCGCGGCCGGTCTTCGAGCCGACATAGACGATGGGGTTACCAAGGCCGGTCGCGGCGCAGTAGAAAATCTTGTCGGTGTCTGCGACGCCCACGGTCATCGCGTTGACGAGGATGTTGCCGTCGTAGGCCTTGTGGAAGTTGGTCTCGCCGCCAACTGTCGGGACGCCTACGCAGTTGCCGTAGCCACCGATGCCCGAGACCACGCCCTGCACGAGGTGCTTCATCTTGGGGTGTTCGGGGCGGCCGAAGCGCAGCGCGTTCATGTTCGCGACCGGGCGTGCGCCCATTGTGAAGACGTCGCGCAGGATGCCGCCGACGCCCGTCGCCGCGCCCTGGTAGGGTTCGATGTACGAGGGGTGGTTGTGGCTTTCCATCTTGAAGATGGCGGCCTGCCCATCGCCGATGTCGATCACGCCCGCGTTCTCGCCCGGGCCGCAGATGACCCAGGGAGCCTCGGTCGGGAGTTGCTTTAAATGGAAGCGGCTCGACTTGTACGAGCAGTGCTCGGACCACATGACCGAGAAGATGCCGAGTTCAAGGAGATTGGGCACGCGGCCCATCGCGTTCACGACACGCTCGTACTCTTCGGGGCTGAGGCCATGCGCCTCGACGACGTCAGGGGTGATTTCGCTCATGCGCACGGCCCTTAGCCATGTCGGTACGCGCTTGCTAGTCTCCAATATCGCGCAGCCGCCCTTTGATGCACGAGTTGCCTGTCGGAAGAGGGCTGTGTGACCTTGACCCTCGTGCCGGGCAGCGCCATTGCTTGGCGCATGGATGCCCAGACACCCGAACTCGACACGCTCAGCTTCGAAGACGCGCTGCGCGAACTGGAAACCATTGTGCGCCAGCTGGAAAGCGGTGAAGTGCCGCTGGAGGATTCGATCTCGCTCTATGAAAAGGGTGAGAAGCTGCGTCAGCACTGCCAGAAGCGGCTCGATGCCGCCCAGGCCCGGATCGAGAAGATCGTGACCGGGGCCGACGGTGCGCCCGCCTCGACCCAGCCTTTCGACACGCCGGAGCGCTGAGACGTGGGAGATGGGGCTTTGGGCGATTCGCTGCTGAAAGAGGCGCTGGTCGCGATTGCGGGCGAAGTGGACGGCGCCTTCGATGCGCTGCTGCCAGTTTCCGACGACGCGCGTGCGCGTCTCTACGAGGCGATGCGCTATGCCGCGATAGGCGGGGGCAAGCGACTGCGTCCGCTGCTGCTGACGGCGGTCGCGGGCATGTACGGTGTTCAGCGTGAGGCGGCGATCCGTGCAGCCATCGCGCTCGAATCGATCCACGTCTACTCGCTGATCCATGATGATCTGCCGTGCATGGACGATGATGCCCTGCGCCACGGCAAGCCGACCCTGCACCTGGCCTTCGACGAATCGGCTGCTGTGCTGGCCGGCGATTCCCTGCACGACTTTGCCTTCGAGGTGCTGTCCGATCCGGCTACGAGCGCCGATCCCTTCACCCGCATCGAACTGGTGCGCGTGCTGGCGACCTCCAGCGGTGCAGAAGGCATGGCGGGCGGTCAGATGATGGATCTGGTGGCCGAAACTTCCGAATTCGACCTGCACACGATCACGCGCCTGCAGCAACTCAAGACCGGAGCCCTGCTTGGCGCGGCGGTGGAGATGGGGGCGATCCTGGGACATGTTCCGCCCGAGGGACGTACGCACCTGCGCAGCTATGCCCGCGACATCGGGCTGGCCTTCCAGATTGCGGACGACCTCATCGATCACGAGGGTGATGCCGAAGTGGCGGGCAAGGCCGTGGGCAAGGATGCCGATGCCGGCAAGGCCACGTTCGTCTCGCTGATGGGTGCGGACCGCGCGCGCGAACAGGCGCGCATGCTGGTGGAACAGGCCGTCGGGCACCTTTCGGGGCATGGCGAGGAAGCCGATCTTCTGCGCTGCGTTGCGCGCTATATCGTCGAGCGCGACCACTGATTTTCTCGCGCAACGCAGCGCGCATCAAGGCAGGAAGCCGCGGCCCGCGAGCCGCATGGAGGAAGCCGAAATGACTGAGACCCGGACTGCGGAGCGCGTGGGCGTCTATCCCGGCACGTTCGATCCGATCACGCTGGGCCATGCCGACATCATCCGGCGCGGCGCGAAACTCGTGGATCGCTTGATCATCGGGGTGACGACCAATCCGTCGAAGAACCCGATGTTCACGCCTGAAGAGCGCATGGCGATGGTCGAACGCGAGGTAAAGCATCTGGGCGTCGAGAACGTCACGGTGGTCGCCTTCAATGCGCTTCTGATGAAGTTCGCGCGCAAGCAGAACGCTACGATCATCCTCAGAGGCCTGCGCGCCGTCGCGGACTTTGAGTACGAGTACCAAATGGCCGGCATGAACCAGCAGCTCGATCCCGACATCGAGACCGTGTTCCTGATGGCTGATGTCAGCCTGCAGCCGATCGCCTCCAAGCTGGTCAAGGAAATCGCGCTGTTCGGAGGCGACATCACCAAGTTCGTGAGCCCGGCTGTCCGCGAGGACGTGATCGCCCGGATCGACGCGCGAGGGCGCCTCGGCGACTACTGAGCGCGGGGCTTCCCGCTAAATCATTCATTGTTCCGACAGCGAGAGGGTTCTATCGCCCCAGCCAAGGATCGGTTTTCGAGCTTGTGAGTAATCCATGAAATTTCGCCATACCGTTGCCGCGCTGATGCTGGGTGCCACCGTGCTTGCCAGCCCGCCCGCGCTTGCCAAGGACAAGGACGTCGCTGCCACCGAGGCTCCGGCGAAGCTGCCCACCAAGATCGACCTGGACCCGAGCCACGATCCGCAGAACGTACTCGTCCTCGATCTCAGCAACGGGGGGCGCGTGCTCATCCGTCTCGTGCCGGAATGGGCGCCCCACCATGTTGAGCGCGTGAGCAAGCTGGCCCGTGAAGGCTTCTACGACGGTTTGATCTTTCACCGCGTGATCGATGGCTTCATGGCGCAGACCGGAGATCCGACGGGCACTGGGCAGGGCGGCTCTGACCTTCCCGACCTGGAAGCCGAATTCAATGCGATGCCGCACGTGCGCGGCTCGGTTGCGATGGCGCGCACCAACGATCCCAACAGCGCGAACAGCCAGTTCTTCATCGTGTTCTATCCGCGCTTCGCGCTCGATCACAAGTACACCGTGTTCGGCCGCGTCATCGCGGGGATGAATTACGTTGATGCGATCCACCGCGGCGAGCCGCCAGAGGATCCCACGAAGATCGTCCAGGCCTCGCTTTTCTCCGAGCACAAGCCCAAGCCTGCGGCGCCCGCTCCGGCGGTGACCGAGGATACGCCCGTCACGCTCGACGACCTCAACAACTCAACCTCGCAGTAGGAGGGGCAGGGAGCTTGCATCTTGCCGCAGGCGCGTTTCGCGTCTAGCGGCTGCCCGTCATGCGAGTAGACCTTTTCGATTTCGACCTCCCGACGGAGAATATCGCGCTGCGCCCATCCAAGCCCCGCGACGCGGCGCGTTTTCTCGTGGCTGATGGCGATGCACCGCTCGCCGACCGTATCGTGCGCGAGCTTCCTGAGGTCCTCGCCCCGGGCGATATCCTGGTTTTCAATGATACCCGCGTCATTCCCGCCCAACTTGAAGGCCGCCGCGGTGAGGCCCGCATCGGCGCGACCCTGCACAAACGGCTCGACCTGCGCCGGTGGCAGGCCTTCGTGCGCAACGGCAAGCGGCTGAAGGCGGGCGACCGCATCGAATTTCCCTCCGAGGTCGAGGCTGTTGCCGAAGAGCGTTGGGACGATGGTAGCTGGACGCTCGCCTTCCAGGGCGAAGATCCGGTCGAGATCCTGCTCGAGCGCGCGGGACGCATGCCGCTTCCTCCCTACATCGCGGGTAAGCGCGACACCGACGAGGCGGACAAAAACGACTACCAGACCATGTTCGCGCGCGAGAAGGGGGCTGTCGCTGCACCCACGGCCGCGCTCCACTTCACGCCCGAATTGGTCGCGAAACTCGATGCCGTGGGCATCGGGCGTGAGACGCTCACGCTTCATGTCGGGGCGGGCACCTTTCTTCCGGTCAAGGCAGACGACACTGCCGAGCATCAGATGCATTCCGAATGGGGCCGGATCGATGCCGAGACGGCCGATCGCCTCAACGCCGCGCGCGCAGCGGGCGGGCGCATCATCGCTGTTGGCACGACTAGCCTGCGGCTTCTGGAAAGCGCGACCGGCGAGGATGGCGTGATCCGTCCCTTCGAGGGTGACACCGCGATCTTCATTACACCGGGCTATCGCTTCAAGGCGATTGACGGGCTGATGACCAACTTCCACCTGCCCAAGTCCACGCTGTTCATGCTGGTTTCGGCGCTGATGGGGCTGGAGAAGATGCAGGCGGTGTATGCCCACGCTATCGAGCACGGCTACCGCTTCTACAGCTACGGCGATTCCAGCCTCCTGATTCCGGGCGCGCAGGCCTGATCTCTTTTTTGTCCGGCAATTGGGGCCTGGGGGCTTGGAAGCGCGGGGGCTTCCACCCATGTTCCCGGCCATGCAGGACATTCTCGAAATCGAGGGTCTGACAAAGACCTATGACGGGGGCTTCACCGCGCTGAACGGTGTCGACCTGACCATTCGCAAGGGCGAGATCTTCGCGCTCCTGGGACCCAACGGGGCGGGCAAGACCACGCTGATTGGCGCGGTCTGCGGCCTAGTCCAGCCAAGCTCGGGCACGATCCGGGCCTTTGGTGAGGACATGGGGCGCCACTGGCGCACCCTGCGCCGCCGCATCGGGCTCGTCCCCCAGGAACTGGCCACCGATATGTTCGAGACGGTGCTCCACACCGTGAACTATTCGCGGGGCCTGTTCGGCCTTGCGCCGGATGCGGCGCGGGTGGAGCAAATCTTGCGCACGCTCAGCCTGTGGGACAAGCGCGAAGAATCACTCAGCGCTCTTTCAGGCGGCATGAAGCGCCGCGTCCTTATCGCCAAGGCGCTCGCCCACGATCCTGAATTGCTGTTCCTCGATGAGCCGACCGCGGGCGTGGACGTGGAACTGCGCCGCGACATGTGGACGCACATTGCGGCGCTGCGCGAGCAGGGCACCACGATCATCCTCACCACCCACTACATAGAGGAGGCCGAGGAAATGGCCGACCGTGTGGGCATCATCCAGAAGGGCCGTATCCGCATGGTCGAGGAGACCCGCGCGATGATGGCCCGGCTCGGCCGCACTGAAGCGGTGTTCACGCTGGCAGCGCCGATCAGCGCCATCCCCGAGGGGCTTTCCGGCCATTCGCTGAGCCTCGCCGAGGATGGCGGCGCGCTTGTCTACCGTGGCGGCGATGGCACCGGCCAGGGCAAATCCGAGGTTGCCGCGCTCACCAAGGCGCTGATTGCCCACAAGGTCGATTACACTGCCATCGACATCCGCGAATCCAATCTGGAGGAGATTTTCGTGAACCTCCTCGAAAACCAGTCCGACACGGGAGAGGGTGCATGAGCCTGTTCAACGCCCGCAGCGCGTGGACCATCTACAAGCATGAACTCGCGCGCGCCTTGCGCACCGCGCTCCAGTCGATCATCGCGCCGCTGCTCTCGACGATGCTCTACTTCGTCGTCTTCGGAGCGGCCATTGGTGGCCGCATGGAGTCCGGCCTTGAGGGTGTCGACTACGGTGCTTTCATCGTACCCGGCCTGCTCATGCTCACACTCCTGAGCGAGAGCACGGCAAACGGCGCTTTTGGTATCTACATGCCGCGTTTTACCGGCGCGATCTACGAGCTGCTCTCGGCCCCCGTCGGCTTTGCCGAGACCCTTGTTGGTTTCGTCGGCGCGGCGGCGACCAAGTCGCTGGTTCTTGCCGCCATCATCGTGGGGACTGCGCGCTTCTTCGTTGACTATACGATCGTCCATCCTGTGCTGGTGCTCTGTTTTGTCCTGCTCGTCTCGGCCTCGTTCTCGCTCTTCGGGTTCATCCTCGGGATCTGGGCCAAGAGCTTCGAGCAGGTGGGCATGGTGCCTTCGCTGTTCGTGATGCCGCTGACGTTCCTGGGGGGAACCTTCTATTCAATCAACCTCCTGCCTGAGCCCTGGCGTTCGGTGGCTTTGTTCAATCCTATGGTCTATCTCGTGAACGGCCTGCGCTGGTGCTTTTATGGCCAGGCGGATTTCCCGGTGATCGTTTCGCTTCTCATGGCGCTCGGCTTCCTGGCTCTTTGCATTGCAATTATTGCACGAATCTTTGCAACGGGCTGGCGTTTGCGTTCTTGATTACGTAACCATCGCCAATGCCTTTTCGCTTCCGGTCAAGCATCGTCCTTCCCGTTGTCCTGCTTAGCGCTCCGGCCTTCGCGCAAGATGAGCCCCCGGAGGGCAGCGCCGTGGACTGGGACGTCATCGCAATGCCCGATCCCATCCCCCCCCGGCCTGTTTTCGTTTCGCTTCCGACCTTCGTGGAGCCGATCCCCTTCGTCGATGCCGACCGACCGAGCTTGCCGCGCAACGTGCGCGCCATGCTTGAGGAATCGATGAAGGGAGACGAGGACGCCGAGGTAGATGCGGTCGTAAAGTTCGCGATCAAGGTGCAACCCTGGTTCAGGGACGAGATCCGGGGCATGCATAAGAGTTACCGCGATCGCCGTGCGGCCGAGGAACGCGCCAAGTTCGAGGCAAAGCAGCGCCGCATCCGGCAGGCTGGTATTCTCCAGCTCTGGCAAGGGCAAATCGAACTCGGCGGTTTTCGCAATACCGGCAATACTGACAACTTCGGTGTGACGGGGGGTATGAAGATCGACCGTCAAGGGATCGAGTGGCAGCACACGATCACCGCGAGCGCGAATTATCAGGAGACCGAAGGCCGAGCTACGAACAACAAGTATCTCCTTGCCTACCAGCCGCGCTACACGTTGCATGAAGGCTACTTCATTTATTCGCGCGCGCAGTATGAAAAGGACCCGATTTCGGGTTTTGACAACCGTTTCTCGCTCTCGGGCGGTCTCGGTCGACGACTGATCAATTCCGGCACCATGACGCTGTCGGTCGAAGCAGGCCCGGCGATGCGTCTGATCGACTATGTCGATCAGCCTAGCGAAACCCAGTATTCGGCTCTCATGTCGCTGGATTTCGCTTGGAAGCTCAATGATACGGTCAAGCTCTCGCAGGTTGCCAGCGGATATGTGAGCACGGAAAACAATACCTTCACTTCGCTCACCGCGCTTGAAACCGCAATGACCGATCACATCAAGCTTAAGCTTTCCTACAATTTCGAGCACGAGACCGCACCTGCGACCGGAACGCTCAAGACCGATACGACCTCGAGCTTTTCACTGGTCTACGGTTTCTGATGGGCACGGAGCGGTTGGTTCGCCGTGGTTTTTCCGCACCATCAGATAATTCCATCTGGCGGGAAAATGCTCTAACGGGCGGGGTATGAAACCGCGTTTCCAGTTTTCGATCCACGCCCGCGACGGTCGGGCCCGTACCGGCGTCATCCAGATGCGTCGGGGCGAGATCCGCACGCCCGCCTTCATGCCTGTGGGCACCGCTGCCACGGTCAAGGCGATGAAGCCGCAGGACGTGCGTGCGGCCGGGGCCGACATCATCCTTGGCAACACCTACCACCTCATGCTCCGGCCCGGGGCGGAGCGCATGGCGCGCCTGGGGGGGCTTCACAAGTTCATGAACTGGGACCGCCCGATCCTGACCGATAGCGGCGGTTATCAGGTGATGAGCCTCTCGGACCTGCGCAAGATCACCGAGGAAGGCGTGACCTTCGCCAGCCACCTTGACGGTTCGCGCCACATGCTCAGCCCCGAGCGCTCGATGGAGATCCAGCGCCTGCTCGGTTCCGACATCGTTATGGCCTTTGACGAATGCCCCAAGATCGATCAACCGCGCGATGTCATCGCGCGCTCGATGGAAATGTCGATGCGCTGGGCCAAGCGCAGCCGGGATGGCTTCGACAGCGGCGAGGAGCACGCGGAGCGTTCGGCGCTCTTTGGCATCCAGCAGGGCGCGCTCGATGAGGGGCTGCGCAAGGCCAGCGCCGATGCGCTCGTCGACATCGGCTTCGATGGCTACGCAATTGGCGGCCTTGCCGTAGGCGAGGGGCAGGAAGCGATGTTCGCAACGCTTGAATTCGCGCCGCAGCAACTGCCCGAGGATCGTCCACGTTACCTCATGGGCGTCGGCAAGCCCGACGATCTGGTTGGCGCGGTCGAACGTGGGGTCGACATGTTCGATTGTGTGCTGCCCACCCGCTCGGGACGCAATGGCCAGGCGTTCACCTGGAACGGTCCCCTCAACATGCGCAATGCGCGCCATGCTGAGGACACCGGGCCTGTCGATGAACGCTGCGGTTGCCCGGTATGCCACACCTATTCCCGGGCCTACCTGCACCACCTCATCCGCTCGGGCGAGATGCTTGGCGCGATGCTACTGACCGAGCACAACATCTGGTTCTACCAGCAGCTCATGCAGGGCATGCGCGATGCGATTGCAGAGCAGCGCTTCGATATTTTCGCCGCCGATTTCCGGCGCGATTACTTCGCCAATCGCAAATAGCGCCTCAGGCGCCCCTGCCTGTTGCCACGCGCCGCAGTACGGCGCCCCATACGATGAGATCGAGCCCGGAGATCGCCGCCGGGCTTAGCCGCTCCCCGAAGATCAGAAGGCCAAGCAGGAACGCGCCGAGCGTTCCGGTCCCGGTCCAGGCGGCATAAGGCCGCGGCAAGCGGGATTGCGCGCATGGGAAGGGCCAGCAGCCAGAAGCTGCCGAGCACGGAGAGACGTCCCATGTGCTGATCCCGTCTTCGGTGCTTTTGAGAAAATAGATTCAGACAGTCCCGAGCAGATCGGTGAGTACAACGCAAATCCATGCCATGCGGCAGCCTCCTGTGTGCTGCCGGGCCGTCCCGGTTTTGTCGCGCCCTGCTTATGCGGGGTGAAGGTCGTACTTGCAGGGCTTTGGCTAATGTCTGTCCGGCCTGGCGTTGATGGCAGGCGACCTTGCTCTTACTGGTGCGCGACCAGCAGCCGGCCAGCGTGCTAAGCGCCGGGCCGATGTCGCGCTGGGAGACGGTAAAGCACCCGAGGCTGTGCCCCATGCGTCCGGTGTGGCGGGCCATGTCCGTCAAGACGCAGGAAGCGCCGTGGATAACGATGGCGCGGGGATAGGCCATCGAATTCTCGGGGTCGATCCCGTGGACCCGGCGCGAGCGGCCATGCTTGTGAGAGTAGGTTTCCCCGATCAGGAAGCTGCCCTCGCACGATGCGTTCGATCCTGGCCGGTTGGGTTCGAGAAGCACTGGAGCATGCCGGCATTAGCCGGGCCTGAGCCCTGGCCGTGCGCGACGTGAAAATCCGCGATGACGCGGCCATTGCCGATATCGACAAGGCTGAAGCGCGTATTACCGGAGAGGGCGCTGAAATCCGCAAGCTCCACGATGTCGCGTTGGCGCACGCGCGCTCCATGGGTGTCGAACGCGGCCTTTGCTTGGCCAAGTTCGCGCGACATCCGGCGGCTGGGAGTGGCTGCAAAAGAGATGGGCGAGGCCAGACCATACCGACTACGCGCAGGCCTGTCATCGCGGGCAAGGTCTCGTCCCCGTCTCCCGGGCCGAGGTGCGCGGGGTCATTTTCAATCCCTGGTGGAACATTCCGCAGAGCATCCTGCGCGAGAACACCGGGCGGTTCCCGGCCAGCAAGGGCTATATCCACACGGGCGGTCGCTGGCACCAGAAGCCGGGGCCGAACAACGCGCCGGGCCAGATGAAGCTCGACATGCCAACCCCTACAGCGTCTACATGCACGACCCGCCAGGCAGGCGCGGTTCGAGCGCGAGGTGCGGTTCGAGCGCGAGGTGCGCGCCTTCAGCCAAGGCTGCATCCGCACCGGGGATGCGCTCGTCTTTGCGGCGACCTTATTGGAGGGCGCAGCCACGCGTTCTGAGATCGACGCGATGCGCGAATGGAGGCCGCCGTGGATTCATCCGCAGGTTACATTGCCGGAGACCGAGCGCGCCCAAAGCGGTTAAAGGTCTTTTGCTGGACAAGGCGGGGCCGTGCCCGGACATTCGCTTGGTTCCGTCCCGCGATTCGCAGGTCCGGACACGTTCTCCAGCGGGATGAGGAGAGACAGCCCGGATGACCACGATAGCCATTGTCAGCCAGAAAGGCGGGTCGGGCAAGACGACGCTCGCTCTCCACATTGCCGCCAGCGCGGTTTACGCGGGCAACCAGGTCCAGGTGATCGACACCGATCCCCAGGCGACTGCCGCCGCCTGGGGAGACTGGCGCGGCGAGTTCCTGCCGGAAGTCATCACCTGTCCGCCGGTTCGCCTTTTCAGCACGATCGAGCGGGCCAAGCGTGGCGGCGCCGAGGTGATCGTGATCGACACACCGCCCCATGGCGACACCGCTTCGCGCGAGGCCGTGCGCGTGGCCGACATCGTGCTTGTTCCCTCCAAGGCGCGGGCTTTTGATCTGCATGCGCTGGAGGCCACGGCAGGGCTCATGGCCTATGCCTCCAAGCCGGCCCATGTTGTCTTCAACGCCGTGCCCGCGCGCGCGACCCGGATGCTTGAGGAGGCGGCCGAGGCCGCGCGTAACCTCGGGCTTTCGGTCAGTCCCCACCACTTCGGCGAACGCGCCGCCTTTCACCGCAGCGCCGGAAGCGGCGAAGTCGCGCGGGAGATCGAACCTGAAGGCAAGGCGGCGCGGGAAGTCGATGCCTTGTGGGGCTGGATCTGTGAACAGGTGGGCATGCCACCGGGCGAATAGTGCGCTATCTGCGCAACTCTTCCCTGAAATTACTTTGTATTAAATCTCGGCAACTTGACCGCCTCATTGGACGCTCGCATAGTCCCTCTCCGTCATAGGAAAATGAGGGGTTCCGGCGTGGTCATGAGAGGTTTACGTGCGCTCGTGTCCGGGCTGTTTTTGAGCTCGGCGATGGCGGCGGCCGTGCCGCTGCAGGCACAGGCGCAGTCCGGGGAGAGTGCAGAAGATCTTGCCGCGCGGTTCGGGGCACTGGAGGATATAATCCAGATCAGCCTGTCACCGGACGGAACCAAGATCGCCTTCATCTCTCCGCGCAAGGGTGGCCGTGTACTTGAAGTCGCGAACCTTGCCGAGGGCGGTTTCCCGACTGCGATCACCAGTGTCCCGAGCGATGAAGGGGAACTGCGTTTCTGCAAATGGTCCACCAACGTGCGCCTGGTCTGCCAAGTGCACTACATCGTGGACTATGCCGGGCAGCTTGCGGGTTTCACCCGGATCTTTGGGCTGGACGATGACGGCACGAATGCGATGCTTTTGTCGAACACGAAATCCCTGCGGGCGCGTACGTTCTTCCAGAACGGGGGAAGCGTGATTGATTGGGATGTTGACGATGAGCCTGGGCGCGTTCTGATGACCAAGGTATTCGTGCCGGAAAATACCATCGGCACCCGCCTTGCGAACGAGGAAGCGGGCCTTGGTGTCGAAATGGTCGACACGATCAAGGGGCGCCGCCGCCGGGTCGAGAAGCCCGACGAATTTGCGACGGGGTACATGACCGATGGTCATGGAACAATTCGCGTCAAAAGCCGCTAGCAATCGGGAGCAACGGGGCTGCTCAAGCCGAGCGAGGATTTTTTCTACCGCACGCCGGGCGACTGGGAATGGCAGTGGCTTTCAAGTTGGGGCGGACCGGAAGAGGAGGGGGGCCTGCGCTTCGAGCCGCTGGCGGTTGATGGCAAGAGCAACCGCGCCTTCGGATTTGCGTGGGAGAACGGGCATCGCGGCCTCTACGCGGTCGCGCTCGATGGTTCGCTGGCACGCGAAAAGCTCTTTGCAGCGGATGACGTCGACATTGACGGCCTCATCCGCATCGGTCGCGACAAACGAGTTGTCGGTCTCACTTATGCGCGCGAACGACGCGAGCAGGTCTATTTCGATCCCGAGATGGAGGCGCTGTCAAAGGCATTGGCCTCGGCCTTGCCCGGAGAAGTGGCCGTTGGTGTCATCGATGCCGACCGTGAGGAGAAGAATCTGCTGCTGGGCGTGACCGGGGACACCGAACCCGGCATGCTCTACCTCTTCAACAAGGCTGAGCGCCGCCTCGAAGAGGTCCTCCCGGTGCGGCCCAAGTTGGCCGATCTGGAACTGGCCGCGATGAAGCCCGTCATGTTTCCGGCCGGCGACGGGGTGCAGATCCCCGGCTATCTGACCCTTCCGCCCGGCAGCACGGGCCGAAATCTGCCCGCGATCGTCATGCCGCACGGCGGGCCGAGCGCGCGCGACGAGTGGGGTTTCGACTGGATGGTCCAGTTCTTTGCCGCACGCGGCTTCGCCGTTCTCCAACCCAATTACCGCGGTTCCGCCGGTTACGGTTCGGATTGGTACAAGGAAAATGGGTTCAAGTAGTGGAAGACGGCCATTGGCGATGTCAACGACGCCGGGCGCTGGCTGGTCGCCCAGGGTATCGCCGCGCCGGACAAGCTGGCGATCTTCGGGTGGTCTTATGGTGGCTATGCCGCGCTTCAGAGCGTTGTGCTCGACCCGGATCTGTTCAAGGCCGTTGTAGCCGTCGCGCCGGTGACGGATTTCGCGATGCTCAGTAACGAGTCCGAAGGCTTTACCAACGCGGCGCTGGTGCGTCAGTACATTGGTAGTGGTCCGCACATCCGCGAAGGCTCACCCGCTCAGAACGTGGGGAAGATCAAGGCCCCGGTCCTGATGTTCCACGGAACACTCGACCAGAATGTGGGTGTGCGCGAAAGCCAGGTCATGGCGAAGAAGCTGGAGCAGGCGGGCAAGTCTGTTCACTATGTCGAGATCGATGGCCTCGATCACTACCTTTTCAGCAGCGAAGCGCGCACGCAGCTTTTGGCCGCCAGCGATGCCTTCCTGCACAAGGAGCTGAAGCTCGACTGAGCGATGGTTTCCCTCAGGGAGCGGAGCCGAGCGCGAGTTCGGCCTCGTCTTCTTCAAGGTACGTGTCGATGTAGGCGACGAAGCGGCCGGTCAGTTCATCCCGAAACCCCGCGCCGATATCGCAGGCATGGCGCTGCGCGGTCTCGAGATCGGGGTACCATTTGCCGGTGCGGTGCGGGGTGATGTAGCGAAAGCGGGTCATAGCTTCTGCGCAATACACGAGGCCTGTGAAGGTTCCGCTATTTCGCGATGAAATGACGCAGCTTTTCCGTGGGTTGCTACGAAAAAAGGGCGGCCCCGAAGGACCGCCCTTTCCGAAAGAATTTCGTTCCCGAAGGAGCCGAACTCTTAGCGCGAGTAGAACTCGACGACGAGGTTCGGTTCCATCTTCACCGGGTAGGGGACTTCGTCGAGCGTGGGCACGCGGACGAAGGTCACCTTGTCGCCTTCCGAAGCAACATAGTCGGGAATCTCGCGCTCGGGCAGAGCCTGAGCTTCGATGACGAGAGCCATTTCCTTGGCCTTCTCACCGAGCGAGATCACGTCACCCACGCGGATACGACGCGAAGCGATGTTGCACTTCACACCGTTGACGCGGATGTGGCCGTGCGAGACGATCTGGCGAGCCGCGAAGATGGTCGGCGCGAACTTGGCGCGGTAGACGACCATGTCCAGGCGCTGCTCCAGAAGACCGATCAGGTTCATGCCGGTGTCGCCCTTCATCGAGGACGCTTCCTGGTAGGTGCGCTTGAACTGCTTCTCGGTTACGTCGCCGTAGTAGCCCTTGAGCTTCTGCTTGGCGCGCAGCTGAAGACCGTAGTCCGACAGCTTGCCCTTGCGGCGCTGACCGTGCTGGCCCGGGCCGTAGCTGCGGCGGTTGACCGAGCTCTTGGGACGGCCCCAGATGTTCTCGCCCATGCGGCGATCGAGTTTGTACTTAGCGCTCTTACGCTTCGACATAACGTTTCTTTCCGTTCTGCTGCCGCCTGTGCCACCGTGGCAAGGCGATCCCTAGTTTCCCGGAGCGCACCATCCGGCCATGAAATGCCGGATGCGGCCGCCGCTTCACCGGGGTGCGGGGCCGAAGGAGGCGCCAACTCTCGAAAGGGAAGGCGTCCCGTGAAGCGCTGGCCCTTACGCGATACAGGCGCAAAGTCAAGCGCAAACGCCCGCCAAGGTATGCGGAGACTTGTCCTGTGCGCCCTACAGTGCCTCGAGCGAGCCAGCCATGCCCATCGTGGCCAGATCAAAGGGGGTGGTCTGGTAGATCGCGTTGATCCAGTTGCCGACCAAGAGGTGCCCGTGGGCCCGCCACGAATTGAGGGGACGGCGGCTCGGGTTGTCTTCCGGGAAGTAGCGGTGCGGCAGCTGCGCGCCGCCGTCGCGGAAGAACTCGTTGGCAAGCGTCTCGGTATCGTACTCCAGATGGTTGAACATATGGAGCATGCGGTGGGCGGGGTCATCGACAAGGCACGGACCCGTGACCGGGTTTGAGGCTAGCACCTCAAGCCGCTCGGCGGCGTTCAGCGCGTCGGGGCAGACTTCGGTCCAGCGCGAGACGGGCACGTTGAAGACATCGGCAAAGCCACGCAGGAAGGGCGAGGCGGGGGCGTGGACTTCGTGCGGGTAAAGGCCGTAGGCCTTGGCGTCGAGCACGCGCTTGGGGATGCCATGGAAATGGTAGAGCGCGGCTTGAGCTGCCCAGCAGATGGTCAGCGTGCGGTGAACGTTGGTCTGGGTCCAGGCGAGGATCTGGCGCAGCTCCTCCCAGTAGTTCACCTCTTCGTAGGGCATGCGCTCGACCGGGGCGCCGGTGATGATGAAGCCGTCGAAGCGTTCCTCGCGCACGTCCTCCCAGGGCCGGTAGAAGGCTTCCATGTGGTTCTGGGCGGTGTTGCGCGAGACATGGTCGGTCATGCGCACCAGCGTCAGTTCGATCTGCAGCGGGGTGGCGCCCAAAAGGCGCGCGAGCTGGGTCTCGGTGCGTACCTTGTCGGGCATGAGGTTGAGCAGCCCGATCTGCAGTGGGCGAATGTCCTGACGCACCGCGTCAGCCTCGCCCATGACCGTCACGCCCTCGGCTTCAAGGGTCTGTCTTGCGGGCAGGTCGTCGGGGATCTTGATCGGCATTTTAACGTCGTACTCCTGGGCAGGAGCGACGCGAAATGTGGCGTGTCCGTTTGCTTGCCGGGACGGCCACATCCTCCTTGCGGAGTACCACCTTGCCCGGAACGGCAGGTTGGCGTTGGGCGTCGCCCCAACTCTTGATGCTGGATGTGCCCATACACCCAGCCGCGCAAAAGCAAAACGGGATTTTGCGCGAAGCCGGTTGAATATGGGTGAGCGGGCGATGCAGGATAGGGCGCAACGCCCGAAGGGGCTTGTCAGCCTTCGCCGCGTGGCCGCCGGGCCTTCTCGAGCGAGGAGAGGACACCACGCATGGTACGCACTTCCAGGTGGTTCCACGCGGGCTTGGTGAGGAGGTTGCGCAAGGTGAGGCGGTTGGCTTCGGCGCGGGTTTCCGGCCAGAAGTAATTTTTGGGCTCGAGCAGCTTCTCGAAGTGGCCGATGAGCCCTTCCAGTTCGTTCTGCGGGGCAGGGGGCAGGACCTCTTCCTGCGTGGGCTGGGTGAGGCCTGCGCCCTTCGACCATTCATAGGCGCATAGAATTACGGCCTGCGCGAGGTTAAGCGAGGCAAATTCCGGATTGATCGGGACGGTCAGGATCGAGCGGGCGAGCGCTACGTCCTCGGTTTCCAGCCCGGAACGTTCCGGGCCGAACACGAAGGCCGAACGGCCCGGTTCGGCGTAGATTTCGCCCGCGGCTTCTTCGGGCGTCACCACGCGTTTGGTCACCCCGCGCTTGCGCACGGTGGTGGCATAGACATTGGTGCAGTCGGTCACCGCGTCGGCCAGCGTCTCGTAGACGTGCGCATCTTCGAGGATGACGTTGGCGCCCGCCGCAGCGGGGCCCGCTGAAGGGTTGGGCCAGCCGTCGCGGGGCGAAACGAGGCGCATTTCGGTGAGCCCGAAATTCAGCATGGCGCGCGCGGCCTTGCCGATGTTTTCGCCCAGCTGCGGGCGGACAAGCACGACGATGGGCTTGCGGTCCTCTGGGACGGTGCCGAACGTCGGCGTGGAAAAGGAGGGGGTATCAGTCATTCTGGGTGTCGCCTGTCGCCACGTCGCGCACGGTCCCAGCGAACTCCTCGAAGTCGCGGGCCTCGTTGAAGGCGCGGTACACAGACGCAAAGCGGATGTAGGCGACCGAGTCGAGCTGGCGCAGGCCGTCCATCACCATCTCGCCGATTTCGCGCGAGTGGATTTCGGCGTCGCCGGTGGTTTCGATCTGGCGCTGGACGCCCGAGACGAGCTGGTCGATCCGCTCGCGGTCTATCCTGCGCTTGCGGCAGGCGAGCGAGACCGATTTCTCGATCTTGAGGCGGTCGAAGGGCTCGCGCCGTTCCTCGCCTTCCTCACCGGACTTGAGCACCGTGATCTCACGCAGCTGCACCCGCTCGAACGTGGTGAAGCGCGCGCCGCAGCTGGAGCACTGGCGGCGGCGGCGGATCGCGGCGTTGTCCTCGGCCGGACGGCTGTCCTTTACCTGGGAATCGTCATGGGCGCAGAAAGGGCAGCGCATTCGAGCCTATCGTTTCAAAAAAGGGGAGAGGGCGCGGCCTCAGTCGGGCCGCACACGCTTGTAGAACTTGTATCCGGCGCCTGCGGCAAGCCCGAGGCCCACCGAGACAAAGGGCAGGGCCGCGCCTGCCACCGCGCCCAGCGCCCCCCAGACAAGAACCGGCCGGGTTGAGGGATGGTCGAGGCCATCGCGCAGCATTCCGGAAAGTTCAAGGCGTGCATCGGTCACGAAGTCGCCGGTGTCGTTGGGGCGCTGGGGGTCGGTCATGTTTTAGTCCTCGTAGATCGGGAAGCGGTCACACAAGGCTTCTACGCGCGCGCGCACGTTCTGTTCCACCTGCGCGTCGCCTTCTTCGCCGCACTTGGCGAGACCGTCGAGGACATCTGCGACCATGTTGCCGATTTCACGGAATTCATCCGGGCCGAAACCACGGGTCGTGCCCGCCGGCGTGCCAACGCGGATGCCGCTGGTCTTCATCGGCGGCAGCGGGTCGAAGGGGATGCCGTTCTTGTTGCAGGTGATGCCCGCACGCTCGAGCGCTTCGTCCGCGTCCTTGCCGGTCACGCCAAGCGGCGAGAGGTCGACGAGAGCCACGTGGGTGTCGGTGCCGCCCGAGACGATCGCTGCGCCGCGCTCCTTGAGCGTGTCGGCGAGGACCTTCGCGTTCTCGATCACCTTGGCCGCGTAGTCCTTGAACTCAGGGCGCAGAGCTTCACCGAAGGCCACCGCCTTGGCGGCGATGACGTGCATCAGCGGGCCACCCTGGAGACCGGGGAAGACCGCCGAGTTGATCTTCTTGGCGAGCTTCTCGTCGTTGGTGAGGATCATGCCGCCGCGCGGACCGCGCAGGGTCTTGTGCGTGGTGGTGGTGGCGATGTGCGCGTAGGGGAAGGGCGAGGGGTGCAGACCTGCTGCGACCAGACCTGCGAAGTGGGCCATGTCTACCTGGAAGATGGCACCCACGCTGTCGGCGATTTCGCGCATGCGCTTGAAGTCGATCACGCGCGGATAGGCTGAGCCGCCTGCGATGATGAGCTTGGGCTGGTGCTCGCTCGCCAGCTTCTGGACCTCGTCGTAGTCGATGAGGTGGGTGTCCTTGGTCACGCCATACTGGACCGCGTTGAACCACTTGCCCGACAGCGCCGCGCGGGCGCCGTGGGTGAGGTGGCCACCGGCATCGAGGCTCATGCCCAGGATCGTGTCGCCAGGCTTAACCGTGGCGAGGAGGACCGCACCGTTGGCCTGCGCACCCGAGTGCGGCTGGACGTTGGCGAATTCGCAGCCGAAAAGTTCCTTGGCGCGCTCGATGGCGAGGCTCTCGACCACGTCCGAGGGTTCACAGCCCTGGTAGTAGCGCTTGCCCGGGTAGCCTTCGGCGTACTTGTTGGTGAGCACCGAGCCCTGCGCCTCGAGGACGGCCTTGGAGACGATGTTTTCCGACGCGATCAGTTCGATCTGCTTGCGTTCGCGCTTCAGCTCCTTGCCGATGGCAGCGGCGATGGCGGGATCGCTGTCGGCCACGCTGTCGGTGAAGAAGCCGGGGGAACGGATTGCGGTTTCAACGGTCATGTTCGAAGGGCCCCTTGGGTTCAGGCGGGAGGGTTGGAGAGCTTCTCGACGCGTCCGGCGTGGCGTCCGCCACCGAACTCGGTCGAAAGGAAAGCGTCGAGGCAGGCCTTGGCCATGTCGATCCCGGTCAGGCGCGCGCCCATCGCGATGCAGTTCGCGTTGTTGTGCTCACGCGCCAGCGCGGCCGACAGCGGCTCGGAGACGAGCGCGCAGCGGCACGCCGGATTGCGATTTACCGCGATCGAAATGCCGATGCCCGAGCCGCACAGCGCCACGCCATAGTCCGCCGTGCCGTCGGCAATGACCGAACCCAGCAGGTAGCCGTAGTCGGGATAGTCGACGCGGTCGGCGGTTTCGGGGCCGAGGTCGGCCACTTCGTGGCCCAGTTCGATGAGATGGTCGCGCAGCGTGGCCTTGAGGTCCACGGCGGCATGATCGGAAGCAATGGCAATACGCATGGCGAATGGATCTTTTGACAGAGAGAGAATTTGATAGCGCCCCCTTAGTCATCACGGTGTCGTTTTGCGAGTCCCTGAGCGCTTATCTTTGATTGTTGGGCAAGAATGGCTGCGTGCCGGAGAGAGGGGCCCGGTGTGCGCCCCTCATCCAGTTGCGTTGTGGTATGGCTCAATGTACGCGCGCCCCACCTGATCGCGCAAGAAACTTGCTGTGAAAGACAGATGATGCGCAGCGGAAGAAGGAAAGTCAGGGGGCAACCACGCATACTCATCGCTGGAGGCGGTATCGGAGGCCCTTGCCTCGCCCTGACGCTTGACCAGATCGGCGTCGATTGCCTGGTGCTGGAAAGCGTGCGCGGACCCCGGCCGCTAGGCGTGGGGATCAACCTGCAGCCTAACGCGGTGCGCGAACGAGCCGACCTTGGCATTGATCAGGCAAAAATGGACACCAGCAGCATTCCGGCGAAAGAATGGGCGCTGGTCGGCCTCAACCGGCGCGAAATCTGCAGTGGACCGCGCGGACGTCTGGCTGGTTTCCATTGGGACCAGTGCGCGGTGCATCGCGGGCGCTTCCACATGCTTCTGCACGAAACTCCGATTGACAGGCTGGGCGCGGAGAAGGTGCGCCGGGGCCAATGCGTCACGGGGTACCGCAAGGAGCCCGATGGCTCGGTCACTGCGCTGTGCCGCCTTGACGATGGCACCGAGGTCGAGGCGCACGGCGCGCCACTGCGTCGTCATCTATCCGATCCCGACCTGGGTCGACGGGCCAGTGGCGCTGTGCAATCGGGAGGCCGTGCCCTTCGGGCTCCTCAACATGGTGGAGGAGCGCTGCGGTGGCATTTCGAAGATATCGAGGATGTGATTCCCAAGGCCGAGCGCGAGGAATTCATGAGCGCCTACCAGCGCGCAGCGCGCGCGTTGAGGGTACCCACAAGAACGAGGAGAAACTGTCGTGACCCCCACGCTGGAGCATATCTGCGAATTCGAGGTCGAGCTTTCGCCCCCGCACGAGATGGGCCAAAACGCTCAAGGCACCCGGCGCATCATTCCCATTATCGGCGGGCGCGTGACGGGCAAGGCGATTAATGGAAAGTTGCTGTCCATCGGGGCTGACTGGCAGACCGTGCGCACCGACAATGTGGCCTATCTCGATGCGCGCTACGCCATCGAGACCGATGACGGCGCGGTGATCGAGGTCATCAGCCAGGGCCTGCGTCATATGCCACCCGAAGCGGCCGAGCGCATCGCAGCGGGCGAAACGCTCGAGTTTTCGGAATACTACATGCGCACTGCAATCCGCCTCGATACCGGCCACCCGGACTACACTTGGGTCAATCGCTCGCTGTTTGTCGCGGCCGGCGGCAAGTCGGGATCGACCGTCTACCTCTCGGTCCACCGCGTCGCCTGAGTACCGCCGGGCGCAAGGCCGCTCTTCAGGGCCGCGACATCGCGTCGGTATTTTTGGCCATGTATTGCGCGATCCGTGCCTGCAGGTTTCCGGCCATCTCCTGATTGAGAGCCATGACGTCGCGCATGTAGCCGGTGTTGGCAGCGGCCACTTCGGGATCGGACATGATGTCGATCGACTTCGATAGGAACGCACTGCCACTCGGCCTGCGGGCGAAGGCGAGCGTGTCCTCGAGTTCGGCCTTGGTGAAAAGGCGCGCATAGGCGTGGGTCATCGCGTTCATCTGCTTGGGCAGGAAAGCGCTCACGGTCGGTCGCAGCGCTTCGGGAATGTCTGCGAGGTATTCGCGGAGGATTGCGCGCAGGCCTTCGTCCTCGACGTCGTCAAGCGGAATGGCCGCAGTAATTTGCCCGGTAACCGCCTGTAGCATCTCGTGCATTTTCTCCTCGCGTTCGGCGGGTGGAAGCGAAACGGCAACGATGCGCTCCGCAATCGCGAGCCGTTCGGGCTCGACCGCGGCAATGGTTGGAGCGGAGGTGTCCTGTGCGGATGCAGGAACGGAGATGGCTGTACAGGAAAGAGCAAAGGCGAGCGTCGTCGCGAAGGGCTTCATATCGTCGTGTCTTCCGTGCCAGGGCGGCGCTCGGGAGCGCAGGGAATGGGCTATGGTCTAGATGGCTATATGTGCCCGGATAAACGAAAACGCCCGCGGGACAGATCCGCGGGCGATTCGTAAGTGATTTAAATATCGTCTTTTACTGATCGAGGAACGAGCGCATCTTGCGGCTGCGGCTCGGGTGCTTGAGCTTCCTGAGCGCCTTCGCCTCGATTTGACGGATACGTTCGCGGGTCACTGAGAACTGCTGACCGACCTCTTCCAGCGTGTGATCAGTGTTCATGCCAATGCCGAAACGCATACGCAGCACGCGCTCCTCACGCGGGGTGAGGCTGGCAAGGACGCGGGTGACCGTTTCCTTGAGGTTGGACTGGATTGCGGCATCGACCGGGATGATCGCGTTCTTGTCCTCGATGAAGTCACCCAAGTGCGAATCTTCCTCATCGCCGATCGGCGTTTCAAGGGAGATCGGCTCCTTGGCGATCTTCATCACCTTGCGCACCTTCTCAAGTGGCATCGAGAGACGCTCGGCCATTTCCTCAGGGGTCGGCTCGCGACCCTGCTCGTGGAGGAACTGGCGGCTTGTGCGCACGAGCTTGTTGATCGTCTCGATCATGTGGACCGGGATGCGGATCGTGCGTGCCTGGTCCGCAATCGAGCGGGTGATGGCCTGACGGATCCACCACGTTGCGTAAGTCGAGAACTTGTAGCCGCGGCGGTACTCGAACTTGTCGACGGCCTTCATCAGACCGATGTTGCCTTCCTGAATGAGATCGAGGAACTGGAGGCCACGGTTCGTGTACTTCTTGGCGATCGAGATCACCAGGCGCAGGTTCGCCTCGACCATTTCCTTCTTGGCGATGCGCGCCTCGCGCTCACCCTTCTGTACCATGTTGACGATGCGGCGGAACTCGGGGAGCGCCATGCCGGTGGCAGCCGCGATGTCCGAGACTTCCTGGCGGATACGCTCGACGGCATCGGCCTCGTTCTCGGCAAAAGCCGCCCACTTCTTGTCCTTCTTGCCCACTTCCGGCAGCCAGGTGTCATCGAGCTCGCGGCCGACGTAGCTGTTGAGGAAGTCGACGCGCTTCACCTTGTGACGCTCGGCAAGGCGCAGCATCTGGCCACCCAGCGTCGTGAGGCGACGGTTGAAGGTGTACAGGTTATCAACGAGGTATTCGATCTTGGTCGCGTGGAACTGGACCGATTCGACCTGCGCAGTGAGTTCCTCGCGCAGTTCGTTGTAACGGTCTTCCTTGGCGGCCGGGAAATCGATGCCCAGCGCGAGCGCTTCAAGGCGTTCCGACTGAAGCTTCTCGAAAGCCTGGAACAACTCGGTGATGGTGGCGAACTTCTCGAGCGCCTCGGGCTTGAGAGCCGCTTCCATCTGGGCGAGGCTGAGGGTGTTGTCCTCTTCCTCTTCCTCTTCCTTGCGGCCGCCTTCGCCGTCCTCGCCTTCTTCGCCTTCCTCGGAAGATTCCTCTTCGTCGTCGTCCTTATAGGACGGGCCGGCGGTGGCTTCGGAGATCTCGCCGTCGTCCTCGCTCTCACCGTCCTCGTTGAGGCTTTCGGGGGCGGGCTCCTTGGACAGCATGGCGTCGAGATCGAGGATCTCGCGCAGCTGCATTTCCTCGTTGTTGAGGGCTTCGGACCACTGGATGATGGCGTGGAAGGTGATCGGGCTCTCGCACAGGCCCAGAATCATCATGTCGCGGCCAGCTTCGATGCGCTTGGCGATGGCGATTTCGCCCTCGCGGCTGAGCAGTTCGACCGCGCCCATTTCGCGCAGGTACATGCGCACCGGGTCATCGGTGCGCTCGACCGTTTCCTTCTTCTTGGTTTCGACAGCCGGCTTGGGAGAGGTATCGTCGGAGGAATCGACTTCCTCGACTTCTTCCTCATCCTCGTTCTGGCCGTCCTCGTCGTTCTCGACGATGTTGACGCCCATCTCGTTGATCGCGGCGTAGATATCTTCGATCTGATCCGAATTCATCTGGTCCTGGGGCAGGGCCTCGTTGAGTTCGTCGATCGTGATGTAGCCCTTGCGCTTGGCGCGCGCGATCAGCTTTTTGACCGAAGCCTCATTGAGGTCGATCAGCGGCGCGTCGGTACCGTCGTTTTCGCCGCCGTTGGTCTCGTTCTTGCTCATTCTTCCGCCGTTATCCCGTGCTGCCCGACACCCTGTGAGCGTATAATTATACAATCAGGACGAAGACGCATGTCTTGTCGCCATTTGCCTGAGGCGTTTATCAAATTCCAGCTTTCTCTTGAGGAGACGTTGCTGCTCGGCAAAAGTTTCGTCCGAAACCTCGCTTTCGAACCGGGCTGTCGCCTGTGCCAATGCCGCCTCCAGGACCGGACGTTCCACCAAGAGATCGATGGCCTGAGCAAGTTCCGCTGCCGCATGCTCTGCATTCGCGCCCGGGGCCAGAAAGCCGAAGCGAAACCCCGAATATTCAGCGGTTCTTGGAACTTCCAGACCATTTTCCGACAATATGGTGGATAGCGCGTCTTTTTCAAGCGGTGCCATGGCGTCGCAACATTCGAGCAGGGCATCGAAGCGCGAATCAAGGCCCGGCGTACGCGCCAGGGCCTCGGCGTGCCGGGGCACGAGTTCGGGCCAACGCATCAGTCCGGCAATGACGGCGGCGGCGAGACCGTCGCGCGATCCACCCGAAAGCGCCTTTTTCAGCTTCTCGATTGATTCGGGGAGGGAGGGGGGCGTTGCTGGGCGCCCGTTCCAACGCCCCTGGCCGGGACCTCGCGGCGTGAACGGACGGCGCGAATCACCGCCGCCCTGTGCGCCCTGCCAGCGATTCTCGCGGCGCGGAAAAGCGAACTCGCCATATCGGTCGAGCAGTTCGCGCTTGTAGAGACTGGCGATGTCGGGGTGCTGAATCGTCTCGACATGCTGGATGAGGCGGGCCTTGAGTCCCGCCTTGTCCTCGGGTGTGTTGAGGGGGTGTGCGTCCTTTTCCACCTCCCACAGCACGTCGAGCAGGCTTCGTGCCTCGCCAAGCACCCCCTCCATCGCCGCAGGCCCGCGCGCCTTGATGAGATCGTCGGGGTCGAGCCCTTCGGGCAGGCGCACGATGCGCAAGGTGTGCGCCGGGCGCAGTAGGGGGAGGGCGCGGGTGATCGCGCGCAGCGCCGCGCGCTGGCCGGCGGCATCGCCATCGAAGCACAGGATCGGCGCCTCGACATGACGCCAGAGCATCTCGATCTGGTGCTCGGTGAGCGCGGTGCCAAGCGGAGCGACGGCCTCGTCGATGCCCGCAGTGGCGAGCGCGATCACATCCATGTACCCCTCGACCACCACGATCCGACCCGACTGGCGGGCGGCGGGCGCGGCGCGGTGCAGGTTGTAGAGCGTGCGGCCCTTGTCGAAGAGCGGGGTGTCGGGAGAATTGAGGTATTTCGGGGCCTTGGTCTTCTCTTTTGAGAGAATGCGTCCACCAAAGGCGATGACCCGGCCGCGGGCGTCCTCAATCGGGAGCATCAGGCGGCCGCGGAAACGGTCGTAGGGATCGCGGTCCTCGACCTCGATGCGCAGGCCCGCCTCGATCAGCATCGCTTCGGGAAAACGCACGAGGGCCTGCTTGAGAGCCTGCCGCTCGTCGGGCGCGAAGCCGAAGCCGAAGCGCGCGACGATGCGCGGATCGAACCCGCGCGTCTGGAGATAGGCTCGCGCCTCGGCGCCCTCGGGCGTGGTCAGGTTGTGACGGAACCACTCCTGCGCGGCGGTTGTCACGTCGTTGAGCGTATCGCGCTTCTGCGCGGCCTTGGCGGCGCGCGGGTCAGGCTCCGGGACGTCCATCCCGGCCTCGCCCGCAAGCTCCTTGACTGCGTCCATGAAAGCGAGGCCCTGGTGGTCGGTCATCCAGCGGATCGCATCGCCGTGCGCGCCGCAGCCAAAGCAGTGGTAGAACCCCTTCTCGTCGTTGACATAGAAGCTGGGCGACTTCTCGTCGTGGAAGGGGCAGCAGGCCTTGTGCTCACGCCCCGCCTTCTGGAGGCGCACCGAACGGCCCACCAGCGCCGACAGCGTGGTGCGGGAACGGAGCTGGTCGAGCCATTGGGGCGTGAGCACGGAAAAAGCCTGCCTTAAAACGGGAAGGGAAGGGCGATCAGGAGAGCGCGGCCTTCACCCAGCCGCCGGCCTTGCCCATGTCGAGTTCGCTCGCGTGGCGCTCCTTGAGCAGGCCCATGACCTTGCCCATGTCCTTCATGCCGCTTGCGCCGACTTCGGCCTTGATTTCCTCGATCTTGGCCTTGGTTTCCTCTTCGCTCATCTGGGCGGGGAGGAAGGTCTCGATGACCTCGACTTCGGCCTGTTCCTCGGCGGCGCGTTCGGGGCGGCCACCTTCCTCGAACAGCTTGATCGATTCGCGGCGCTGCTTGACCATCTTCTGCAGGACCTCGATCACCATGGCGTCGTCATCGGCGGGCGCTTCGCTGGTGCGCAGCTCGATGTCGCGGTCCTTGAGCTTGGCGAGAATCAGCCGAACGGTTGCAAGGCGCGGTTTGTCGCCGGCCTTCATGGCTGCGATCTGGGCGGCCTTGATCGAATCACGAAGCATTGTTTTCCTGTCGGTGTATGGATGTGGGACGTGCTGGGATTGCATAAGTAGCAAGGCAGCGCGAAAATTGCATCTAGCCGCCTTGACGTGATGTACAACCCTCTCTAGCGGGAGCGCCTTAGCACACATGTCAGAAACACCCTCAACGGAGCGACCCATTATGGCCGACGCCGCATCTTCGCCTGCGCCTAAACCGGAAGGAGCCACGGGCGCTCTTGTACTCAGCACAGGCGAGGTTCTGTGGGGCCGCGGCTTTGGCGCTGTGGGTGTGGCAGAAGGCGAAGTCTGCTTCAACACGGCCATGACCGGCTACCAGGAAGTGATGACCGACCCGTCCTACTCGGGCCAGATCGTCACCTTCACCTTCCCCCATATCGGCAATGTCGGCGTGAACGACGAGGATCTGGAATCCAAGGTCGACGGCGCGGTTGGCTGCGTCGTGCGTGAGGACGTGACGCTCGCCTCGAACTTCCGCTCGGGCGGTGAGTTCGGCGACTGGCTCGCGGCCAAGGGCAAGATCGGCCTTTCGGGCATCGACACCCGCGCACTGACCCGCCGCATCCGCAAGGCCGGCGCCCCCAACGCGGTCATCGCGCATGACCCGGAAGGCAACTTCGATGTGCCCTCACTCATTGCGCAGGCAAAGGCCTGGCCGGGCCTTGAAGGCATGGACCTTGCCAAGGTCGTGACCCGCACCGCGGATGAGAGCTGGGAAGGTTCCACCTGGACGCTGGGCAGCGGTTACGCGGTCTCTGAAGGCGATGATCGCCCACACGTCGTCGCGCTCGACTACGGCGCGAAGGACAACATCTTCCGCAATCTGGTGAAGGCGGGCGCACGCGTGACCGTGGTTCCGGCCGAGACGAGCCTCGACAAGGTTCTCGAACTCAAGCCTGACGGTGTGTTTCTCTCCAACGGCCCGGGCGACCCGGCGGCCACCGGCAGCTACGCCGTTCCCGTCATCAAAGGTCTTCTGGAGCGCGACGTGCCGATCTTTGGCATCTGTCTTGGCCACCAGATGCTTGCCATCGCGGCGGGCGCCAAGACCGCCAAGATGTTCCAGGGCCACCGCGGCGCCAACCACCCGGTCAAGCGCCACGAGGACGGCGTGGTCGAGATTACCTCGATGAACCATGGCTTCGCGGTCGACAACGCGACGCTCCCCGACACCATCGAGGAAACCCACGTCTCGCTCTTCGACGGCTCCAACTGCGGCATCGCGATCAAGGGCAAAAAGGCCTTCGGCGTGCAGTACCACCCCGAAGCCTCGCCGGGCCCGCAGGACAGCTTCTACCTGTTCGAGAAGTTCGTCGGGATGCTGGGATGATGTCCTGGCGCCTTTCCTTTCTCCTTCCCGCCTTCGCGCTGGCGGCCTGCGGCGAACCGCCGCCCAAGGCCCAGGTGGTGACGACGGACGGGAAAGCCATCGCGGAAATCTGCGGTGTGCCCGAGACGATGTTCTCGGGCGGGAAGGGCGCTCCGGTGGTTACTCTCTCTCCCGATCTGAGCGCGCCGGAGCTGGCCTGCACCCTTCGGGAGGTGCGCCGCTCCCTCCCTCAGGCCCGCATTATCGAAGCCGACGCGCCGGGAACTCCGGCACCGACCGCTTCGTCTCCCCTTTGACCCGCATAATTTCAAGGCAGGATTGAACCATGCCCAAACGCACAGACATCTCCTCGATCCTCGTCATCGGCGCGGGACCCATCATTATCGGCCAGGCCTGCGAATTCGACTATTCGGGCACCCAGGCGATCAAGGCCCTCAAGGAAGAGGGCTACCGGGTCATCCTCGTCAACTCGAACCCCGCGACGATCATGACCGATCCGGACATGGCCGATGCGACCTATGTCGAGCCGATCACGCCTGAAGTCGTGGCCAAGATCATTGAGAAGGAGCGCCCCGATGCGGTGCTTCCCACGATGGGCGGCCAGACTGCACTCAACTGCGCGCTCGCGCTGTTCAATGACGGCACGCTGGAGAAGTGGGGCGTCAAGATGATCGGCGCGGACGCCGACGCCATCGACAAGGCCGAAGACCGCCAGCGGTTCCGTGAGGCGATGGACAAGATCGGCCTTGAGAGCGCCCGCTCGGGCGTCGCTCATACCCTGGATGAAGCTCTTACCGTCCTTGAGCGCACGGGTCTGCCCTCGATCATCCGTCCTTCCTTCACGCTCGGCGGCACCGGCGGCGGCATTGCCTACAACAAGGCCGAGTTCGAGGCGATTGTGAAGTCGGGGCTCGACGCGTCCCCCACCACCGAGGTCCTCATTGAGGAATCGCTGCTGGGCTGGAAAGAGTACGAGATGGAGGTTGTCCGCGACCGCAAGGACAACTGCATCATCATCTGCTCGATCGAGAACGTCGACCCGATGGGTGTCCACACCGGCGACTCGATCACCGTGGCTCCCGCGCTCACGCTGACGGACAAGGAATACCAGATCATGCGCACCGCCTCGCTTGAGGTGCTGCGCGAGATCGGCGTCGAAACCGGCGGTTCGAACGTGCAGTTCGCGGTAAACCCCCAGGACGGACGTCTCATCGTCATCGAGATGAACCCGCGCGTCTCGCGTTCCTCGGCGCTGGCCTCGAAGGCCACCGGCTTCCCTATCGCGCGCGTGGCGGCAAAGCTGGCCGTGGGCTACACCCTCGACGAGGTCACCAACGAGATCACCGGCGCCACGCCCGCCTCGTTCGAGCCGACCATCGACTATGTCGTCACCAAGATCCCGCGCTTCACTTTCGAGAAGTTCAAGGGCTCCAAGCCCGAGCTTTCGACCGCGATGAAATCGGTCGGTGAAGTCATGGCGATTGGCCGTAACGTCAAGGAATCGATGCAGAAGGCCCTGCGCGGCCTTGAGACAGGGCTTGACGGCTTTAACCGTGTGGTCGAACTGGAAGGCGCGAGCCGCGATACCATTACTGCCGCGCTTTCGCGGCGCACCCCGACGCGTCTCCTCAACGTGGCCCAGGCCATGCGTGAGGGCTTCACGATCGAGGAAATCCACGCGATCACTTTTTACGACCTGTGGTTCCTGCGCCACATCGAAGAGATCATCGCCGAGGAAGCCAAGATCATGGAGCATGGTCTCCCCATCGATGCTGCGGGCCTGCGCCGGGTGAAGGCCATGGGCTTCTCCGACAAGCGTCTGGCCACGCTCGCCGTGCGTTCGGTCCACGTCGCGGGCGGTCTGGGCGAAACCCAGGCCAAGAGCTCGGGGCTTCTGCACGACACGATCCGCGCGATGGCAGGTGCCACCAGTGAGGAGGAAGTGCGCGCCCTTCGCAACAAGCTGGGCGTGCGCCCGGTCTTCAAGCGCATCGATAGCTGTGCCGCCGAGTTTGAGGCGATCACGCCCTACATGTATTCGACCTATGAGGCGCCGCTCTTTGGTGAGCCTGAAGATGAGGCCATGCCCTCCGAGCGCAAGAAGGTCGTCATTCTGGGCGGTGGTCCCAACCGCATCGGCCAGGGCATTGAGTTCGACTACTGCTGCGTCCATGCCTGCTTCGCGCTTGAAGAGGCCGGGTTCGAAACCATCATGGTCAACTGCAACCCGGAAACGGTTTCGACCGACTACGACACCTCAGACCGCCTCTACTTCGAGCCGCTGACCGCCGAAGACGTGCTGGAAATCCTGCGCGTCGAGCAGTCGAAGGGCGAACTCGTCGGTGTGATCGTCCAGTTTGGTGGCCAGACCCCGCTCAAGCTGGCTGGCGCACTTGAGAAGGCCGGTATCCCGATCCTGGGTACCTCGCCCGACGCCATCGATCTTGCTGAGGACCGTGAGCGCTTCGCTGCTCTGGTCGACAAGCTCAAGCTCAAGCAGCCCGCCAACGGCATGGCGCGCAGCCGTGACGAGGCCGTCGCCGTCGCCAACCGCATCGGCTATCCCGTACTTACGCGTCCCAGCTACGTGCTGGGTGGCCGCGCCATGGAAATCGTCGACAGCGAGCAGCAACTCGATGACTACATCGCGACCGCGGTCCAGGTCTCGGGTGACAGCCCGGTCCTGATCGACCAGTATCTGCGCGATGCGGTCGAATGCGACGTCGACGTGCTGTGCGACGGCGACCAGGTCGTGGTTGCCGGTGTCATGCAGCACATCGAGGAAGCGGGCGTACACTCGGGCGACAGCGCCTGCACCATTCCCGCCTACAGCCTGCCCGCCGAGATCATCGAGGAAATGGAACGCCAGTCGCACGCGCTTGCGCTTGGCCTTGGTGTGCGCGGCCTGATGAATGTGCAGTTTGCGGTTAAGGATGGCGAGGTCTACCTCATCGAGGTCAACCCGCGCGCTTCGCGTACGGTGCCCTTCGTTGCCAAGGCAATCGGTCAGCCCATCGCCAAGATCGCCGCGCGCGTCATGGCGGGGGAAAAGCTGTCGACCTTCCCGCCGATCAAGCGCGAACTTGACTACTTTGCCGTTAAGGAAGCGGTATTCCCCTTCGCGCGCTTCCCGGGTACGGACCCGGTGCTGAGCCCGGAAATGAAGTCGACCGGCGAGGTCATGGGGATCGACCGCGACTATCCGCGCGCCTTCGCCAAGGCCCAACTGGGTGCAGGCATGCGCCTGCCGGTGGAAGGCACGGTCTTCGTCTCGGTCAAGGACAGCGACAAGGATTACATCCTTCCTGCGGTCCAGAAGCTTGCCGACGAGGGCTTCCGCATCATCGCAACTTCGGGCACGCAGCGGTTTCTGGCGGAGGCCGGGATCGCGGTCGAACTCGTGAACAAGGTGGCCGAGGGCCGTCCGCACATCGTCGACAAGATCGAGGATGGTGAGGTCTCGCTGATCTTCAACACGACAGAGGGGTGGCAGAGCCTCAAGGATTCACAGTCGATCCGCGCCTCGGCGTTGACCGCCAAGGTCTCGATCTTCACCACCGCGGCCGCGAGCGTGGCGGCAAGCGAAGCAATCGCGACGATTCGCGGGAGCCAGCTTGAAGTCCGTTCGTTGCAAGATTATTATAGCTAAAATCGATCTTGCCTTCCCACATCGCTGCAGATCGGACCGGTCCCTCCCTGGCGCATGCGCCGGGGGCCGGGCAGGTCATTCGTCGCTGGTGAGCGGCGCAGCGAGGCGAGCATGGGACGGCAACAGGAGGAAGATTTAGATGGCAAGTGTTGAAAAGCTGCCGATGCTCGCCGAGGGCTACGAACGGCTCATGGCAGAGATCAAGGCGCTGCGCGAAGAGCGTCCTCGGGTCGTGGATGCGATCGAGGAAGCGCGCGCGCACGGCGACCTTTCGGAAAATGCGGAATATCACGCGGCGAAAGAACGCCAGGGGCAGATCGAAGCCACGATCGGCGATCTTGAGGACAAGATCAGCCGCGCGCATATCGTCGATCCCGCAACACTGTCGGGTGACAAGATCATCTTCGGGGCAACAGTGACCCTGCTGGACGATGACGAAAAGCCGGTAAAGTATCAGATCGTGGGTCCCTACGAGGCCGACGCGAAGGCTGGGCGCATCAGCTACAACTCGCCGCTCGGCAAAGCGCTGATCGGCAAGAAGGTGAACGAAGAGATCGAGGTGACCGTACCTTCGGGTGACAAGTTCTACCTTGTCGAGAAGATCGACTTTATCTGATCTGGCGGGCATTCCGGGCCGACCCGTTCGCCCGGAATGCCATCCACACACGAAAAGAGCCGGGAAGGGCTAACCTTCCCGGCTCTTTTCGTGTGTGCCGAAGTCTGTATCAGACGTCGTTGTTCTCGGGGTCAAGCAGGCGGTGCAGGTGCACGATCACGTACTTCATCTCGGCATCGTCGACGGTGCGCTGTGCGGCCGACTTCCAGGCGTCCTTCGCGGTTGCCATGTTCGGGAACACGCCCACGATGTCCATGTCGTTGAGGTCGACGAATTCGAGACCGGTCGGATCCTTGACCCGGCCGCCCATCACGAGGTGAAGTTTCTGCTGCATGTGATGTGCCACTTTTTCCTGTTGGGAGACGCCTTGGCCCTATAATTTCCGACTGGGCTGGGGGCAAGGCCGGATCTTCCCGGAAATCGGGCTATTTCAGCTCCTGCAAATCATTATCATAGTGGCTTAGCGGCCCACTTTTTTGCGCAGATCTTCGGCGAAATTCGCGAGTTTGTGCGTGCCTTCGCTGGTTGCCTCGCCTGCCTGTTCGATCCGCTTGCCGCTTTTGCGGGCGATGGCGGATGCAAATCCCAGCGCCGCAGTAGCCAATTTTTCAAGCTTGCCCGCAGCGTAGTCACCCGCGTGCTCGGCGCGTTCCTCGAGTCCTTCGAGGGCCGCGTGCGTCTCATCGCTTGCGCGGTGGCCCAGGAAGCGGATTTCGTCGCCGGCGCGCTTGCCGAACAGAAGAGTGGTGGTGCCCGCCGTCTGGGCAATGCTGACTGCGCGCGAAGCCGCGCTGCGCGTCATACGGCGCGGCAGGAGTGCGGCAACCGCCGCGCCAACCGCTAGGCCGCCAGCCACGGTGATGACCGGATGGCGCTTTACGAAGCCAATCACCTTCTCGGAAGGACGCTCGTCCTTGCTCGCGGAGTGCAGGGCGACGATTTTCCCTGTATTGGCACTTGTTGCCGATGTGGCGGGGGTGGTGCGATCGCTGTCAGCCATTGTCGGTGTCCTCTTCATGGTCGTGATCAAGCCGCAGCAGCGTCTCGACCCAGGAGATTAGCGGATTTCTGAATATCCAAAGCGCCAGCGCGGCGAGGGTTCCGCCCACAACGGCTGGGTTGTCTTCAACGACGGCCACGGCCTCGTCGAAAGCGCCGCGCGCGGCCTCGACGGTTTCGTCGAGGATGCGCCCTGCAATGCCGCGTTCCTCCATGTCGGCGCGGATTGCGCCGTAGCGCGCATCGAACGCCTCCTTGGCCGCGTTGCGCATCTCACGCTGTGCCATGACCTCTTGGGCCGAACTCTTCATAGTCGCGCCTCTTCGCTGGTCGTGTTCGCGATAATGCGCTTCATGGCGCCAAGCTTGCGTTTGGCATTCATTGCGCACAGCCCCGCAAGGACGGCAAGTCCAAGCGTGACAACGACCATTGCGCCCCAGGCGCCGATTACCTGACCAAGTGCGACGAGAAGGCCGACCACGGCAGCCATGGCTGCGAAGAAAAACAGCACGAGCCCGATGACGAGTAGGGCCAGGATCTTCTTGACCTGCTGCCCGGCATAGGTCGCGCGCGCTTTTTGAAAGCCGAGTTCGGCCTTGGCAAGGATCTTGGCCTCATCGGCGAGAAGGCGCAGATCCTCAGCAAGGGAAACGTCGTCGGTTCCCGGGCCTGGCTCGGTCCCCGGCGGGGGTTGGTGAAGCATCAATCAGACTCGGTCGTCAGAGGAATTCAGCTGCTTTTCGAAAACAGGCGGCCCAGCACGTAGCCTGCCGCCACGGCCATGCCGACGGAGAGGGTCGGATTGGAGCGGACGAAAGCGCGGGTGTCCTTGCCCAGTTCCTCGAAGGACTTTTCATCGAGGCGGGCTGCGGCGTCCTGCATCGACTTGGACGCGGAGCGGGCATAGTCGCCGTATTTCACGCCTGCCTTGTCATCAATGTAGGCGATGTTGTCGTCGATGACCTTGGAGATGCGCACGATCGCCTTGCTCGTCTGTGCCTTGCCTTCCACGGCGTATTCCCCCGCCTTGGCTTTGGCGTCTGCGGCAAAGGCATCCGCCTTTCCGCGCGCCTCGTCCGAGCAATGCTTCGCTTCCTCGTTCAGGCTCTCCTTCTTCTGGGAGAACTTGGCGCGATATTCGTCCGCAAGGGCGTGGGCGCCAGCCTTGGCTTCATCGACCGCCTTGGTGAAGTGGCTCTTGGCGGCATCGGCGCCAGCGGTCGTCGTGTCGTCTACGGTGGATTCGACCATCGAGGTTTCCTTCCTTTGCCCAATCGCCGCAGTCTGCCTTTGCCCCGGCATCGCGTGCGGCGTCTGAATGATATGGTGTGCACTCAGGGTAACACAAGCTACTCAATAATGCTGCAACGCAACTTGTCACATGTTGTTCCGCTGCTTAGAGCGCCAACCAGAGTCACTGGAACGTGGCGACAGAGGAGGTTTCGAAAATGACCGCGATCATCGATATTCATGGCCGTGAAATTCTGGATAGCCGTGGCAACCCCACCGTGGAGGTTGACGTGCTGCTGGAAGACGGCAGCTTCGGCCGCGCCGCCGTGCCTTCGGGCGCGTCGACGGGGGCGCATGAAGCGGTCGAACTTCGGGACGGGGACAAGGACCGGTACCTGGGCAAGGGCGTGCTCAAGGCCGTGGACGCGGTCAACAACGATATTGCCGAGTGCCTGATCGGCCTCGATGCCGAAGACCAGCGCGACCTCGACTTGGCGATGATCGATCTTGACGGGACCGAGAACAAGAGCCGCCTTGGGGCCAACGCGATTCTGGGAACCAGTCTGGCACTTGCCAAGGCGGCCGCGAATGCCCGTGGTCTGCCGCTCTATTCGTACATTGGCGGTGTCTCGGCGCATGTACTGCCGGTGCCGATGATGAATATCATCAATGGCGGCGAGCACGCCGACAACCCGATCGACTTCCAGGAATTCATGATCATGCCGGTGGGCGCCGGTTCGATCACCGAGGCGGTTCGCTGGGGCGCCGAGATCTTCCACACGCTCAAGAAGGGTCTGTCGGAGAAGGGCCTGGCCACAGCGGTCGGTGACGAAGGCGGCTTCGCTCCCAACCTTGCCAGCACGCGCGATGCGCTCGACTTCGTGATGGCCTCCATCGAAAAGGCCGGCTTCAAGCCCGGAACCGACATCCAGCTGGCCCTTGACTGCGCCTCGACCGAATTCTTCCGCGAGGGCAAGTACGAGATCAGCGGTGAGGGGCTTTCGCTCGCACCGGCCGCTTTCGCCGACTACCTTGCCGACCTTTGCGCGGCCTACCCGATCATCTCGGTTGAGGACGGCATGGCTGAGGACGACTTCGAGGGCTGGAAGGCGCTGACCGAGAAGGTCGGGGACACGGTGCAACTGGTGGGTGACGACCTCTTCGTGACCAACCCCAAGCGCTTGACCATGGGCATCGAGCAGGGTCTCGCCAACTCGCTCCTTGTGAAGGTCAATCAGATCGGCACGCTGACCGAAACCCTTGAGGCCGTCTCGATCGCGAACCGTGCAGGCTACACCGCGGTTATGTCACACCGTTCGGGCGAAACCGAGGACGCGACCATCGCCGACCTCGCTGTTGCCACCAACTGCGGCCAGATCAAGACCGGCTCGCTCGCGCGTTCGGACCGGCTTGCCAAGTACAACCAGCTTATCCGCATCGAGGAAGAGCTGGGCGGCGCGGCGCACTACGCCGGTGCCGAAGCCTTCAAGGTTTCGCTCGGCTGACAGACCGGCGTGGCAGGCGCGCGCCGCATGCTGGGGCCGCGCTCGTCCTCGTGAGTTGAAGAAGCCCCGGTACTGCATTGGTATCGGGGCTTTTTTATTGCGCCTTTAGGGCTGCGCTCGTGCCGCCTTCTTCGAGCAGCACCACCGAACGCGAGGCGGCAGTGAAGTACTCAAGCATAGCTCCGTAGCCACGCGCGCTCAATTTCACATAGACGCGGCGGGCATCGCCGGGGTCGGCTTCGCGCAGGAGAAGTCCCTGTTTTTCCAGGATCGTGATCCAGCGCAGCGCGGTGGTGGAAGGCACGGCAGAACCTATGCACGCGCTCGTCACCGACACGCCGCGCCGTTCCTTGGCGGCAATGAACAGGTCCAGCAGGATATCCCAGGCCGGCTCACCAAACAGGTCATCGGACTGGAAGATCTTGGAGCGCCGCCGCCGGTCCTCGTACGTCTGTCGAGCGAGTTCCACCCAGATGGGGTGGTCTTTGCGGCCTGTGTCGTTGGCGGACGTGGCGGCCCGCAGGCGTCGGGTATGGCCATCTGCCGCGGCAAGATCGGGCAGGACATCGAAGGGCGAGGCGCCTTCTGGCACGTCGTCGTCAAGTTCGAGCTGGCGCGCCATGGCCAGGAGTTCATTGGCGATGCCGATCAGGCGGATCGCCTTGTTTCGGTTTCGCATCCTCTGGTCTGTATTTTCCATCAGTCCGGATCACCGTCGCACAAGGAGTGGGTGGTCCGATGGGCCGGATGGCCAACCGGGAGCCGAGATCCACATCGACGTCGGAGCAATCGTGCGTACAAATCCTGACTGAGCCGCGCCATACCTCCATGCGGCCTTGAAGTCCCGTCTTGACGAATTCTTGCCCCGATCGTCTGACATGGCCCAACAACCTTAAGCGCGCTTACGGGACCGCGTCTTTACGAGGTTATTCCATTTCGGTTGCAGTTGGCAGCAGTTCGATTGATCGGTTGAGCAGCGTCACGGCCGCATCGAGGTGGGCGGCGGCGACGCTTTCACCCGCAATGTCGAGCTGGGCGAGGCGGTCGTAGAGATCATCGCGCAATTCCTGCAATTGAGCCCGGTCATTCATGGTGCCGTTTCTCCTGTCGGCTGTTGGTGTACCGGCTGCGACCCCGGGTTTGGCTTCTTGTGAACGCCTCTTGCATCGAGCGTTCCGAGCCAGATGTCACATTAACATCCGTTATGGCTCTAAAACGCCATATGCCCTTCTCTTAGGACCATTCGAGGGCGGGGCAATCGGGGTTTGCGCACTGTTGCGTTTCGGGACTGGTGTGAGGGTGAAAGCTACCGCGCTTCAGCGCGCGGCGCATGCATGAAAAAAGGCGCCGGGCCAAGGCCACGGCGCCCTTCGCAAGGCAGAGGAGATGCCTTATCTTAGCGACCGAACTTGTCTTGCAGCTTGAGCAGGGCCAGTGCCGCCTTGGCCGCTTCGCCGCCCTTGTCCTTCTGCGCCGGATCGGCGCGGACGAGGGCCTGTTCTTCGTTCTCGACGGTCAGGATGCCGTTGCCGATGGCGATGCCGTCCATGGTCAGCGCCATGATGCCGCGCGCGCTTTCGCCTGCGACGATCTCGAAGTGGTAGGTCTCACCGCGGATCACAACGCCTATGGCGACATAGCCATCGTATTCACCGGCGCCGTCCGCGAGTGCGAGCGCGCCCGGGATTTCGAGTGCGCCGGGTACGGTGATGACATCGACCGAGTGCCCTTCGGCCTCCAGCGCCTTGCGGGCGCCTGCGACGAGCATGTCGTTGAGGTGGTCGTAGAAGCGGGCTTCGACGATTAGAAAACGAGCCATGGTGGTAGCTTCCTTAGCTTTCGCTGGACGTGATGGGGCGTTCGCCGACGATATCGAGGCCATAGCCTTCGAGCGCGACAAGCGAATGGCGGGTGTTGGTCAGGAGGATCATGTCGTGGATTCCCAGTTCGGCCAGGATCTGCGCGCCTACGCCGTAATCGCGCAATTCCTCCAGGTCCGGATTCTTTCCATCGCGGAACTGGCGCTTGAGGTCCATCACTTCGGAGAAAGATTGCGACATCGGGCCGTTGATGACGACGATGACTCCCGAGCCTTCCTCCGCGATGATCTTCATCGAGCGCTGCAGGAGGTCGGAGCGATCCTGCGATTCCTCGCCAAAGATGTCCACGAAGGTGGAGAGGGTGTGCATGCGCACCAGCGTCGGTTGCGCGGGGTCGATGCGTCCCTTGACCAGCGCGATGGTCTCATCTCCGGTCGCCCGGTTGTGGTAGCAGCACGCCGTCCACAGGCCGCCGTAGCGGCTCGTGAAGGTGAGTTCGTTGGTCTTCTCGACCATGCGGTCGTGCTTGCGACGGTAGGCGATGAGATCGCGAATGGTGCCGATCTTGAGGTCGTGGAGGCGCGCGAAGCTGACGAGGTCGTCCATGCGGGCCATTGTCCCGTCGTCCTTCATGATCTCGCAGATCACGCCCGAGGGATTGAGGCCGGCCAGGCGCGAGATGTCGACTGCGGCCTCGGTATGGCCTGTGCGCACGAGAACGCCGCCATCACGCGCGCGCAGCGGGAAGACGTGGCCCGGGGTGACGATGTCGGCCTTGGACTTGGTGCCGTCGATGGCAACCGACACAGTGCGGGCACGGTCGCCTGCGGAAATGCCCGTGGTCACGCCTTCGCGCGCCTCGATCGAAGTGGTGAAGGCGGTCTCGTGCCGGGTGCCGTTGTGCTGGCTCATCAGATCGAGGCCGAGTTCGTCGACGCGCTGGTTTGTCAGCGACAGGCAGATGAGGCCGCGGCCGTGGGTGGCCATGAAGTTGATCGCGGCGGGCGTTGCCATCTGGGCCGGGATGACGAGGTCTCCCTCGTTCTCGCGGTCCTCGTCGTCAACGAGGATGAACATGCGGCCGTTGCGCGCCTCGTCGATGATCTCCTCGATGGGGACGAGGACGGGGGTCTCGTCGTTCGAGAAGAGCACGTGTTCGAGTTTTGCGAGGGTTTCGGTGGTGGGGTTCCAGCTATCCTCGGTGCAGTCGCGCAGGGTATTGGCGTGGAGACCAGCGGCGCGGGCAAGTCCGGCGCGGCTCATGCCGCCTTCGATGATGAGCTTGCGGACCTGGTCGATGACTTTGGAGGGCATTGGTCTTTCTCACATTACGATGTGTGGCTGTTAAGCCTTTGTCACATCGCAATGCAAGAGGTGAATATCCGATGTTCAGATATCGAGGCGTTGGCGTGCCCGTCGCGCGCGACGAACCTTGTGCTGCTCAAGATCTTCAAGCGTGGGGATCGTGTCATCGAGAATGTCGGCCAGAACCGCGCCGCGCTTGCCGGGAGGGCGTGCGCGGCCCGCGGTCGTGTCGCGGAATACCTGCCGCTCGATCTCGGCGTTGAGCAGGGCACCCAATAGGACCCCGTAGGCCGAGAGGTAAAGCCACATCAGGAAGACAACGATGGCGGAAAGCGATCCGTATGTGGCGTTGTAGTCGCTGATATAGGCGACGTAGAACGAGAAGCCGAAGGAGATTGCCAGCCACAGGAAGGTCGCCAGCATCGCGCCGGGCGCGAGCCAGCGCCACTTGGCCGGGCGTCGGTCGGGCCCAAAGCGCATGATGAGGGCAAAGCCGCAGGTGCCAAGGATCAGCGCGGCGAGCCATGTCAGCCAAGTGAACAAGGTTGCGGTCGAGGTGCCAAGGTAGAACGAGGCCTGGCGTTGCAGCCAGGTGAAGACGCCGCCCGCCAGGACGCCGGTCAGTGCGATGAATACTGCGGCCAAGGTCAGGCTCGCGGCCCGGAAGGAAACCGCGATGGTGCCGCGCGTCTCGTGCTCCTCGTTGACGATATTGAGCGCGCTGATCATGCCGTTCGCCGCGCGCATACCACCGAAAATGGCGAAAAACAGGGCGATGACGAGTGCAAGGCCGGTAACGCCGGAACTGGTCGAGACGATCTGGATGAGCTGGGCCTGAAGGACCTGCGCGACTTCGGGTGGAACGACATCGACGATGCTCTGCATCTGCTTGCGCACGGTGTCGGCATCGCCGACGAGACCGTAGATCATCACCGTCGCGGCGATCAGCGGGGTTAGCGCGAGGAAGCAGTAGAACGCCAGTCCTCCTGCCAAAAGCCCCAACTCATGGAAGCCCGCCATGATCCACACCCTGCGTAGAATTCGCAGCCAGGCGCGGGGCGGCATTTGCAAGGGCCAGTTGGAATCCGCACCGGGCGGGGCGTCGGGGGGGAGATAGTCCTCAGTCATGCGCTAACAAACTGAACGGGAACCATTGTGGTTGCAATGCGATAAGGGTTATCGGCAGTGTGGACACGGCCTTGGTGCGCATGGGGACAGAAACAGCGTTGTTTATGAATGGACTAAGCGATACACCTTGCCTCCGTACCCGAACCAGGGGGGGACGTGTTATCCGCTGCGGCTGCGCACTTCTGTCACTTTCGATCGGCTTGGCCTACGCCGCGCCCGTTCTGGCGCAGGAAGGGCAGGCGCCGAACGATGCGGCCACTCAGGAACGTGCCGAGGCGCCGTCCTCGCTGAAGGCGGGGGCCATGGATGTGCCCGCTCTGCCGGACGCGTCTGGTCTGCCCGAGGTCGAACCCGTCATCGATGACGAGGAATTCAATTCCCGCGTGCCCGATCTGAGCGCGAGCAAGGATCCTGAACTCGACAAGCCGCTTGAATCGATCGCTGATTTCGAGCGTCGCATGGCCGGAGAAGCCGAGAGTGAGGGAGCGTTTGCGTCAGAGGTTCCCGGGCAGACCGTGCAGTCGCTTCCAGAGGATGCGCAGACTGTCAGCCAGATCGAAGGCGCGCCCATTCGCGATTCCGAGCTCAGCGAGCCCTTGCCTCCGCTTGACCAGTTTGAGGTGACCCCGGTCGAATTTGCCGAGGAAGGAAGTGACGAGGAGCAGGGCGAAGTGCGCTACCGCGTCGAGCTCGATGGGCTTGAAAGCGCGGACGCTGAAAGCCCCACGGCGATCAAGAGCATGTTCAACTCGCTCTCCGTCCTTGAGAAGGGCGATGGCAAGGCGAATAATACGGCCATGGTCTCAGCGCGCCTCGAGGAGGATGCGCAGCTTCTCCAGACCCTGCTCGAGGCTGAGGGCTGGTATACCCCGCGCATCCGTACGCGACTTGCCCCTGCGCGTGACAGCGACGAGGGCGATCTCACCGCGCGCATTTCGGTGGTCCCAGGGCAGCGCTTCACATTCTCGGATATCGTGATCAAGGCCGATCCGACCGAGCCGCAAGGTCTGATCGCGGACAACATGCCGCTCAAGCTCGGAGAGCCGATTGTTGCGCAACGCGTGCAGGGCGCTGAAGCGCGCGTGGCGGTCGCCCTGCCGCAGAACGGTTATCCTTTTGCGAAGGTTGGCCAGCGTGACATTCTGCTCGATCGCGATACGGGAGATGGCGTTTACACGCTGCCCGTCACGATCGGTCCGCGCGGACGCTTCGGGGGTATTACGACCGATGGCGACACGGCCTTCGATGCCGAGCACGTGGGTGTGCTGGCGCGTTTCGAAGAGGGCGATCTCTACGACAGCCGCATGGTAGATGACCTGCGCAAGGCACTCATTGGTACGAGCCTGTTCTCGACCGTCGCGGTTGAACCCGAGCAGACCGGAGAGGTGCTGGAGGACGGCACCGAAGCGGTGCGCCTCCACGTCAAGCAGGAGAAGGGGCCTGCGCGCACGATCGCCGGTTCGCTCGGGTATGCGGCCGGTGAAGGCATCACCGCGCAGGCGGCCTGGACCCATCGCAACATGTTTCCGCCCGAAGGCGCTGTCAGCTTCAACGCAATCCTCGGCACGCAGCAGATGGGGCTTGGCAGTACCTTCCGCCGCTCCAATGCGGGGCAACGCGACCGCACGCTCGAACTCACAGCCGAGGGCTTTTATAACGATTACGACGCCTACGATGCCTACACCGGACGTCTGGCCGCGCGCATCAGTCGCGATTCCACGCCCTTGTGGCAGAAGCGGCTGACCTATGGCGCCGGTGTCGAGCTGATCGGTACGGCCGAGACCGACTATCGCCCGGAAACGGGCGATCGCAGCCGCCGCACCTACTATATCGCGGGCGTCAACGGGCAGCTGGGATGGGACACTTCCGACAGCCTCCTCGATCCGACCAAAGGCTTCCGACTGACGACCCTGATCCAGCCCGAGGCGACCCTCAACAAGGGGTTCAATCCCTACCTTCGCGCGCGCATCGATGGCTCGGCCTACTACCCGGTGACGGACAGCCTGGTGATCGCCGGGCGCGTGCGGTTCGGCACGATCCAGGGGGTCGGTCTGTTCGATCTCGCGCCCTCGCGGCGCCTCTATGCCGGCGGCGGCGGTTCGGTGCGCGGTTTCAGCTATCAGGGACTTGGCGAACAGGCCCCTGATGACCGTCCGGTCGGTGGCCGCAGCCTCAATGAGGGCTCCATCGAGGCGCGCTACCGCTTCGGCAACTACGGCGTCGTTGCCTTTGTCGATGCGGGCCAGGCCTATCGCGAGACCATGCCCCAGTTCAACGATATCCGTTACGGCGTGGGTATCGGCGGTCGCTTCTACACCAATTTCGGGCCGATGCGTTTTGATGTGGCGACGCCCATCAACCGCCGTCCAGGAGAATCTTCCATCAACGTCTATGTCTCCATCGGGCAGGCCTTCTGATGGCCCAGGACGAACTTCCCGACACCGGCGAAACCGACATCGTGGACACCTCCCCGACGAAGCCGAGCCTTTGGCATCGCACGCGCCTACGCCTCGTGAAGACGGTCGTGGCCGCAGTTCTGGGCATCGTGGCGCTTGTCGCGGCCGTGATCTTCGGCATCGACACGGGGCCCGGGCATCGCTTCGTGGCCGAGCAGATCGCCGGCCTTACCTTCGAGAACGGCATGCGGCTTCGCGTGGGCCGCATCGAGGGCTCCCTCTACGGCGAGATGACCCTGCATGACCTCTCGGTGCGCGATACGAAGGGCGAATTCCTCTTCTCGCCCGAGATCCATGTCGACTGGCGGCCCTTTGCCTATCTCCAGAGCCACGTCGATGTGCGCAGCGCGACGGCGCAGCAGATGGTTCTGCGCCGCGTGCCGGTGTTCAAGGAAACCCCGCCGAGCGAAGGGCCGCTGCTCCCCGATCTCGATATCGACATCGGTGAGCTGCGGATCGACCGTTTCATTGCCGAGGCGCCGGTATCGGGCGAACGGCGGATCATGGCGCTTTCGGGTAAGACGCATATTTCCGATGGCCGGGCCATCGTCGATGCCAAGGGCGCGACGATCCCGATAGAGGGTAAGGAGGGGGGCGATAGTTTCCTCGTGAAACTTGACGCTCAGCCTGCGAAGAACCGCCTTGGTATTGATCTGGATTTGAAAGCACCCACGCAGGGCGTCATTGCCGCGCTTGCCGGTTTCACGCAGCCCATGGACCTGGCGTTGACCGGCAAGGGTGACTGGGTGAGCTGGGATGGGGCGCTTGAGGGCACCTATGGCGGCGCACCTCTTGCGGATCTCGCCCTTCGCGCGCGCAAAGGCACTTTTCAGGTCCGTGGCAACACGCAGGTCGCACGTCTCTTCGAAGGTCCGACGGCGGCACTGCTGGGGCCGATCACCCGGTTCGATGTGACCGCGGCGCTGGCCGAGGGCAGCATGGCGCTCCAGGGGCAGGTCAGCAGTGATGCTTTCCGTCTCGTGCCTGCGGGCCGGATTGACCTGTCCGACAATACCTTCGAGGATTTCACGCTGGACTTCACCTTGCTCAGCCCTTCGGTGCTGGCCGAGAACCTGCACGGTTCGGGGGTCGATGCCCATCTCGCGCTGAATGGCGCCTTTGCGACGCCCTCGGTGGACTATGAAATCACCGCCGCGCGCCTGGTCATGAACGACATGGGCCTGCAGGGCTTCGCCGCCCGCGGCGCGGCGACGGTCGATGCCGAGCGGATACTCATTCCTGTCTCGGCGCGCGTCGCCCGCATCACGGGGCTCGACGCGGTCGCCGGCGGGACCCTTGAGCAGGTGCGCCTTGATGGCGATGTCGCGATCAAGGGAACGCGCATCCTCTCGGACAACATGCGCCTGCGTTCTGACCGCATTGATGCCGGGCTGCTTCTGGCGGCCGATATGGGCGAGGGCTTCTATACCGGCGCGCTCGATGGACGGATCGACAATTACGAGCTTTCCAGCGTTGGCATCTTCACGATCAATGCCGACATGGAGCTGAAGGGGGAGGGCGCGAATTATGGCCTCGACGGTACGGTCAAGGCGCGTTCGACCAAGCTTCTGAACGAGAACGTCGCGACCTACCTTGGCGGCGATTTCGCGGTGTCCTCGCGCGTGCGCTACGGCGCCGATGGTGTGGCGCGCTTTTCCAATGTCAATCTGACCGCGCCCTATCTCAAAGTGCGTGGCGGATCGGGCCTGTGGTCGCCTGATGGTCGTATTGCGTTCAACGCGGATGGCACGTCCGAGCAGTACGGCGCAATTGCGGTACGGGTAAAGGGCACCATGACCGATCCGGACGCGCGCCTCACGGCCGAACGGCCGGGGCTGGGCATCGGTCTTGCCAATGTCGATGCGCGCGTGACCGGGGCGAAGGGCGGCTATCGTCTCGATATGGCGAGCGATACCGATTATGGACCGCTTAGGGCCGACGTCACACTGGAAATGGCCAAGGCCATGGCGGTCCAGATCAATTCCGCCACGCTTTCAGGAATCGATTTCGCCGGGCGCCTTGTCCAGACCGCCAGTGGACCTTTTGCCGGTCAGCTGAGCGCCTCAGGCAACGGGGTCGGCGGCAAGGTCGACCTTGCGGCGGACGGCGAATATCAGGCAGCGAAGTTCAACCTGCGCGCCAAGGATACGGTGTTCCAAGGGCCTGCAAACCTCACCATCGGATCGGCTATCATTGATGGGCGTGCGGTGCTCTACGATCAGCCGCTCCTTGTCGCCGATGCGCAGGTGTCGGGCGTCAGCATGGGCGATTACAACCTGGCCGCAGGCCGCGTGCTGATCGATTACCGCGACGGTGCCGGCAAGGCGAAGGGGTTGATCGAGGGCGTGAGCGGCATTCCCTTCCGGCTTGGCTTCAACGCCGAGATGCAGCCCGAATTGTGGCGTGTGGCCCTGCGCGGTCGTATGCGTGGGCAAACCGTCAAGACGATCAACCCGGCCCGCATTGCGATCAAGGAGGATGGCTACGAGCTTCTTCCCAGCGCCGTCTCGATTGGTGGAGGCACGTTGCGCCTCTCAGGTGATTATGGCGCGGGCATGTCTCTCAAGGCGCGGCTCGAAGGGCTTGATGTCGCCATGGCCAATGCCTTCATGCCCGGCCTCGGTCTTGGGGGCACGGTCAATGGCAGCGTCGATTTTGAGCAGGAGAATGCCGCAGCCTTCCCGCAGGCCGACGCACGCCTGACGCTTGCGAACTTCACGCGAACCAGCTCGAGCACTGTCAGCGAGCCGGTCAACATGAATCTGGTCGGCAAGCTGCTTGCCGACGGCGCGGAAGTGCGTTCGGTCGTACGTCGCCGGGGCAGCGTGATTGGCCGTATGGCCGCCAATCTGCGCCCGCTTCCGGCGAGCGAAGGTCCGTGGATGACGCGGCTTGTCGATGCGCCCCTGAGCGGTGGAATCCGCTATAACGGGCCTGCTGCGACGCTGTTTTCCTTTGCAGGCCAGCCTGGTCAGTCGCTGACGGGCTCGGTGGGTCTGGCTGCGGACTTTTCCTGCAAGCTCATGGCCCCCTGTCTGAAAGGCGTGGTGAAGGGCCGGGGGCTCACCTATGAGAACCAGGCCTACGGTACACGCCTTTCGGAGATGGATCTGGAAGGTGCCTTTACGGGGGACCGCTTTGCTCTGCGCTCGCTGAGTGGCAAGGCTGGAGATGGCACGATCCAGGCAAGCGGCTTTATCAGCCTGTCGGCGGAAGGCGGCTATCCGATGGATATCCAGGTCGAACTCGACGACGCGCGCCTGGCCAAGAGCAGTTCGCTGTCCGCCAGCGCCAGCGGTTCGCTGCGCTTCCAGAAGAAGCCGAGCGAAACGCCGCTCCTGTCGGGTGAAATCCGGCTTCCCGAAACGCGCTATCAGATCGTGATGGACAGCGTTTCCGAAGTGCCCAAGTTGACCGGCGTGCGCTTTAAGCCGCGTCGTGGTCCGGTTCGCGTGACGGGCGACGAGGAAGCGGAAAGCATGGCGGGCGCCTTCGGCAACATTCGTCTCGACCTTCATCTGGTCGCGCCCGAGAAGCTCTATGTTTCCGGCATGGGCCTGGAATCGGAGTGGTCGGCCGACTTCACCATCAATGGCACCAGCAGCGAGCCGACAATGGCTGGCCAAGTCGAGCTTGTCCGCGGTACCCTAGGCTTCGCGGGACGCTCCTTCGATCTTAGTGAAGGTCTCGTCACCTTCAATGGCGGCCGGACTATCGACCCCACGGTTGCCATTACTGCGACCGAATCGATCGAGGATGTCCAGGTGAGCGTGATTGTCTCGGGCCAGGCTTACGATCCGCAGTTCGACTTCAATTCCTCGCCCAGTCTGCCCGATGATGAAATCGTCTCGCGCATTCTGTTCGGCAGTTCCGTGGCGAACCTGTCGGCCATCCAGGCCGTGCAACTGGCCTCCTCGCTTAACTCGCTGCGGGCTTCAGGGGGCGGTCTGAACCCGCTCGGATCGCTGCGCTCGGCGACCGGCGTAGACCGGCTTCGGATCTTGGGTGCGGATGAGGACAGCGGGCGCGGAACGGCGCTTGCCGCTGGTCAGTACCTGACCGATGACATTTACGTCGAACTCATTACCGATGCTCGTGGGTTCACCGCCACGCAGCTGGAGGTCAGCGTGACCAACTGGCTTTCGGTACTGAGCCAGGCGGGTGGTTCGGGCGTCAACAGCGTCAATGTGCGCATCCGGAAGGATTACTGATGCCGCGATGTGCTTTTGTCTGGCGCACCTTGGCACTGGCGGCAGGGGCGGGCTTGCTCGGCGCCTGCCAGCAGGAGCCCGCGTTCGAGGAACGGTACGAGTACGCCACGAAGCGCATTGAAGCGAGCAGCAAGGCCATTGATTCGCAGCTGGCCGGTTCGGCACCTACGGTCGCCCCTGAGCATAGCAAGGGCCTTGCCACGGCGCCAATCAGGTAGGCCTGAGGCAACATCGTGTTTAACATGCCCTTGCTATCGATTGCAGAACAAGGTCGCGCATCACGAAAGGTTTGGGAATGTACGCCGGAAATCCCGGAGATCGGCTGTCCGGTCGCCACGAGGTGCTGCTGCGCGCGCGCTGCCGCAAGTCACCCTGGGAGGTCTTTGATGTCGAGATCGGCAATTTGGGAGCCGGCGGCTGCTCTATCCTGCAGAGCAGGGAGAGCTTTGCACAAGGTGAGGAGCTCACTTTGCGGTTTGCCCACCTCAAGCCGTGCAAGGCGCGGGTATGCTGGGTGCGCCAAGACGTTGTCGGCATCGAATTCGTGAAGGCACTTACGCCGACCACGATAACCGAACTCAATGGCCACTACGGACTGTCCATGGCGATGCCATAGGGTCCAGCGCAGTTGTCTATGTCAGGGAAAGGGGGTGGTGGACGCACTTGGGCTCGAACCAAGGACCCGCTGATTAAGAGTCAGCTGCTCTACCAACTGAGCTATGCGTCCCCATGAGAGGGCCATCCTTCGAAGGATGGTTGGTAAAGGTGTGGTGGACGCACTTGGGCTCGAACCAAGGACCCGCTGATTAAGAGTCAGCTGCTCTACCAACTGAGCTATGCGTCCCCACGAAGGGGCCACCCCGAAGAGTGGCTGGTAATAAGGCTTGGTGGACGCACTTGGGCTCGAACCAAGGACCCGCTGATTAAGAGTCAGCTGCTCTACCAACTGAGCTATGCGTCCACTTTTAGCCTTCTGCCGTGAGCCGGTCGGAAGCCGCTTGGCTTCGCCGATTCGGCGGCGGAGTGGCTCCTATACAGGCTCATTCGAGGAAGGGAAGAGAAAACTCAAAATTTTTTCAACTGAGCGACGAAGGCCCACGGTTCCAGCGGTTTACGGCGAGCAGAACGCCCAGGCAGATCATGTTGGTGAGCATCGAGGTCCCGCCATGGCTCATCCACGGGAGCGGGATGCCAACGACGGGTGCCATCCCCATCACCATCATCAGATTGATGGCTACATAAAAGAAGATCGTCGTGCTCATTCCGGCTGCGAGCAGGCTGGAGAAGCGGTCCGGAGCCTTGGCTGCCACGCGAAGCCCCCAGCCCAGGATGATAGCGAAGACCGCAATCACGAAGAGCCCCCCCACCATCCCCCATTCCTCGGCCATGGTTGCGAAGACGAAGTCGGTATGGGCCTCGGGGAGATATTGCAGATGACTCTGCGAACCGTTGCCGAATCCCTTGCCTAACACGCCGCCCGATCCGATCGCAATCTTGGACTGGATGATGTGGTATCCATCGCCTTGCGGATCTGCCTCGGGGTCGAACAGCGTCAGGACGCGCTTCCTCTGGTAGTCATGGAGCACGAAGAAGAAGGCGGCGGGGACGATAGCGATCAGCGGAACCGTTGCGCCGATGAACCAGCTGATAGGGAGCCCTGCGAGAAACATGATGACGACGCCGCCAAAGCAGATCGCGAGCGCCGTACCCAGATCGGGCTGGATCAGCACGAAAAGAGCTGGAATGCCGATCAGGATGCAGGCCGGGACGAGGCCGCGCCAGCTGCGGGTTAGGGGCGCGGGTAGGGTCTCGTAGAACTTGGCCAGGACGAGGACGATACCCGGCTTCATCAGCTCGGACGGCTGCAGCGTCATGAAGCCGAGGTCTAGCCAGCGCTGGCTGCCGCTACCGACGCCGATGCCAACAGCCCCGACCAATTCCACCAGCACAAGCAGCATCATTATCAGGGCGTAGGTCGGGTAGGCCATGATCCGGAAGAAATTGCGGCTAAACATCGAGATGACGAAGGCCATCACCAGGAACAGGCCGAAACGCAGGACATGGCTTTGCGCATAGGGGTGCAGGCTGCCCCCTGCCGCCGAATAGAGTACGGCGCCGCCCAGGCCCACGAGCGCGAAGAGCGGTATGAGCACGATCCATGGCTGGCGTGCAAAGACCGCAGGCAGGTTCATCAGGTTCATTGCGTGGACTGCCCGGTACTGGTCGCGCTGCCAGACGCGGCGTCAGTCGTATCCGGCGACGCGTTCGCGCTAGACGAAGCAACCGGTTCGGGGCGGGGGCTCTGGGCTTCGCTCATGATGGGCTGGGGCTGGTTCTGCGTGTTTTCAGCGTCGCGCACGGCCTCAGCTTCCTGTTCGGTCGAGACCTTGGGAGCCGAAACGCCGTACTGTTGGACATAGGAGGCGTAGCGCGAATCGGCGCGCTCCTGTGCCGTGCCGCCCCACTGGCTCTCATATTCGGTGAGGCGCTCCATCGCGGCCTCCTTGTCCCACAAGTAGGTCATCACGTCGCGCGCGATGGGGTAGGCGGCTCCGGAACCGCCGCCGTGCTCGATGGCTACGGCGCAGGCGTAGCGGGGCTTGTCCCAGGGCGCGAAGCAAATGAAGTGGCCATGGTCGCGGTACTTGAACGGACCCGTCTTGCCGTTCGAAACGCTGAGACTGACGACCTGGGCGGTGCCCGTCTTGCCGGCCAGAAGCACGTCCTTCATCGGCAGGGCGGCGCGGTGCGCGGTACCCGGTCCGTTGACCACGTCCGACATGGCCTTGTGGACGTAGTCGAGGTGGTCCTGTGGGATCCCCAGCGATTCGGCGTGCTGGGGCTTTCCAGTATGGATCAGACGCGGCTGCAGGTTGAGGCCGCTCGCAATGCGCGAGGCCATGACCGCTTGCTGAAGCGGGTTCACGAGGAAGTAGCCTTGGCCGATGGTGGCGTTCACCGAATCGAAGGTCTGCCACTCGCGCTCGTACTTGCGCAGCTTCCAGGCCGGGTCCGGCACCGTCCCGTAGGACTGGCCGACGACGGGCAGGTCAAACTCCTGGCCCAAGCCCAGCTTGCGTGCCATCGCGGCAATAACGTCCATGCCCATGCGCTGTACCATCGCGTAGAAATAGACGTCGCAACTCTGGTAGATGCCCTTGGCCATGTCGACCTGGCCGTGGCCACGCCGGTTCCAGCAGTGGAACACGCGGTTGCCCACGCGCAGACCACCGCCGCAATATACGGTTTCGTTCGGGTCCAGGCCTGCTTCGCGGAAGGCCAGGCTGACCATCGGCTTGACGGTGGAGCCCGGCGGGTAGAGTCCGCGAAGGGCTTTGTTGCGCAACGGCACATGGTCATCGTCCGACAGCATCTTCCATTCCAGACGGCCGATGCCGTCGGAAAAGCTGTTAGGATCAAAGCTGGGCATCGAGGCCATCGTCAGGATGTCGCCGTTGCGGCAGTCCATGACAACGACCGAGCCGGACTCGGTGCCGATGCGCCGCGCGGCATAGGACTGCAGGCCCGCATCGATGGTCAGCTTGACAGTGTCACCGGGAATGTCGTCGCGGGTCTCGAGGTCGCGGATGATGCGTCCGCGCGCGGTGACTTCGGTGCGCCGGGCGCCCGGTTTTCCGCGCAATTCCTTCTCAAATACCTTCTCCAGGCCGTCCTTGCCGACCTTGTAGCCCGGCGTCAGGAGTAGCGGATCTCGGTCCTTCTCGTACTCCTCGGCCGAGGCTGCGCCGACATAACCGATAAGGTGGCCCACGTTCACGCCGTCGGGGTAATAGCGCGAGTAACCACGTTGGGTAACTACGCCGGGCAGCTCGGGCAGTCGTACGCTGACAGCCGAGAAGCGGTCGAGGTCGAGGCCGCTTGCGACCTGCACCGGGGCAAAGCCACGGGCGTCCTCGAGCTTGTCCTGTAGATCCTGGCGCGCGACCGGCGTGAGGTCGAGCAGATCTCCCAGCATCGTGACGGTCTCCGCCTTGTCGTGCATGCGCTCGGGGATCACGTCGACGCGAAAATCGGCGCGGTTGGAGGCGAGCGGAGTGCCGTGGCGGTCGAGGATCCAGCCCCGACGCGGCGCGATCAGCGACAGGTTGACGCGGTTGCTCTCGGCTTCGAGCTGGTACTTCTCGTTCTCGAATATGGCGAGGTAGCCCAAGCGTGCGGCCAGAAGGCAGGCCACCCCGCCCTGAACCGAGCCGAGCACGATGGTGCGCCGGTCGAAACTGTTGCGCAGGATGCCGTTGGAAATGTGGGGCTTGGGCTTGGCGCGGCGAAAACGGAATTTCATCGGGAGATCCGCACCGCTGTCAGGCGCAGGCGGTCAAGAGCGGCAACCAGGCGTCCGATGAGGGGGTAGGCGAAGATCGAGATCACGAGTTGAGGCACCACGACATGAATGGGGGCATTGGCGGCGACCAAATTAGAGAGGAGATAGCTGCCCAGAATGTAAAGGGTGATGAGACTGGTGGCTACCAGCCATTCAGTGGCGAAATTGCGCCAGGGGAAGCGCTCTTCCAGATTGTCGATAGCGATGGCCGCGAGCGACCACAGAAGAACGGCGGAACCGAAGGGTTGGCCCGAAAACAGGTCGTCGACAAGGCCGAGCGGCAGGCCCGCCCACAGTGGCAGGAGCCCTGGGCGCAGCTGGCGCCACGCGAGGAAGGTCAGGAACCCGAATGGGGGGAACATCGGAGCCGAGGCGATCACGAACCAGGTCGGCACGATCGTGGCTAGCACCACCGATAGCCAGGGCACGACCTGGGCCAGGATCGGGGAGGGGGCCCGGTTGATCTTTGGACGCGGCCCATCGTCGCGGCGCGTCGTGGGGCCTTCGAGCACTAGGGCTTCTCCGCAGGGGCTTCAACCGGCGGTGCCTCGGGGGCCCAGGCCCTTTCGACGAGCACATAGTCGGCATCGGTCGGGTTGCTGATCACGCGGGCAATGGCGCCGTCGCGCAGGATTTCGGTGAGGACGGCCATCGGCGTGCCTGGGCGGTAGAGCCCGCCAGCGCCCGAGGAGACGATGACATCGCCCTTCTTGAGCGGGTTGATGCCCAGATTCACCAAGCGCACCCGCAAGGTGCCATCGCCCTGGCCTTGCGCAAAGCCTGCCACGCCATCCTTGGTGCGGCGGATCGGAACAAGGCTTTCGGTGTCGGTGATGAGAAGGACGCGGGCGCTGGTCTGTCCCACTTCGAGCACGCGGCCAATGAGTCCGCGCGCGGAGCGAACCGGCATGCCCTTTTCCAGGCCCTTGTTGCGCCCGACACCGAGCGTCGCGAAGCGGCGCGTGCTCGACGGGGTTGAAGCGGTCAGGGTGGCAACCGCAACCACGTCCTTGCGCGTGCGGGTGAGCTTGAGCATGTCCTTGAGGCGCGCGTTCTCGGCCTCAATGGCTTCGGCCTCGACCAAGCGCGACTTCGCGATCGCGAGCTCTTTTTCGAGCTTCGCGTGGCGGCTTCCCATCTTGAAGAAGCCGGTAACGCTGTTCAGCACGTTGTCACCGAAGCTGCGCCCCTTTGCGGTCGCTTCGGCGGCCGGGTCGGTCGCATCGGCGGCAATCGCGCGCAAGCTCTGGAAACTGCTAGGATTAACGGCCGAGATCACGATCAGGACAAGCCCGATGACCACGCCCACCACGCCTGCGGTATGGCTGAGAAACGAAGAAAATTGCGCTCTGCGGGAATATCCGGAGCGCTTGCTTGCCGGCGGCGCCATGCGCCCTGCACTCCAAGTCGAGCCGGGCCTCTCCCGGGGGAGAGGCTCCGGGTATTGCATTAATCAACGGGCGAGGGGCGCTCTGTACACCCTTCGCCCCGGCGGTGGATCAGGCGGACATCAGCACGCCCTGGTACACAGAATCTTCCATCGCGCGGCCGGTGCCGAGCGCGACGCAGGACAGCGGGTCCTCGGCAACGCTGACGGGAAGGCCGGTTTCCTCGCGCAGGTAATCGTCGAGGCCACGAATGAGCGCCCCGCCGCCGGTCAGGACGATGCCCTGGTCGACGATGTCGGCCGCTAGTTCGGGCGCGGTGTTCTCAAGCGCGATGCGCACACCTTCGATGATCGCCCCGATGGGTTCGGCCAGCGCTTCGGCGACATTGGCCTGCGTGATCGAGATTTCCTTGGGTACACCGTTGACGAGGTCGCGGCCCTTGATGTGGATCGTCTCACCCGCGCCATCCTCGGGCATGACGGCGATGCCGTAGTCCTTTTTGATGCGTTCCGCCGTGGCGTCGCCGATCAGAAGATTGTGGTGACGGCGTACGTAGGAGACAATCGCCTCGTCCATCTTGTCGCCGCCCACGCGCACGGAGGTGGTGTAGGCAAGGCCGCGCAGCGAGAGTACGGCGACCTCTGTGGTGCCTCCGCCGATGTCGACGACCATCGAACCGACCGGTTCGGTTACAGGCATGTCGGCCCCGATTGCGGCGGCCATGGGCTCCAGGATCAGGAAGACTTCACGCGCGCCAGCGTTGCTGGCGGCATCGCGGATGGCGCGGCGCTCAACCGAGGTCGAACCCGAGGGCACGCAGATCACGATCTTGGGGTAGCGGAAGAGATTGGACTTGCCATGCACCTTACGGATGAAGTGCTTGATCATCTCTTCGGCGATTTCGATGTCGGCGATGACGCCGTCGCGAAGCGGGCGGATGGCCTCGATGTTGTCGGGCGTCTTGCCCATCATCAGCTTGGCGTCGTCGCCGACCGCCTTGACCTTCTTCACGCCGTTCATGGTCTCGATCGCCACGACCGAGGGCTCGTTCAGAACGATGCCGCGGTCCTGCACGTAAACGAGCGTGTTCGCGGTACCCAGGTCGATCGCCATGTCCTGAGAGCCGAGTTTGAAGAATCGCGAGAAGGGGCCAGCCATCTATTATCCGTATGATTTCCAGTCGCGGGGCGTTGCCAGAAGCGTGCCTGCGAAAGTCTGTTTTGCAAGAGAAAGGCTCCCTTAAACCATCGATTCGCGAAAGGCCAAAAATTTGTGTCAATTTTCGGTGGGTTTCCTCCGGGATCCGTCTCGAAATCCCGGCGCTTCGTCGTTAGTTTCAAGGCCTGGGGGTGCCCTTGTGCGCAAGTCTTCTGATTATGCGCGTGCAGTCACCGTAAATTCTCCGGAAATTCAGGAATTCCATGCCCACGATTCGCCGTTTGCCCGAACATCTCGTCAACCGCATTGCCGCCGGTGAGGTTGTCGAGCGCCCGGCCTCGGCGCTCAAGGAGCTGGTCGAGAATGCTGTGGACGCAGGTGCCACGCAGGTCACCGTGCGCATCGCCTCGGGCGGGCTCGACATGATTGAGGTCACCGACGATGGCTGCGGCATGCATCCCGACGAAATGGCGCTGGCGCTGGAGCGCCACGCGACCTCCAAGCTTCCCGACGAACACATCGAGATGGTCTCCACACTGGGCTTCCGCGGCGAGGCGCTACCTTCCATCGGCTCGGTCGCGCGCCTCACCATCGAGAGCCGCCCGCGCGGTGCGGACGAGGGTTGGAAGCGGGTGACCGATCATGGCGTGGTGACCGAGGATGGTCCTGCGGCGCTCCCGCCCGGAACCCGTATTCGGGTGGAGGACCTGTTCGGCAAGGTGCCTGCCCGCCGCAAGTTCCTGCGCACGCCGCGCTCCGAATACGCCGCCTGCCAGGACGTGGTGCGCCGCCTCGCGATGGCGCGGCCCGACATCGGTTTCGTCCTCGAACACGACGGGCGCCGGGTTATCGCGGTTCAGCCCGACGAAGAGCTTGCCTCGCGCGTGGCTCGCCTCGCGGCGCGCGAGCTCGCCGAGGACGGCGTCCTCATTGACTCCGAGCGGGGTAACGCCCACCTGACGGGCGTTGCAGGGCTGCCGACCTACAACCGCGGTGTTGCCGATCACCAGTACCTTTTCGTCAACGGCCGCCCCGTAAAGGATCGTCTGCTGACAGGCGCCGTGCGCGGCGCGTACGCCGACATGCTGGCCCGCGATCGTCATGCTGTACTGGCCCTTTTCCTCTCGATCCCGCCCGAGGAAGTGGACGTCAATGTTCATCCGGCCAAGACCGAAGTTCGGTTTCGGGACCCGGCCTTTATCCGCGGTTTCCTTGTCGGCGCATTGCGCCACGCCCTTGAAGCGGCGGGCCAGAAGAGCGCGCAGCCGCCCTCGGCGAACGCTATGGGTAGCTGGCAGGTCGAGCCGGCAGCACCAGGCCGCAGTGCCGAGCCCGCGCCCTCGATTGGTTCGCTCTTTGCGCGCGAATACGCTCCCCAGCGCCCCTCCTTCCCGAGTGGCGGCGGGGCAGGGCGGGTGGCTGAGGGTGCCGCTGCCTGGCGCGCTTACGAGGCTGACGTTATGGCGCAGCCCTCGGGCCGGGCCGAAGCCCTATCGCAAGAGCCCGATGCGGCTGAGGAAGAGGCGCTGCGCTACCCGCTGGGCGTTGCGCGTGGGCAGATATCGAACACCTACATCGTGGCCGAAGCGGAAGACGGGCTTGTCATCGTCGATCAGCACGCTGCGCACGAACGTCTCGTCCTCGAACGGCTCAAGGCCGCCGGCGCGGAAGAGGCGATGAACCGTAGCCAGGCGCTGCTTCTTCCCGAAGTCGTCGAACTGGAAGAAGTCGCGTGCGACGCACTGGAGGAAAAGCTGGACGACCTGGCGCGTTTCGGCCTCGTGCTCGAACGCTTCGGTCCCGGGGCTATGCTGGTGCGGGCGATCCCCTCTGTCCTGCGCAAGTCGAGCGCGGAGGCGCTGGTGCGCGATGTGGCCGACGATCTGGCCAAGAACGGCGATGCCTTGCTACTGGGTGAGCGGCTCGATCTCGTGCTCGCGACGATGGCCTGCCATGGATCGGTTCGCGCTGGACGCACGCTCTCGGTGGCCGAGATGAATGCGCTGCTGCGTGAAATGGAGCACACGCCGCGCTCGGGCCAATGCAACCATGGACGCCCTACGTGGGTTAAGCTGGCTCACGCAGATATCGAGAAACTGTTCGGGCGAAAGTGATGCACGCAAGATGGATGGGGCTGGCGCTGGTTGCGGTGCTGGCCGGGTGCGGTTCCGAAGCGACCGTTGCCGAGAAGAGGGCTGATTCGGCCAAGGATATCGCGATGGTCAAGGAGATGAGCAAGGCCCCGTTCGAGCCAATCATCCCTCAGCCCATAGCTGGCGTGGACATGGAGCGCTATGGCCTGTCGCATCGCGGCTGCCGCTTTACGGCCAAGGGCGACAAGGACCCGATTTTTGTTGCGGGGCCGGACGAGGGCTTCATGATCGTGCCGCCTGATCTTGACCGCTATGCCGCGCGTACGACGAGTGCGGAGCTGCCGGGAGGCGCGCATTCGACGTACACAGGTCTTGAAAATTGGCTGGATATCATCCGCTTGCCCGACCATGAGACGGGCGGGGATGCCGTCAATTGGCCCGCACGCATCATGCTTCATGATGCGCAGGAGCGGGTAGCCTTCATGGCCGACGGCATGATAGACTGCACGCCGCCGGAATCGGACTAGTTTCGAGTTACAGGGCGGTGGTCTTTGCCAGCATCCAGATCGCCATGCCGACCATGAACAGGTTCTCGGTGAGCGAGACGAAGCCCAGTGGCACGTTCGCCGAGCCGCCCACGCAGGCACACTTTAGCTTGCGCTTCTGGATGTAGACCGCATAGAAGACCGAGGCTGCACCCACGCTACCGATGCCGAGCGCCACGGGGATCGAGATGACGGGCAGGACATGCGCTGTCATCAGCGCGCCTGCCGTCCATTCCAGGAAGGGGTAGGCATAGGCGTAGGGCACGTAGCGCCGGGCCAGAAGGTCGTAGCCCAGGAACATCGTCGAGAACTGCTCAACGTCCTGAAGCTTGAGCATGGCGAGCAGCATCATCGCGATCGAGACGAACCACTCGGCCGTCAGGACGGTCATCGCGGTGCCAAGGATTGCCCAGCTGCTCGCAATTGCGAGTGCCGCGGCGGTCAGGAAGACAGCCAGGACGGGCGTGTAGCTTTTTCGGTCCGCGTCCGGCACGTCCATATCCAGGAATTCACGCAGGTCCGTATATCCGCCGATGCGCTGCCCGGCGATGAAGATCTGCGGCGTCGTCTTGACATCGTGCTTTTGCTGGAAGGCGTCCGTCTGCTCACGGGTCTGAAGCCAATGGTCCTCGACGTTGTAGCCCTTACGTTCCAGGAGGTGCTTGGCCTTAAGGCCGAAGGGGCAGATGTGCTTGTCCATCACCATGCGGTAGAGGACGGCGTTTTGGTTGGGATGGGGCATGACGGTTCAACTCAAGGCTTGGCGGGCCGCTTGGAATTTGCGGCCCGGATCGGGAATGATGCGGTAGCGCGCGATAATGAGGCTGAAGAGCCCGAACAGCAGGAGACCGGTGGCTACTGCTGTGTGGACCGCGCCCATTTCGCGCAGGTCGAGGATGGCCCCGCCTACCGAGCGCGCCTCGGAGCTGTTTTCGGACCAAGCCGAGCGCAGCAGCGACCATCCGATGAGAAGATAGACCACCGCGCGGGCGGCATAACCGGCACGGCCGAGCCAGCAAGTCCAAGTGGGCGCGCGGGAGGAAACCCACTTCATGAAGCCGAGCGTAATCGCTTCGCGCGCCTGGAAGAGGGCCCCGGTCACCAGCGCGACACCTGCGATGGCAAGGGCAAGAGCTCCCAGCTCGAAACCAAGTGCGGTCGAGGCCATGTCGTGCGTGCGGTCGCCTGCGCTTTGCTTGCTGCCGATGGCGAACTGGAGCGCTGACCAGGCAAGGCCGAGGTGGATCACGCCGCTGCAAAGGTGTCCGGTGCGCGTGGCGATGCCCTTGGCGTCGGTTCCGCGGTTTTCGATGTCGAGAACGGCCGAGGAGAACCGGAACAGGGCATAGCCCAGAAGTCCGGCAGAGGCCGCGAAGAGAATAGGGACACCGCCCGGGATATCCTGGATGTAGCCAAGGACACCGGACTGGCCGGACCTTACCGTCTGCGTCGAGGAGCTCGACAGGGCAAGATAGCCCAGCAGCGCATAGACTACGCCGCGCGCCACGAAGCCCAGGCGGGCGAGCCAGACGATCTTTTCGGACCGGTCGATCATGGGGAGCGTGTTCCTCGCAACTCGTTAAGGGGGTTACAAGGGCAACGCATGGGCCTGCGTTTAGTGCCGAACCTGCCCCGCCCCCTCATGACGAGGGGGGCGGGATGCGAGTTGGAGTGGGGTCTGGATCAGACGTTGAACTTGAAGTGCATGACGTCGCCGTCGTGGACAACGTACTCCTTGCCTTCCTGGCGCAGCTTGCCCTGTTCCTTGGCCGCGGCTTCCCCGCCGAGTGCGACGAAATCGTCGAAAGCTATGGTCTCGGCGCGGATGAAGCCGCGCTGCATGTCGGAGTGGATTTCGCCTGCGGCCTCTGGAGCCTTAGCGCCCTTGTGGACGGTCCAGGCGCGCGCTTCCTTGGGGCCGACCGTGAAGAAGGTCAGCAGTTCAAGAAGCTCATAGCCAGCGCGGATGATGCGCGCCAGGCCCGCTTCGGCAAGGCCCATTTCCTCAAGGAAGATGCCGCGATCTTCCTTGTCCATGCCGACAAGTTCGGCCTCGATGGCGGCCGAGACGATGACCGCGGTCGCGCCTTCGGCAGCGGCCTTCTCGAAAACACGCTGCGAGAATTCGTTGCCCTTGGCGGCGGCCTCTTCCTCAACGTTGCAGACGTAAAGGACGGGCTTCGCGGTCAGGAGCTGGGCCTGACGGAAGACGCGGGCTTCTTCTTCATCCCTGGGTTCGGTGAGGCGGGCTGGTTTGCCTTCGCGCAGGAGGTCAAGCGCTTGGCCCAGGACCGAGGCGGCGATCTTGGCTTCCTTGTCACCGCTCGCGCCGCGCTTCTGGGCCGCGGGCACTCGCTTTTCGAGGCTTTCAAGGTCGGAGAGCAGGAGCTCGGTTTCGACCGTGTCGGCATCCGCAATCGGGTCGACCTTATTGTCGACGTGCTGGATGTCGTCGTTCTCGAAGCAGCGCAGCACGTGGATAATTGCATCGACTTCACGGATATTGCCCAGGAACTGGTTGCCGAGGCCTTCGCCCTTCGAGGCGCCGCGCACCAGCCCAGCGATGTCCACGAACGAAAGCTGGGTCGGAATGATCTTGGCCGATCCCGCGATTTCGGCCAGTTTGTCGAGGCGCGGATCGGGAACGCCGACCTGCCCCACGTTGGGCTCGATCGTGCAGAAGGGATAGTTGGCAGCCTGGGCAGCCTGCGTCTCGGTGAGCGCATTGAACAAGGTTGACTTGCCGACATTGGGCAGGCCCACGATTCCGCAACGGAAACCCATTATCTACTCCGGTATGAAAATTTGGCTGCCCATAGCGCCGCAGCGCCCTCTTGGCCAGTTTTTGCAGTGCATTTCGCGTCAGGAAATGCACAACAGGTGATCATGGACGTGCGCATAACGGAAAGTTCAGGGCTTCTCGCTAGGCAGCATGCCATGAGCCGATCCCTTGCCCGCTTCGCGTTGCCCTTCGTGGTCCTTTCGCTACTCGTCGCGTGTGGCGACAGCCCCGAGACCCTCCTTGGAAAGGCGCAGGATAGCCTGGCACGGGAGGATTTCGATCAGGCACGTGTCGAAGTCGCGTCGGCCTTGCAGGAGGATCCGGGCAATTCGGCCATGCTCGAAGTTCTGGCGCGCGCTTACCTGGGCCTCGGTGATCCCGATGGTGCGGAAGGTGCGCTTCGTCGCCTGGAACAGGTCGGAGGAGGAGCTGGTCTCTCTGTCCTGAAGGCGGAGATCGCACTGCTGCGTGGACGGCCTGCCGAGGCACTCGAGCGTCTGGGTGCCGCGCAGGGCGAAGATGCCGCCCGCGTACGCGCCGAGGCCAACCTGGCGCTTGACCGACGCGAGGCCGCTATTGCCGCGTTTGAAGCCGGAATGGAGCAGGGCAGCGGCATCCGCCTTGCCGAGGCCTATGCGCGTTTTCGTTTGCAGGAAGGCCAGTTCGACGCGGCTGAGGTGATTCGCCACCGGATGGCCGCGCGCGATGCGGGGGCTTACGAAACGCTCGTGCTGGCCGGGGATCTCGCGGCTGCGCGAGGCCAGACCGAGGCCGCCATTACCGCGTTCCGCAAGGTGGTGGATGCCTATCCCGACCGCGCGCCACCGCGTGTGGCGCTGGCCAACCAGTACGACATCGCGGGTGATGTCGGCGCGGCCATGAAGGTGATCGAGAGCGCGCGCAAGCACCTGGGTGCGACGCCCGAGATCGAGGCGATGCGGATACAGCTTCTCTCCGAGAAGGGCGAGTGGGAGACGATCCGGACTACCTTGCAGGCGCGCGAGGCGCAGCTCGAGCCGGGCTCACCGCTCAGCCTGAGTTATGGGGAGGCGCTGCTGCGCCTTGGCCATGCCGAACAGGCACGCGTGATATTCCAGAGAGCCTCGCTGGCACTTCCGGGCAATCCCTATTCGAAGCTCATGCTGGGGATCGCGCAGATCGAGACCGGCAATCCCGGTGATGCCTGGGAAACCTTGCGACCGCTTGCGATGAGCCCGCTGGCTGGGCCTCAAGCCATCAATGCCGCACGCCAGGCGGCCGACGCGGTGGGGGCGCCCGAAGCCGCAGCGCTGGCGGCGCGGCTCGAACCGGCACGGCTCAAGGCCGCGCAGGCGCGTATCGAGGACGGCGCACGGGCCATGGCCCGGCAGGAGTGGGCAAGGGCAGTCGCGATCTACCAGCCCATGCTTTCAGGTACAGGAGATGCCGAGGTACTGCGCCGCCTTGCCCTGGCCCACATGCACCTGGGTCAGGTCGAGAGCGCCGTTGGCTATGCTGACCGGGCAATGGCGCAGGCTCCCGACAACCCCGATTGCATCTATGTGGCCGGGCTTGTGCGCCTGGAAGGTGGAACGCAACTCGAAAAGGCGCGGGAACTGCTGCGGTCAGCTGCGAAAGCCGATCCCGGAAACACGGCCGTTTCCCGTTCGCTAGCGAAGGCAAAGGCCGCCGAAAGCTGAACCTTCGACGGCCTTTCGGGGCTGCGTTCATCCGCCAACGGGAATGGCGACACGCTTACCCGATGTCCTGCATGCGCGCCCGTGATGGGCGTGGGCGCGCGTCAGGTTTATGGTGCGCTGGCTCAGGCGAGCCGGCGCTTGCGGCGGCGCGCATAGGCAAGACCGATGAGGCCGAGGCCCATCATGCCCAGCATGCCGGGTTCGGGAACGTCGGTGCCGCCCGACGAGCCGCCGGACGTGCCGCCCGAAGTGGTGGTCGTGCCACCCGAGGTCGTGGTGGTGGTGCCGCCCGAAGTGGTCGTGGTCCCTCCCGAGGTGGTGGTGGTGCCACCGGAGGTCGTCGAGGTGCTGCCACCGCACATGGTCGAGCCACCCGAGTGACCGCAATCGCAGTAGTGCGAGTGGGTGCCGCCCGAGGATGTCGGCCACCAGAAGAAGGTGGCGTGCGCAGGGGTGGCGAAGGCGACCGAAAGTGCAGTGGAAATAGCGAGAGTATTGAGAGTCTTGCGAAGCATCTTGACGTATCCCCTGTAAATTTGAGATGTGCCTCAATGTTCGCAATTGCTGTGCCAATTGCAGTTTTCAGCCAAAGTTAGTGGTTAATATAACTAACTCAATTACCCAACTGTAAGCTAACTCGACAGAAATCAGGCTTGCTGGCGCAGGGCAATCTCGCTCATGAAGCGTGGATCGTTTCCTTCGGCAAGCCAACCTGCCTCGGCGGCAATCGCCCCGAGCATGTCGGCGAGCGGGTTGATCTCGACCTTGGCATAGTTGCCCAGTACATACCCGGTCACCCGGTCCTTGTGGCCGGGATGTCCGATGCCCAGGCGCACGCGGCGGTAGTCGGGCCCCAGATGCTGGCCGATGGAGCGCAGGCCGTTGTGCCCGGCATGGCCGCCACCCTGCTTCACCTTGACCTTGAACGGGGCAAGGTCGAGCTCGTCATGGAAGACGGTAAGGGCGTCGGGGGTGAGCTTGTAGAAGCGCATCGCCTCTCCCACCGAGCGGCCGCTCTCGTTCATGAAGGTGGCAGGCTTCAGCAGCAGGATTTTGTCGATCCCTAGCCGACCTTCCTGGAGCCAGCCCTGAAATTTCTTCTGGACAGGGCCGAACCGGTGTACGTCGGCAATCGTGTCGAGGGCCATGAAGCCCACGTTGTGCCGCTGCATTGCATATTGCGGTCCCGGGTTGCCAAGGCCCACCCACAGTTGCGTCGCCATTACCTGTCCTTTCGGTCTGTCCTGGGCGCGCGCTTAGTGGCGCGCAAGCGTCCAAAAGAAAAGGCCCTTTCCGCGCACCGGTGGCCGGGGCGGAAAGGGCCTGAACTTGTCGTGAGGCGATTACTCGGCGGTTTCGCCTTCGCCTTCGCTCTTGGTCGTGTCGCCTTCTTCGCTCTTGAGAGCCGAGGGCGCCGCGATCGTCGCGATGGTGAAGTCGCGGTCCGTGATCGCCTGCTCGACACCAGCGGGCAGCGTCACGTGGCTGGCGTGGATCGATTCACCGACGTCGAAGCCGGTGACGTCGATCAGGATCTCGTCGGGGATCTTGTCCGCGAGGCAGACCAGCTCAAGCTCGTGGCGAACGATGTTGAGAACGCCGCCACGCTTCAGACCCGGCGACAGCTCTTCGTTGGCGAACGCGACGGGCACGTTGACATGCACGGTGGCGTTCTTCGAGAGACGCAGGAAGTCGGCGTGAAGCGGGAAGTCCGTGACGGGGTCAAGGGCAACGTCCTTGGGGAGCGTGCGCACCTTCTTGCCGTTGATCTCGACCTCGACGATCGAGTTGAAGAAGTGACCGGTGCCGAGCTGACGGATCAGCTCTTTTTCCTCGACGTGGATGGCAATCGGATCTTCCTTGTTGCCATAGATCACGGCGGGAGTACGGCCTTCGCGACGCAGGGCGCGGGAGGCTCCCTTGCCTGCCCGATCGCGCGTCTCGGCCGGCAGGGTAAGCGTATCGCTCATGGTACGTGCCTTTCGAAAACTGGATAAAATATCAGCGCAAGACCGACCATCGACCCTACGCGTCTGCCACGCCTCCAGGGATGACCATGGCAGAAGGCTGGGCCCTTATGCGCAACGGCGGGGAAAGGCAAGTGCTATTGCAGGCGCTTGACGGTGAACCCTGCGTGCTCGAGTTGGGCAACGAGTCCGTCTGGGCCGACCATGTGCGCAGCTCCCACGGCGACGAACGGGCGTCGGCCTTCGCGCACGGCATCGGCGATCTTGCCGGTCCACACCGCGTTGCGGGTTGTAAAGAGCGCCTCGCGCAGTTCCGGATCAGCGAGTAGTCCCCGGCGCGTCTCGGCTTCAAGCGCCGTGATGTCGCCCGTGCGCCAGCCTTTGAGAAGGTCGGCGCCATCCGGGGAGGCGGCTTCATGAGCAACGGCGCCCAGAAGGTCGCGCTGCTCGCGTTCGGGAAGGGCGTCGAATATCCCAAGCTGCGCCTCGGCCCCCTCCAGTTCAAGGACGGGGCGCCCGCCCGCCGCCTCCAGCACTGCGCGATCGACGCCATTTGCGGCATCGCTGCTGTCTTCGGAGTTGCGCGCCAGCGTTAGCGCCGCCGCCCAGGTCTCGACCTTGCGAAACTGCCCGTCGGCATAGCCGGCCTTGTCCATGAGCGCCTTCAGTGCCTCCCGGTCATCGGTTGAGGCGCGGGTGCTCAGCGGAGGTTCGTTCTCGCCTCGCGCAAGGCGCGCGAAGGTGGCTGCAACAGCGGCATCGTCCCGCAGGTTGCCAACTTCGACCATGATCGCACCGGCCTTAGTTAGCGCTCCGTCGATTGTGTCGCTGCGCCAATCAAGTGGTGCGGGCGCGCTGTGGATCGTACCGAACAGCCAGCCCTCCTGGCCGGCTTGATCGTGCACGGCCCACAAGGCCGGGGTTGCGGGAAGGGGGGCGGGTCCGCAGGCGGCAAGCGCCAGCCCGAACAGCCAGGGGGCAAGAAGTCCGCGAAGCATGCGCATCTGGAGCCGCCTTACTGAATGCGCTCGGCCGTAATGCCTTCATGGGCCAAAATTTCCTGCACGCTGTCCTTGCCCGCCAGATGTCCGGCGCCGACCGCGACGAAGACTTCGCCCGGCGTTTCAAGGCGCTCTTCCAGCCAAACGGTCCAGTTGCGGTTGCGCGTGGTGAGGAGCGCTTCGCGGATGGCCGGGTCGCTTTCCTGTTCGTTCAGGATATCGGCGAGCTTCTGCGCCTCTCCGGCCTTCCAGGCACCGACCATCTCGGTAATGTCGGCCTCCATGGTGGGCAGGCCCTCGATGACTTCAGCAAGGTAGGTTTCCTGGGTCTCGGGCGAGAGGTTCTCGAATTGGCCAAGCTGGTACTCGGGCGTTTCGAGCGCCTGGTGGTTCATGCCGCGCGCCTTGGCAATCTCGGAGATCTGCGTGTCGATACCATGCGCGAGGTCATAGCCTGCGATCTGGAGCGGGAGCAGCGAGAGCATCAATGCGGCGAACCAGTTGTCGGTACGGTCAAATGCGCCAACGGGAAAGCCGAGCTTGCGAAGCGTCGCTTCGTAGCTCGCGCGGTGCTCGCTCGAGAGCGTGTCGCGCAGGTTCTTCCCGTCCTCGCGCTGGCTGAGGCGCATCATGATGGCCTGCGTCTTTGCCTGTGCGTCCATGGGAACCTCGGTGACGAGCGTATCCGACGCGGCAAGGGCATGTGCAACTGCACCGCTGTTCCAATTCACCGCTTCGGGCAGGACATGGATCGTGCCGAACAGCCAGATCGTAGTGTCCTCGTCCGCGACCTTCCAGAGCGCCGGACGCACCGGTCGCACCTCCGTCTCGGCGGGGAGGGGGGCTGGCTCTTCCGCGCGGATCGGGGCGGGCAGGGCGAGCGCGCAAAGGGCAAGGCTGGCGGGGAGCGAAAGAAGACGTGTACGCATGGTGGCCTCATGAATAGGGAGCCGCAGCGTGCGCGGGTAGGGTGAAAATCGGATAATCGTACGAAAGAAGGCCGCATTTGGTGTGGTCGCCTCCTAGGAGCGGGGCCGTCCGATCGTGTCGGTACGACAAGGATACTACGGCAGGTTGTTTCCCAAATCCCGCACTTGGGTAGGAAATGGGCGCAGCGCAGTTGATTTGCCAAGCTCCATCCGCCAAAGGCGGGCCGTCACATTCGACACGAAAAGAACAAGACGGATTACCCATGCCGACGCCTGCGAAAGAGCCGCTCAGCTTTCAGGACATGATCCTCACGCTTCACAATTACTGGAGCAAGCAGGGCTGCCTGATCCTTCAGCCTTACGACATGCGCGTGGGGGCGGGTACGTTCCATCCGGCAACGACGCTGCGCTCGCTGGGGCCCGAACCCTGGAAGGCGGCTTACGTGCAGCCCTCGCGCCGTCCGACCGATGGCCGTTATGGAGAGAACCCCAACCGTCTCCAGCACTACTACCAGTACCAGGTGGTCCTGAAGCCGAACCCGGAAAACCTTCAGGAACTCTATCTGGCAAGTCTGGCCGAGATCGGCATCGACCCGCTCGCTCACGACATCCGCTTCGTCGAGGACGACTGGGAAAGCCCGACGCTCGGCGCCTGGGGACTGGGTTGGGAAGTCTGGTGCGATGGCATGGAAGTCACGCAGTTCACTTACTTCCAGCAAGTCGGCGGATTTGACTGCAAGCCGGTGACGGGCGAGCTGACCTATGGTCTGGAGCGCCTCGCGATGTACATCCAGGGTGTTGACTGGGTCTATGACCTCAAGTTCAACAACGAAGGCGTGACCTACGGCGACGTCTTCCTCCAGAATGAAAAGCAGCAGTCGAAGTACAACTTCGAGATCGCCGACACCGATGCCTTGTTCGCAGGCTTCAAGGCCGCCGAGGCGGAAAGCCAGCGCTGCATCGAGGCGAAGATCCCGCTCGCCGCCTACGATCAGGCGATCGAGGCCAGCCATCTGTTCAACCTGCTGCAGGCGCGCGGCGTGATCTCGGTGCAGGAGCGCGCCAGCTACATCGGCCGCGTGCGCGATCTCGCCAAAGGGGCCTGCGCGTCGCACATCGGCGTGAATGCGGAACGCTGGGAAAAGGATTTCCCGGGGTGGAGTGCGTAAGATGAACGATTTTCTGCTTGAACTGCGCTCCGAGGAAATTCCCGCCCGCATGCAGGCTGGTGCACGCGCGGACCTGGAAAAGCTCTTCCGCAAGGAAATGCAGGATGCAGGCGTTTCGGTGGGCGGCATTACCGTCTACTCGACGCCGCGTCGCCTTGCCCTGATCGCGAAGGGCCTGCCGCTTCAGACCCAGGCCGTGCGCGAGGAAACCAAGGGCCCTGCCACCAGCGCGCCCGAACAGGCGCTTGCCGGGTTCCTGCGCAAGACGGGGCTGGACAAAGACCAGCTTGAAGTCCGCGACATCAAGGGCAAGGACACCTACTTCGCGGTCGTCGAAAAGCCGGGCCGCGCCGTGGCCGACGTGCTGGCCGACGCCATCCCCGCGATCATCCGCGCCTTCCCCTGGCCCAAGTCGCAGCGCTGGGGCGCCGCCTCGCTGAGCCCGGAATCCTTGCGCTGGGTGCGCCCGCTCTCGGGCATCGTCGCCATCCTGGGCGATGAACTGGTCGAATGCGCAGTCGAGGGTATCGCCTCGGGCCGCGTCACCAAGGGCCACCGTTTCCTCGCGCCGGGCGAGATCACGCTTTCGGGCGCGGACACCTACGTCGAGACGCTGCGCGCCGCCTACGTGCTTGTCGACCATGCCGAGCGTCAGGACCTCATCCGCAGCAAGGCCGCCGAAGCTGCTAGCGCCGCAGGCCTCACGCTGGTCGAGGACGAGGGCCTCGTGATCGAGAATGCAGGGCTCACCGAATGGCCGGTGCCGCTGCTGGGTCGGTTCGACGAGGACTTCCTCGAAGTGCCGCCCGAAACCATCCAGCTCACCGCGCGCGTTAATCAGAAGTATTTCGTGTGCGAGAAGGACGGCAAACTCGCCGACGCCTTCGTGTGCACCGCGAACATAGCCGCTGTTGACGGGGGCGAGGGCATCGTTGCGGGCAACCGCAAGGTGCTCGCCGCACGCCTGTCCGACGCACGCTTCTTCTGGGAGCAGGACCGCAAGACGCCGCTTTCGAAGCAGGCCGAAAAGCTGGGCCGCATCACTTTCCATGAAAAGCTGGGCACGGTTGCCGACAAAGTCGAGCGCGTGGCCAAGCTGGCGGAATGGCTGGCCGCTGAGGGTATTGTACCCAACTGCGATCCCGTGCTGGCCCGCAAGGCGGCCGAACTGTGCAAGGCCGACCTCGTTACCGAAATGGTCGGCGAGTTCCCTGAACTCCAGGGCCTGATGGGCGGCTACTACGCCCGCGCCGAAGGCCTGGGCGATGAAATCGCCGACGCCATCCGCGACCACTACAAGCCGGTTGGCGCAGGCGATGACGTGCCCACCGCTTCGGTTTCGGTGGCCGTGGCGCTGGCAGACAAGCTCGATACGCTGCACAGCTTCTTCGAAATCGACGAGAAGCCCACGGGCTCGAAGGACCCCTTCGCACTTCGCCGCTCTGCCCTGGGCGTCATTCGCCTGATCACTGACAACAACCTGCGTTTCGGGGTTGCTAAAGGTGACCTCCTCGAATTCTTCGCCGACCGTCTCAAGGTCCAGCAGAAGGAAGCGGGCGTTCGCCACGACCTGATCGACGCGGTGTTCGCGCTGGGTGGTGAAGATGATCTCGTTCGTCTGCTGGCCCGCGTCCACGCGCTCCAGGCCTTTGTCCAAACAGACGATGGCGCAAACCTGCTGGCGGGCTACAAGCGCGCCAACAACATCCTCAGGAAGGAAGGGTTTGCCGGCGATGAGCGCATCGCGCGCACGGGCGACGAGGATCCGATGGAGAACGTCGACGATCCCGATATGGCGCAGATCTACGCCCAGCGCGGAGCTCTGTCCTACACGCCCGAACCGGCCGAACAGGCGCTGATGGACGCGCTGGCCGCTGCAGCGCCGAAGGCGGAAAGCGACGTGGCGGCGGAGGACTTCGCCGGTGCGATGGCCGCGCTCGCCTCGCTGCGGGCTCCGATTGACGCATTTTTCAACGATGTAACCGTAAACGACAGCGATCCGGCGAAGCGCACGGAACGGTTGGGCCTCCTCGACCGTTTCCGCGCTGCAGTGCACAAAGTGGCTGACTTCTCCCGGATCGAAGGCTAGTATTTTTGCTCGGCCTGGAGGAGGGCCGGACGTAATTAGGAAAGCCAATACAATGACGAGGCAGGTCTACACCTTCGGCGGCGGTGTCAAACACGATGACCCCCGTGCAAAAGACAAGGTGATTACGGGAGGTAAGGGATCCAATCTTGCTGAAATGGCGGGCATTGGCCTTCCTGTTCCGCCCGGCTTTACGATCACGACTGAGGAATGCGTAAAGTATCTTGCCGAGGGTGGTGACTTTTCGGACGCGCTGCGCGCTGACGTCGCCGAAGCGCTGACCCACATCGAGAAGACCGTGGGCAAGAGCTTTGGCGATGCGGCCGACCCGCTTCTCGTCTCGGTTCGTTCGGGTGCGCGCGTTTCGATGCCGGGCATGATGGACACGGTTCTCAACCTGGGGCTCAACGACGAGACGGTCGAGGGCCTTGCCAAGGTTTCGGGCGATGACCGCTTTGCCTGGGATTCCTATCGCCGCTTCATCCAGATGTACTCGGACGTTGTCTTGGGCCTTGACCACGGCCGCTTCGAAGAAGCGCTCGAAATCGTTAAGGAAGACAACGGCTTCATGAACGACGTCGAGCTGTCGGCCGACGACTGGCGAGGCATTGTCACGCAGTACAAGGCGATTGTCTCTGAGGAACAGGGCAAGCCGTTCCCGCAGGACGTACATGAACAGCTCTGGGGCGCGATCCGAGCCGTCTTCGACAGCTGGGATTCCGACCGCGCGAAGGTCTATCGCCGTCTCAACGACATTCCGGGTGACTGGGGTACGGCCGTCAACGTGCAGGCCATGGTCTTTGGCAACATGGGCGAGACCTCGGCCACCGGCGTTGCCTTCACGCGCGACCCCGCGACCGGCGAGAAGGTCTATTACGGCGAATACCTCGTCAACGCGCAGGGTGAGGACGTCGTCGCCGGTATCCGCACGCCGCAGTACCTGACCAAGGCCGCCCGCGAAGCCTCGGGCGCCACCGCGCCTTCCATGGAAGAAGCGATGCCCAAGGCCTATGGCGAACTCGCCGCCGTGTTCGAGTTGCTTGAGAGGCACTACGCGGACATGCAGGACATCGAGTTCACCGTCCAGCAGGGCAAGCTGTGGATGCTACAGACTCGTTCGGGCAAACGCACCGCCAAGGCCGCGCTCAAGATGGCAGTCGAAATGGTGGGCGAGGGACTCATCGACGAGGCCACCGCGATCAAGCGTGTCGACCCGATGGCGCTCGACCAGTTGCTGCACCCCACGCTCGATCCCGAAGCACCGCGCGACATTCTCGCCAAGGGCCTGCCGGCCTCGCCCGGCGCGGCCTCGGGCCAGATCGTGCTCGATGCCGATACGGCCGAAAAGCGCAACGAATTGGGCGAAGCGGTAATCCTGGTGCGCGTGGAAACTTCGCCGGAAGACATCCACGGCATGCACGCGGCGAAGGGTATCCTGACCGCGCGCGGCGGCATGACCAGCCACGCGGCTGTCGTGGCACGCGGCATGGGCCGCCCCTGCGTCTCGGGCGCCTCAAGCGTCTCCATCGATATGAAGACCCGCACCCTGCGCATTGGCCATCGTGAGCTCAAGGAAGGCGATGTCCTCACGCTGGACGGTGCGACGGGCGAGATCATGGCGGGTGAAGTGCCCACCATCGAGCCTGAACTCGCGGGTGACTTCGGAACGCTCATGGAGTGGGCTGACAAGCACCGCCGCATGAAAGTGCGCGCGAACGCGGAGACGCCGACCGACTGCAAGATGGCCCGTCAGTTCGGAGCCGAAGGCGTCGGCCTGTGCCGCACCGAGCACATGTTCTTCGATGCAGGCCGCATCTCGGCCGTGCGCCAGATGATCCTGGCCGAAGACGCAGCTGGTCGCCGCGCCGCGCTGGAAAAGCTTCTTCCTGAACAGCGCGCCGACTTCCACGCGATTTTCGATGTGATGGCCGGCCTCCCGGTTACCATCCGCCTGCTCGATCCGCCGCTGCATGAGTTTCTGCCCCAGGGCGAGACCGAGTTCGCCGAACTGTCAGAAGCCATCGGTATCGGGGTTGACACGCTTCAGCGCCGTGCGGGCGAACTGCACGAGCTGAACCCGATGCTGGGCCACCGCGGCTGCCGTCTGGGTATCACGTTCCCGGAAATCTACGAGATGCAGGCGCGCGCGATCTTCGAGGCAGCCTGCGACGTGGCGGAGGCTTCGGGCGATGCGCCCGTGCCCGAAGTGATGATCCCGCTGGTGGCGACCAAGAAGGAATTGGCGATCCTCAAGAAGCTCGTTGACGAGACCGCTGCGGCCGTGTTCGCCGAAAAGGGCCGCACGCTCGAATACATCGTGGGCACCATGATCGAGCTACCGCGCGCGGCTCTGATGGCGGGCGACATCGCGCAGGAAGCACGCTTTTTCTCGTTTGGCACCAACGATCTCACGCAGACGACACTGGGCGTCAGCCGCGATGATGCGGGTCGCTTTCTCAGCCCCTATGTCGAGAAGGGCATCTACCCGCGCGATCCGTTCGTGAGCCTCGATGTCGAGGGCGTTGGCCAGCTGGTCGAGCTGGGTGCCGAGCGTGGCCGCACGACCCGCCCGGACCTGAAGCTGGGCATCTGCGGTGAGCACGGCGGCGATCCGGCATCTATCGCGTTCTGCGAGAAGGTCGGCCTCGACTACGTCAGCGCCTCACCCTACCGCGTGCCCATCGCGCGTCTGGCTGCGGCTCAGGCTGCGCTGGGTTGAGCAGGAAAAGGGCGGCGTCGAGGCGCTCTCGACGCCGCCTCTCGATTACTTTCGCCAGCCCGAAAGGGTAAGGATCTCGAAAGTTTCCACGGTTCGGCCGTCTTCACCCCGCGCGGTGAAGGCGGCCGAAGCGCGTTTACGGGTGGCCTTGCCGAGGATCGGGCCTGGATCGCTCAGCACGTTCGAGGCGCCTTGGGCACGCAGGTCCGTCACCAGGCCCTCCAGGCTACGGAAGGCGACCCTGAGCGGGCGCTGGTCGATCACCGGATCGGCAAAGAGCGTGCGCTGGAGCAATTCGCCGCCCGCGCGCACGTCGACCATCGGGTGGAGTCGGGGCGCAGGGCGCTCACCGTCGGCTTCCAGCATGGCTTCGCGCAGGTTCTGCAGGCTGCCGAGCGACAGGAAGCTGGCGATCATCAGGCCGCCTTGCACGAGCGCGCGGCGGATGTGGATGAGGGCGCCGGGAAGATCGTTGACGGTGTCGAGCGTGCCCAGGCTCACGATCAGGTCGAATTCGCCGAAGGGATAGGGCTGCTCCTCGTCGAAACCGTCGGCCGGATCGATCTCGGTGACCTCGCGGCCTACCGCGCGCATCACGCGGCCCAGTTCTCCGGTGTAGTCGCCCACGATGAGCACTGTCCGGGGCTCGAAGCGCAGAAAGCCGAGTCGCTCGAGGACATCCTCGATCATGTCCTCGATGAGGTAGCGCGCCGCGTTTGGGCGCTCCTGCAGGTGGCGCAAGCGCTGACGCAGGGCCGTTCGGCGGCTGCGCGAAAAGATGCGGGGCGGGGTGCGGGGAGGTGTGCTGGCCATGACCGCTCCCTGCCGCGTTGGTTAAAAGGTTGCAACCGCTTGTGCGGCAAGGCCGCGTGCCTAGGCTGCATCCATGCGCATCCGCGAGGCCTTCACTCCGCTTATAGACCTCGTGTTTCCGCCGCGATGCCCCTTGTGTGGGGACATGATCGCGACGCAGACGGGTCTCTGCGCGGATTGCTGGAGCCAGCTGGCACTCCCGGGAACGCCGGCCTGCGCAAGCTGTGGGCGTCCTTTCGCGCATCAGGTCGCGGAAGGAAGTTTCTGTGCACCGTGTCTGAAAAACCCTCCACGGCACGACGGGATCGCTTCGGCAACACTCTATAATGCGGCCTCGCGCAAGCTGGTTCTGGCGCTCAAGCATGGTAACCGCATCGGGCTGGCACCGTTGCTTGCGCAATTGATGCTGGCACGGCTGCCCTTTCTCGATGAGCATTGGCTTGTGGTTCCGGTGCCACTGCACCGCTGGCGCCTGTGGCAAAGGGGCTACAATCAGTCCGCTGAGCTTGCGAAGGGGCTCGCCCGACCACGCGGGGCACGGCTCCTGCCCGAGGGGCTCGTACGTACGAAGTCGACGCCCTCGCTGGGCGGGCTTGGGGCAGTTGCCCGCAAGCGTGCGCTCTCTGGCGCAATTCGTGTAAATCCTCGGATGATGGCGAGATTCCAAGGTGCGCGGGTGGTGCTGGTCGACGATGTGATGACCAGCGGTGCCACAACGGATGCGTGCGTGTCGGCGCTCAAGAAGGCGGGCGCGAAGACGGTGGTCATCGCGTGTTTTGCGCGCGTCCTCAACGAAGCGCTTAGTGCCACATGAATGTCATCCAGGTGGTGCACTAGGCACGTGTCAGGAAGCTTTACGCGGTCTGGCCAATGGTCGGAAGTTTTTGGGACAGAATCGAAAACGCCCGGAATGACTGGCATTCCGGGCGTCCTCGTGACGAAACTATGCGGACCCTGCGAATCGAAGCAACTTCCCCTAAGTCGCTTGGTCCGTCCCTCAAGGCGGCAGGTCCTTTGTTCGTGAAGCCTGCCGCAAATTCTCCCTGAACCGTGGCGCTTGTCATTCAGCACCCTATGGGTCAGAAGCAGCCCCCCAGCTGCAACACCTTTTTCCGTCACTGGGCGGCAATTGGAAAGCGGTTTCCGGGAATAGGAACGATTTTGGGTCGCAGCTGTTGTTATACTGCAACAATCGAAACCCGCGGCCTCGTGTTAGAGGAACTTTTGGAAAATGGCAGACGGTTGCAATGCCGATCGGGAACAGGGCACCGCGTTCCTTCCCAAGTTTGACGCGCAGGGCCTCTTGATTGCAATCGCGGTCGACGCGCAGACCAAGGATATCCTGATGGTCGCCTACATGGACGAGGAAGCACTCGCCAAGACGCGTGAGACCCGCCTTGCCCATTTCCATTCCCGTTCACGGGGCAAGCTCTGGCTTAAGGGAGAAACCTCGGGGCACTTCCTCCGTGTCCAGGACATCCAGGTCGATTGCGATCAGGATGCGCTCACCCTGGTGGTAAAACCCGAAGGCCCGGCCTGCCACACCGGCGCGCGCCGCTGTTTCTACCGCCGCCTTGAGGGCGACGAACTGGTTCACTTCGCCGACTGAGCGCAGCCGGAAAAAGTTGGAGCGCCCTCACGCCGCTGAGGGCGTTTCCAGAACTTCGTCGAAGAAGCTGCGCATGGCCGCCCAGGATTGGCGATCCGCGCTGGGGTCATAGCCAATGGCCTCGCTGCCGCGTGCATCGCTTCCGGGATCGGTGAAGCCATGGCACACGCGGCTGTAGGCATGGAAATGCCAGTCCGCGCCGCCGTGGTCCATTTCCTCCCAGAACGAGAGGACCTGGTCACGCGGCACCATCGGATCGCCATCGCCATGGCAGATGAGCAGGCGAGTTGCGATGCTGTCGTGATGGGCCGGACTGTCGGTCGAGAGAAGGCCGTGGAAACTTACAGCGGCGCGCAGGGGGTGGCGATCGCGAGCCGCCTCGAGAACTGCCTGTCCGCCCATGCAATATCCCGCGGCCAATAGCGGCAAATTCTCCGCTTCTGGGAGGTCGCGCAGCGCGGCGATGGCTGCGGCAATACGCCCCCGGTAATGTTTCACGTTCGTGCACAAGGCCTCGGCCAACCCGCGAGCAGCTTCGAAGTCGGTGACCGGTTCGCCGTAGAAGTCCGCTACGAAAACCAGAAAGCCCAGTTCCGCGTACATCGCCGCGCGGCGCTCGATGGCCGGGGTAATGTTCATGATCGTCGGGTACAGCACAAGGGCGGCGCGCGCAGCGCCGACCGGACAGGCGATCCATCCAGTCAGCTCTGTGCCCGCGTGATGGTAGCTGTGCGCGCTGAGGTCGCTCATTCGGGCAGGAAGTCGGGCACTGAGAGATAGCGCTCGCCAGTGTCATAGTTGAAGCCCATCACGCGGCTGCCAGCAGGCAGATCGGCCAGCTTGTACTTGATTGCAGCAAGCGTCGCGCCCGAACTGATGCCCACCAGCATGCCTTCCCTGGTCGCGCATTCGCGCGCCATGGCCTTGGCTTCGGCGCCGTCGATCTTGATTGCGCCGTCGATGGCTTTGGTGTGCAGATTGGAGGGGATGAAGCCTGCCCCTATACCCTGGATCGGATGCGGGCCTGGCTGACCACCTGAGATGACAGGGGAGAGTTCGGGTTCGACAGCATAGGCCTTCATTTCGGGCCAGGTTGCCTTCAGAGCTTCGGCGCAGCCGGTGAGATGCCCGCCGGTGCCCACGCCTGTGATGAGCGCGTCGATAGGGCTGTCCGCGAAGTCGGCCAGGATTTCCTGTGCGGTCGTGCGCGCGTGGATCGCCGGGTTCGCGGCGTTGTCGAATTGCTGGGGCATCCAGGCGCCGGGTGTCTCGGCCACAATTGCGCTGGCGCGCTCGATCGCCCCCTTCATACCCTTCTCGCGCGGGGTCAGGTCGAAGCTGGCGCCATAGGCAAGCATCAGGCGGCGGCGCTCGATCGACATCGATTCGGGCATGACGAGGATCAGCTTGTAGCCCTTGACGGCGGCCACCATGGCAAGGCCGATACCGGTATTGCCCGAAGTCGGCTCGACGATGGTGCCGCCAGGCTTCAGACTCCCGTCGGCCTCGGCCGCCTCGATCATGGCAAGCGCAATGCGGTCCTTGATCGAACCGCCCGGATTGGTGCGCTCCGACTTCACCCATACTTCATGGTCGGGGAACAGCCGCGCGAGGCGGATGTGCGGGGTGTTGCCGATTGTATCGAGAACGCTGTTGGCCTTCATGGCTCCGGGTCCCTCTTAGTAATGTTGTTCAAATGTCCGCGCGCGCCGGATCTCGGGAAACAGCACGGCCCAGACGGCAGTAACGAATATGGCCCCGGCGCCGCCGAAAACAACGGCGCCTGTTGCACCCAGCAGCGCCGCGGCCACGCCTGACTGCATTTCGCCCAGTTCGTTGGAGGCTGAAATGGCAAGGCCGGAAATCGCCGAGACGCGCCCGCGCTTGTCATCGGGCGTGCGCAGTTGGACCAAGGAGCCACGGATGAACACAGACACCATGTCGGCTGCACCCAGAAGAGCCAGGAACACTAGCGACAGCATGAAGTTGCGTGAAAGCCCGAAAGCCAGCGTCGCGACGCCATAGGCCGCAACCGACCAGAGCATCTTCGAGCCCACCTCCTTCGAGAGTGGTCGGAAGGAGAGGATCACGCCGACGATGGCGGCACCGGCTGCGGTTGCCGCACGCATCTCACCAAGGCCTTGCGGCCCGACCTGGAGAATGTCGCGCGCAAAGACCGGGAGGAGCGCGGTGGCTCCGCCCAAGAGCACGGCGAAGAGATCCAGCGAGATGCAGCCGAAGAGAAAGCGTTCGTTCCAGATGAAATGAAAGCCGTCGATGATCTGGCGTACCGGGTGGGCCTTGCGTGCGTCGGCGTGGAGTGGAGGCATGTTCCGAATCGAGAGGATCGCGACGGCGGCGACGACCTCGGCGACGGCTGAGACAGTATAGGGGAGGGGCCTGTCCCAGGCAAAGAGGTAGCCCGCCACGGCCGGGCCGAAGATGACCCCGATCTGCATGGCCATCGAATTGAGCGCAATGGCCTTGGGAATCATGGCCGCAGGCACAATGTTGGGGGCAATTGCTCCCATGGCGGGTCGCACGAAGACGCGCACGGTACCGTGAAGCACGCCAAAAGCATAGAGCACGGGCAGGTTGCGCAGCTCCATGGCGGTAGTAACGGCAAGGCCGATGGCGACGAGGCAGTCGAGGAAAGCGGCCGATCCGGCGAGCTTGCGGCGGTCCATGCGGTCGGCAAGCACGCCGGCGACCGGCGTGAGCAGGAATATCGGAATGAACTGGGCTAGCCCCAGGAGGCCGAGCTGGAAGGAGGCTTGCGCAATCGACATTCCATAATCGGCGCGGGCCACGTCATAGAGTTGGTAGCCTATGATGACGACCATGCCGGTCGAGGCGAGCACCGCACAGAAGCGGGCGAGCCAGAACCGGCGGTAGTCTGCGATCTGCAGTGGAGATGTTGGTGCGGCGGAGGGGCTTTTCGTAGTCACGGGACGCTGCATGGCAGTGAGGCCGGGAGTTGCCAAGCCATGCAGCGTTTTATCATCAGTAGGTGATCTTTGCCGTGATGCGGACGTCGCGCCCGGAAATGGGCATGAAGTCGCTGGTGTAGGAAGCCGAACGGCGTCCGATGACGTCGAACAGGTTGTTGGCTGCTAGCATCAGCGTGACCGGGCCCCGCTCACCCATGGGGTGCCAGTCGGCGCGTAGGTTGACGAGGGTGAAGTCGTCGGTCGTGTTTTCGTAAGTCCCGACACGGTCCTGCTTGGCGTTCCATTCCACTTCGCCGCGAAGGTGCAGGTCGCCGAAGGTCAGGTCGCTGCCACCGCGCAGGCGCAGCGGCGGAATGCGCGGTGCCGGGCCGATGTCGTCGAGGCTCGCGTGGGTGTAGTCCGAGGTGGCATCGATGCTCCACTGGCCATCGCTCCACTGCGCAGCCTGGAAACTGGCCTGGGCTTCGAACCCCTTGAACAGGGCCGCGGCCTCGGCGTACTGGTAGATCGGCTGGCCGTCTTCCTCGCCGCCGGTCGCGACCGAGGCGATGTAGTTGTCGAAGTCGGTGATGTAGCCGGTCAGCGAAAGCTCCAAGCGCGGGCTGGAGTACCGGATAAAGGCTTCGCCGCCATTGCTGCGTTCGGTGCCGAGCCTGCGGTCACCCAGCTCGTAGGCCTGCGTCGCGACGTGGATGCCATCGCTCAGCAGTTCCTCGGGCGAGGGCGCGCGCTCACCGTGGATCAAGTTGGCGCCCAGGGTCAGGCCCGTGCCCGACTTCCAGCTCATGCCCGCAGCGCCGGACCACAGGTGGAACTGCTTGTCGAAGTCCATCGAGCGCGAGGAGACGTGCGAGCTCTCGTAGCGGCCCGAACCATCAATGGTGAAGCCCGAACCCAGCGCAAGCGACTGCAACGTGAAGAGGCCGAAGCGCTCGATTTGGTAATCCGGCACGACCGCCTCGGGGCCGTTCACGTTCATCTTGCGCCAGAAGTACTGCGCGCCGCTGCGTCCGCGCCAGCCACCCCGCTCGGCCTGGACGAGGTCGGTACGGGTCTCGATGGCCTGGCTGTCGAAGATCGTGCCGGTTTCGGTGCCTTCGTACTCGGTGTGAGTGTAGTCGGAGTAGCCGCCCCGCAGCTGGAGGCTCTGGAACAGACCTCCCAGGATCAGTTCGCCGCGCAGGTCAAAGCGGTTCTGGACGAGGTCGATGGTGACCGGCTCTTCGCCGTGGTGGTGGCCGTCCTCCTCATGATCATGATCGTCATGGCCGTGATCATCGTGGTCGTCATCGCCGTGCGGGTTCTCGAAGAAGGGACGCCCCGGAATGCCGTAGCGTGAATCGTAGCGCTGGTAGGAAATGCCCAGGCTCCCGCCCGCATCGATGAAGGCGAGACCCGCGCCGATTGTGTAGCTGCGCGCGGCCGTGTTGGGAGCGCGGCCCCGACGGGCTACATCGGCAAGGAGTTCGTTCGCCTCGTCGGTCTCGCCTTCCTCGGCGAGGTGTTCGGCCGCATGCTCCATCTCGTGGCGCAGGGTCGGCGAATAGAGATTCCCGCCGATGCGTAGGTCATCGCTCTTGCGCCAGGAGCCGTCGATATGGGCCACGAAGCGCTCGCCCAGCGGTATGTCGATCTTGCCGCTGAGCAGGCGCTCGTCAGCCGCGGTGCCGTAGCTGCCCATGCCAGTGGCAGTGATGCGCTCGGGCACCTGGCGCGGAATGCGGGTGTCGATCGCGTTGACCGCACCGCCAATGGCGTTGCCGCCGTAGAGCAGGACCGAGGGGCCGTGGAACACGTCGATGTGATCGATGGTGAGTGCGTCGAACACCACTGCGTGGTCGACCGAGACGTTGGAGGCATCGAGCGAGCCAAGACCATCGGTCATCACGCGGATGCGATCACCGCTGAAGCCGCGCAGGATCGGGCGCGAGGCGCCGGGCGCAAAGCTGGTCGAGGCCACACCCGGGAGGCCATCGAGAATGTCACCGATCTGCGCACGGTCGGCCGCGACAAGTTCATCTCCGCCAATGCTGGCCGTGGCGGCGAGCAGGCCGAAATCCGTCGGAGGATGTCCGACGACGAGAATTTCCTTCGGGGTCTCTTCGTGAACCTTGCCGTGGGGCGTGGTGGCCCCAGTGCCGGCACCTGCCTGTGCCGGTTCGTCCGGGGTTTCGGCAAGGGCGATCTGGGGGAGGACGCAAGCGAGGGCAAGAAGGGAGGCGGACATCGCGCGGGGCGCGAATGCGAATCGGAACGGGTACGTGCTCATGCCGTTCCGCTACTTGTGATGTTATACTGTAACAAGGGCCTGCGGACCGCAGAAACAATTTGTTACAATTTCCGCGTATCAAGCCCTAAGCGGTTGAGGGCAGGCGCCACAGGGCTGCCTTCTCAGCGACGCGGACGCAGGCGCGGGTTGGGCTGCAGTTCATCCACGAGCTTGAGGAAATCGTCGATGCGGATGATACGCTCGAACTGGAAACCGGCACGCCCCTCGTGGGCCCAGATCTGGTGTGCTTCGATCCGTCCGATCACAGGGAGGCGCATCACCAGACGTTCCCCGCGCTCAAGACCGAGGTCCCCTTGGGCCATGAACCCCTGTGCAGAGATATTGACGATGTGCAGGTGCACGTCACCCATCTGGCGATGCTCGGCAATCACCTTGTAGTCAACCGGGTGGCGCGCAGCGCGCCGCTTGTCGGTTACAGTGAGCTGTGCTCCTGCGCTCATGGCTTGCCTGCCTTTACTTGTGGGGACCAGTAACGCACTATTGGCTTCAAATGGCAAATAATGCGTTAAGACTGGCAAGCGTGGCGGCGGAAATTTGCCGTTAGTCGCGTTAGATAGCCTTCAGGATGCCGTGCTTCTTTTTCCCTACGCTGAGCTTGATCGACGCTCCGGCGGGAACCTCGATGAGGAAGCCGGGATCATCCATCACCACATCGTCGAGGCGCACCGCACCTTCGACGACCTTGCGCTTGGCCTCGCCGTTGGAGCCGGTGAAGCCCAGCGCCGTGCACGCTGCGTTAAGGCGGACGCCGTCCGTACCGACTTCCAGGGTCGGCAGATCTTCGCCCAGGCCGCCGCCGGCGAAAGTCTGTGCCGCCGTCTCTTCAGCAGCCTTGGCCGCGTCTTCGCCGCGGCACAGCTTGGTGGCTTCATTGGCGAGGATCACCTTGGCCTCGTTGATTGCACCGCCCTCGAGCGCTTCGAGGCGGGTGATCTCGTTCAGCGGAAGGTCAGTGAACAGGCGCAGAAACTTACCGACGTCGCGGTCATCACAATTGCGCCAGAACTGCCAGTAATCGTAGGCGGGAAGCATGTCCTCGTTGAGCCATACCGCGCCCGAAACCGACTTGCCCATCTTCGTGCCGTCGGCCTTGGTGATGAGCGGGGTGGTCAGGCCAAACACGTCGGTGCCGTCCATCCGGCGTGAGAGTTCGACGCCGTTGACGATGTTGCCCCACTGGTCGGAGCCGCCCATCTGGAGGCGCACGCCCATGTCCTGCGAGAGGTGACGGAAGTCATAGCCCTGCAGGATCATGTAGTTGAATTCGAGGAAGGTCATCGGCTGCTCGCGCTCGAGGCGCAGCTTGACCGAATCGAAGCTCAGCATGCGGTTGACGGTGAAGTGCGTGCCGACCTTCTGCAGCATTTCGATGTACCCGAGCTGGCCGAGCCAGTCGTGGTTGTTGACCATGATCGCATCGGTCGGACCATCGCCGAAGGTCAGGAAGCGCTCGAATGCGGTGCGGATCGAGGTGATGTTGCTCTCGATCTTGTCGTCCGAGAGCATCTTGCGCACTTCGTCCTTGCCGGTCGGATCGCCGATGCGGGTGGTGCCGCCGCCCATCAGTACGACCGGCTTGTGCCCGGCCTGCTGCAGACGGCGCAGCAGCATGATCGAGACGAGGTTGCCGACGTGGAGCGAGGAGGCGGTGGCATCGAAGCCCACATAACCCGGCACGACCTCCTTGGCAGCGAGGGCATCGAGGCTCTCGGCGTCGGTCATCTGATGGATGTAGCCGCGCTCGTCGAGCAGGCGAAGGAGGTCCGATTTGTACTGGGTCATGATGGGAGAGCGCTTAGCCACAGCTTGCGCGTGAGGCAAGAGCGTGGCGGGCTGGCGCTGGCGCTGGCGCTACCATGCCGTCTCGACCTGGCCTGCAGCCCGGTTTAGGACGGCTCGTCCAACAAGGAGCGCCAAACCCATGCGACCGCACACATTTACGCTGGCCTGCCACCCCGCCACGCCCGCGCGAGGGATCGAGGCCGTGACCGGACGGCTGACACCCGAAGCCGATTGGGTCCGGCTGCGCTGGCGTATCGATGGTGCTCAGGATCTGGTGGTCCCGCCATTCGCGGGCAAGGGGCGGGCAGACAACCTGTGGCAGACGACCTGCTTCGAGCTCTTCGTCGCTGATCCGGCTGGGCAGGCTTACGCAGAGTTCAATCTTTCGCCTTCCGAGCGCTGGGCAGCCTATGATTTCAGTGCGCGCCGCGAGGGTATGACCGAGCGGGCGACGCCGCGCGAGCCGGTGTGCACGATGCGTGTGGGTGAGACGATGGCGATCTTCGATGCGGCTATTCCCCGCGCCGCATTGCCGGCGATGCCTTGGCGCTGCGGAATAAGTGCCGTGATCGAAGAGGAGGGAGGCCACCACAGCTACTGGGCGCTGACCCACGCCGGTGGAGTGCCCGATTTCCATGATCCGGCTTGCTTCACGCAGGCAGTTGCGGCACCGCAAGCGACATGAAATTCGGTATTGATCGTCTCCTCGCAGACCCCGAACTGCGCGAGCCCCTCGAGGGCAAGCGCGTGGCCCTCGTTGCACATCCCGCATCGCTCACGGCCGATCTTGTCCATTCGCTCGACGCGCTGATCGCGGCCGGGATCAACGTGACCTCGGCCTTCGGGCCTCAGCACGGTCTGAAGGGCGACAAGCAAGACAATATGGTGGAGAGTGCGGACGAGCGCGATCCCGTCTACGGCATCCCTGTTTTCAGCCTCTACGGCGAGGTTCGTCGTCCCAGCGCGGCAATGATGGATACGGCCGATGTGTTCCTGTTCGACCTCCAGGATCTGGGCTGCCGCATCTACACCTTCTGCACGACGCTCCTGTACTTGCTGGAAGCCGCTGCGGCGCAGGGCAAGTCGGTCTGGGTGCTCGACCGCCCCAACCCCGCGGGACGCCCGATCGAGGGGACCAGGCTGATCCCGGGACAGGAGAGCTTTGTGGGCGCTGGTCCCATGCCGATGCGCCATGGCCTTACGCTGGGTGAGATGGGCTTTTGGTTCAAGCGCCACTATCGCATTGATGTCGACTACAAGGTTGTTGCGATGGAGGATTGGCGTCCCTCGCAGGGGCCTGGGTACGGGTGGCCCGAGGATCGCATCTGGATCAACCCCAGCCCCAATGCCGCCAGCGTCAACATGGCGCGCGCCTACGCAGGTACGGTAATGATTGAGGGCGCGACGGTCTCGGAAGGACGCGGCACTACCCGTCCGCTCGAGGTGCTGTTCGGCGCGCCAGATCTCGATGCCAAGGCGATTCTGGCTGAGATGGAGCGCCTCGCGCCGCACTGGCTGGAAGGGTGCGCGCTACGCGAATGCTGGTTCGAGCCGACCTTCCACAAGCACCAGGGCACCTTGTGCAGTGCGCTGATGGTCCATGCCGAAGGCACCTTGTACGACCATGGGGCGTTTAAGCCCTGGCGGCTCCAGGCGCTGGCCTTCAAGGCCATCCGTAATATCTATCCCGACTATCCGCTCTGGCGCGATTTTCCCTACGAGTATGAGTTTGATCGGCTCGCAATCGACGTTATCAACGGCGGTCCGGCCCTGCGCGAGTGGGTCGATGATCCGGCCGCAGTGCCGGGCGATCTCGAGGCGCTCGCATCCTTTGACGAAAAGGCCTGGCACGCCGAGGTGGCAGACCTCCTGCTCTATCGGGACTAGACGGGATCAGCCCAGCCCCGATAGGGCTGGGCGATCAGGTGGCGGCGGGCGCGGCTACCTGGCCCAGGACACTCGGGTCGCCGAGCATGTACGAGGTCATCGAAAGCGCGCCATCGATGCTGTTGTTGAACACCCCGACCTCGTCCTCGGGCAGCCTTGCGCCGACCGCGTAGAGCAGCGGAAGGTAATGCTCCCCTGAGTTTATCGCATTTGCCGCGGCATGGTCATCGCGGGTGAACTGTGTCAGCGCGCCATGGTCGTTCGCGATCACGGCTGCGTTGATGCGTTGCTGGAAAGCCACCGCCCAGTCGGGCTTCGTGCCATGCGTTGCGTGGTATAGGCGCAAGTTGTGGACGACATTGCCACTGCCCACGATCATCACGCCTTCGCGTCGCTGGGGGGCAAGGCGGCGCGCCAGTTGCAGATGCTGCTCGGGTGAGAGCGAGTGGTTCACACTCATTGCAAGGACGGGAATGTCGGCCGCGGGAAAGAGTGGGCGCAGGACACCCCAGACGCCATGGTCGAAGCCCCAGTTGGCGTCGCTGCGAAGGGGGATGTCGCCGGCAAGTTCAAGTACTTTGTCATGGAGCTCGGTCGCCAGTGGGGCCGGGTACTGCATATCGTACAGTTCCTGAGGAAAGCCATGGAAGTAATTGATTGTAAGCGGAAAATCTCCTTCCGAAATACGGGTTGTTCCTTGGCTCTCCCAGTGCGCCGTGATCGTCAGGATGGCCTTGGGGCGTTCGAGCAAGGGGCCCAGGGCTTCGAGGAAACGACGTTCCGGGTTCTCGGTGATCATGGTCATGGGTGAACCGTGACCGATGAAGAAGGCAGGCTGTGTGAGTGTCATGGCGCCAAGATGGGCCCATGCGCGGCCGCGATCAATCTAGCGCTCTTGCATACCCCCTATGAGCTTTTGCGCAGGCTCATTTCTTGCGGGTGAGGGTGCGCATGGCCTCCTCGAGTCCGTCCAGAGTCAGCGGGAACATGGCGCCGCCCACCAGTTCGCGCAGCATCTGGGTAGAGGGCGTATAACCCCACTGGCGTTCGGGCACCGGGTTCAGCCAGACGGTGGCCGGATAGGTCTGGACCACGCGGCGCATCCAGGTCGAACCCGCCTCCTCGTTCATGTGCTCGACCGAGCCGCCAGGATAGCTGACCTCGAAGGGGCTCATTGCGGCATCGCCCACGAAGATCACCTTGTAGTCGTGCCCGTACTTGTGGAGGATATCCCAAGTCGGAATGCGTTGGGACCAGCGCCGGCGATTGTCCTTCCATACGCCTTCGTACAGGCAATTATGGAAGTAGAAGAATTCCATGTTCTTGAATTCGCTCGTGGCCGCGCTGAAGAGGTCCTCCATCATTTCGATGAAGGGATCCATGGACCCACCCACGTCAAGGAAGAGCAGCACCTTCACGGCGTTATGGCGCTCGGGCCGCATCCGTATATCCAGCCAGCCCTGCTTGGCCGTGCCCCGGATGGTCGCGTCGAGATCGAGCTCCTCGGCCGCGCCTTCACGGGCAAAGCGGCGCAGGCGGCGCAGCGCTACCTTCATCGTGCGCGTGCCCAGTTCCTTGGTGCTGTCGAGATTGGCGAACTCGCGCTTTTCCCAGACCTTGATCGCGCGCTTGTGCTGACTGGTGCCGCCGATGCGTACGCCTTCGGGATTGTAGCCCGAGTGGCCGAAAGGCGAGGTCCCGCCAGTCCCGATCCACTTGCTGCCGCCCTGATGGCGGTCCTTCTGCTCCTCTAAGCGCTTCTTGAGTGTCTCCATGATCTCGTTCCAGTCGCCCAGCGACTTGATGCGCTCCATCTCCTCGGGGCTGAAATAGCGTTCGGCAAGGCGTTTGAGCCACTCCTCCGGGATCTCGACCGGCTGTTGGCCGCTGTCCGTCAGGATGCCCTTGAAGACTTTCTGGAAGACCTGGTCGAAGCGGTCGATCAGCCCTTCATCCTTCACGAAAGTCGCACGGCTGAGATAGTAGAACGCCTCCGGCGTCTGCTCGATGACCTCGCGTTCGAGCGCTTCGAGAAGAACGAGGTGTTCCTTGAGCGATGCCGGGATGCCTGCGGCGCGAAGTTCGTCGATGAAGTTCAGGAACACGAAGTCAGGCTCCCCTCTACCGAAGGGACCGTATGCGGGCGGGGGCGATGTACCGTCGCGACGAGGACGAAGGATATGTACATGAGGAGATACCACGCGCCGATTTTGCCCGGATGGACCAGTGCCCAACCATCGCGCTGATCCGGATAGATCCAGGCGCGCGAGAAAGTCGCGAGATTCTCGGCGAGCCAGATGAAAAGCGCCACCAGCAACCAGCCCAGAAGAAGCGGCATCCATCGCTGGGTCCGCCAAGGGCGAAACCAAATTCGCGTGCGGGCGAAAAGCAGAGCGAGCGCGGCGAATAGCGCTAGGCGCAGGTCGGGAAGCCAGTGGTGCGCGAAGAAATTGATGTAGATTGCCACGGCCAGCACGGCGCTGAGGGCGCGTGAGGGAAAGGAGGTGAAACGAAAGTCGAAGATGCGCCAGACCCGAGCGATATAACTCCCGACAGCCGCATACATAAAACCCGAAAAGAGCGGCACACCGGCTATGCGCAGAACGCTGGGTTCGGGGTAGACCCATGAGCCGGCGGCGGTCCTGAACAGTTCCATTACCGTCCCGACAACGTGGAAAGCGAGGATGACTTTGGCCTCGTCCCAGGTTTCAAGGCGTAGCGCGAGCAGGCCAACCTGGATGGCAAGAGCGGACAGGGTCAGGAAGTCGTAACGGGCCAATCCAGCGTCTACAGGATAGAACAGGTGTGTGGCCAGGAGGACCGCCAGGAGCAGACCGCCGAACAGGCAGGCCCAGGCCTGCTTGAAGCCGAACAGCAAGAACTCGTAGATCGAGGCCAACGGCCCCGCAGGCGGAGCGACGGCTTCCAGTCGTGCGCGAATCGCCGCAAAACGGGTATGGGAAGAGGGCTTGGCCATCCGATCAGGCGGGTTTTGGCGCGGGCCCGGGAGGCTGGGCGGACCACTGTTCGACTTTCGGATCGTAATAGGCCCAGTCAGGTGCCTCGCTTGTCCAGATGGTGGCATCAACCGTCAGGTCCTGCGCGTCATCCAGCGCGCCGAGGCGCACGACTTGCGCCCCTTGCCGGGTGGGATTGCGGCCAAAAAGCTGGGTTCCGCAAGTTGGGCAGAATCCGTGCTTGACCGTGTTGCCGCTCTCCGCCGTGTAACCACACCACGTAATGGCACCACTGACAGTCATACCTTCCGTGCGGAAGAGACCGTTGCAGGTCGCATTTCCCGCCGCGGCCTTCTGGCACTGGCGGCACCAGCACTGGCGCACCCAGAGCGGTTCGCTCGCAATTGTCAGCGTGACCGCGCCGCAGTTGCAGGAGCCGTGGTAGGGCGCGCTCATTCGCCGCGCCGCGCCATGAAGGCGAGCCTCTCGAACAGCATCACGTCCTGCTCGTTCTTGAGAAGAGCGCCGTGCAGGGGTGGGATCGCCTTGCCCTTGTCCTGAGATTGGAGAACCTCCAGCGGCATGTCCTCGTTCATCAGGAGCTTGAGCCAGTCGAGCAGCTCGCTGGTCGAGGGCTTCTTCTTGAGGCCGGGGACTTCGCGCAGTTCATAGAAGATCTCCATCGCACGGCGCACAAGGGTCTTCTGAATATCGGGAAAGTGCACGTCGATGATGGCTTCCATCGTCTCGCGCTCGGGAAACTTGATGTAGTGGAAGAAGCAGCGGCGCAGGAAGGCGTCGGGCAGGTCCTTCTCGTTGTTCGAGGTGATGACGACGATGGGCCGCTCGCGCGCGGCCACGTGCTCACCTGTCTCATAGACATCGAAGGCCATGCGATCGAGTTCCGCCAGCAGGTCGTTGGGGAATTCGATGTCGGCCTTGTCGATCTCATCGATGAGGAGAACAGGCAGGCGTTCGCTGGTGAAGGCCTCCCACAGCTTGCCCTTGCGGATGTAGTTGGCGATGTCGTGAACCCGCTCGTCGCCCAGCTGTCCGTCACGCAGGCGTGCAACTGCGTCGTACTCATAGAGGCCCTGATGCGCCTTGGTCGTGGATTTCACGTTCCAGGTGATAAGCCGGGCTTCGAGCGCTGCTGCGATCTGTTCAGCCAGGACCGTCTTGCCGGTACCGGGTTCTCCTTTCACCAGCAGGGGCCGGCGCAGGAGCACCGCGGCATTGACCGCGACCTTGAGGTCATCCGTGGCGACGTAATCGCTCGTACCTTCAAAACGCTGCATCGGCTATCCTCAATTCCCTTGCCCGGACTTATTGCTGACAGTTTGTGCGTTGCACAAGGGCTTGGCAAGAGGGGGAGCAAAGAGCGGATCGCGTGCAACCCGAGGCGCTTCGAGGTATTGTGAACAAAAGAAAAGGAGGCTTCGCAAGAGGTCGCAAACGAATGAGGAATACGCGTGGCCCATCGCCCGAACAGCCGCAGTCGCAATATCGCCCTCCTGATCGATGGTGACAACGCATCGCCCTCCACGCTGGAAAGCGCTCTTACGATCCTGGGGGACCTTGGAACCGTGAACATCCGGCGCATTTACGGAAACTGGAGCAAGCCGGGCCTCAAGGGTTGGTCCGAACTGGTACATCGCTATGCGCTGGAACCGCAGCAGCAGTTCGATGTGACCAAGGGCAAGAACGCCACCGACATGAAGATGACCATCGATGCGATGGACCTGCTTTATGGTGGGCACGTCGACGGGTTCGGGCTCATGACCAGCGACAGCGATTTCATGCCACTTGCCATCCGCATCCGCCAGAACGGCACGCCGGTCTATGGCTTTGGGACGGACCGGACGCCCGAGGCGTTCCGGGAAGCGTGCACGCGCTTCATCGACCTCGGCGCCTTGAATGCCGAGCAGGGAGCCACGGCAGCGGACTCCAAAGTTCCGGCCGCAAAGCCGCAAGTCGAAGATGCCCTTGTCGAACTTCTGGGCGATGCGTGGAAGGCCAGCAAGCGCGACGATGAAGGATTCGCGAGCCTGTCCGAGGTCGGCCAGCGGGCGGCCAACCGGTCCAGCTTCGACGCGCGCAGCTACGGCTTTTCACGCCTGTCCGAACTGGTGCAGAGCCTGCCGCAATTTGCCATCGAACAGCGCGCGAACGGGGTCTTCGTCAAGCGCATGCACTGAAGCGCGGGATCAGGACTTCTTTCCGAGACCGTCCTTGGGCTTTCGCAGCGCTTTGCGGAAAGCCCAGAAGGCGGCCAGGAGGGCAGTGGTTCCCGTCAACATACCGGTGAGGACCTTGAACACTTCGGGCAGGCCGCGAAAGGTATCCATTGTCGCTTGCCACGCAGTTCGTTTGATCCGGACCTGCTGGATGTGCATTGCAAGCAGGAGCGCATAGCGCGCACCGTCCGCAGTCACGCCCATCACGACGGTGCGCAAGGCAAGCTCCTGGGCGCCATGCCGCAAGGGCATGACCGCCCACTCCGAGGTTTTTGCAATCCTATCCCTGACTGTTCATTCGGCCCGGTTCATCGGCTCCATGTGAAACCCATGGCCTGTGAGTTCAGCGCGCATGATCCGCCCGACGATGGGGTATAGGTCTCGATCGTACCGGGTTGACCTGCGAGGTCTTCCTGCGGCGTTCGGGGGCGGAGGGCCATTTCCCCCTGGGGCTCATCCGGTCGTGTTTCCGCAGGAAACCCGATCAACAGTCGGATGTTTACCGTCTCGTCAACCATCAGGTGTTCGGGCGCGTTGAAGGCGGTAGTGCCTTGCCTGCTCCATGACGCTGGTAAGGTCGGCGCAGTCTTGCATCGTCAGGCGCCGCCCTGCCACGTCGCAAAAGGCCGGCTCGTTCGGATCGGCAGGAGTCATCAAGGCTTCCTCGGTGACGCCACGTGCCATGGGACTGGTTGTAACCCCATCCATCACGGTTTCATAGCAGAAGGACATCGCGATGGCGAGAGCAAGGTCCAGATCGTGTCGTGCGAATGCTATGAACACTTCCGATCCAACGGGTGCCGGACGCTGAACATCGCATATCGGCAGGCGGGCCGGATCCATTCCGCTGCGGCCTAATGATCGTTTTCATGCTCCGGAGCAGCGTCCAGCGAAAATCAGGCGGGTATTGAGAAAGAGCGATTTACAGGCAGAAGGGCCAGTTCACGGGCCATCGCTTTCGGGCCCCGCGTACTGCCAAGCACAGCTTGCGCTCGCTCCATTGCGAGCGTGAGGTGAGCTTGCCGATTTTTTTAAGCGAGGTGCGTATCCCCTCAGTGATCTTGCGTTTTCTGCCCGTGAGAGGCTTGAAATCAGGCGTCGATCAGGTCGCGATCCACGTCGCCTGCGCGGTTCTGGATGAACTGGAAGCGGTGCTCGGGATTGCGGCCCATGAGACGATCAACGAGATCCTTGACCACGGCACGGTCCTCGTATTCAGCGGGTAGAGTGATGCGCACCAGCGAGCGGCTGGCCGGCGCCATGGTCGTCTCGCGCAACTGCTGCGGGTTCATCTCGCCAAGTCCCTTGAAGCGGCCGACCTCGACCTTTTTGCCTTTGAAGACGGTGGCTTCGAGTTCGGCGCGGTGCTCATCGTCGCGCGCGTAGGCCGAGTTTGAGCCATGGGTCAGGCGGTAGAGCGGCGGCTGGGCCAGGTAAAGGTGTCCGCGCCGCACGATCTCGGGCATCTCCTGGAAGAAGAACGTCATCAGAAGCGTGGCGATGTGCGCGCCATCGACGTCGGCATCGGTCATGATGATGATGCGGTCGTAGCGCAGGTTGTCCGCGTTGCAGTCCTTGCGCACGCCGCAGCCCATGGCCAGCATGAGGTCCGCGATTTCCTGGTTGGCGCGGATCTTGTCGGCACTGGCCGAAGCGACGTTGAGGATCTTGCCGCGGATGGGCAGAATGGCCTGCGTCTTGCGGTCGCGCGCCTGCTTGGCCGAACCACCGGCGCTGTCGCCTTCGACGATGAAGAGTTCGGTATCGCCAGCGCCTTCGCCGGAACAGTCGGTCAGCTTGCCGGGAAGGCGTACTTTCTTGGCATTGGTCGCGGTCTTGCGCTTGACCTCGCGCTCGGCCTTGCGGCGAAGGCGCTCTTCCACACGCTCCAGGATAGCACCGAGCAGCGCCTTGCCTCGGTCGAGGTTGTGCGAGAGGAACAAGTCAAAGTGATCGCGCACCGCATTTTCGACTAGGCGCGTCGCCTCGGTGCTGGTGAGGCGGTCCTTGGTCTGGCTCTGGAACTGGGGATCGCGAATGAAGACCGAAAGCATGATTTCCGAGCCCGTCACCACGTCGTCGGGCGTAATGTCTTTGGCCTTCTTCTTTTCGCCTATCAGTTCGGCAAAGGCGCGGATGCCCTTGGTGAGCGCGGCGCGTAGCCCCTGTTCGTGGGTGCCGCCATCGGGCGTGGGGATGGTGTTGCAGTACCAGGAATAGGCGCCGTCCGAATAGAGCGGCCAGGCAATCGCCCATTCCACGCGGCCCTGTTCCTGACCCGCATCGTTCTCCGGGAAGTCCTGCGAACCGGAAAAGAACTCAGCAGTGACGCAGGAACGCCCCTTGATCTGTTCGGCAAGGTGATCGGAAAGCCCGCCCGGGAACTGGAAGGTAGCTTCGGCAGGAACCTCTTCGGAGGCAAGGGCGGGCGAGCATTTCCAGCGAATTTCGACCCCGGCGAAGAGATAAGCCTTCGATCGCACCAGCCTGAACAGGCGCGCCGGCTTGAACTTCAATTCGCCGAAGATCTCGGTATCGGGGGTGAAAGTGACAGCCGTCCCGCGCCGGTTAGGTGCGGCACCGATCTTCTGGATGGGGCCGAGGGTCTGGCCCCTGGAAAACTCTTGCGCGTAAAGTTCTTTATTGCGCGCGACCTCCACCCGGGTCTTGGTCGACAGGGCGTTGACGACCGAGATGCCCACGCCATGCAGACCGCCCGAAGTGGCATAGGCCTTGCCTGAGAACTTGCCGCCCGAGTGCAGTGTCGAAAGGATCACCTCCAGCGCGGACTTGCCGGGATACTTGGGATGTTCATCGACCGGAATACCGCGCCCGTTATCGGTGATGGTGATCCGCCCGGCCGTACCGGGCTCCTCTTCGAGAGTGACTTCGATGCGGTTGGCGTGGCCGGCCACCGCTTCGTCCATCGCGTTGTCGAGGACTTCCGCCGCAAGATGGTGCAGCGCGCGTTCGTCGGTGCCGCCGATGTACATGCCGGGGCGCCGGCGGACTGGCTCAAGCCCCTCCAGAACCTCGATAGCTGAGCCATCGTAGGTTTCACCGCTGCCCGCGCCGGGCATGTTCTCGAACAGGTTATCGGACATGCCCGGTGTATAGGGCCCGTTTTGTTCCGCAATCAAGCGGCCATAGCCGCTTTTTCCGCCATTGTGGCGCAAGTCAGCGAAACAGGCCGGTTTACTTGTCGAAGCGGGTCGGGGCAGGGCTTACGACACGGACCGAACCCGAACTGACTTCCCGCACTTCCAGGGCGCGCTCGACGACACCGCCCTTGCTGAAGCGGAACGGACCGTCGAGGCCAAGGAAGCCGTCGGCCGAAACGAGTCTGGCGGTCGGGAACTTCGAGCCCTGCTTCCAGTCGCGCGCCACCCGGAGCGTCAGGAGTACCGCGTCGTAGCCCAGCGTCGCGATGCGATAGGGCTGTGCGCCGAAGCGGCTCTTGTAGCTGGAGGCAAACTGCGAGAAGCGCTGGTCGGAAACGGTCGCGAACCAGGCACCCTGCAGCGCAGGGGTCGTGGCGAGGCGCTTTTCGCCGCCCCACAACTCAGTGCCCAGAAGACGGACCGAACCAGTGTCTTCACCGGCCTTGAAAGCAGTGGCGGCTTGCGCCGAGAGGCTGCCGCTGTCTGCAATGAGGAGGGCGCCATAGCCCTTCTTGGACTGGATGCGCTCCGCTGCCGCCCGGATCGAGGTGGGCGAGCGTTCGTAGGATTCCATGGCGATGACGGCGCCGCCATTGGCGCGCACCGCCGACATGAGGGCCGAACTGGTGCGCTCGCCGTAGTCGCCACGCGGAATCAGCGCGGCGAAAGCCGAGATGCCCTTGGCATGCGCGTACTCGACGGTGCGGGTGACGGACTGGCCTGGTAGGTTGCCCATGACGAAGACATTGTCCGAGGCCATCTTTTCATCGTTCGAGAAGGAGATGAGCGGCACGCCCGCTGGCCGTGCCACGTTGTTGACCGATACGATGTTGTCCGAGAGGAGCGGGCCCAGGATCAGCTGGTTGCCATCTGACAGGGCACGGCGCGCGGCGCCCGAGGGATCGCTCGCAGTGTCATAGGTCGTGATGCGCAGGTTCGAGGCGTTGGTGTCGAGGAGGGCCATCGTCGCGGCGTTCGCGATTGACTGACCTACCTCGGCGTTGTTGCCGCTGGTGGGAACCAGGAGAGCCACGCGGTGGTGCGCGGTGTCGGTCGGAAGCGTGCTCTGGGTCGGCTCGGGTTCGGGCGGAAGATCAGGCGCCGTGGTCTTGGGAACGACGGTACAGCCCGCCACCAAGGTCATCGCGGCTGCCGCGAGCAGGTTGCGCCGATTGGTGAAACTTTTCAGGCGCATGTCGAACATTGCTTGCCGCTCCCGTAGTGCTTGGGCATGAGTCCCGCGATGGAACATTCTTTAGAACCCGGCCTCTATATAGTGGCAACCCCGATTGGCAACCTTGGCGATATCACGATGCGTGCTGTCGACGTGCTGCGGGGCGTGGAGGCGGTCGCGTGCGAGGATACGCGGGTTACGGGCAAGTTGATGCACCACCTGGGTTTCAAGACCCGGCTCATCCGCTACGACGATCACGCGGGCGAGGGCGACCGGGAACGGTTGTTCGCGCTGATGGCCGAGCACCCCGTGGCGCTTGTCAGCGATGCAGGAACACCGCTCATTTCCGATCCCGGCTATCGCCTCGTGCGCGAGGCGCGCGAACGCGGCATCGCGGTCACAAGCCTGCCGGGACCGAGTGCTGCGGTGGTCGGGATGACGTTATCGGGCCTGCCGAACGACCGTTTCCTGTTCGCGGGTTTCTTTCCTAACAAGGCCAAGGCGCGTGAGGATGTCCTCGCCGAACTGCGTTCCGTGCGCGCGACGCTGATATTTTATGAAACGGCACCGCGCCTCGAGGCGGCGCTGACGGCGATTGCGAGGCACCTGCCTGGACGCGAGGTTGCGGTTGCGCGCGAGTTGACCAAGAAGTTTGAGGAGTGTCGGACCGGTCTGCCGGAAGATATCGCCGCGCACTACGCGGCCCATCCTCCCAAGGGCGAGATTGTGCTGATGATCGCACCGCCTTCGGATGCGCCGGACGAAGCGCCCGATGTCGATGCGCTGCTGCGCTCCGAGCTCGAGGGGGCGAAGGCCTCGCAGGCCGCAGCCAAGGTGGCCAAGGCGACCGGACTGGATCGCAAGACGCTCTATGCGCGGGCACTGGAGCTGAAGTGAGCGCACGCCGCGAACAGGCTGAACGCGCTGGCCGGCGTGGCGAAGCCTGGGCGGCTTGGTATCTGCGCCTGAAGGGGTGGCGGGTCATCGCGCGCCGGGTAAAGACGCGCCGTGGCGAAATAGATCTGGTGGTGCGGCGCGGGCGGACCTTGTGCTTCATCGAGGTGAAATGGCGTCGGAACAGCGCTGATCTCGATCATGCTATCGATGCCTGGCGGCTGCGCCGAGTGGCCGACGCGGCGAACCTGGTGCTAAGTCGATACGAAAAAACCGGCGACAGCGTGCGGATCGATGTCCTTTTGCTGTCGCCGGGATGCTGGCCGCGCGTGATCGAAAATGCCTGGATGCCAGGATCCTGAAGGCTTCGATCACGCGGACCCGCGGGGGGGGCTCTTGTCAGAAGTGGGGCTTGGGCTCTTCGTGATGCTCGCCCTTTTCGCCTTCGTGATGACCTTCCTCGTGGTGGTCGCCCTTGTCGGCGTCCTCGTGATGGCCCTCGTCCTTGTGGCCTTCCTCATGGTGATCCGGCTCGGCGGCCACGGCAAGAGGCGCGAGGCCCGAAACCGCGAAAAGGCTGGCGAGAAGGGTCAGGGTGGTCTTGTTCATGTGGTCAGAAACTCCCAAGAAGTGTGTTGCTTCGCAAAGATAACTACTCGTCTTGCCCCATGATTCGCTTTAAGCGGCCTCCCGGTAGGAACCCTCAGGACTCGATAATATGACCTTGCGCATTGCCGTACAGATGGACCCGATCGAAAGCGTCAACATCGCGGGCGATTCCTCGTTCGCACTGATGTTGAGCGCGCAGGCGCGCGGGCATGAACTGTTCCACTACGACGTGCGCACACTTGCCTACGACACCAACGAAGGTGCGGCCGGTAAGCTCACCTGTTGGGGGGCGCCGATTACCGTTCAGCGCGTGGAAGGGGCCCATTACGTGCGCGGCGAGTACCGCCTGATCGACCTCGTCAAGGACATCGACGTGGTGCTCATGCGCCAGGATCCGCCCTTTGACTTGGGCTATATCACGGCCACGCACCTGCTTGAACGGCTCGAGGGCCAGACCCTCGTCGTCAACGATCCGGCCTCGGTGCGCAACGCGCCCGAGAAGGTCTTCGTGCTCGACTATGCGCGTTTCATGCCGCCGACCTTCATCGCCCGCCGTATCGAGGATGTGAAACGCTTCCAGGCGCAGATGGTAGACAAGGGGCTTCCCGGCGACCTCGTCGTCAAGCCGCTCCACGGTAATGGCGGCAAGGCAATCTTCCGCGTGCCCGAAGACGGCAGCAATCTCGGCGCGCTGGTCGAGATGTTCCAGAACGCCTGGGTCGAGCCGTTCATGGTCCAGCCTTTCCTTCCCGGCGTTGCCGAGGGCGACAAGCGCATCGTGCTGGTCGATGGTGAGGTAGCGGGCGCGATAAACCGCAAGCCGGGTGAGGGCGAGTTCCGCTCTAACCTGGCTGTGGGCGGTTCGGCCGAAGCCTGCACGCTCGGTTCGACCGAGGAAGATATCTGTGCAACGATGGGGCCGGAACTCAAGGCTCGCGGTCTCGTTTTCGTGGGCATAGACGTGATCGGGGGCAAGTGGCTCACCGAGATCAACGTGACATCGCCCACGGGCATTGTGGCCATCGACAAGTTCAACGGCACCGACACTGGTGCCAGGATCTGGGATGCCATCGAGGCGCGCCACGCGGCGATGTAAACCCGCTTCTCGGAGGAGGGGCAGGACGGAGACCGCTTCGTGAGCGACTTCATATACGACGTTATTCGGGAGGGTGGCTATTTCGGCGTCTTCGTGTTGATGGCGCTGGAGAATGTCTTCCCTCCCATCCCTTCATCGACCGCTGGGGCCGCTGGCTCACGCTGGACTGGAACGATATCGAGAGTTCGAGCCGTTTCCTCAAGCGGCACGGACACTGGGTCGTGCTGGGACTTCGGCTTCTGCCGATGTTCCGAACCGTTATCTCGATTCCGGCGGGCCTTGCGCATATGGGCCATGTGCGCTTCGTGGCTTTTACCGCCATTGGCACTGGCGCGTGGAACGTGGTCCTCATCCTCGGGGGAGCCTGGCTTGGCCGTACTCTCCAGCACGCCGAGAATTGGCTGAGCGGGGGCACGCTCGCGCTCATTGCGATGGCGGTGGTGTGGTACGTCTGGCGGATCGTGACCTGGAGGAGGGGGCGCTCCTAGCTGTCGTTTTCACGCGGGTGGGCGTTGCGGTATACGTCGAGCAGGGTGGCGGCATCGACCTGCGTGTAGATCTGCGTCGAGCCAAGCGAGGCGTGGCCTAGCAGTTCCTGGAGTGAACGCAGATCCGCGCCAGCCCCCAGAAGGTGGGTGGCGAAACTGTGGCGCAAGGCGTGGGGCGTAGCCGTCTGCGGTAGGCCCAGCGCCGTGCGCGCACGCGCCATGGCCTTCTGCACCATGCCCTGTGATAGGGCTCCTCCCTTGGCGCCGCGAAACAGCGCCGTGTCGGCTGATACTGGCCAGGGACACTTGGCGAGATAGTCCTCGATCATGGCCCGCACGATGGGCAGGATCGGAACGACGCGCTCCTTGTTGCCCTTGCCCAGCACGACGAGCCGGTCGCCGAGCGGCATCACGGCGCCTGTCAGCGATAGTGCTTCCGATATGCGCAAGCCCGAGCCGTAAAGCAGGACCAGCACGGCGCGGTCCCGTGCGCCGATCCAGTCATCTGTGGCCAGTTCGTCAGCCATGCTGGCAAGGTTCACCGCTTCATCAGGCGTGACCGGCCGGGGTATGCCTTTCTTGACCCGGGGGCCTCGTACGCGGGGCGGGGCGGCCGCGTCGTCACCTGCCTGCTGGCGCGCGAAGGTCAGGAAGGCTTTGAGCGCGGAAAGTTCGCGCGCGGCCGAGGCGTTTCCGATGCCCCCGGCGCGGCGCGCGGCGAGATGACGGCGCAGGTCCTCGCTGGTGCACCGGGCAAGCTCGGCCCAGGTAACGCTTACGGTGATGTCTTTGCCCAGGAAATCGAGGAGCCGCGCGGCGGTCGCGAGGTAGGCACGGGTCGTATGGGCGCTGCGGCGTCGGGCCTGTGCCAGGTGGCTTCCCCAGGCCTCGAGCACGTCGGCGCGCGTCACACCGCCACCAGGTCTTCGGGGACAAGTTCGGCGAGGAGCCCATCGAGTAGCGGCATGCCCGCTTCGGTCACCCCCATCCGGCTCCCGTGCTGCCAGACGAGGCCTTGGCGCGCGTAAAACGCGGCCTTGTCGGCATGGCACAGCGACGTTGTAGCGAGGCCGAAACGCAGCGCGAGTTGGGCAAGGTCAATCCCTTCGCGCAGGCGCAGGCCCATCAACATGGCTTCGGAGGCCTGTTCGGGTACGGCGAGTGCACGTTCCTCGACGATGCCGTGATTGGCGCGGACAAAGGCGTTGAGCCAGTTCTCGGGCTTGCGATGACGGACCGTGGCGGTGTTCGCGCGGCGGCCGTGTGCGCCCGGGCCAATCCCGCAATAGTCTTCGTAGCGCCAGTACGTCAGGTTGTGGCGGCTTTCCTCGCCCGGGCGGGCATGGTTGCTGATCTCGTAGGCAGGGAGGCCCGCCGCCACCGTGCGCGCCCGGGTGAGGGCGAACATGTCGGCGCAGGCGTCTTCGTCCAGTGGCGTGAAATCGCCCTTTCGGACCATCGTCTCGAACTTCGTGCCTGGCTCGATGGTGAGCTGGTAGAGCGAGAGGTGTCCGGTCCCGAAGCCAAGAGCACGCTCCAGTTCGGCGTCCCACTGCTTCAGTGTCTGGCCGGGACGTGCATAAATGAGATCGAAACTCACACGCGCGAACTTGGCTTGCGCGACTTCGAGCGCCCTCAGGCCCTCTGAAACGTCGTGAAGGCGCCCCAGGAAGCGCAAGGTTTCGTTGTCGAGCGCCTGGAGACCGAGAGAGACCCGGTTGATCCCGGAACTGGCCAGCGCGGCGTAGTTCGCCGCCTCGATTGAGGAGGGATTGCCTTCCAGCGTGATCTCGATGTCCGGTGCAAAGCCCCACAGGTCCTGCGCCTCGCGCAGCAGCCGCTCGACAAGGGCAGGGGGCATGAGCGAGGGCGTGCCGCCGCCAAAGAAGATCGAATGGAGCGGCTCGCTCCCTGCAAGGGCGTGTTCATGGCGCATGTCGGCCAGCATTGCGGCTTCCATCGCACCATTGTCCACGCGGTCGCGGACATGGCTATTGAAGTCGCAATAGGGGCACTTTGCGAGGCAGTACGGCCAGTGGATGTAGAGTGCGCGCGCCATGCTCTGCTCAGCTTAGCTGCTGAACTGCTCTGCGACCAGCTTGGCGAAGGCATCGGCGCGGTGGCTCATCGCCTGTTTGTCGGCGGTGTCCATCTCGGCGAAAGTCATTGTCTTGCCCTCGGGCACGAAAACAGGATCGTAGCCGAAGCCGACGCGGCCGCGAGGGGGCCAGGAGAAGGTGCCGTTGACGCGGCCCTCGTAGACCACTTCCTCGCCATCGGGCCAGGCGATCGCGAGGGTACAGGAGAACCAGCAGGAGCGGTCGGCATCGGGGCCCTTTTCGGCGAGCAGGCCCTCGACCTTGCCCATCGCCATGAACCAGTCGCGGCCCGGTTCCCCTTCGAACCACTGCCGTTCGGCCCAGTCGGCGGTGTAGACGCCGGGGCGACCATCAAGCGCGGCGACCGAGAGGCCGCTGTCATCCGAAAGTGCAGGCAGCTGCGCGGCCTTGGCCGCCGCGTGCGCCTTGATGAGCGCGTTCTCGGCAAAGGTGGAGCCGGTCTCTTCCGGCTCGTCCAGGCCGAGTTGGCCCGCCGAGATGCATTCGAGGCCGTAAGGCGCGAGGAGGGCGCTGATTTCCTTCAGCTTGCCCGCATTGTGCGTGGCAATGACGAGCTTTCCGCCCTGGAGCTTGCGGGTCATGGGGTCCCTCCTCGTGTCTCTAGCTTACTTGCCGACGGCCTTGGCTTGCGCGGCAAAGATCTGGTCACAACCGATCTTGGCGAGGCGCAGAAGGCGCAAGAGGCCTTCCTCGTCATACGTAGCCCCTTCGGCCGTGGCCTGGACTTCGGCGATCTTGCCGCCTTCGATTAGCACGAAGTTTGCGTCGGCATCGGCCGAGCTGTCCTCGATGTAGTCGAGGTCGAGTACCGGGGAGCCCTCGCAGATACCGCAGGAGATCGCGGCGACGCGGCCCTCGATGGGATCTTCCTTGATCTTGCCCTCTTCCATCAGTTTGTCGACGGCTAGGCGCAGCGCCACCCAGGCGCCCGAGATCGAGGCGGTGCGGGTGCCGCCATCGGCCTGGAGCACGTCGCAGTCGAGGACGATCTGACGCTCGCCCAGCTTCTTCATGTCGACGACAGCGCGCAAGGAACGGCCGATCAGGCGCTGGATTTCCTGCGTGCGACCCGACTGCTTGCCCTTTGCGGCTTCGCGGCTTCCGCGCGTGTGCGTGGCGCGCGGAAGCATCGAGTATTCGCCCGTGACCCAGCCTTCACCCTTGCCGCGCAGAAACGGCGGGACCTTTTCCTCGACCGAGGCGGTAACCAGCACGCGCGTGTCGCCGAACGAAATCAGCACGGAGCCCTCGGCGTGCTTGGTGAAACCGGTCTGGATGTCGATAGTGCGCATCTCGTCGGATGCACGGCCGGAAGGACGCATGGATTTGCCTTTCTCTATTTTCGAGCCGCCCCTAAGCGCATTGGGCTTGAGGCTGCAAGAGCAGAGCCTAAATTGTCACGCATCATGCCCACACCGCCCATCACCGAACTGACCGCCCGCGCCCGCGAAATCTTCCGCCTTGTCGTGGAGGGCTATCTCGATACTGGCACCCCTGTGGGCTCCAAGGCTCTGGCCGGGGCAGGGGGCGTCAACCTCTCGCCCGCCTCTATCCGATCGGTTCTTGCAGACCTTGAATCGCTGGGCCTTCTGGCTGCTCCACACACGAGTGCCGGTCGCCTGCCGACCGAAGCGGGGCTGCGCCTGTTCGTCGATGGCATCATGCAGATGGCCGAGCCCAGTATCGAAGAACGCCAGGCGATCGAGCGTGGGCTTTCGGCTCCCGGTCCCATCGAGGCGGCGCTGGAGGCGACAAGCTCGCTCCTCTCCAACCTGACGTCGAGTGCTGGGCTGGTCATGGTTCCGCGCCGTGAGCCGCGCCTCAGCCATCTTCAGCTTGTGCCGCTGGCGCCGGGCCGGGCGCTGGCGGTCGTCGTGGGAGATGATGGTGCGGTCGAGAACCGCGTGGTCGACCTTCCCTATGACCTGACGCAGGGGAGCCTGGAGCAGGCTTCCAACTTCATCAGCGCGCACCTCAAGGGGCGCACCATCGGAGAGGCAACCCGGCTTATGCAGGCCGAGATCACCTCGGGCAAAGCAGAGCTCGATGCGGCCAGCCGTGAACTGGTCGAGCGCGGGATCGCGGTGTGGAGCGAGGACGCACTGGAACGCCCGGTCCTGATCGTGCGAGGGCAGGCAAACCTGCTCGACGAAAGCACGCTTTTGGACCTGGAGCGTGTCCGCTCCCTCCTCGATGACCTTGAAAACAAGCAGTCGGTTGCCGAACTTCTAGAAAGCGCGCGTGAAGCGCGCTCGACCCGAATCTTCATCGGCTCGGAAAACCGCCTCTTTGCGCTCTCCGGGTCCTCGGTAATCGCCTCGCCCTATCGCGATCGCGATGGCAAGGTGGTCGGCGTGGTGGGGGTTATCGGTCCGACGCGGTTGAATTACGCGCGGGTCGTCCCCATGGTGGACTTCACTGCCCGAAGTCTGGGCAAGCTTATCGGATAGCTGGAACCATAGAAGACATGACTGACGACAAGACTCAGCCGCCGGTTGACCAGGAAGTGGCCAAGGAACTGGACGGCGTGCCCGAAGAGATGCTCGACAACAGCGAAGCGGACGGTGACGGCGTGGAAGACGAACTTGCCAAGCTGCGTGAAGAGCTGGAGACAGCCAAGCAGGAAGCGCTCTACGCGCGTGCCGAGACGCAGAACGTGCGCCGCCGTCTCGAGAAGGACATTACGGACGCCCGCAACTACTCCGCCACGAGCTTCGCGCGTGAGATCCTCTCGGTCTCGGACAATCTCGCCCGTGCGCTTTCGGCGATTCCCGCCGACCAGCGCGAGGACGAGAAGATGAAGAACATCGTCACCGGTATCGAGGCGACTAACCGCGAGATCGACAAGGTGTTCACCAACCACGGTATCACCCGCATCGCGGCAATGGGCCTTCCGCTCGACCCCAACCAGCACCAGGCGATGATCGAGGTCCCCTCGGCCGACGCCGAGCCGGGCACGGTCGTGCAGGAACTCCAGGCCGGGTACATGATCAAGGACCGTCTCCTGCGTCCGGCCATGGTGGCCGTTGCCAAGAAGCCGGACTGATAGAGATCATCCTCGAGGCCGCTTTTGCGGTCTGAAACACGCAAAGGCGCAGGCGAGCCAGGGCTCATCTGCGCCTTTGCTGTTTGCGGGTGGCGGGGGCCCCGATAAAAATTCAGGAACTCTTGTGCGTAGGTCCCGTTGAAAATGTAAACAGGCAATTTCAAGGAGATCTCAGTATGCAGGCGTACAGCAAGCTCATTCTGCCGGTAATGGCAGCGGGCGCATTCACGATGGCGGGCTGCGCTAGTAACTACACCGGTGAAGGGGCTGCTGCGGGTGGCGCGGTGGGCGCGGGCATTGGCGCTCTTGCGGGCGGCGATGTCGGCACGGGCGCGGCCATTGGTGCGGCTGCGGGCGCAGCGGCAGGTTCGCAGGTCGACAAGGATCGTGGTTGCTACCGCCGTGATCGTTCGGGCGACCGCTACTGGGACGACGACTGCTGATCGATCCTATTTGAGCAGGGGGATGAAAAGGGTGTGGTGACAAGGCGGTCACCGCGCCCTTTTCGTATTAGCCTGGCTCGAACGGAAGGATAGCCCGGTAGGAGGCGAGAGGTGGAGTCCCGGCCAGCACCACACCGCGTTGAAGAAGGTACGCGTGCCGCACGATTTCGGCCTGCTGTTCAAGGCCATACCGTTCGAGCGTCCAGCCTGGTTTCAGGGCATAGTGATAGCGACAAAAAGGGTGGCGCCGGGTCGGTAAGAAAAAACGCCCATGCGTCTGCGCCTGCCAGACATGGGTCATCTCGTGGATGAACAGGCCTTCGAGATTGAGATCTCCGCAGGCGAAATCATCGCGGTATATCTCACATGCCGGATGGAAATGGATATGCCCACAGGGGGCCATGACTGTTGAGCGGGGTTGCAGCGGAAACCACTTTGCACGTTTGATCCGCACTTCGTCGTAGGAAATCGCCTTGCCGAAGATGCTCCGGGCAAGCGCGACTTCGCCGCGGGTCAGGGCGCGCGCGCCGCCCACAGGACAGATCGGGAGCGAGGCTGGGCTCAGTGCTCCATCCCGTCCATGGCGTCATGGTCCATCGCGCCGTAATCCATGGTCGCATCGGCGTGCATGCCTGCCCCCATCTTCTCGATGGCAAGAGGCATGGAAAGCTTGTCGCCGCCCTCGAACGTGATGGTCATTTCGGTCGTCGCGCCGCTCTTGAGGCTGCCGTCGAGATCGAAGGCCATGACGTGCAGGCCGCCGGGCGCGAACTCGACGCTCTTGCCCGCATCAACTGCCAGGCGCTCAACTGCGCGCATCTGCCCGCCTTCGGTCTTGTGCATCTCGGCGCTGTCGGCCCCCGCAATATGGATCGCGGCCAGTTCGACCGGCGCATCGCTTGCGTTGGTGAAGGTGAAATAGACCGCCGCGGGACGGCCCGCGACGACGGGCAGGATCATCCGTCCCGCCTCGGCGCGGGTCCCTGGCTTGGCGTCAGGCCCAAGTGCCTCGGCGGGCGCAGAGGCCGAGCCTTGCGCGTCGGGCTCTGCCGACTGCTGGCATGCCGCAAGTGCGAGCAGGCCCAGCGACAGGGCGGAAAAGGCGGCGTTTTTGCGGGTCAACATGCGAAACCGGTCCTTGCGGAAAGCTCTGATAGCGTGGATTGCGCTAATGCCATCGCATTGGTCTTGTTCCAAGAAAAACCGCACCTATATCCCGCTTCGACGATTGAACGTCACCGAGCCGCACAAGCCGCCTTGCCTCAAGTCAGGGAGGCGATCCGTGCGGTGTCAACCACTGACGTGAGGAATGGGGATAATGGGTAAAGTAATTGGTATCGACCTTGGCACCACCAACAGCTGCGTTGCGGTCATGGACGGTGGCAAGCCGAAGGTAATTGAAAACTCCGAGGGCGCGCGCACGACGCCGTCCATCGTCGCCTTCACCAAGGACGGCGAACGCCTGATCGGACAGCCAGCCAAGCGCCAGGCCGTCACGAACGGCGACAACACAATTTTCGCGGTGAAGCGCCTCATCGGCCGCCGCTTCGACGATCCGGTGACCAAGAAGGACACCGAGCTCGTCCCGTACACCATCGTCAAGGGCAAGAACGGCGACGCCTGGGTTCAGGCTGGCGGCGAAGACTACAGCCCGTCGCAGGTTTCCGCCTTCACGCTGCAGAAGATGAAGGAAACCGCCGAGAGCTATCTTGGCGAAACCGTGACGCAGGCCGTGATCACCGTGCCCGCCTACTTCAATGACGCGCAGCGTCAGGCGACCAAGGACGCCGGTCAGATCGCTGGCCTTGAAGTGCTGCGCATCATCAACGAGCCGACCGCAGCTGCGCTCGCCTATGGCCTCGACAAGAACGACGGCAAGACCATTGCCGTGTACGACCTTGGCGGCGGCACCTTCGACGTCTCGATCCTCGAAATCGGCGATGGCGTATTCGAGGTGAAGTCGACCAACGGCGATACGTTCCTGGGCGGTGAAGATTTCGACACCAAGCTCGTCGAATGGCTGGCCGACAAGTTCAAGGCCAAGGAGAACATGGATCTCCGCACCGACAAGCTGGCCCTGCAGCGTCTGAAGGAAGCGGCCGAGAAGGCCAAGATCGAGCTGTCCTCGACTGCCTCGACCGAAGTCAACCTGCCCTTCATCACCGCGCGCATGGAGGGCGGCGCGACGACCCCGCTCCACCTGGTTGAGACGGTTACGCGTTCGGATCTGGAAAAGATGGTCGCCGACCTCATCAAGCGCACACTCGAGCCTTGCAAGAAGGCGCTCGCCGATGCTGGCGTCTCGGCTTCGGAAATCGATGACGTCGTTCTTGTGGGCGGTATGACCCGCATGCCCAAGGTCCGTGAAGTCGTAAAGGACTTCTTCGGCAAGGATCCCCACACCGGCGTGAACCCGGACGAAGTGGTCGCCATGGGCGCCGCGATCCAGGCGGGCGTGCTCCAGGGCGACGTCAAGGACGTACTCCTGCTCGACGTAACCCCGCTGTCTCTGGGCATCGAAACGCTGGGCGGCATCATGACCAAGATGATCGACCGCAACACGACGATCCCGACCAAGAAGAGCCAGGTCTACTCGACCGCCGAGGACAACCAGCAGGCTGTGACGATCCGTGTGTTCCAGGGCGAGCGCGAGATGGCGCAGGACAATAAGCTGCTGGGCCAGTTCGACCTCGTCGGCATTCCGCCGGCACGTCGCGGCGTCCCGCAGATCGAGGTGACCTTCGACATCGACGCTAACGGCATCGTGAACGTGTCTGCCAAGGACAAGGGCACGGGCAAGGAACAGCAGATCCGCATTCAGGCTTCGGGCGGTCTTTCGGACGCCGACATCGACCAGATGGTCAAGGATGCCGAAAAGTTCGCGGATGAGGACAAGAAGCGTCGTGAATCGGCCGAAGCCAAGAACAATGGCGAAAGTCTCGTTCACGCGACCGAGCAGCAGCTTTCCGAGAATGGTGACAAGATCGACGCCGGTCTGAAGGAAGAGGTCGAAGCCGCGATTGCCGCTGCCAAGAGCGCTCTGGAAAGCGACGACGCTGCCGAGATTACGGCCAAGACCGAAGCGCTGACACAGGTCGCCATGAAGATGGGCCAGGCGATCTACGAGAAGGAGCAGGCCGCCGGCGGCGCCGAGGGTGGTGAAGCCCCCCAGGCGGACGATGACGTGGTCGATGCCGAATTCTCGGAAGTCGACGAAAACAACAAGGGCTGACAGTCCGGATGAAACTGTGAAGGCGTCATCGGTGTGATTCACACCGGTGGCGCCTTTCAGCATCGAAGGAGGTGAGACCACAGTGTCAGCAACCGAAATCGACTATTACGAACTTCTCGAAGTTTCGCGCGATGCCGACGACAAGACGATCAAGTCGGCCTACCGCCGCATGGCGATGCGCTTTCACCCGGACAAGAATCCGGGCGATGCCGAGGCCGAGGCGCGCTTCAAGCAGTGCAGCGAAGCGTACGATGTCCTGAAGGATCCGCAAAAGCGCGCGGCCTACGACCGCGTCGGCCATGCTGCGTTCCAGCAGGGCATGGGCGGTGGCGGTGGCGGCGGCCACGGCGGCGGCGGCATGGGCGCTGAATTCGGCGACATCGGCGATATCTTCGAATCCATTTTCGGCAGCGCCTTTGGCGGCGGCGCCGGAGGCGGCCGTCAGCAGGCGCGCCGGGGCGCGGATCTTCCCTTCGACATGGAGATCTCGCTCGAGGACGCTTTCAATGGCCGCAAGACCGAGATCACCATCGAGGTTTCGCAGCCGTGCGAGCCCTGCGAAGGTTCGGGCGCGGAGCCGGGTACCGGCAAGCGTGGCTGTTCTATGTGCAACGGGCACGGCAAGGTCCGTGCGCAGCAGGGCTTCTTCATCGTCGAACGAACTTGCCCGACGTGCCATGGCCGCGGCGAAGTCATCGAGAAACCGTGCAGGGCGTGTGGCGGCGAAGGCCGCGTCGACAAGCCCCAGACGATCGAGGTGGATATCCCCCCCGGCGTGGACAACGGCACGCGCATCCGCCTTGCCCGCAAGGGTGAAGCCGGGCCGTTCGGGGCGCCTCCGGGCGACCTCTATATCTTCCTGCACGTCAAGCGCCACAAGGTGTTCGAGCGCGAGGGCACGACGCTCCTCACGCGTGTGCCAATCACCTTTACGACGGCGGCGCTGGGCGGCTCGATCGAGATCCCGGGCATCGACGGCGAGATGATCGCGCTCGACATTCCCGCCGGGATCCAGTCGGGCAAGCAGTTGCGAAAGCGCGGTGCAGGCATGCCCGTGCTGCAGGGCCGTGGCCGCGGCGATCTCGTCATCGAGATCACTGTCGAGACCCCGACCCGGCTGAGTGCACGCCAGAAGGAAATCTTGCGCGAATTGCAGGATACCGAGACGGGTGACGAATGCCCCCAGTCCAAGGGCTTCTTCGACCGCATAAAGGATGCCTGGAGCGACCTCACCGACTAAGGTGGGCGCAAGGCATTACAGCCGCGCGAGGACCTCGTTGCGGATCTGATCGACAAGGGAGGGATCGGCTTGAAGCCGGTCCCTTTCTTCGTCGAGGATGGCCAGAAACGCGTCACGCCGGATCGCGTCGATCTCGCTCCGCGCGAGGGCGTGGTCTCTGGGCACGGCGGAGGCGATGAGGTCGATCATGCGCTCCGCGCCATGGAGCCTTCCCCACAGATAGTCGTTCTCGCGATAAGCGCGGCTGAAGAAGGCGCCGAAGGTGTAGAACTCGGTCCCGCGCAAGGGTGAGGGCGCACCTTCGGGGCGGATCGCGGTGCAGTCCTCGGGCGATATGCGATCAACCTGCACCGGATCGAACTCGTTCAGACCTTCCCCGCGCAGCATGGGCAGGGTCGCTGCGTCGTAGAATGGAAAGCCCAGGTACGCGAGAAGCATGCGCCGACGCAGCACACGCGGCATTTGCGAAAGGGCCTGCGCGAGGATCGTGTCCACCTTCCTATCGATGTCGTGGAGCGACCAGCAGCGTTCAAGGTCGGCCAGCACCGCCTCGGGATCGGCGAGGACCTGCGGCGCCTTCTGCGCAAAGTCGCCGTCCTGTGCGGTGCTGGTGCTTGCCTCCTGATAGAGATTGAGTGCGGTGTAGATGGCCTCACGGGCCTGGTCGCGGTCGACTTCACGCACCCCTTCGTCCTGCTCGCGTTCCTGCGTGACGCGCCGCGCCAGAAAACGCAGTCGGCGGGTGCGGTAGGGGACGTCGAATTTGCGGAAGAAAGCGATCAGGCGCGGCGAATTGCCATCGCGCAGCGCCTCGCTCCGGTCGAGCCCGGTTTCGGCAAGATAGCGCGCAAGGTGCTTCGCCACGCGCCGGAGCGTGACGTGTTCGGCGCCGGGCGAGCTTTCGACGATGCGCTCAGCCATCTTTTCAAGGACACCTGTCAGCTTGACCTGCGCATAGCTGTGGTAGGCAAATCCCGATTGCTCCTGCGCGGCCTTGTGCGCTTTGCTGCGCCAGCTCGCGAGGCGCGCCGGGGTGGGGCGGTCAAGAAAGAGGGTGTGTCCGAACAGGTGCTCGACCGTCTCTTCGATCTCGGGGCGCAGGGCCTCGATGATTTCACGCAGCATTGCCGTCTCGCGCGAATCGAGCTGGATAGCTTCGAGGTTATCCCGGATCGGCTGCTCGCGCGGGATTGAGGACAGCGAGCCGAAGATGACGGGGAAGAAGCCGGGCGGTTTGTTCTCGCGCCGTGCCGCTTCGCCGAAGGCATCGGGGGTGGGCTCGATATAGACAACGCGGCGGTCCACTTCGCGCGCAGCAGGGCGCGTGCGCAGGACGCTCATGGCGTCGCGGAAAGGTGCATTGACGAGTACCGAGCCATCGATCAGCGCGACATTGGCGAGATCGCCGCGCCGTGTGTGCTCGGGCATGATCCGGGCCAGGAAAGTTTCGCGCTCTTCCCATTCGATCTCGCGCTCGCGGGCGAGCTCATCGATTTCGGCGAGCTGAAGAGGTGGAAAGGCGCCCGGAAAGCTGGAGGTCGCCCTAGCCGCGAAAACGAGTTCGGGAATGGGCGCCAAGGGCATGCCGCGATGCACGGGTGTACGGGCGTGAAAGTCGATGGTGAGGCGATGCTCGCTCTCCAGGACGAGCGGGGGCGAATGCAGCTTCAGTGCTTCAAGGTGGCCCTTGAAATCGGTTGCCGTCACGAACAAGTCGAGCGGATGTCCGTTAGGCAGAAGCGGGGGGGCGCCCGGTGCGCGGGCCATGGCTTCCAGTGCCGTTGCAAGCGTGTTGGAGAGCCCTTCGCCCGAGAACGGTGCCTCGAACCATCGCGAGCGGATCAGGCGCGAGAGCTTTTCCCGCACTTCGGCGCGGGTTTCCGGCGCGACGCTGGAAGCGATGGCGCCGTCCGGACGCTTAAGGAGAAAGGCAACGAGCGGCTGTGCCCAGAACTTGGTGGCGGCCGTAAGTGGGCGGGCATCGGGGTGAAGCAGGCGGTCGATGTCCGCGCATTCCAGCCACAGGTTGGTCAGCGGTTCGAGCGACTGGCCTGAATGGATCGCCTGGGCGAGGAACACGCTGTTGATGCCGCCCGCACTGGCCCCGGCGATCACGTCCGCCATGACCCGGAGCTTCAGCCCGCTGGCATCCTCGATCCGTTGGAGCATCTGACGGTAGACGTCGCCTGTGCCCAGATCGGCCGGATCGTCCGACCAGAATGAACGGCTTGCACGCAGGGCATGCCAAAGTTCCTTGGTGACCCCGTGCATGTAGACGGCGAGGCTGACCCCTCCATAGCAAACGAGCGCAATTCGCAGTTCTTTCTGGCGCATGGACTTAGGTTGGACCCGATGCGCTGGAAAGGCAATTGCGTTCTCTCTCCGTTCCGGTTACGCCCGAAGCCATGGCAAAGCCCAAACGTAGATATGCCTGTCAGGCCTGTGGGGCCGTGGCGACACGCTGGCAGGGACAATGCGCCGACTGCGGCGAATGGAACACCTTGGTCGAGGAGGCGCCCCAGACGGTATTTTCCTCCAAGCATGACCTGTCTTCGGGGGGGCGGCCAATCGTGTTCACCCCGCTTGATGCTCCGGGCGAACTGCCCGTGCGCCGCGCCAGTGGCCTTGCCGAGTTCGACCGTGCGCTGGGCGGAGGGCTTGTCCCCGGCTCCGCGATCCTGATGGGCGGCGATCCGGGCATCGGCAAGTCGACCTTGCTACTCCAGGTTTCAGCCCACATCGCGAGTTCGGGTGGCACTGCGGTCTATGTCAGCGGCGAGGAAGCGGCCGGACAGGTGCGCCTTCGTGCCGAGCGTCTGGGGCTCTCCAAGGCGCCGATCCTGATGGCCTCCGCGACGTCCGTGCGCGATATCCTGACGACGCTGGGTAACATGGACACGCCCTCGCTGCTCGTCATCGATTCGATCCAGACCATGCATTCCGACCAGATCGAGGGAGCGCCGGGGACTGTCAGCCAGGTCCGTGGCTGCGCGTTCGAGTTGATCCGCTACGCCAAGGAAAACGGGGTGACGCTGATCCTGGTCGGGCACGTCACCAAGGACGGCAACATCGCTGGCCCGCGCGTGCTCGAGCACATGGTCGACGTGGTGATGAGCTTCGAGGGTGAACGCAGTCACCAGTACCGCATCCTGCGCAGCCTGAAAAACCGCTTTGGTCCGGTCGACGAGATCGGTGTTTTCGCAATGGAAGGTGCAGGGCTTGCCGAGGTCGGCAACCCTTCCATGCTCTTCCTGTCAGGCCGGGAAGAGCCGATGGCGGGCAGCGCGGTATTCCCGGCGATGGAGGGCACGCGGCCGGTCCTGATCGAGATCCAGGCGCTCATCGTGCGGCTTCAGAGCGGGGCAACGCCGCGCCGCGCCGTCGTGGGTTGGGACAACGGACGCATGGCGATGTTGCTGGCGGTGCTGGAAGCGCGCTGCGGGCTCAATTTCTCCAGCGCCGAAGTCTATCTCAACGTCGCGGGGGGCTATCGTCTTTCTGATCCGGCGGCCGACCTTGCAGTGGCCGCCGCGCTGGTCTCCGCGCTGGGCGACAAGCCGCTGTCAAGCAACGCAGTGTGGTTTGGCGAGGTCTCGCTCGCTGGCGAAATCCGGCCCGTGGCTCATTCAGCGATCCGACAGCGCGAGTCGGCGAAGCTCGGGTTTGCCAAGGCCTTCGGCCCGTCTTCGGCGGCCGAGCAGGATCCCGGCGGAGAGGGCGGCAAGGGGCTGGCCTTTACCGGGCTTGGCATGTTGCCCAATCTCGTTGACCGCATCCTGAGCGATGCCTAGGACAATAATCCCATGACTGGTTTCGACATGGCCGCCCTGCTTTTCGTTGGTCTTGGCGCGGCGACGGGATTCGTGCGCGGCTTTGTCCAGGAAGTCCTGGCCCTCTCGGCGTGGATCTTTGCGATCTTCGCGATCCGCATTCTGCACACGCCGCTTACCTACCAGCTCGAGGGCTACCTTGGCGACAGCTCGAGCGTGAGCATCCTAGCCTTCGCCCTACTGCTTTTGGTGCCCTACATCGTGGTCAAGATGGTGGCGAAATGGGCCGGATCTCAGAGCCGCAAGTCGGTGCTGGGTCCCATCGACCGGGTGCTCGGATTCGGCTTCGGGGCGATGAAGGGCATCATCATCATTGTCCTGGCCTTCTCGGTTCTGATGCTGGGCTACGACACTGTCTGGGGCGTTGCCGGCAGACCCGATTGGGTCACCCAGTCGCGCACCTACCCCTTCATCAACGCCAGCAGCGAAGCGATGGTTCAGATGATTTCGGAGCGCCGAACGGCCATGCTGAACGAAGGGGAGGGCACCTGATGTCCGTAACGGTCCTCTACACACCTGATGTGCTCGCACTTGCCATGGACCTCGCCGCCTATCCGCTGGTAAGCGACCTGTCGCACGTGGCTGAAGCGCGTTCCCCAACCTGCGGCAGCCAGCTCAGACTAGGCCTCGACAGTGGCCCGGATGACCGCATTGCCCGTGTCGGCATATCCGCGCAGGCCTGCGCGATCGGCCAGGCTGCGGCCGCGATTTTTGCTAAGGCAGCCTTAGGACAGAGCGCGGCCGAACTGGCCAAGGCCCGCAGCGAGATCCGAAACTGGCTATCGGGCGAGGGTCCGATGCCCAGCTGGCCTGGTTTCGATACGCTCGTGGCCGTTCCCGACTACCCGGGACGGCATGGCGCGGTGCTGCTCCCCTGGGATGCGGCGCAAGAGGCCCTTTCCTCTCTCGCCGAGTAACGCTACTCTTTGCCCGGAGAGAGGCCTGAGAACAGGCTCTGGGGGGAGAGGTCCGGTTCATGGCAGGGACGCATCTGCGCGCAGCAGACACACAGCCAAGCGCTTCTGATATTCGGCTCGTGATTGCCGCATCGTCGATGGGGACGGTGTTCGAATGGTATGATTTCTTTATCTACGGCACGCTTGCCGCGATCATCGGGCAGACGTTCTTTCCTTCAGGCAACGAAACGCTGGAGACCCTGCTCGTCTGGGCCGGTTTTGCGGTCGGTTTTGGGTTTCGGCCGCTGGGCGCCATCCTGTTCGGATTCCTTGGCGACAGGCTCGGTCGCAAGTACACGTTTCTCGTTACGGTCACCCTGATGGGCATCGCGACCGCCGGTGTGGGCCTGATTCCTTCGGCCGCCTCGATCGGACTTGCCGCGCCTGCCATCGTGCTGTGCCTGCGCGTGATGCAGGGACTCGCGCTTGGTGGTGAGTATGGAGGGGCGGCGATCTACGTTTCGGAGCATTCGCCCCCGGAGCGCCGTGGGTACTTCACGGGCTACATCCAGGCGAGCGTGGTGGGAGGCTTCGTCCTCAGCCTCGTCGTAGTGCTGGGTTGCAAGGCGCTCATGCCCGAGGCGCTGTGGCTGGAGTGGGGCTGGCGCGTGCCCTTCCTGCTCTCGCTCGTGCTGCTGGGCATTTCCTTGTGGATGCGCCTGAAGCTTTCGGAGAGCCCTGTCTTCCAGGCCATGCGCGCCGAGGGGGAGATAGCTGGCAACCCCTTCAAGGAGAGTTTTAGGTATCCTGGCAACCGCAAGCGCATCTTCATCGCGCTGTTCGGGATCGCAGCCGGGCTGACGGTGATCTGGTACACCGCGATGTTCTCCGCGCTTGGCTTTCTCAAAGGCGCCATGCGGGTCGAGAGCACCATGGCCGAGATCATCATCGGTACAAGTGCGGCCCTGGGCATGGCCTTCTTTGTCATCTTCGGCGCGCTGTCCGACCGGATCGGGCGCAAGAAGCCGATTGTCTGGGGGTATGCGCTGACGCTCGTGCTGCTGTTTCCGGCCTTCTGGATCATGGGCCAGAGTGCCAACCCCGATCTTGTCGAGATCAACGCGGCGGTCCCCGTGCACGTCGAAGGCTCGGGATGCCGCTACAGCCCGTTTGCCAAGGAGCAGGCAACGCTCTGCGCGAGCCTTCTGGGTGATCTTACCGGGCTGGGCGTAGCCTATTCGGTCGTCCCTGGTGACGCGCTGAAAGTTCGCATCGGAGAGCGCGCCATCACCCTGAATGCACATCCGTCGGCCACGGCTGCCGATCGGAAGACGCGCCTCAAGGGCTGGCTCGAAGAGGCAGGCTACAGCTTCGAGACGGTCCGACCGGGCGCCTGGGATGCCATCCGTATGGGCGCCATGCTGCTTCTCCTCATGGCGCTCTCCGGGGCGACCTACGGGCCTGTCGCAGCACTCTTGGCTGAGATGTTTCCGCCCCAGATCCGCTACAGCTCGATGTCGATTCCCTATCATATCGGGACAGGCTATTTCGGAGGTTTCCTGCCGCTCATTTCCAGCTACATGGTCGCGAGCAGCGGGAATCCGTATCAGGGTCTCTGGTATACTTGGACCGTGGTCGCGTTTGCGCTGCTGATTTCCCTTTGGGGCCTGCCTAGCGGGCCTCCGCGCGACTTTGGACACGATGCACCCTGAACGGCCCCAGGCGCCCTTGCGCCTCGATTTCGACGACGATGCCTTGATTGCAAACTGGAAGGCTCTTGACCGGCTCTCCGGCGCTGCGCGGGCGGGCGCAGCCGTAAAGGCGAACGCGTACGGTACCGGCGCGCGCCATGCCGTACCGCTTCTGCTGGAAGCAGGGTGCCGCGATTTCTTCGTGGCGCACTGGGGCGAGGTGGCCGACGCGGTTCCGGCGGCCGATCCGGGCATGGTCTCGGTCCTGCATGGCCCCCTGACAGAAGCTGACGCGGCCTTTGCGCAGGCGTGCGGTGTGAAGCCGGTAATCAACTCCTTGGCCCAGGCGCGGCGCTGGCTTGCTGCGGGCGGCGGTCGCTGCGATCTCATGGTCGACACGGGCATGAACCGTCTCGGCGTTGCCATGGACGAATTGGGCGACCCCGCTCTGGCCCGGCTCGATGTCGATGTCCTCTTTTCCCACCTTGTCGCCTCGGAAGAGGAGACCCCGCTCAACGAAACGCAGCGCATGCGCTGGATGGAGGCACGAGGCGCCCTCACGTATCGCCGTGCCAGCCTTGCCAACAGCGCCGGGATCGGTCTTGGCGAAGCCTATCATGGCGACCTGACCCGGCCGGGGCTGGGGCTCTATGGAGGCCTGCCGCGCGCGGAAATGGCACCGCATTTGCGCCAGGTTGTGCGCCCGCAGGTGGCCGTGCTGCAGGTGCGGGACCTCGAAGCCGGGCAGAGCGTGGGTTACAACGCGACCTTTGCTGCGCCGCGCGCCATGCGGGTGGGCACGCTGGCTCTGGGCTACGCCGATGGCTTCCTGCGCTGCTGGTCGGGCAAGGGCATGTTTCGGGATGGCGAAGGCGCTGCTTTGCCGGTCCTCGGGCGGGTCAGCATGGACCTGACCGTCGTTGATCTGGGCGCGGCACCCCATGTTCGTGAGGGCGACTGGCTGACGCTCGACTATTTCTTGCCTGAGGCGGCCGAAGCCTCCGGCCTGAGCCAATACGAATTGCTGACCTCGCTGGGCCGTCGCTTCGGACGTTAAAAGCGATTAATACCGTCTATTGCTGCGCAGCAAATCCTGTTGCAACGCGACATATCCGGGTGTTACGGTTCATTCATAGATAACTGAGGATTGCGCATGGCTGACAAGGCATCCAAGGACGACGGCACGGTCATCATCAAGAAGTACGCGAACCGGCGTCTCTACAACACCCGCTCATCGAGCTACATCACGCTCGACCATCTTGCGAAGATGACGCGCGAAGGCGTGGACTACAAAGTACTCGATGCGAAATCGGGCACTGACATCACCCACACCATTCTGACGCAGATCATCATGGAAGAGGAATCGAACGGAGAGCAGATGCTTCCGGTCAACTTCCTGCGTGAGCTGATCGGAATGTACGGCAACTCGATGCAGTCGCTGATCCCGCACTACCTGGAAGCCTCGATGGAAAACTTCCGGGCCAACCAGTCCAAGCTCGCCAAGACGTTCGAGGACAGCCTCGGCAACAACCCTCTGGCCAAACTTGCCGAGCAGAACATGGCCATGTTCCGGGCCGCATCGGCCGCCTTCATGCCCGGTGCCGAGAAGCCCGAAATGCCCGCTTCCAAATCGGAAGATGGGGACAAGGACCTCGCTGCGCTGCGAGATCAGATGGCCGAAATGCAGAAGAGGCTTGACGCGCTCGGCAAATAAGTATCTGCGCATGGGCATGGTGCCGGTGATTCCGGCACGCTGATTTTTCACCCAAGGGCGGCCGTTCGGCCGCCTTTAATGCAGATACAGAAAGATTGCCCGTGTCCGCTATCCGCCATGCCCTGAACACCAAGCGTGAAAAAGACTTCGCGCAGTGGTACCAGGAAGTGATCGCCGAGGCCGAACTGGCCGAAGAATCCGGTGTCCGTGGTTGCATGGTGATTAAACCCTGGGGCTATGGCATCTGGGAGCGCATGCAGCGCCTGATGGACGACCGCATCAAGGATGCCGGCGTTGACAATTGCTATTTCCCGCTTTTCATTCCGCTGTCCTACTTCTCCAAGGAAGCGGAGCACGTGGATGGCTTCGCCAAGGAAATGGCGGTCGTGACCCACCACCGTCTGGTATCAGATGGGAAGGGCGGACTGGTTCCCGATCCCGAGGCCAAGCTCGAAGAGCCGCTGATCGTGCGTCCGACCTCGGAAACCGTGATCGGGCAGGCCATGGGGCGCTGGATCCAGTCCTGGCGCGACCTGCCGTTGATGACCAACCAGTGGGCCAACGTCGTTCGCTGGGAAATGCGCACCCGCATGTTCCTGCGGACCAGCGAGTTCCTTTGGCAGGAAGGGCACACCGCCCACGCCGACCGTGTCGGCGCGATGGAAGAGACGCTGCGCGCACTCGAGATGTACCGTGAGTTCGCCGAAGGCGTTCTTGCCATGCCTGTGATCGCTGGCGAGAAGCCCGAGAATGAGCGTTTCCCGGGCGCAGATGCGACTTATTCGATCGAGGCCATGATGCAGGACGGCAAGGCGCTCCAAGCGGGCACCTCGCATTACCTGGGCACCGGTTTCGCCAAGGCGGCGGGCATCAGCTACCAGGATCGCGAAGGCCAGCAGCAGCTATGCCACACGACGTCGTGGGGCACCTCGACCCGCATGGTCGGCGGCCTGATCATGACGCACGGTGATGATGATGGTCTGCGCGTGCCGCCCGCCGTCGCACCGCACCAGATCGTTATTCTGCCGATGCTGCGCGACAAGCCGGAAGACGCCGCGCTGCTCGCCTACTGCGAGGATCTGCGCAAGGCTCTTGGTGCACGCCAGGCCATGGGTGAGAAGATCCGCGTCCTGCTCGACAAGCGCCCGGGCAAGGCCGCGCTCAAGCGTTGGGGCTGGGTCAAGAAGGGCGTGCCGCTGATCCTGGAGATCGGCGGGCGCGATGCCGAGAACGGCCAGATCACCGTGGTTCGCCGCGACAACCTCTGGAACGAGGCGGGCAAGGTCAATTTCAATGCCATGGCGCGCGAGGCTTTCCTGGGTGTCGCCGCGGGTGAACTGGAAGACCTCCAGGCCTCGCTCTTCGCCGAAGCCAAGGCTAAGCGCGACGCGAATATTTCGCGCGTTTCGACCTTCGAGGAGCTCGAAGCCTTCTTCGCTCCGAGCAAGAAGTACCCGGGCTGGGCCGAAGTCCAGTGGTCGCGCCCCACCGGCGTACAGCTGGAAGAGATCGTGCTGCGCCTGAAGGCGCTCAAGCTTACCATGCGTAACACGCCCATGGACGCAGAGCCCGTCAGCGGTGCGTGCATCTTTACCGGCGAGCCCGCCGCCGAACGCATTTACGTCGCGCGCTCGTACTGAAGCCTGCATAAACAGGACTAGAGCCATGAACGTGATAGAGCCGATCCGGCATTGCCTTTCGAACCTCGTCACGTTCACCGGCCGGGATTCGCGTACGACCTTCTGGATCTACACGGCGTTTCTCGTGGTGCTCTATTTCGCCGTATCTTGGATTTACGGCCTGATCGTGGGCGGTGCGATGGTGCTGGACGGGATCAACGCCATTTCGTCCAACCCCGGCAGCACAAACGACGCCGCATTGGCCGACGCGATTAAGACCCGCATGGCATCTACGCTAGTTGGCACGATCTGGGTGAACGCGATTGCGTCTCTTATAGCAACCGGATTGCTGGTGACCGCGTTCGTGCGCCGCCTGCACGATTCGGGCAAGCCGGGCTGGATTGCAGGCCTTGCCGTCGCTCTCAAGCTCGTCGGCATCGGGGGCGGTATTGCCAGCATCCCCTTTGTTACGGCGGCGTTCGAAAAGCTTGACTTTGCGCATCCGGAAACCATGCAGGCTGACCTTCAGAGCCTGAACAGTTCGCCAGCGGTGCTTATGGGCATGGTGTCCCTGCTGCTTGTCGTGGTCTTTGGCATCATGGGATCGAGCGACGGCCATAACCGATACGGCCCGGAACCCGCCGACTACTGACCGGAGCAGGGACTGCGAGCAAGGCTTGCTTTCTGCGTTGGCGCACGGAACAGTGCGCGTCATGAACGCTCGAATTTTCCTACCCGCATTCGCGCTTGGCGCTGTCCTATCCCCAATGACCGCCCGCGCGGACCCGTCGTCGGAGGCCCGCCTGCGAGCCGATGTGGAGACCCTCGTTTCCTTCGGAACACGCCACACGCTGTCTTCGGCGAGCGATCCGGAGCGCGGGATCGGTGCCGCCCGGGCCTGGGCCGCACGTGAGTTCGCGAAGATAGGGTCTGCCTGCGGGAGCTGTCTCGACATCGTTCAGCCAGAACAGACTGTCACCGGGCGCCGGGTCCCCGAGCCCACGCGCATCGTCGATGTGGTCGCGATCCAACGAGGGACCGAGCGCCCCGATGAAGTCGTGATCGTGCAGGGGCACATCGACAGCCGGGTAAGCGATGTCATGGACGCAACCAGCGATGCTCCCGGCGCCAACGACGATGCCTCGGGCGTGGCGCTTGTCCTCGAAGCCGCGCGCGCGCTCTCGCAAAGGACGTTCCCGACAACGATCGTCTACGCTGCGCTCTCCGGCGAGGAGCAGGGGCTCCTGGGCGGGAAGGTCTTGGCCGACTACGCCAGGGCGCAAGGCTGGACCGTGAAGGCGGTCCTCAACAACGATATCGTTGGCGGCTCATGTGGCTCGGACGGCTATTGCGATGATGCCCATGTGCGGCTTTTCTCCGAGGGCCCCCGTGCCGATGCGACCGATGAGACACGCAGCGCCGCACGGCGTTTTGGCGGTGAGAATGACAGTCCGGGCCGCAATCTTTCGCGTTTCATTACCGGACTTGCACCGGATCTCGACGCCGCCTTCGACGTGCGCGAGATCTGGCGAGCGGACCGCATGGGGCGTGGCGGCGACCAGACGCCCTTCCTGGAGCTGGGTTATCCGGCTGTGCGCTTCACAGCTGCGGTGGAGAACTACGATCACCAGCACCAGGACCTGCGCACCGAGGACGGCACCTTTTACGGGGACACGGCCGAGTACATGAATTTTCCCTATCTCGCCAAGGTCACCGATCTTAACATCGCAGTGCTCGGTGCTCTGGCGAATGCGCCGATGCCGCCCGCGCCCCGTGCCGATGCGGCGGTGAAGACCTGGACCGACGTGACCTGGGAGCCGGTCGCGGGCGCTGCGACCTATTCAGTCTGGAAGCGTGCGACCAACGCAGCGGACTGGGAGGTCGAGCCCGTAACCAAGGCCACCTCTGAGACCGCCGTGAAACTCGACGGCCTTCGCGGCGACGACTGGATCCTGGGCGTCAGCGCCAGTTCGGCCAGCGGTGCTCAAAGTCCGATAGCGGCTGCGGTGCCGGGCGGCGCCTTCCACCCGCTCCAGCAGGACTGACGCGGCCTCAAGGCGTCGCTGCCCATTGCATTCGGGCCCTGTGTGTCCCATGGCAAGGCTATGGCATTCAAGAAACGGCCCGAACCGGGGCTGCCGACGCGCAAGCAGATCCTAGAATTCATCCAGAACGCGGACGGCCCTGCCGGAAAGCGGGAGATTGCGCATGCGTTCGCGCTGAAAGGGCAGGAGAAGATCCAGCTCAAGGCGCTGCTGAAGGACATGGCCGAAGAAGGACTGATCGACGGCAAGCGCACCGCGTACCACCGCATGGGCGGATTACCTAAGGTAACCGTGCTGCGCGTGGTCGACATCGATGAGGGCGAGGCGATTGCGGTGCCCGATACCTGGCACCCCGAGGATGCGAGCCCTCCGCCGCGTATTCGCCTCGTCGAAGCGAAGGGCAAGCGCAACCCTATGGGCGCGCTCAAGAAAGGTGACCGCGTACTTTCCCGGACCGAAGAAACGGGATCTGGCTGGCGCGGCTATCCGATGAAAAAGCTCGCCCTGCGCTCCGAACAGATGCTGGGGGTGGTGGAGATCGACAAGTCAGGGCAGGGCTGGCTGCAGCCAGTGGACAAGCGCATCCGCCAGTCCTCGAAGATCAGCGATCTGGGCGGCGCCGAAGCGGGCGAACTCGTGCTGGCCGAACCCATCGGCAAGTCGGTGCGTGCGGCGGTCAAGGTCACTGAGGTTCTTGGCGAACCGCTCGCGCCCAAGGCGTTCAGCCTGATCGCGATCCACAAGCACGGCATTCCCAACCATTTCGAGGAAGAGACGTTGGGCGAAGCTGAGGTCGCTGCGATGTTGCCGCTCAGTCACGAGGACCGCGAGGACCTGCGCCACCTCCCCATCGTGGCGATCGACCCCTCGGACGCGCGCGACCACGACGACGCGATCTGGGCGCAGCCGCGCAAGGACGGGGGCTTCGACGCGCTCGTGGCGATTGCCGACGTCTCGTTTTACGTACGCCCGGGCGGCAGTATCGACAGAGAAGCGCGCAAGCGCGGGAACTCGGTCTACTTCCCCGACCGCGTCGTGCCCATGCTGCCTGAGATCCTGAGCGCCGACGTCTGTTCGCTGCGTTCGGGCGAGGATCGCGCGGCCATGGCCTGCCATATGACCATCAACGCGCAGGGCAAGGTGACCGACTGGCGCTTTACCCGCGCGATTGTTCGCATCGACGAAGTGATCGCTTATGAGGAAGCTCAGGCTCGCATCGATGAAGACCGCGACGGAGCCAACCTTCAGGGGCTGTGGGCCTGCTGGAAGGCGCTTGCCGCAGCCCGCAAGGCACGCGACCCACTCGAATTGGAACTGCCCGAACGACGCGTCCAGCTCGACTCGGAAGGGCGTATCACCGAGATTGCCACGCGCGAACGTCTCGATGCGCACCGCGTGGTCGAGGACTTCATGATCGCGGCAAACGTCGCGGCGGCCAAGGCGCTGGAAGCCAAAGTCGCGCCCGTCGTCTATCGTGTTCACGAAGCGCCGAGCCGTGAGAAGCTGGTAGCCCTGAAGGACTACCTGGCCACCTTCGATATGAAGCTGGCGATGGGGCAGGTCATCACGCCGGGCCTGTTCAACCGGATGCTCAAGGACATTGCCGACGAGGCCGAGAAGGCGCTTATCATGGAAGCGGTCCTGCGCAGTCAGACGCAGGCCTACTATGGGCCGCGCAACGCCGGGCACTTCGGTCTTGCGCTGGGATCCTACGCGCACTTCACTTCGCCAATCCGCCGTTATGCCGACCTTTTGGTCCACCGCGCGCTCGTGGACGCCTATGGGCTGGAGCAGCCGGTTCCAAAAGGCGATATCCCGGCAACCAGTGGCCTGTCTGAGCGTGACCGCGAAGACCTGGGCCGTGTGACCGATGCCATCAGCAAGGCCGAGCGCCGCGCGATGGAAGCCGAGCGTGAAACCGTAGACCGCTATGTCGCGGCCTGGCTCGCCTCGCGCGTGGGCGAGGTATTCCAGACCCGCATCACCGGGGTCCAGAAGTTCGGATTCTTCGCGACGATCATTTCGCTCGGCGGCGATGGGCTGGTCCCGGTCTCGACCCTGGGAGACGAGCGCTTCGATTACGACGAGAAGAAGCAGGTCCTTGAAGGCGAGCGGACCGGCACGACTTACGCCATCGGCCAGATCCTGCCGCTGCGCCTCGCCGAGGCGAACCCGCTGACCGGCGCGCTCAAGTTCGAGCTGGAAGAGGGCGGTGGCCGGATCGAACCGCGCGGAAAGCCCGCGCCGCTTAAGCACCGTGGCAAGCACCTTGTCGGAAAGCGCGGGCGTCCCGCCAATATCCGCCATCAAGGGCGCGGCAAGAAACGCTGACCCCAAGACGAACTGGCATCGCCCCGACGAAATCGGTCGGCGCGATGCCGCGGGTGACAGGCTGTGACTTAGTTGTCAGCCAGGTGCTCGATGGCCTCGTCGTCGAGATTGCCCGGCACAACGAAAACCGGACAAGCCATGCGCGCAAGGCCCGAGCCGGTAAAGTGCGAGACGAGGGGCCCCGGGCCGCCCTCGCGCGCAGCGCCCAGCACCAACGCGGATACTTCGGGGTGGGCTTCAAGGTACTTGCGCACGACCTTGATGTCCTCACCGACCTCGACGGAAATTAGCGGCATCTTGGCACCTTGCGAGAGGAGGTTACCCGCTGCGGCTGTCACCAGAGTCTCGGCCCGTGCGCGTGCTTCCTCCTCGATTGTGGCCTGCACGCCGGCAAAGGCGTTGAACTCCTGAGGGGGTACGATTGCAAGAAGGTGAAGTGCACCTTCCGTTTTTGCAGCTCTGCGCGCGGCGTAATGCAGCGCTACCAGAGCCTCGTCGCTTTCGTCCACAATGACCAGATATACGCGCATATTCATCCTCTCGGCGTGCTTTATCAGGGGTATTGAGCCTGCGCGCAACCCATCCCATATGCGAAAAAAGCACCTGTTGGGAGCTTGTGCGCAAGCTGCAACTTGTTCAATGAAGGGGCAACCTGAAACGCCTCCCCACGGAATAAAGGGACAAAAAAGCTTCCATGCCCATCGAGATCAAGATGCCCGCCCTTTCCCCCACGATGGAAGAGGGCAAGCTGGCCAAATGGCTGGTCAAGGAAGGCGACACCGTCAGCTCGGGCGACATCATGGCCGAGATCGAAACCGACAAGGCCACGATGGAATTCGAGGCGGTCGATGAAGGTGTGATCGGCAAGATCGCCGTGCCCGAGGGCACTGAAGGCGTGAAAGTCGGCACGGTCATCGCGCTGCTGGCCGAGGAGGGTGAGGATGCCTCCGCACTGGCCGACGCCGACGTCTCCGCAGCCCCCGCTCCGGCTCCCGCTCCCGCTCCCGCAGCCAAGGACGAGGACGCTGCGGCCCCGGCTTCCAGCGCGCCGGCTCCATCGCCGAGCCCGGCTCCGGCCGCCGCCAAGTCCGACGACAGCCGCATCAAGGCCTCGCCGCTCGCGCGCCGCATTGCGGCCGACAAGGGCCTCGACCTCGCGACCATCAAGGGCTCGGGCCCGAACGGCCGCATCGTGAAGGCCGACGTCGAGAACGCCGAGCCCGGCAAGGCGGAGGCACCTGCCGCCGCTGCCGCTACGGCACCTGCTGCGGCACCGGCCGTCTCCAACGCGGCTTCGATCCTGGACGATCGCGTGCCGCACACCATCGAGACGCTCTCGGGCATGCGCAAGACGATTGCTAAGCGCCTCACCCAGTCCAAGCAGGAAGCGCCCCACATCTACCTGTCGGTGGACGTGAAGCTCGACGCTCTGATGGACCTGCGCGCGCAGGTCAATGAGACGCTTTCCAGCCGTGGGCTCAAGGTCTCGGTCAACGACATGCTGGTCAAGGCGCTCGGCATGGCGCTGGTCGAGGTGCCCGAGTGCAACGTGTCCTTCGCGGGCACCGAGCTTATCAAGTACGAGCGGGCTGACATCTCGGTCGCGGTCTCGATCCCCAACGGCCTGATCACCCCGATTGTGCCGGACGCCAACAGCAAGTCGTTCTCGCAGATTGCGAAGATGACCAAGGACCTGGGCACCCGTGCCAAGGAAGGCAAGCTCAAGCCAGAGGAATATCAGGGCGGTACGGCTTCGATCTCGAACATGGGCATGATGGGCATCAAGTCCTTCTCGGCGGTGGTGAACCCGCCGCAGGGCATGATCATGGCGATTGGCGCCGGTCAGAAGCAGCCTTGGGTCATGGACGACGGCTCGCTTGGCGTCGCCACCGTTATGAGCGCGACCGGCAGCTTCGATCACCGCGCCATCGACGGAGCCGACGGCGCGCGCCTGATGGCCGCGTTTAAGGACTTCGTCGAGAATCCGCTTGGGATGATCGCCTGAGATGAACGCAGGGGCGGGGCATGGCGAGGTGGGTGATCTGGTCATCCGCGTCACCGCCATGCCCACCGATCTGAACCCGTATGGCGGGGTCTTCGGGGGCTGGCTGATGTGCCAGCTGGCCCTTGGCGCCAGTTCCTTCGTCGCGCGGCGCACCGGCCTCAAGGCCGTGGTCGTGGGCGCCACCGATTTCGCCTTTCCGGGCGTGATGCAGGTGGGCGATGAGCTTGACGTCCATGCGCAGCTCGTGCGGACAGGGCGTACCTCGATGACGGTGCGGACGCGCGGGTTCGGACGGGCCCGTGCCGGCGACGATCAGGTCGAAGTGGTCAACGGCACCTTTACGTTCGTCGGCCTCGACGAGAACGACCGCCCCAAGCCCCTCGCCGAAAGGCGCAAGGAAGCATGACATGCAGGATATGATCGCAGACAAGCGCGAGGCGGTGATACGCGTCTCCGCGCGGCCAGCCGACACGAATGCCTATGGCGACATTTTCGGTGGCTGGCTGGTGAGTCAGATGGACATGGCCGCCGGCCTTATCGCCGCGCGCTTTTCGCGCGGGCGTGCCGTTACTATCGCCATGGATTCGATGCAGTTCCATAAGCCCGTGAGCATCGGGGACGAAGTCTCCGTCTACGGCGACATCCAAAAGGTGGGCCGCACCTCGATGACCATCGCCATCGAGGCTTGGCGCCGCCATCGCTATGAAGAAGAGCGCGTGAAGGTGACCCAGGCGGTGTTCACCTTCGTCGCGATCGACGAGGCGGGCAGGCCCCGCGAGATCGAACAGGAGAAATAAGACAGTGGCAGACACCTACGACGTCATCGTCCTCGGTTCCGGCCCCGGCGGCTACGTTTCGGCCATCCGCGCGGCGCAGCTTGGCCTCAAGACCGCCATTGTGGAGCGCGAACTGCTTGGCGGCATCTGCCTCAACTGGGGCTGCATCCCGACCAAGGCGCTGCTGCGCTCGGCTGAGGTGTTCCACCAGATGCAGCACGCCAAGAACTACGGCCTGGCGGCGGACAATATCCGCGCCGATCTCGATGCCGTGGTCAAGCGCTCGCGCGGCGTGGCCAAGCAGCTCAATCAGGGCGTTACGCACCTGATGAAGAAGAACAAGATCACCGTACACATGGGCACCGGCACGCTGGTGGGCGACGGCAAGATCGAGGTCGCGGGCGAGAAGGGCAAGGAAACCATCTCGGGCAAGCACATCATCGTGGCGACCGGCGCACGTGCGCGCGAACTTCCCAACGCGCCTGTCGACGGCAAGCGCGTGTGGACCTACCGCCACGCGATGACCCCGACCGAGATGCCGACCAAGCTGCTGGTCATGGGCTCGGGCGCGATCGGCGTCGAATTCGCGAGCTTCTACAACGACATGGGCGTTGACGTGACCATCGTCGAGATGGTCGACCGCATCATGCCGGTGGAAGACAAGGACGTCTCGGCCTTCATGCACAAGGCGCTTACCAAGCAGGGCATGAAGATCCTCACCGAAACGGCCGTGCAGGACGTCAAGGCGGGTGCCAAGGACGTCAAGGTCAAGATCAAGGCCAAGGACGGCAAGGTTACCGAGGAAACCTACAGCCACGTGATCTCGGCCGTGGGCATCGTGCCCAACACCGAGAACGTGGGCCTGGAAAAGGTCGGCGCCAAGCTCGACCGTGGCTTCATCCAGATCGACGACTACGGCCGCACCGGCGTCAAGGGCCTGTGGGCTATCGGCGACTGCACTCCCGGACCTTGGCTTGCCCACAAGGCCAGCCATGAAGGTGTGACGGCAGCCGAAGCCATCGCGCAGGAGCTGGGCAACAAGGACGTGCATCCGCACGGTCTTGACCGCAACAACATCCCCGGCTGCACCTATTGTCACCCGCAGGTCGCCTCGGTCGGCATGACCGAGGCCAAGGCCAAGGAAGCAGGCTACACGGTCAAGGCGGGCACGTTCCCCTTCATCGGCAACGGCAAGGCTATCGCACTGGGCGAGCCGGAAGGCTTCGTAAAGACCGTGTTCGACGCGAAGACCGGCGAATTGCTCGGAGCCCACATGGTGGGCGCGGAAGTCACCGAAATGATCCAGGGCTACGTTGTGGGCAAAACGCTCGAGACGACCGAGGCCGAACTGATGCAGACGGTCTTCCCGCACCCCACGATCTCGGAATCAATGCACGAATCCGTGCTGGCCGCCTTCGGCCGCGCGATCCACATCTGATCGCCAGGCTCCCGAGGGATATGCAAGCAAAGAAGGGCGGGCCGTGTGGTCCGCCCTTTCTTGTTTGGTGTCCTTTTGCGCTGTCAGGCCGCCGCCTTAGGGAAGGCGACGGAACGGATCGCATGGAGCGCGCCGGGATCCTCGATGGTCGGGGGCGGCGGGAAGTCCTCGCCGTTCATGATCTTGCGAAGGACATTGCGTAGGATCTTGCCCGAGCGGGTCTTGGGCAGCTGGGGCACGACGAAGGCAGTCTTGAGCGCGGCCACGGCGCCCAGTTCGCTGCGGACTTCGGCAATGACGCGAGGCGCCAGGCTTTTCAGGTCGCTCGCCCCGGCCCGCGGGATCACGAAGGCAATCGGGATCTGGCCCTTGAGCGCATCGTCCGCGCCGATCACTGCGCATTCGGCCACGCCATCGACGGTGGCTACGATCTGCTCCATCTGCCCGGTGGAGAGGCGGTGCCCGGCCACATTGATGATGTCATCGGTGCGGCCCATGATGTGGAGGAAACCCTCCGCATCGAAATGGCCCGCGTCGCCCGTCTCGTAGAAGCCGGGGAAGGACGTGAAGTTCTTGGCGTAACCTACCGGGTTGTTCCAGAGCGTGCGGTAGGCACACGGAGCCAGGGGTTCGCGCATGACCACGGCGCCGCTCTGCCCGTCAGGCACTGGCTGACCGTCTTCACCCAGGATTGCGAAGGCGTTGCCCGGCACCGGAAAGCCCGCACTGCCACGCCGGCGGCGGGTGTCGCCAAGGCCGAAGCAGGTGGCAATGGCAGGCGCGCCCAGTTCGGTCTGCCACCAGTGGTCGATCACGGGCAGGCAGGTGTGCTCTTCAGCCCACGAGATGGTCTCGGGGTCGGCGCGTTCCCCAGCCAGGAAGATCACCTTGAGGTTCCCGGTCCCGATTTCCTGGAGGAAACTCGCGTCCGGGTCTTCCTTGCGAATAGCCCGGATTGCAGTCGGGGCGGTGAAGAAGGTCTTGACCTTGTGGCGCTGGATGACGCGCCAGAACGTCCCTGCATCGGGTGTACCGACCGGCTTGCCCTCGAACAGAACGGTCGTCGCGCCCGCGAGCAGCGGCGCGTAGACGATGTAGCTGTGGCCCACGACCCAGCCCACGTCCGAGGCTGCCCAGAACACATCACCCGGCCCGATGTCGTATATCGCTGGCATCGACCAGGCGAGATTGACGGCGTGGCCCCCATTCTCGCGCACCACGCCCTTGGGAGTACCAGTCGTGCCGGAGGTGTAGAGGATATAGAGCGGGTCGCTTGCCGCCATTTCCGCACAGGGCGGGACAGGGAGGTGCGCGGTCTCTTCACGCAGAGCGGCCCAGTCGTGGTCGCGTGGGGCGCTCAGCTCGGCGGCAACCTGCGGGCGCTGAAGCACGAGAACGCTCTCGACTTCGTGGCGTGCGCTGGCAAGCGCCTCGTCAACAAGCGGCTTGTAGGCGATGGTGCGGCTTCCCTCGACCCCGCACGAGGCGGTGAGGAGCACACGCGGCGTGGCATCGTCGATGCGCTTGGCCAGTTCGTGCGCGGCAAAACCTCCGAAGACAACCGAGTGGATCGCGCCCAGACGTGCGCAGGCCAGCATGGCAAACACGGTCTGCGGGATCATGGGCATGTAGATGACGACGCGGTCGCCCCGCCTAACGCCGCGGACCTCGAGCATCGCCGCGACCCGGCCTACCTCGTCCTGCAGCCCGGCATAAGTCCAGCGCTCGACGCTGTCTGTGACGGGGCTGTCGTAGATGAGGGCGCAATCCTTGCCGCGTCCGTTAGCGACATGGCGATCGACCGCATTCCATGTGGTGTTGAGCGTGCCTCCGGCGAACCAGCCCCGGTCGGGATCGTAGGTGGTGTCGGGCGGCGAGATCCAGTCGATTGCGCGCGCGGCCTGGCTCCAGAACGCCTCGGGATGCTTGATGCTCAGATCCCAGGTCTGCCGATAGGCATCACTCATGTTGTTCTCTCCTCCTCATCCGACACCCCGATCTCCTTTTCTAAGGGGTGTCGGCTTCTTTTGTTGTGGCTTTATCGAAACGACTTGGACAGTACGACCATGGTAGGGTCTCCATCAAAGGGTTCGGGGACAAAGCCCTTCTCGCGTTCGAGTTCGATCGCGGCATGGTTGTCGCGGCTCTCGATGGCGATGGCGCGGCGGCACCCCCGCTCCTTGGCCTGATTGGCGAGAAAATCGAGCATGGCCCAGCCCACGCCCTGGCCCTTGTAGGCATTGGCCACCGAGATCGCGATCTCGCCGGTGTCGAGCGGGCCGTCACAGGCGAGCAGTCCCGAAGCGATGAGTTCGCCGGTCGCAGTGTTAAAGCCCAGCCAGGATTCGGTGCGGAAGTGGTCGGCGTGGACCATCGGTGCAAGCTGCGCTTCGCTGACGTGCTCGGCCGCTGCAAAGAAGCGGAAGCGGCGGTCCTCGTCGCTCACCCGGTCGAAGAATTCCAAGAGGATCCCGGCATCGGCCTCTGTTGCGGGCCGCACGTCGAGATCGAGCCCAGAGCGGGTGGGGAGGGTGACGGCTGTAATAGTGGACATCTGGAATACTCCGTTTGGAGAGGGTGTACCGATATCTGTAGGCGTGGCGGCGCCCCCGCACCTTGATTGAAATCAGGTTGCGGAGGCGGTGGCGAGTGGATCACGCTCTGCCTTCGTGATCAATCAGTCGTCGATATTGCGACGGAATGTTTCGGGCAGGAAGATGACACCGATGACGACGGTCATGATCGCGACGACGACAGGGTACCACAGGCCGTAGTAGATATCGCCGGTCGCAGCGACCATCGCGAAGGCCGTGGTGGGCAGGAAGCCGCCGAACCAGCCGTTGCCCAGGTGGTAGGGAAGCGACATCGAGGTGTAGCGGATCTTGGTCGGGAACAGTTCGACCAGCATCGCGGCAATCGGTCCGTAGACCATGGTGACGAGCACCACGAGGTAGAACAGGATCGCGACGACCTTGACCGTGTCGATTTCCTCCGGGTTGGCCGCTGCTGGATAGCCTGCGTTGGCAAGCGCAGTGGCGATCTGGCCCTTGTAGGCGGTGATGTCCGCCGCGCGCGCCTCACCCTGGATCTTCGCCGGATCGGGCGCGACGAGCGATGTCCCGCCGACCGAGACCGAAGCTATGGTACCCGCAGGGGCCTCGACGTTGGTGTAGTTGATGCCGTTCTTGGCGAGGAACGCCTTGGCGATGTCACAGCTGCTGGAGTCGAACTTGTTCTTGCCGATGGGGTCGAACTGGAACGAGCACTCGCCTTCATGCGCGGTCACCACGACCGGGGCGGAGACCGTCGCACGGGCCAGGGCCGGGTTGGCCGCTTCAGACAGCGCGTGGAAAGCGGGGAAGTAGCTCACCGCGCCGAGCAGGCAGCCACCAAGGATGATGTACTTGCGCCCGATACGATCGGACAGCCAACCAAAGAAGACGAAGAGCGGGGTGCCCAGCGCCAGCGCGATGGCAATCAGATAATTGGTCGTGGCGCCGTCCACCTTGAGGATCTTTTCGAGGTAGAACATCGCGTAAAACTGGCCGGTGTACCAGACAACCGCCTGGCCCGCGACCGCGCCAAACAGGGCGATCAGTACGAACTTCAGATTGCCCCACTGGCCAAAGGCCTCAGTGATGGGGGCCTTCGATGTCGTGCCTTCCTCCTTCATCTTCTGGTAGACGGGGCTTTCATTGAGCTGCAGGCGGATCCACATCGACACGCCCAGCAGGATCGCCGAGAGCAGGAATGGGACGCGCCAACCCCAGCCAGCGAAGGTGTCCTCGCCCATGCCGGTGCGCACGCCCAGCACGATGAGAAGCGCGGCGAACAGACCGAAGGTCGCCGTGATCTGGATGAAGCTGGTGTAGAGGCCACGCTTGTTGGCAGGCGCGTGCTCGGCCACGTAGGTCGCCGCGCCGCCATATTCACCGCCCAACGCCAGGCCTTGGATCACGCGCAGTGCTACCAGGATGATCGGCGAGGCAATGCCCAGGGTATCGTAACCGGGCAGGAGGCCGACCGCGAAGGTCGAGACGCCCATCAGGCCCATGGTGACAAGGAAGGTGTACTTACGGCCGACAAGGTCGCCCACGCGCCCGAAGACGAGCGCGCCGAAGGGGCGGACCGCGAAACCGGCCGCGAACGCGCCGAGCGCGAGGATGAAGCCGGTGGTCTCGTTCACGCCCGAGAAGAACGTGCGCGAGATGAAACTGGCGAGAAGCCCGTAGAGATAGAAATCGTACCATTCGAACACCGTGCCGAGCGAGGACGCGGTGATGACTAGCTTCTCCTTGCCCGTGGCCTTGTGATGCTTGGGCAAGCCATCGTATTCTTCGTGTGTCGTGGCCATTGCAAACTCTCCCGTGATAGCTACCGGTCCGCGTAAAGACGGGCCGGGCAGCCGCATGTTGTCCCTCTTAGAAACTGTACTTGGCGGCAAACTCCATGCGGTCGAGCGCGCCGTCCGCGCCCGAAACCGTCTTACGCAGGGCGTGGCGGTATTCGACGCCGACGTCGAAATGCGCGACCGGCGTCCAGAACAGGTTCGCCGCCGCACTCCAGGCCCGCTTGTTCGCCAAGTCGTGAACCAGCAGTCCACTGGGATAATCGGCACCCTGGTAGCCGCCCATGAACGTTGAGCGCAGGGTGCCACCCCATCCCAGCTTGAGCGCGGCAAGCGCGGCGAAGTTGTCGATGACGGTCAGCTTGTCGCCCGTCTGGGGCTGCATCACATCCCCCACGAAGCCGAGCCCTAGGTAGCGCCCGATGCCCTTGCCATAGGTTGCCATGAAGCGCAGGTCGTGGAGGTTGTCCGGGCCGAAGGGGATCTTGCCTGAGCCCGAGATGCCCCAGCCGGCGGCAGTGTGCTTGTCCCCGCCGAGTTCCGAGCGCAGCTCGCGGACTATGCCTGCCAGCGTGAAATTGCCGAGCGAATTGGACCAGTTGAGCCGCCCGACCAGATCGGGCAGGCGGTCCTCGTCGAGATCGAGATAGCCGGGCGAACCACTGGACAGGATCTCGGTCTGCGGGTTCTCGAGCGCGACGGCCAGTTCCAGCCCCTGGCTCAGCCGGGTAGTGTAGCGGATCTGCGTCTGGCGGTTGAACACGGTGCCTTCGATTGGCCCTGCAAAGTCGGTCGATTCCGGCAGGACGGCAGTGTTCTGGAAGGTCGACCACTCCTGTCCGATAAGCCAGTGATCGTATTGCAGGAAAGCGCGGCGCAGGGTCGGGGTGTACGGGTTTGTCGCACGCTGCGCGCCAGCAGGTGCGGTGGCGAGCGCGAAGTCGAATTCCAGGTAGCCCTTGATCTCCTTGTCCCCGACGGGCGTTGCCGCGCCGAGCGAGAAGCGGGTCTGACGGGCCATCATCGTCATGTCGGTGCTGGAAGGCGCATCGCCAACCGGAATGTGCTGGGGGAGGTAGAATTCCTTACCCAGCGCGCCGACACCGACGTCGCCTTCGCTCCAGCGCGAGGCAATCGCGTTGACGCGGACATAACCGCCCAGCGTGAAGCGGGTGGCACCCACGGTAAAACCATTCTCGCTCATGGGGCGAGCCGTTTCGGCAGCCGCGCTGCGGGTCGCCACCTCGGCGTTCTGGGCGGTAACGCTTGCCAGCGACTCCTGCGTGCGGGTGTCGGCGGCGGCCTGGTCCTCACGCGTGGCGGCCAGGTCCGCCCGCAATTGCTGCATCTCGGCCTCAAGCCGCTCAAGCCGGGCTTCCAGGGCTGCTTCGCGCTCGGTCATCGCGGCCTGGGCCACCTGCGGGGCCGCCAGGCTCGTCGCTGCGAGCAGGGCACAGATCCAGCGCCTGTTCATGGACATCTTTCCTCTCCTCCAGTGCCCCGGCCGTGTCCATTCTCTTGGGAACGTGCCCGGGCCTTGATATGTTCTGGAAGAAGAGAGACGGGCACCATCCCGACCTTTGGCGCAGTACTACGACCATTGTCTAATGTCGGTTGAGAACGTGAAATGTGCTAGAGGACACTCAAACCCGGATTAACCGGCGCGCAACATACCGGAGAGGAGATACCCATGGTCGAGGCCCTTTATCCCGTCCCTGAGGACTGGGCAAAGAATGCGCTGATCAACCAAGATACCTACATCGAAAAATACCAGCGCTCGGTCGACGATCCGGAAGGTTTCTGGCGAGACGAGGCACAGCGGATCGACTGGATCAAACCCTTCAGTGTGGTCAAGCAAACCAGCTTCCACGAGGCCGATTTCGGCATCTCCTGGTTCCCCGACGGCACGCTCAACCTTTCGGCCAACGCATTGGACCGGCACCTTGCCGAACGCGGCGATCAGATTGCGATCCTGTGGGAGCCCGACGATCCCAAGGACCCGGAACGCCGCATCACCTACCGCCAGCTGCACGAAGACGTGTGCCGCTTTGCCAACCTTCTGAAGGCGCGCGGCGTCACGAAGGGTGACCGCGTCACCATCTACCTGCCGATGGTGCCCGAAGCGGCTGTAGCGATGCTGGCCTGCGCGCGCATCGGTGCGATCCACTCTATCGTCTTTGCTGGCTTCTCCCCCGACGCGCTCGGGGGGCGAATTACCGACTGCGACAGTTCCATCGTGCTTACCGCCGATCAGGGCCTGCGCGGCGGCAAGCGCGTGGCGCTCAAGGTCAATGTCGACGAGGCGCTCGAGAATTGCCCCGGCGTCGAGACCGTTATCGTGCTCTCCCATACCGGCGCAGACGTACCCATGGTCGAGGGCCGCGACATCGATTGGGCGACAAGCGTTTCCGAGCAATCGGTCGACTGCGTCCCGGAGGAAATGAACGCCGAAGACCCGCTCTTCATCCTCTACACCTCGGGTTCGACCGGCAAGCCCAAGGGCGTGCTCCACACCACTGGCGGCTACTCGGTCTGGGCCTCGATGACGCACGAGTACGTCTTCGATTATCGACCCGGCCAGATCTACTGGTGCGCGGCCGATATCGGTTGGGTCACGGGCCACTCCTATGTGGTTTACGGGCCCTTGATGAACGGCGCGACCACGGTGATGTTCGAGGGCGTTCCCAGCTTCCCGGACGCAAGCCGCTTCTGGCAGATCGTCGACAAATACGAGGTCGAGATCTTCTACGGCGCGCCGACTGCTTTGCGCGCGCTGATGCGCGAGGGCGACGACTACGTGCAGGCAACCAGCCGCAAGAGTCTCAAGGTGCTGGGTTCGGTGGGCGAACCAATCAACCCCGAAGCCTGGTCCTGGTACTACAACGTGGTGGGTGAGGGGCGCTGCCCCATAGTTGACACCTGGTGGCAGACTGAGACGGGCGGCGTAATGATTACTCCGCTTCCCGGCGCGACCGACCTCAAGCCGGGCTCCGCCTCCAAGCCGATGTTCGGCGTGCGCCCCATGCTGCTCGACAACGATGGCAAGGAAATGACGGGTGCGGGCGAGGGCTGCCTTGTCGTCGCGGACAGCTGGCCGGGCCAGATGCGCACCGTGTGGGGCGATCATGAGCGCTTCTTCCAGACCTATTTCAGCACCTTCAGGGGGTTCTATTTCACGGGCGACGGCTGTCGCCGCGACGAGGACGGCTATTACTGGATCACGGGCCGCATCGATGACGTCATCAACGTCTCCGGCCACCGTATGGGTACCGCCGAGATCGAGTCCGCGCTGGTGGCGCACCACAAGGTCGCCGAAGCTGCGGTCGTGGGCATGCCGCACGAGATCAAAGGGCAGGGCATCTACGCCTTCGTAACCACAAACAGCGGGGTTGAGGCGGACGAGGACCTCCGCCGGGAGCTGATCAAGTGGGTGCGCCACGAGATCGGTCCCATCGCAACACCCGACGTCATTCAGTTTGCCCCCGGCCTTCCCAAGACCCGTTCCGGCAAGATCATGCGCCGAATCCTGCGCAAGATCGGCGAGAACGATGTCTCGAGCCTGGGCGATACCTCGACGCTGGCAGACCCTTCGGTGGTCGACAACCTGATCGAGAACCGCCCGCAGCCAGCCGCAGCCTGATCGAGCCAACCACGAGGGAGGCCACAAGAGGGATGCAGGGTGCAAAGGCCGGTGCTACGCACGAGGGATGACTCGCAGCGTCCTCATTGCCGATGATCATCCGCTTTTCCGTCAGGCCCTTGCCCTCGCGGTAGGGCAGGTCGCTCCCGATGCACAGATCGTCGAGGCGGGCACTTTAGGGGCCGCCTCGACCGCTCTTGCGGCTCACCCCGATCTCGCCCTGATCCTGCTTGACCTCAAGATGCCCGGCGCCGTTGGCTTTTCAGGCATCGCGCTGCTCCATGCCGAGCGGCCGGATGTCCCTATACTTGTCGTGTCCAGCGCAGAGGGCGGCACAGCTGCCGAAGAGGCACGGGCCTTCGGGGCCAAGGGCTTTCTTCATAAGGATGCCGACCTTTCCGAGATAGAAGCCGCGATTGCGGCTGCGTTCTCAGGAGCGGCCCCGGCTCCGCGCAAACAGGCCGAGCCCAGCGATCTCGACCCGATCCGTGAGCGCGTCGCAGGCCTCACGCCGACCCAGCTCAAGGTGCTTCTGGCCGTTCTCGACGGGCAGCTCAACAAGCAGATCGCGCATAGCCTGGGTGTCAGCGAGGCGACCGTAAAAGCGCACATGACAGCAATCATGCGCAAGCTCGATGTCAGCAACCGCACTCAGGCAGCACTCGTTGCACGCTCACTCGGCCTGCACCTCAGCCATTGAAACACTGGCCAAAAAGCTCTCGATAAGGCCGGGTTCCACCGGCTTGGCGAGAACCCGAACGCCCAGCGCTTCGGCCGCAGACCGGACCGGGCCTTGCGGCTCGGCCGTCAGGATGGCGGCGGGCAGGGTAGGGCGAATGGCGCGCAGCGCTTCGATCAAGGCAATACCAGTTTCGCCTCCGTCAAGTCGGTAGTCGGCAAGGACCGCGTCAATCTCGCCCGCATAAGGCAGGGCCTGGTTTACTCCCGTGACGCCTACGGCACGGTGGCCCAGTTCTTCGACCAGGGCGACGGTCGCCTCAACGATCCTGGAATCGTTGTCGACCACCAGCACAGCCAGGCGTTCAACAGGGCCCGTGATTTCGCGTGGCAAGGACGTTTGACGCCTGGGAGCGTCCACGGGTTCGGCCGTCGGGAGAAGCAGGCTGAAGCGGCTTCCGCGGTCCTCGTTGGAGGAAACCTCCATACGTCCGCCGAGAAGACGCACGATCCGCTCGACCAGGGCCAGGCCCAGCCCCAGGCCCTCGGCCTCGATCGTGCCGAGCCGCGTGAACTCGCCAAAGATCGTTTCGGCGGCCTCTTCCGGAAAACCGACGCCGGTATCGACCACATCGATGCGCAGCCAGTCACCACGTGTACGCACGCCCAGGACGACCCCTCCGCGCTGCGTGTAGCGCACGGCGTTGGAGAGGAAGTTCTGCATGACCGAGCGCAGCAGCCCTGGATCGGTTTCGACCTGTCCGTAGAGAGAGCCTATCTTGAGGCGCAGCCCCTTCGCCTCTGCACTTGGCCGGAAGCTCTCGGCAAGATCGGCTAGAAAGGGCGCGAGTGCGACAGATTCGGTATCGGGAATGACGCCGCCTGCATCGATGCGCGAGATGTCGAGCAGTGCGCGCAGAAGTTCCTCGGCCGCGACGATGGCGCTGTCGACCCGCCCGACGAGGGGCTGCACGTCGGCTTGGGCCTTACGCCCCAGCGCCGCGGTGAACAGGCGCGCGGCGTGGAGCGGCTGGAGAAGATCGTGGCTGGCAGCGGCGAGGAAACGGGTCTTGTCCTGCGTCGCGCGGGCCAGCAGGCGGTTGGCCTCACGCACTTCGTGGGTGCGCTCCTCGACCCGTTGTTCTAGTTCGGCGAGCGTGCGTTCCAACTCATCGCGCACGCGCACTTCCTCGGTCACATCGGTGAAGGACATGACGTAGCCGCCGCCCGGCATCGGGCCGCCCACGGTCTTGACCACACGACCATCGTCACGGCGGCGCTCGAAGCTGTGGCTCTGCCGCGCACGCAGATGATCGAGCCGCCGCACGATTGACGCCTCCACGTCGTCCGAACCGAAGTCTCCGCGCTCGGCGTTGTGGCGGATGAGGATCTCGATAGGCATTCCCGCGCGCACCAGTCCGGCCGGGTATTCCAGGATCTCTTCGTAGCGTGAATTCCAGGCGATGAGATTGAGTTCGGCATCGACCACGCTGATGCCGGCATCGATGTTCTCGAAGGTCGCGGCCAGAAGCTGGCGCGAGAAGCGCAGCGACTGCCCGCCCTCGTCGAGCAGGCGGGTCACATCGGCAATCGACATCTGTCCGCTTGCAAGGGCCGAGGCCACAAGTGTGCGGGCCGAAGCCGCGCCTACAACCTCACCGATCAGAGCCTGCGCCCGGTGGGCCGTGCGACGATCGACAGGCTGGCCATGTTCGCCGGAGGGGAATTCGCTAAGGGCCCGTTCCTCGCCGATGAAGCTGGCGACGAACTGCTCCAGCTCGCCCAGATTGGTGACCCGGTGCGAGGGAGCGAAGAGGCTTGGCAGGGCTGGCGCAGGCATCTTGCGCGCAGCTATGAGGGCATAGACTGCCAGATTGAGCCCCAAGCTCCAGAGTACGCCGTGGACAAAGGTGCTTGTCGCCGCGATGCCGAAGAGATGTTCCGGCGCCAACGGACCGCTCTCCAGAAGCAGGGTCCAGCTTACGGGAAGGATAGGAGGCAGGGCAAGCGTATAGGCCCAGACGACCAGGCCGACGGCCAGGCTCGCCCGCGCGGCCAAGGGATCACGCTCCCGACCGTTGGTGGCAAGGATCAGGTGCGGCGTAAACTGGGCCATGGCAGCAAAGGCAACAAGGCCCATCGAGGCCAGTGACTGGTCGCGGTTCACGAGGAGGGCGAACGCCAACGCCAGCGCCATAATGGCTGCGATGGAAAGGCGCCGAAGCGCTAGCATGCGCCGCCCGATACCCCCGGCCGATTGACGCCGTGTGTCGGCGCCGGGGGCGGCAAAGACGGCCCGTGCAAGCAGATCGTTCGACACCATGGTCGCAAGTGCAGTCGTGTCCACGATGGCCATCGAAGCGGCCGCTCCCACGCCGCCAAGGAGTGCGGCGGCCAGGGCCAGTTCGGCTCCCACCCAGTCAGGCAAGCGCAGCACGTAGAGATCGGGCGATATCCCTTCCGGAAGCAGGGTGTGACCGGCAAGAGCGATGGGGACGATCATAATGGCCATGACGGCAAGGTAGGCGGCCAGCCCATGGCGCGCGCGCAGCATGTCGTCCTCCGCGCGCGCCTCGACAAAGCTCATGTAGAACTGGCGAGGTAGCGCCACGATCGCGAAAACCGAGACGAGGAGAACGGTCATCACGTCGAGGCTGATGTTTCCCGGTGCGAAATTGGCACGCATCTGCGCGGCCCCGCTTGCAATGCGAGCCGGCTCCGCATCTGCGAGCAAGATGAGCGCCAGCACGGCCACGACACCCAGGGCGACGATCTTGAACGCGGAATCAAGCCCGATTGCAAAGAGCAGGCCCTCGCTGCGGCCCGCCAGTTCGAAGCGTCGTGCGCCAAAGAGGAGCGCGAACAGGGTGAGAAGGACGCTGGCTGCAATCATGGCCGGAACAGCAATCGCGGAACCCGATACGAGGGAGAGGGCGTTGCCGATGGAGCGAAGCTGCAAGGCAAGGTAAGGAATGCTTCCCAGGAGTGCAATCAGCGTGACAAGACGGGCAACCACGATGTCGTGGCCGAAGCGCGCCGCAATAAAGTCCGATACGGTCGTCGCACGTTCCTGCAGCACCGCGCGTCCCAAGCGGTGCAGGAAGCCTGGTGCCAACAGCAGCAGCAAGATCGGTCCGGCGTAGATGGGAAGGAAGGCCCAGCCAGACTGCACCGCGGTACCGGTCGATCCATAGAACGTCCAGCTGGTGCAGTAGACACCGAGCGCGAGGGTATAGGCCCCGCGCCGGACACGGCGTTGCAGGTATCCGCGGCGCGCCATGCGCTCCACCGTTGCCGCAACGGCAAACAGGATGAGGACCAGCCCTAGCGAGGCGAATATGGCGCTGGACAAGCTCATTGCGGCGTCCGAAGGGCTCGGAGGGGGGCGGGTGCTGGGCCGACGCCTGGCGCGACTTGGCTCGAATTGTTCACCTTCGGCACTCCCCCGTTTCAGTAAATTTCTAGTGCACACAGTGCGAGATGTCATGTGTGCAATTGCGCATGCGCGCTTCGATCTCGTTTGGAGGAGGATCGTCGCAAGCTTGTGAACAAGACGCGCGATCTGTTTGAAAAGGCCAACTTACCCTTCCCATCGTGTAAGTTTCGGTCTTATGCGCGGGGCGCCCCATCGCAGCCGAGCCTGCGCAACGAAGCCGGGGCGCCAAAAGGGTACGCCAATGCACTACATGATCCGTTCCGTCCTCGCCGCCGTGCTGGCGTTGGGGCCGACCGTCTCCTTTGCCGCTCCTTCCGAGCCTTCCGAACAGACGTCCAAGGCAGAAGAGGGTGGCCCTATCTCTCCCGAGGATATCGTGGGCCTCAAGGACATGCGTGAAATCGCCATGTCGCCCGATGGCCAGAGCATCCTCTATACCGTAACCAACCAGATCGCGACGGCAGGCTCACCGCGCCAGTCTATCTGGGTGGTCCCGACCAATGGCCGCAGGCCTGCCAGGCTGCTTGCCGGAGCCAAGGGCGTTAGCACGGCGCCGCAGTGGGGCCCGCATGGCCAGCGCATCGCCTTCCTTTCCGACCGCCCAAATCCCCTGGTCGAGGAGGAGAACACGGAATTCCGTTTCGCGACCAAGGTCGAAGGCGCTCGGGCCGGGAAGGGCGAGGCAATGGGCACGACGCAGGCCTGGATGATGTCCGTGGATGGCGGTGAAGCCATCCCGCTTACGGCCCTGCGCACTTCGGTCACCAAGCTGGCGTTCGCGCCCGATGGCCGCAGCCTTGCCTTCCTTGCGGCCGATCCCGAAACGCCCGAAGAGCAGGCCGATGCCGAGGCAGGCCGCGACGAAGTGGTCTACGGCGAGCCGGGTCACTTCACGCGCCTGTGGATCCTCGATCTTGAGACGGGCGATGCGCGCCGGGTCTCACCCGATGGCCTCAACATCTCGGAGATGGCCTGGTCGCCCGATGGTTCGCAAATCGCAGTGAGCACGGCGGACCACACCGACATCAACACGTTTTTCTACGGCAGCGGTGTCGCGCTGATCGATCCGCAAACCGGCAAGCTGGGCGAACCCCTGATTGCCCATTCGCGTGGTCCGATCAGCTGGTCGCCCGATGGGAGCAAGCTACTCTCCTCGGTCGTTCACCGGGACAGCCCCATCGGTACGGCCGTGCGCGTGCATGACCTGACCCGGGGCGAGACGTTGAAGCTGGGCGATCAGTATCCCGGTCTCTTCACACATTTTACCTGGGCGCCGGACAGCCGATCGATTCTCGCGACGACCTTTGAGGCGACCCGCTCCAAGATCGTCCAGATCAAGCTAGACGGCCATATCAATACGCTGGCTAAGCTGGACGGGGAAGCGCACGATCTGGCCCTCGACGCCAGCAGCCAGCGCATTGCCGTCGCGCTGAGCAGCCCGGAGCGCCCCTCCGACATCTGGACGCTGACGCCCCGCGGCGAGGCCACGGCCATCACCCGGATCAATCCGCAGGTTGCCGACTGGACCATTGGCGACGTGCGCGAGGTCTCCTGGACCAGCACGGTCGATGGCCGCACCATCTACGGTGTCCTTGTCACGCCGCCGGGATACGATGGCAAGACAGCACTCCCCACGGTCGTGCAGATCCACGGCGGCCCGGAATGGGCCTGGTGGTCCGGCTGGCTGGGAAGCTGGCATGAATGGGCGCAGATGCTCGCAACCCATGGTTACGCCGTACTGCTTCCCAACATCCGTGGCTCGGACGGACAGGGTACCGAGTTTGCCCGCGCGGTCGGCAGCGACTGGGGCGGCGCGGACTACCAGGACATGATGGACGGAATCGATAGGCTGGTGGCCGCTGGCACGTCCGATCCGGAGCGCCTGGGCATTGGTGGCTGGAGCTACGGTGGTTTCATGTCTGCCTGGAGTGTGACGCAGACGGATCGCTTCAAGGCGGCCGTGATCGGGGCCGCCCCGGTCGACATGGCGGTTCTGGCCCGCACGACCGACATTCCCGATTTCTCGGCGGCCTATTTCGGAGAGGCGCAGGAGCATCTTGGCGATCTTGACGCGGTGTCCTCCGTGCGACTGCTCGACAAGGTGGAAACACCAGTCCTGCTGCTGCATGGCAAGGCGGACACCCGCGTGCCGCCGGACATGTCGCTGCAGTACTACACCGGCCTCAGGCGTTTGAACAAGCCGGTGGAGCTCGTCTACTATCCGGGCGAGGGACACTCTATCCAGCAGCGCGCGCACCAGATCGACGTGCAAGAGCGCACGCTCGATTTCTTCGAGACGCACCTGAAACCCAGATAAGGGTAAACGCTTGCGCCGGGCTGGCAGGTCGCACCTGCCAGCCCGGTCAGATTCTTTGGGTTCAGGTTTGGCGCACGACGCAACGAAAGCCGATGTGCGTAGTTGAACTGTCGATCGCCTCGGGATGGCGCGCGGCCGGGCGATAGCGCTGGCAGTAGTTTGCCGCACACAGGTGCGAGCCACCTTTTAGTACCTTGCGTCCGATTTTGATCTTGGGTTGGGCGGGGTCGAAGCTCTCTTTGAGCTTGCCGCCACGCGGATTGGCAATGGTGCAGCAGCTGTCCTTGCTCTTCTTTGCCAAGGCCGCCGCGCCCGGGTTCTGCGACCACCAGTCGCAGGTCCATTCCCAAGTATTGGCAATCATGTCATAGAGCCCATACCCGTTGGGCGGAAAGCTGCGTACGGGCGAGGTCCGCTCCCAGCCATCGGCCAGGGTGTTGGCGAAGGGAAACAGGCCCTGCCAGTAATTGGCCATCATCTGTCCATCCGGCGCGAGCTCATCACCCCAGGCATAGTGGGCATCGTCCAGCCCGCCGCGCGCGGCATATTCGAATTCGGCTTCGGTTGGCAATTTCTTGCCAGCCCACTTCGCATAGGCTTCGGCATCGCCATAGGCAACCTGGACAACCGGATGATCCCAAAGCCCGAGCGCCTCAATGTCGGCACCGGGACCAAGGGGATGGCGCCAGTCCGCGCCGAACTCGAAATGCCACCAGTTGCCGGGATTGCCCATGTCGACTGGTCCGCTGGTCTTGCGAAAGACCAAGGCTCCGGGCTTGTCCATGCCCGGTAGCATGTCCGGATAGTCTTTGGGGTCGGGCGCGATCTCGGCAAACGTCACGTGACCGGTCGCCTGTACGAAGCGGGCGAACTCACGGTTCGTGACCGGAATTTCATCAATCCAGAAGCTGTCCACCCGGACCTGCCGCCTTGGTGCTTCCTCCGGGTAGAAATCCTCGGAGCCCATGGTGAAAGTGCCCCCTTCGATGCGCACCATTCCTGAGGTCAGGTCGGTCGTCGCGGCGGTGGGCGCTTCGGGCGCTGGGCAGCTGGTTTGGGTGGTCATGCCCTTGGTGTGCGCGATGCGCTCGCCCCGTGCAAGCGTTGGCTCGGTCAGCGACGCGGTGAAGGAACGGAAAGTTGGTGTCGTGCAAGGATGCCTTGGGCTCAGGACGCGTTGATCAAAGCCAGAAGCGGACAGTGGCTGCCAGAGCGAGGGCTGAGAAGAATACGGTCGGGCAGCGTTCGTAGCGGGTTGCGCCCCAACGCCAATCCTTGAGGCGTCCGAACACGATCTCAATGCGGTTGCGACGGTTGTATCGGTGCTTGTCGTATTTGACAGGCATCTAGCGGGATTTGCGGCCAGAATTACAAGGTTTGATCCCCTTTTGTTCGAGAGCATCCCGGAACCATTCGGCGCCGTAGCCGAGGTCGGCCAGCATCCGCTGTGCCTTTGCCACCAAAACCTGCCGTTCCTTATAAACCGGAACAGCGGGAGGCGAGGTTCAATGTTGTTTCCGGGCCTTCCGGCTGCATTGCCAAAAAGAATCAGCGCTTCCAAAATGGTTGGTCATCTTCATTGCGCCCGCGTTATTGTCTTTCCGCCCGAACGGCATTTTGCTTCAGTGCCAGCATGAGTAAATTCAATCGCATGACCATCGTTGCCGCTGCCAGCTCCCTTGCTCAAAGAGATGATCTCGGGCGCTACGGACGCGGTAGAGCTTAACCAGTTCCTGTCTTTACTGAACGGCATGCCGCTGCACTCGACCGTCCGCTCCGCATTGGCGACGAGACCGGCCGACCTGCTCGCGGCAGTGATCGACGGCGTCGTGCGCCTACTTGGAACACTCGCTATCCTCGACCGGAATGAGGCAATCGCATGGGGCGATGCGATCTGGGAGCAAGAGCTTGTCGACCGCCTCGCACCTGCATTGGATTGCGTCCTCAATCTCATCATCCGAGGTAAGAGCGTCTCCGATGCGCAGTTGACCGCCATGAACAGCGTCACAAAGCCGCCCACGAGCTGACCCCGCCTGCAATCGCGTCCGGCGAGGGATCATGGGAGTTCAACGCCAACGTTACGAAGCTGCAGAACTTGCTGTATGCGGGCAGTGCCGACGTCTGTAGGCGTTTCCACCAGCTGCCAGAGGGCGCCAGCGCCTTCATCGCTTGGATCCCCGACCTGATCAAATGCGCCGATGAGGCCGGCACGCAGGAACCGTGGGAACTCGTCGGCGGCGCGCCTGCCGGTCTCGGCAAGATCCGCGAGATCCTTGTTCGCGTCAGGATCATCGCGGGCGATGCTGCCGGGGGAACTGCGCATCCGGGCGTGAAATCCGCCACGCTCCTCGGCAAGGCAAAACCCTACAACGCGCTCCGTCTTGTCGCCTCAGTGGTCGAGAAGCGGGTGGCGACGGCGCGCAACGAGCTGGCAGCATCGATCCAGTCCCAGCTCGAAGACGACGGCGTTGAGGCTCTGGTGCATGTCGTGGAAGACCCCGACGGAATCCTCCCATGGTCACCCAGCAAGGCGCTCCTCGTGATCCCAGTGATTTCGCAGATGGAAATCGACAGTTACGCGATCGCGACGCTAGCCGCCTGTCAAGCCGTTCCAGACGACATCAGGCTCACCGTGATGCCGAGCGTCGACGGACGGGTGCTGCCGACGCGTAGCGTCAGCGGCTATGAGACGCTGCTACCTCTCCCCGACGAGGCCGACATCTGGATCGAACAACTCGACCTCCCCGCATTCCGCGCGGAAATCTCGCCGATCGTGAACTTGGCTGTGGCGAAGGCATCGGCCTTACAGTCGATGGACCGTCTCAATCTAGGCATCCCCGGTCGCCCCCATGGCGAACTAGAAGCACGCAAGACGCTCGAGGATGAGCTCGCCTCGACGCGAGACCTACTGGTGGCGAAGGTCGACGATCTCGACCCAGAAGGCTCAGCCCTCGCTTTATCGCTGCTTGACCGCATCCGCTCTGGCGAGACCAACTTCGCGGATAGCGTCCAGGAGTTCACTGTGATCCAACTGCCGAACGAGGTTATTCAAGAACTATCCGGCTTGCAGATTGCACTCGACGACGCCGAGTTCGAGTGCAGCAGGGCAGGATGCAGGAGCTGAATCGCTGTCAATTGGGTCGCTCGCCTATCCGGGGCAGCTGTTTCTTGAGAAGCGAATGATCGCCTGTAATGAGCGCCAGCATATGAAGATGAGGTAGGTCGATGGCAATGGGTCCAAAGCGGCGTACCGCTTCTTGTCGAACAGCTCGGTCACCGAAGAGCACAGTCTGGCTGGCGATTTCCAAGCGACAGCGCGTCGTGCAGCCAGTTGCGATGCGCGGCCAGAACCTTGGCTGCGGCTTCCCGAAAGGTCGGGATCCCTTGCGCCTTTCGCCGCTCGAAGATCGGATCGAGCCCGAGCTCAACCCAACTTCGGATATCACGGGCTCGTTCGCGCGCATCGGCAAGCGATACCATCGCGGCGCTGCCGAGCCCGAAGTCGCGACACATTCCATGCCTCTTTACCCGGCACACCCAGCTTTTCGAACCAGTAGGCTGGACGACGAGATAGAGATCAACACCATCGCCCAACCGGCCCGGACGCCGGGCTGCCTTCACGACCGTTGCGGAAAGCTTACCCATGACCAAAATTCTTCCACATTCTTCCCCACATTTCCAATCGGTCACCGGTGGATGGGGCTGGATGCAGACGGACGCGAATCACTAACCAAGCCAAGGAAACCCCTGGACTTCCCAGTGTTCAGATGGACATGGGAAGAGAGGTGATTGGCGGACAGGGTGGGATTCGAACCCACGGTGAGCTTGCACCCACGGCGGTTTTCAAGACCGCTGCCTTAAACCACTCGGCCACCTGTCCGCGCTGACCTTGCGCATAGAGAAACGTGCGCGGAGTGCAAGGTGGAATTGTGTGAGATTGGCGTTGCGACCTGGTGATGGCGAAGTTGCACGACCAAAGCCTTGTGGCATGCGGCAATTTGCGTGGGAAGGCACGGTGGGCCGGTTTGCAAACGCAAAGCCTTGTGCGAAAACCATGGGTGATGAAATTCCGATTCCGCCCCCTTCGTTCTGTCCCCGTCGCACTTGTTGCGACGGCGATGCTTGTTTCGCTTCCCAGTGTCACGGCCTGTGCGCAGTCGGAGAGTTTCCCGGCGTATATGGAGGCCGTGGCGCGGCATGCCCGGAGCGAGGGTGTCAGCGAGACGACGATTTCCCGGACCTTGAGCGGGCTTTCCCCGAACCAGCGGGTGATCGAACTCGACACGGCGCAACCCGGGCGTTCAAACACGCCGCCGCCGATGTCCGGCTATCTCTCGCGGCATCTGGGTTCCTCGATCATTTCGCGTGGGCGCGCCAAATACCAGGGGCTGGCCTCGATTCTTCCCGGGATCGAGCGGCGCTATGGCGTCCCGGCGTCCGTGCTATTCGCGATCTGGGGGCATGAAACGAATTATGGCGGCTATACCGGCAATTTCGACACAGCACGCTCGCTGGCGACCCTAGCCTGGGAAGGGCGTCGCCGCGAGCTGTTCGAGGGCGAACTCATCGCGCTCATGAAGATGATCGACAGGGGTGTGCCGGCTTCCACGCTGAAGGGAAGCTGGGCCGGGGCTATCGGCAATCCCCAGTTCCTGCCCAGTGTCTACCTGCGCCTTGCCACTGATGGCGACGGTAACGGCACGATCGATATCTTCAACAGTTCCGCCGATACGCTGGCCTCGATCGCGCGCTATTTCCAGGACGCGGGCTGGCGCCCGGGGCGCCCTTGGGGCGTGCGCGCCTCGGTGCCCTCCGGCTTTTCGCCCGAGCGCTATGAAACCAAGCTTGTGGCCCCCACCTGTGACCGGGTTCACGCGCGCCATTCGCAGTGGATGCCGGTGTCGCAGTGGAAGGCTCTTGGCGTTCAGCCGCAGTCCGCACTGGACGACGATGTGCTCGCCTCGCTGTTCCAACCGGACGGGCCGGGCACGCCAGCCTACCTGTTAACCGGGAATTATCGGGTGATCCTGCAGTACAACTGTTCGAACTATTACGCCCTCTCGGTCGGATTGCTTGCAGATGAGATTGCCCGTTAAGCGCACGCTGGCGCTGTTTGGAGGACTCGTGGGGAGCATCCTTGCTCTTCATGTTTACGCGCAGGACACCAAATCCGCGCGCACCGGCCCCGCCGCCGACTACCCGGTCGTGATCGGTGAGCCGTTCACCATCGATGGGACCGTCTGGACGCCTCGAGACCAGCTCAATTACGATGCGGTCGGTATGGCGTCGGTGGCGGATGCGCAAAGCTCCGGTATCACAGCGGCGCACAAGACGCTGCCGCTTCCCAGCTATGTTGAAGTCACCGACCTGCAAAGCGGACATACGATCCTCGTGCGCCTGGAGGAGCGAGGGCCACTGGCAAATTCGCGCCTGATCGAACTCTCGCGCGGTGCGGCGCGGCAGCTGGGTATTTCTCCCGGCTCCGATACCCCTGTCCGGGTACGTCGCGTCAATCCTCCCGAACCCGAGCGTGCTGCGCTACGCCAGGGTGGGGAGGCCCCGCGCCGGATGGATACCCCCCAAGGCCTTCTCGAGGTGCTGCACAAGAAATTGGCCGGGCAGTCGCCTCTGCTTCCGCCGCCCTCGACCCCGCCGACACCGCCCAAGCTTTCACCCGGAATGATGGGCCAGGGCGGTACCACGGCATTCGCGACTGCGTTTCCGGCGCCCGCGGCTGTGTCCAAGATCACGCCGCAGGCTGGCCCGAGGTCAACGACAAGCGCTACGGCTCCATCGCCGACGGCATTGGCGAAGCCCGTAACGCCGGCACCCCCGGCGCCACCTCGAGCGAAGGAGCCCGTCGTGCCCGCGATCTCCCGATTCGTAGTGCAGGTAGGGGCCTTTTCGGTCGAACCCAATGCCCACAAGCTCGCGCAGGAACTCGGTGGCTTCGTCGAGAGACCCGGGCGCTTCTGGCTCGTACGCATGGGGCCCTTTGACAACCGTGCAAAAGCGGGAGCAGCGCTGGAGACAGCGCGTAAGGCTGGCTATAACGAGGCCCGAATCCTGCATCGGGACTGACGCGAGAAGTCAGGGGCGATCGCCTGAAGGCGATCGTCGCCGTTCTCCCTTTGCAAAAGGCCTAGCATCGCGCCGAGACAGGGCGCGCCGGAGAAGCGGATCTTGAAGTCCTATTGTTCGTTTGCACGCGCGCGACGTACCGTGCTTGCCATGGGTGTTGCGCTGGCAGCTGCCACGCAGGTCCATGCAGCCCCCAGCAACCCGGAGCCACCCGAGGAACTGTCGCAGATCCCCGTCAGCATGCTTGTCGATCTGGGGTCCGGGCAAGTCCTCGAACAGCGTCGTCCGGACATTCCCTTCCTACCCGCATCGGTGACCAAGGTGATGACCGCGTTCGTCGCTTTCGAGGAGATCGATGCAGGGCGCTTGCCACTGGATCGTCGCTTCCAGATGGATCCGGAAACGGAGAAGGAATGGTGGGCCAAGGGCTCGACCATGTACATCACCCGGAACGACCGGCCCACCACCGAAGAACTTCTGCACGGCGTGATGACGGCCTCGGGCAACGATGCCTGCATCGTGCTCGCCAAGGGCTATGCGGGGAGCGTGTCGGCCTGGGTCGAGATGATGAACGCGGCCGCGAAGCGTATCGGCATGAGCCGCAGCCATTACAATACGCCTAATGGCTGGATGGACGAGGGACAGACTTACGTCACCGCCAGCGACATGGTGAAACTGGCTGATGCCATGATCATGCGCCATCCTAAGCTCTACCGCGAGTTTTCGGGCGTGAAGCAATACAAGTGGCGCGATGTCGTCATGCGCAGCCACGATCCCACGGTGGGTATCGTCCCCGGCGCGGATGGCATCAAGACCGGCTACACACTGGAGGCGGGCTACAACTTCGTCGGAACCGCCGAGCGCGAGGGGCGCCGCCTTGTCATGGTGCTCGCCGGATCGCCGACCTACCGCATCCGGGACGCAGCCGCGCGCAACCTTCTGGAATGGGGTTTCTCCGACTGGAGCGCCCGCCATCTCTTCGACATAGGACAGAACGTCGCTGACGCCAAGGTCCAGGACGGCGCCGAACTGTCGGTTCCGCTGGTTACCGACCGCAAGGTCCACGCCACGCTTCCCTCCAATGCGCCGGGCCGCAAGGTCACGCTGACAGTCCATTACCAGGGACCGCTGAAAGCGCCGGTGACCAAGGGCAACCGGGTCGGATATCTGGAAATCGCGGTCGAAGGGCTTGCCCCAGGACGCGTGCCGCTGTTTGCCGGGGCTGACGTCGCCAAGGCCGGTACGCTGGACAGGCTGCGCAACGGGCTTATCAACATCTTCCGATGACCACTGGACGATTCATAGCGCTCGAAGGCGGGGAAGGGGCCGGCAAGTCGACCCAAGCCCGGCTTCTGGCTGATGCTCTGCGCGCACGCGGGTTCGAGGTGATCACGACCCGCGAGCCGGGCGGGACACCGGGAGCCGAAGCCATTCGCGGCCTGCTTCTCAATGGCGTTGAAGGGGATTGTGCGGGCTGGGGGACTCGCGCCGAGGCACTGCTCTTTGCCGCGGCCCGGGCCGATCACGTCGCGCGCCTGATCCGTCCGGCGCTGGAAAGGGGAGCCTGGGTTATCTGCGACCGCTATCTCGATTCCAGTCGTGCTTACCAGGGCGGAGGAGGGGGCGTCTCCGACGCCGATCTCCTGACGCTCCATGCATTCGGCAGCGAGGGGCTGCTTCCGAATGTCACCTTGCTGGTCGAGGTGGCCGCCGAGGAAGTTGTGCGGCGCCTGGCCTTGCGCGATACCGAGGGTTCGGACCGTATCGGCGGGCGAGAACAGACTTACCACGACCGTGTCGCGGCCACGTTCCGCGCCCTGGCCGATGCCGATGACGCGCGTTTCGCACGCATCGACGGCAACGGCACGCCCGAGCAGATCCACGCCCGCATTCTCGCAGCCATCGCGCCCTTGTGCGAAGGAGCGGGCGAATGACGACAGGTGAATTCTGGGGCCAGGATGCCGCCTGGCAGGAATGGATGAGTGCCCTCGGCTCGCAGCGCATGCACCACGCTTGGCTACTTGCCGGGGCACGCGGCCTTGGCAAGAAGGCCTTTGCCCGCGCGGCCGCCAGCGAACTTGTCAATCATCTGCCCGGAAGTGAAATCGACGCAGAAGCACACCCGGACATCCATGTCCTGACCCCACTTCCCGCAAGCGACGACGACGCCAAGAAAAAGGCGGACGGCAAGCCCTATCAGACCAAGCGCAATATCTCGGTCGACCAGGTTCGCGAGATGATCCGAAAGCTCGCGACCCGTCCTACGCTGGGCGATCGCCGCGCGATCATTGTCGATCCGGCAGACGATCTGGAGAAGGGCGCCGTCAATGCCTTGCTCAAGGTGCTGGAGGAGCCGCCTGCCGGGACGTACTTTCTACTGCTTGCCCACCAGCCTGGGCGACTTCTGCCCACCGTTCGCTCACGCTGCCGGGTCCTGCGCTTCGCTCCGCTGAGCGAGAATGCGCTCGGCGCCATGCTGGCGCGGGAGGCCCCCGAGGCGGACGAAGCGGCCCGGCAAGCGGCCATCCGCGCCGCCCAGGGCTCGCCAGGTCTTGCCCGGACATTCGTGGCGCAAGACCTTGGCGCCATCCATGATCTGATGGTGCGGATTCTCCAGAACGGCGACCGTGACTATGCGCTACGTGGCGGCCTCGCCCGGGAAATGGGCATGCGACCTGCGCGGGATCGTCAGCTCGCCGCCATCGAGCTGGCGCGTGCCGTACTCCTCGCGCAACTGGGCGAGACCTCCGGGGGCCAGCAACTCGCAATCATCGAGGCCTACCAGAGCCTCAGTCAGCTTCTGGTGCGCGCACCGACCTACAATTTCGACGCCGGTGTCCTCATAATGGAGATTGGCGGGTTGCTGGCATCCTCGGCAATGCCTAGAGAACGTCGGGCCTAGGACACCTCGGGCCCGACGAACGCACGGCCTTCATTCACTCCGGACACAGAAAGTGTGACGCCGCCATGGGCGAGCCTTATTACATCACCACCGCCATTTCCTACCCCAACGGCAAGCCCCACATCGGCCACGCCTACGAGGCAATCGCCGCCGACGTGATTGCCCGCCATCGCAAGGCCGAAGGCTTCGATGTCCGTCTCCAGACGGGCACGGATGAGCATGGCCTCAAGATGATGCAGAAGGCTCGCGATATCGGGACGACCCCCGCAGAACTTGCTACGGAAATGTCCGGATATTTCCGTGAGATGTGCGACGCTCTCAACGTCGATTACGACGTATTTATCCGTACCACCGAGCCGCGCCATCATGAGGCTACGCAAGAGCTGTGGCGTCGGATGGAAGCCAAGGGCGACCTTTACCTCGACCGCTACGAAGGCTGGTATTCGGTGCGCGACGAGGCCTATTATGACGAGAGTGAACTCGTCGAGGGGGAAGGGGGCGGCAAGCTCTCTCCGCAGGGCACGCCGGTGGAGTGGACCGTCGAGGAATCGTGGTTCTTCCGCCTGTCCAAGTACCAGGACAAGCTGCTTGAGCTCTACAACAGCGGCGACTTCATCCGCCCGGAAAGCCGCCGCAACGAGATTGCCCGCTTCGTCGAAGGCGGCCTTCGCGACCTCTCGATCTCTCGTACCAGCTTCGATTGGGGCGTGAAGGTCCCCGGCTCGGACAACCATGTCATGTACGTCTGGGTCGATGCCCTGACCAACTACCTGACGGGTCTGGGCTTCCCGAACGAAGGGGGCGATTACGCCCGCTACTGGCCCGCGAGCCTGCACCTTATCGGCAAGGATATCGTGCGTTTCCACACGGTCTATTGGCCCGCGTTCCTCATGAGCGCGGACGTTCCCGTGCCCCAGCAGGTCTTCGGCCACGGCTTCCTGCTGAACCGCGGCCAGAAGGAATCTAAGTCGGTCGGCAACGTGACCGATCCCATCGCGCTCGCCGAGACCTTCGGTGTTGATACGCTGCGCTATTTCTTCTTGCGCGAAGTGGCCTTCGGCCAGGACGGATCGTGGTCGCCCGAAGCCATTGTCACGCGCTGCAACGCCGAACTTGCCAACAGCTTCGGCAACCTTGCTCAGCGCAGTTTGTCGATGATTTTCAAGAACATGGGCGGCGAAATTAAGTCCGATTTGGAGCAATCTGAAGCGGACGCCGCCCTTTTCGACGCGGTGGCATCGGGGATTGCCAACATGCGCAAGGCCTTCATGGACCTGGCCTTCAGCGATGGTCTTGATGCCTGGATGAAGGCGGTCTTCGCCTGCAACCAGTATGTCGACGAACAGGCGCCCTGGGCACTGCGCAAGTCCGATCCGGCACGTATGGAAGCAGTCCTGATGACACTCTTCCAGGTTGTGCGCGATCTGGCAATCGCGGTTCGCCCGGTCGTTCCCAGCGCCATCGACGCGCTCCTCGACCAGATGGGCGTAGCCGCTGATGCGCGCGGCTACGAGGCGTTCGAGAAGACCGACTGGTTCGCGGTTCTGGCCGCCTCGGACTACGCCGTCGAGAAGCCACAGGGGGTGTTCCCGCGTCTCGAGTTGCCCGACGATCAGGCCGAAGGTGACGCAGCCTAATGCTCATCGACTCCCACTGCCATCTCGAATATGAGGGCGTGGTCGAGGACCAGAACGGTGTTCTCGACCGCGCCCGTGCGGCCGGTATCAAGGGCTTCCTCAACATTTCCACCCGCCGCAACGAGTGGGAGAGGGTGGTCGGAACCGCTGAGCGCGAGCCCGATGTCTGGGCGTCTGTTGGCATCCATCCGCACGAGGCCGACGCGCACGCGGACCTAGGTGGCGCGGCGCTTCTGGAAGCCGCGGCCCATCCGCGGGTGATCGCAATTGGTGAAACCGGGCTCGACTACTATTACGACAAGTCGGACCGCGACGTGCAGCAGGACCTGTTCCGCACCCACATCGGTGTGGCGCGAGAGACGGGTCTGCCGATCATTATCCACACCCGCGATGCCGAAGACGACACCTCCCGTATCGTCCGCGAGGAAATGGAGAAGGGGGCTTTCCCGGCGCTGATCCACTGCTTCACGGCCAGCGCCAAGTTCGGCCGAACCGTTCTTGATCTAGGCCTTACAATCAGCCTTTCCGGGATCGTAACTTTCAAGAATGCCAAGGATCTGCAGGCGTTTGCGAAGGAGGTGCCGTCCGACCGGCTGCTGGTGGAAACGGACTCCCCTTTCCTGGCGCCGATCCCGCACCGTGGCCGCAAGTGCGAACCGGCCTTCACGGCAGACACCGCACGTTTCGTTGCTGATCTTCGGGGCGAAAGCCTTGAGGAACTGGGGGCAAACACCACACGCAACTTCTTTGCCCTTTTCACCAAGGCGAGCCCGCTGGAGCAGGGCGCATGAAGGTCACCATCCTTGGTTGTGGTACCTCTACGGGCGTCCCGCGTCTGGGCGGTGAATTCGGGGCCGATTGGGGCGATTGCGACCCCAAGGAGCCGAAGAACCGCCGCAGCCGCGTTGCGATACTGCTCGAGAGCGATGCGGGCAAGCGCATCCTCGTCGATACGCCTACCGATTTGCGCGCACAGCTTCTGGCCAACGACGTGCATCGCCTCGATGCCGTATTCTGGACCCACGATCATGCCGATCATTGCCACGGCATCGATGATCTTCGCCCTCTGCGTTATGGCCGGGCGGGGCCGATTTCCGGTTTTGCGGCCTCGGAAACCGTGCGCCGGCTGCGCCAGCGCTTCGGGTACGTCTTTGCGGGCCAGTACGGGTATCCAACTCTCGTGTCGCTGGAGAACCTGGACAATCTGCGCCTGTGCGAAGGCTATCGCGTGGAGCATACGCAAATGCCGCATGGCCCGGCACAGTCGACTGGATTTCGGTTCGATTGTGACGGAAAATCCGTATGTTACATGACCGACTTCAGTGAAATTACGAGGGCAATGGTGGACCTCTGTGAAGACGCCGATCTCCTTGTCGTGGACTGCCTGCGGCGCGATCCACACCCTACTCATGCACATCTAGGTATGTCGCTCGAACTGGCTCAGCGATCGGGCGTCGGTCGCACCGTGCTGACACATCTCGACAAGAGCATGGATTACGCGACGCTTTCGGGCGAAGTGCCGGAAGATGTCGAAGTCGCTTATGACGGGATGGTGATTGCACCGTGAACCTGATGGCGACCTTGGTGTCCATCGTGACCATCGGGTGCTGTTTGCTGCTTGTCAGTCAGCACTCGGGGTTACGAGAGTTGGGGCCTGCACGTTTCGTCCGTCTATCGTTGATCTGGGCGGTCCTGATCGTTGGGCTGGTCTTAGTGATTGAGGTACTTAAGACGAGCGCATGACGACCGGGAAGAGTTCCTCATCTGCCCCGGCTTCATTTAACATAATATATATTATCTTCCTTTGCAGGCAGCCAGGTCAGAGAGCCCTTTTCGCCGCTTCTGCCACATCCTGCGGCGAACCTTCGGCGCAAACGCAATGCCAGGCCGCAAGATCGCCAAGATTCATCTGAAGTTGGCGGTCGAGTACCTCGATATTTGCGTCCGAAGCATCATTTATGCGTCCTTCGATACGACTGCGAAGTGCCTCTCGCGATGCTTCAAGCCACAGTCCATCGAATCGCACACCGACCTTGTCCGCGAGTTCTAAAAAAGCCTGCCTCTCGCTGGCACGGGCGAAGACACCGTCCACGATGACGCTACATCCGGCGCGCAAGGTCTGCTCGGCCAGGCTCAGCAACCGAACATAGACGGCGTCCGAATTTGAGCGGCTGTAGGCCGTTTCTGGCAGGCGGGTCTCGGGCGCGACACCGGCCGATGTCTTGCGCAGCACATCGGTGCGCAGCCAGCGTGCGCCGGGCACCGCCCCCACTTCTGGAGCAAGGTTTGCCGCGAGCGTAGATTTTCCAGTTCCCGAGAAGCCACCCACAGCCACGAGACGGGGCGGATACGGGACCAGAAAATCACGAGCTTCTGCCAAGTAGCTCCGGGCAACCTGTTGCAGCGCAAGCCCCCTCTCCTTGTCACGTGCCTGCGTCGCCTGTGTCGCAAGCACGTGTGCACGAACGGCGGCGCGCATCGAAAGGAACAAAGGGAACACGGTCAGCGCATCCGGCTCCATATTCACCAGGTCGAGATAGCGATTGGTCAGAAGCGAGGCGAGGTCGTGATGGCCGCGATGCCAGAGGTCCATGACCGCGAAGGCAAGATCGTACAGCACGTCACTGATCGCGAATTCGTCATTGAATTCAAGGCAGTCAAACGGTGTCAGGGTCCCTTCCCACAAGCAGATGTTGCCTAGGTGGAGGTCACCGTGGCCATGCCGGATCCAACCTTTGGCCGCCCGGGCGCGCAGAACTGGGCTTGCCTGCGCCAGCTCGGCGAGGCTCTCGTCCATCCAGGCCTGGCAAGCCTCGGGATCGAGAATTTCCGTGCCCGTAGCCGCCATGCTCTGCCGATTGCCTTCAATCACCCGGCGCACACGGCTCACACCATCGTCCAGCACCGGGTGGGCGTCGTGTTGGTGAAAATGTGCGATGGTGTCAGCAAGGTCGCGAACCATCAGGGGCTCCAGCCGCCCTTCCCTCACCATCGTCGCGAGCAGATCGCGATCCTGGAAACGTCGCATGACGACGACCCAATCAAGGATTTCTGGACCGCTTTGCGAGGGTGCTCCGAATGCAAGGCTTGTGTCGGCACGCTCCACGATCGGCACGACTTCAAGGTAGAGGCCTGGTGCGATACGGCGGTTCAGCTCCAACTCGCGCAGGCATACGGCGCGGCGTTGTTCCAGGGTCGAAAAGTCGAGATAGGAGAAACGCACGGCTCGCTTGAGCTTGTAGGCCCTCTCAGAAGCCAGGAAGACACTGGCACCGTGCGTGTCCACGCGTTGCACCGGCTCGCCGTGCGTGGCCGGATCGGCCAGGAAAGCCAGCACGCGGGCTTGCGGATCGCGCGAGTCGTCGGCGTTGGACGTATCCATGACCAAACGATGGCACAGGCCCAGGGCTTACGCCATGTCCCAGATCAACGTGCGCGCATGACCTCTGCCGCCTTGAGGATGGCCCGCTCAATGCGTGGATAGGTGCCGCAACGGCATAAATTGGTGATGCTGGCCCGGACCGTCTCGGCGTCAGGCTTCGGCGTCTCGGCAAGGAAGGCGGCGGCGGCCATGATCATGCCGCTCTGGCAATAACCGCACTGGGGCACCTGCTCATCCAGCCATGCCTGCTGGAGTGGGTGCAAGGCGTCCTCCTCGTCCGGACCCGACAGGGACTCGATGGTGGAAATGGCCTGGACGTCCTCAACGGCGGCAAGCGGCATCTGGCAGCTTCGCACCGCCATGCCGTCGATATGAACGGTGCAGGCCCCGCACATGCCGATACCGCAGCCGTACTTGGTGCCCGGAAGATCGAGATCCTCGCGCAGGACCCAGAGCAGCGGTGTGTCCTCTTCCACCTCGACCGTTTGCCGGGTGCCGTTTACGAGCAGGGTCTTCAACGTGCTAGCGTCCTTCAGATCGCGAGTGTGCGGGAGATGGGGAGTGCGCGGATGCGCGGCCCCCCGGCATCGGCAATGGCGTTGGCGAGAGCGGGCGCGACGGCGGGCGTCGAAGCCTCGCCCACATTCCCGGGTTGGTCACTGCCCGGCATCAGCGCAACCTCGATCGGTGGCACGTCCATCATCATTGGCAGACGATAGTCGGAGAAGTTCTGCGCCGTAGGCGCGCCGTCGGCAAAGTGGACCTCGCCCCACAGGGCGGCCTGGAGGCCAAAGACAATGCCGCCGCTGACCTGTCCCTCCACGCTGACCGGGTCGATCATGAGCCCGCAGTCGCACGCGCAGGCAATTCGCGTAAGGCTGAGGTTTTCGCCCGAAAGCGCAACCTCTATGCCGACCGCGCAGAAATTGGCTTCGGTATAGGCCAACGCGATGCCGCGTCCGGTGCCCCCCGGCCGGGGCGCATCAAGTCCGATCATCTGAGCAGCGCGGCTGACCACGGGCGTAATTCGCGGATGCCCATCCAGGAGACGCAAGCGCAGCTGTAGCGGGTCCTGCCCTGTTTCCCGGGCAATCTCGTCAACGAAGCTCTCCATGAAGAAGCTGTTCTGCGAGAGCGAGACCGAACGCCAGAACCCGACCGGCACGCCCATGTCGACACGGTGGCTTTGCGCATAGCGCAGGGGCTGCGCATAGGCCTCGTAGACCAGTTTGCCCGCGCTCATGGGATCGGCCATGTCGCCCAGAATATCGCCGCGACCGTGGTAGGCCATGATCGACTGTCCGGCAATTGCGGACTTCAGGGCTGCAACACGCCCGTCCTTCGCTAGGGCAGCCTGTGAGCGCGCGACAAAGGCCGGACGGTACTGATCGAAGGCCATATCCTGCTCACGCGGCCAGATCGTCTTAACCAGCTGCCCTGGTACGCCCTTGGCGGCCTCGATGGCAACGCCAACGAAGTCGGTCCCCCACTTGCGGCCAAAACCGCCGCCCACATAAGTCAGTTCGACCCGTACGTCTTCGAGCGGCAAGCCTGCGAGCGTTGCACCTAGCGTGCGTGCGCTTTCCGGGTCCTGGAGCGGGCCGCGTACGAAGAGACTGGCAGTATCAATGCGCGCGGCACAGCAGATCGGCTCGAGCGTCGCGTGGGCCAGAAACGGCACCTCGTACTCAGCTTCGAGCACTCGATCGGCCTGTGCAAACGCGGCCTCGACGGCAGGCTTGTCCGGCTTGATTGGACGGCCCGGGAAGCCACTGCCTTTCTCGAATTCGGGAAAGACCCGTGGTTCTATCGTGGTAAAGGCCTCGCGCAGGCGCGAACGGATGGTGTCATCGTCGAGCCCGGCTATGGGTGATGAGGTGACCGTAAGAGTGATGGCCTCCGCCGCGCTCTTTGCCCTCCAGAAGCGGTCGGCCACGACCACGACGCCTCCTGTGACCGGCACCACGGCGCGCACGCCCGGATAAGCCAAGGCATCGTCCACGCCGGCAAGATCGAAAGTCGCTTCCGGGTGCGAGGCGAGCACCGGAACGCCGACCAGCATGCCCTCCTCGCGCACGTCAATTCCGAATTGCGCGCGTCCGTTGACCTTAGGCAATAGATCCTTGCGCACGCTCGTACCGCCGATGATGCGGAACTCGGAAACCGGCTTCAGAGGAACTTCGACAGGGACCGGCAGCGCCGAGGCCGCAGATGCGAGATCGCCAAAGCCCAGCGTGCGGCCACTCGCGGAATGGGAAATAGTACCGTCCGATACGACGAGCTCTTCTTCGTCAGCGCCCAAGCGCTGCGCGGCTGCGCGCATGAGCATCATCCGGGTCGCCGAGCCCAGGGTTCGCATCGCGGTGTAATAGCCCGTGACCGAGGTGCTGTTGGCCGTCATCTGCTTGCGCGAGAAAGGATTGGCAAACGCCGGATCGGCCCAGGGCAACTCTACTTTGAGAGCCGCCCAGTCGCATTCCAGTTCCTCCGCAACCATACGGGCAAGCGCTTCCTGTGTGCCTTGACCCAGTTCGGACGACGGTACGATCAGACGAACAAGGCCTGTCGCATCAATGCTCAGCATAGCGCCAAAGCGGCCCTTGTCGGACGCGTCCGCCGTCTCCGCGGCGCGTCCTTCCCCCGGGATGCCCAATACAAAGCTCGCCGCAGCAAGGCCAAACACGCCGGCAAAGCTCCGGCGCGACAGATCGAGGATGGTGGGCATGGCCGTCACCGGATATCTCCCTCGATATCGCGCGCCACGCGCAGGCCGAAGATCCAGGTAACCTGATCCACCGGATCGCGCCCGCGCCAGGACACGCGATTGCGGAAAGGCGTACTGATCCAGCTGCCGCCGCGTACCGCGCGCAAGGGGTATTCCTCGCCTGCGTGGCGCGGCTGTGCGGGTGTGGCCCTGGCCATTCCAGCACCGCCCATCATGGCTCCCAGGATGAAGAGCGCTGCAGCCCCCTGCCGCACACGACCTGTGCTCATGCGATATGACTCCCCCTCCCGGACAAGGCCGCACCTATCTTGCGGCCTCGGCCCCATATTCGGTCCCGATCAGGCGCCGACGAGCGTGACCGACACCTCGGCCAGTCCTTCGCGCAGTTTCTTGGCTTCGGCGTATTCGGGCGAATTCCAGAAGGCGAGCGCGGCCTCGCGGTCCTTCCACTGGGTGACAACGACGGACGCGCCGTCTTCGCCCGGTCCTTCAAGCACGGTGCCGCCAGGGCCGCGAATGATATATTCACCGCCGAACTGCGCCTGGATCTTGGCCGCCGCCTGCGGGTAGCCCGAGGCCATGAAGGCATCGCGGTCGGGGACGCGGGCGGTGACGATGAGCCATGCGGCCATGTAGATGTACTCCCTTGTTTCGGTTTCGCTTGGCGCAGTGATCCCCTCCAGTCAGGGATTTGGAAACAGGGTGCTTGTAGCGCTATCCGCAGGGCGGATGAATTGCTCCGGCTTTCCCCATCGCCCGGCAAACCATCGACATTGCGCCACGGTAGCGCGAATATGATCTAGAACTATATCTTTTAGTCGGATAGGTCTCTCCCTCGGCGGACATACCCCGCCGCGCGCTGCGCTTCCTTGCGAAGCGGGAGCCCCCAGAAGTTGCGAAAGAGGTAAGATCCAGATGAGCATCGTCGGCACCAAGATGGTCAGCGACGGCAAGACCGCCCGCCAGATCTTCGAGGAAGTCATCGCCAACCCCACCCGCGCGAAGTTCGGCTTCGGCGAAAAGCTGGCGATCGTGAACGTGGACTTCCAGAACGCCTATACCCGTATCGACGAGTTCAAGACGGCGTACGAGACCGACCCGCGCCAGATCGAGTACACCAACACGATCTCGCGCCTCGCCCGCGAAAAGGGCATGCCGGTGATCTGGACCCACGTCGCCTACGCTGAGGACGCGAGCGACGCGGGCGTCTGGGGCACACGCACCGACACCCCGGACTCGCTTCAGAACATCAAGTACGATTCGCGCCGTCACGCCTTCGATGATCGCTGCGAGATCGATCCGGCCGACATGATCTACACCAAGCGCATGCCGTCCGCCTTCTTCGAGACCCCGCTGCAGAGCCTGCTCGTCTGGCACAAGGTCGATACGGTCATCGTCACCGGCGGTTCGACTTCGGGCTGCATCCGCGCCACCGCCGTCGACAGCCTCAGCCGCGGCTACCGCACCATCGTCCCGATCGAGACCTGTGCAGACAAGCACGAAAGCTACCACTTCGCCAACCTCACCGATCTTCACCTCAAGTACGCCGACGTCGAGCCGGTGCAGACCGTGATCGACTGGCTGGAGGCGAAATAATGAACGAGGGCGAAAAGGACCCCGGCCTCTACGACTTTGCGCCCTATCGCGGGCGCAAGCCGTTTGTCTGGCCGGGCGACAAGAAGGTCGCGGTCTGGATCTCGCCGAACCTCGAGTTCTACGAGATTGATCCGCCGGCCAATCCTCACCGCAAGTCCTGGGCGATGCCGCACCCAGACGTCGTACGCCAGTCGCACCGCGACCACGCCAACCGCGTCAGCCACTGGCGCATGGCCGAAGTCATGTCCAAGCACGGTTTTCCCGGTTCGGTCAGCCTGTCGGTCGCGCTGTGCCAGCACCACCCCAACGTGGTCGAGGACGCCAACCAGCGGGGCTGGGAATTCTTTAGCCACGGCATCTACAACACCCGCTATTCATACGGGATGGACGAGGCGCAGGAACGCGCAATCATCGAGGATTCGATCAAGACTGTGCGCGATGCAACCGGCCAGACGATCCGCGGATGGCTGGCGCCGGCCCTTACCCACACGCCGCGCACGCTGGATCTGATCGCCGAGTATGGTCTCGACTATACCTGTGATCTCTACCACGACGACCAGCCCCAGCGCGTGAAGACCAAGACCGGCGACCTGATCTCGATGCCTTACAGCCTAGAGGTTAACGACCACTACGGCTTCTTTGTCTACAACATGAGCCCACGCGAATACGCCGACACGCTGATCCGCCAGTATGAGCGCCTTGCGGCCGAGCCTTCGGGCACGGTCATGTGCATTCCGCTCCACTCGTATCTCATCGGCCAGCCCCACCGCATCGGTCCTTTTGAGGACGTCCTGAAGCACATCGCCGCCGATGCCGGACACGGTGGTCGCGCGTGGATCACGCGCTCGGGCGACATTGCCGATGCCTGGCGCGCCATTCACACAAAGGAGGCGTAAGATGAGCCTCGATCCTGAATACCTCGAATATCCAAAGCGCGGCCTTGGCTACGATCACGGCCTCTTCCCCTACTCGGTCATGGAGGAGCGCAAGCCCCTCGCCTGGCCCGAGGGCAAGAGCGTGGCGACCTGGATGGTGGTGAGCCTGGAGTGGTTTCCGATCACGCCGGAAAGCTCGCCCTTCAAGGCGCCGGGCCACATGCAGACGGCCTATCCGGACTACCGCCACTACACCGCGCGCGAATACGGCACGCGGGTGGGCTTCTACCGCCTGCTCGACGCCTTTGCGAAGGCGGACGTGAAGGTCTCGGTCGCGGCCAACGCGGCGATCGCGCAGCGCTATCCCAGCGTCATCCGCGACATCGTTGATGCGGGCCATGAGATCATAGCCCACTCGAGTGACATGAACGGCACAATTGCCTCAACCCTGCCCGTTGAGGAGGAGCGCAAGCTTATTACCGAAAGCATCGCGATCCTTTCCGATGTTGCCGGGGTGAAGCCGCGCGGGTGGCATTCGATTGCCCGCCAGCAGAGTTTTGCGACGATGGACCTGCTCAAGGAAGCGGGTATCGAGTACTGTTGCGACTGGGTCAACGACGAGCTTCCCTACGCCTTCAACAATGGCGTCGTGAACATCCCGCTTAACCACGAACTGTCTGACCGCCAGATCATTAACGTGCAGCAGCAGTCGGCCGACAGCTATGCGCAGCAGATGCTCGACGCGCACGACTGGCTGAGCGCCGAGGCTAAGGTGCATGGCGGGCGCATGCTGCCGATGCACCTCACGCCCTACATCATCGGCCTCCCCTACCGCATGGATGCCTTCGAGACGCTGCTGGGCGATCTCAAGGCGCGTGAGGGTACGTGGTTCGCACGGGGCTGCGACATTCTCGACCAATTCAGGAGCCAGATGTGAAAGCTTACGTCCTTGGAACGCAGGAAGGTATCTCCTCGCTGACGCTCACCGAGCGCCCAGACCCGGTCGCGGGCCCCGGCGAAGCGGTGCTCAAGGTCCGCCTTGCCTGCCTCAATAACCGCGACATTCAGATCCTCGAAGGGCGTTACGGCGCCAAGAAGGCAGAGGACCGCATTCCTCTCGCCGAGGGTCTTGGCGAAGTTGTTTCGGTTGGTGACGGTGTGACGCAGGTCGCCGTGGGCGACCGCGCGGTGTGCCCGCATTTTGTCGCCTGGCACGACGGCCCGTTCGACATGAGCTACTTTGGCAAGGACCTGGGCACCTTCACCGATGGCTGGGCGGCTCAGTACATCAAGGTTCCGGCTGGCGCTCTCGTCAAGGTCCCGGAGAGCCTCGCCGACGAAGCCGCCGCACCGCTTGCCGCCGCCACGCTGACGGCCTGGCACGCTGTTTCGGTGATCGGCGAAGTCAAGGCGGGTGATCTCGTTCTAGCGCTGGGCACCGGCGGTGTTTCGATGGCTGCGCTGCAGATTGCCAAGGCCAACGGCGCCTTGGTTGCGATAACCTCATCGAGCGATGCAAAGCTCGAAGAGGCCCGCAAGATGGGCGCCGACTACGCGGTGAACTACCGCACCCATGCGGACTGGGCGGCCGAACTGCTCAAGCAGACCGGTGGACGCGGCGCGGACATCATCGCCGAGACCGGCGGCCAGCACACCTTGCCCCAGTCGATCAACGCGGCGGCCTGCAATGCACGCGTCGTCCTGATCGGTGTCGGCAGTTCCGATGGCCCGCTGCCCAATTATGGCGCGATCATCGGCAAGAACCTCGTCATCAAGGGCATCGCCTCGGGCAGCCGCGGGATGCTGGTGAACCTGCTGCGTGCGATGGACGCGAATGGCTTTGCGCCCGTCGTCGACAAGACCTTCGGCTTCGAGGACATGGCGCAGGCGCTGGATTACCTTAAGTCCGGCGGGCATCAGGGCAAGGTGATGATCAAGGTCTCCTGACCTGACGCGTCACGGAAGGAAACCTTCAACGGCTCCGGGGCCCATTTCAGTGAGTGCCGGGGCCGTTCAGGTCCATGCGGATGTGAAAGCGGTCTGCGCGATAGTGCGCGTAGGTAAGCATGAAAGGCCGGTCGTCCGCGTCGTAGGACACACGCGTGATGCGCAGGATCGGCGAGTTCAGTTCAACGCCCATGGCATCGACCATCTCGCCAAACGCCAGGACCGCGTTGATCGTCTGCGTGGCATACTTCAGCTTGACGCCGACATCCTCGAGAAGCCGGAGAATAGGTGCGGTGGCCAGAGCGTCCGGCGTAACATACGGCGCAAGTCCGACAGGAACATAGCTGACAATCCAGCCAATCGCGACACCTTCCATCTCACGCAAGCGCACCGAGCGGATGACCGGATTTCCGGCCTCAAGCCCCAGGCTCGCCGCCGCACGGGGAGGAGCGGCAACTTCTTCGACACTGAGCACCGTGACGTCCGTCCCGCCACCGAAGGCGAGCAGCGAATCATAGGCCTGGTCGATATTCGCCTCAATGGGCTTGGACGGTGACTTGAAGATGACCCGCGTGCCGACGCGGCGCTTGCGCTCGACGTAGTTCTGTTCGGCAAGGTCGTTGAGCACGCGGCGCGCAGTGATGCGTGAGACATCGTAGGTTTCGGCCAGTTCCTGCTCGGTCGGCATAGCGCTCCCGAAAGGACGTTGGCCCGAGAGAATCTCGTCGCGCAAGAAGAGATAGATCTGGTGATAGAGGGGAACCGCCCCTTCGCGATCAAGCACGTTCTCTCTTGCCCCTGTGCAAGGCCCCTTCCCCCCGTACAAACTTGAGCGGAAGCGACGTAGCGTAAACCGCAAATTTCGCGCTCGTCAGGAACTTAGTCAACCCGTCGCGGCACGCTGTCCCCTGAGATCTCGCGTGCCGGAACAGATCGGACGTGCGTTCAGCGTTCCAGTTCGACCAGCTCGTACCAGGTCTGCATGTAGCCGCCGACGCCGCCCTGGACAAAGATGGCGTCCTCATCAGCCGTTACCCACATCTCGTACGGCGGGTGCGCTTCACCCGATACGCCCACCATGTCGCCATCATCGTCGGTGAACTGGAACTTGTGGCATTCGAACGTGCCCGCGGGCACGGTCACCGTCTCGTCGCCGATATAGCCCAGCTGCAGTGTCGTTTCGGCAATCAGTGGCGGCGTCGCACCGCGGTGGTCGGGCGACGGCAGGAAACAGCGGAATGGACGGCTGTGAAAGCCCTTCGAGCGGTCAATCTTGCGGGTGATGTAGGCATCCGCGACGATGGGGTGAGTGCCGAAGCCATCGAATGCGCCGCGGATCTTCTTCGACTGCGAGACGCGCCCGATCGAGGGGCCATAGCTTTCGCACTCGATGGTATCTTCGCCGATGATGAAGAGACCCGCCCCCATGAATTCGTCGCCTACCGTTAGGCGCACGAGGCAGTCCATCGGACGGTCGTTCTCGTCGAGGCTATAGGTGATGTCGCGCATGACCGTGGGATCGGGTTCGTCGATCTCGCAGTGCGCGCGTAGCGTCTTCTTTCCGTCGGAATGGTGGGTCCACATGAAGGTCTCGCGGCCGCGGTCGGCCCCTTCACGGCCTTCCTTGCGCGAGGTGTACTGGATCTTGCCGGTAATGGTGCGATGCTTTTGCAAAATCGGCTCCTGTGTTTTGGAAGATGGATCAGTTGAAACTCAGCGCGCCCTCACAGCGGGGTCGCAATGCCGAGGAACGAGGCGACGAGAACGGCGGCCCAGAGCGTCATCACGGTGGGCTGTGTCACGGACAGAACACCCGCGATGGTTTTGTCGCCCTCAGGGCTTGCCCCGTTCTTGCCCAGGTCTACGATGGCCGGGATCAGCGGCACGAGCTGGCGCCGGACGAGCAGGCCTACGAAGATGCAGAAGCCCAGAACCAACAGCTTGAGCGCGATGAAGAGCGGCAGCGTGACGGCCCCGACAAGGCCGGCTACACCGCCTGCGACGAGCACGGCGAGGACGATGTAGCGAACGGCAAGGTCGATCTGCTTGTAGGTCTTGCCCGCAGGTCCATGGAGAATGTGGACCGTCCAGGCGAGTGCGAGCCAGGCCAGCCCTGCTACCCACACACCGATCACCGTCAGGCCCGGCACGTCAAGCCAGCCTTTCATCACGGCCAGTGTGAAGCCGGTGGGAAAGGTCAGGATCAGCGCGGTGCGCGGCGCCATGTCGATGTTGTTGAGGATATGCAACGCGAGCAGGCGCTCGGGCACGGTTCGCTTGGGATCGACAAGAAAGCGCGAGGAATAGAACGCGCCAAGGTCACCGCCCAGCCAGTAGATCGGGATCAGGAGGTGCAGCAGGGTTAGGAGTGCAAGCGCAAGGTCCATCTCAGATCGTGCCCCCTTCGATCACTTCGAGCAGCGCGCCTTCCGGTGTCAGTAGGATGCCTGTCCGCTTGCCCGCATAGAGCGGCCCCTCGCGTACGACCGGCGCACTGGCCCAATGGCCTTCGAGACGCGCGAAGTCGGGGTGCAGCATGGTGGTGATCGCAACGCCGGGCGGAAGGTCGCCTTCGTGCTTTTCGCGCACGGTCGCTTTGGCCGGATACTGGTCAATTTCGAGGAAAGTCTGGCCGGCGCCGCGTGCGGTCACGATAGCCGTCTTCGTTTCGGGATCGAGGTCAAAGGCCTGATTGATCATCGAGTAGCGGATCGGCACAGGATCGATCACGGGAAGGCCCAGTACATCCTCCACCCACTTCACACTGGCAGGCAGATCGTGGCTGGCAAGCACCATGATGAAGGGACGGTCGACCAGCGAGGTCGGCTGCGGAAGACCGTTCTCCTCGCCCGGTTGCAGTATCTGGGTCAGGTAGACGATCTCTTGGTCATCGCCCTTGACCTGCATCGGCTTGACTGTGGCAAAGCCGTCAAGGTCTTTGGGCGGACCGATAATTTCGAAAGGGCTCTCTTCCATGCGATCGTTCACCGCCATGACGTCGCTCACGCAGATCTCGGTCGCGGCCCAGCCATACGTACGGATCGGCGCATAGGAGGGAACCGGATCACCTTCCACGAAGCGCAGGAATACCTGGTCGTCCGAAGCAGGTTGCAGCAGCGCAAAAGGACGTCCGGCTGAGGCCGGGGCCTGCCAGGCGGCGGCGAGATCTTCGGGCACGGCGCCTTCGTCGACGACGCGGTAATCCATCCATCGGGCATAGCGCTCGCTCGATGCGGCCACGTCGGCAACGACCAGTGTTGCGCACTTGAGTAAGGTCATCGGGTGTCCTGCTTTGGGATAAAGAGAAAGAGAGGGCTCAGCCCATCACGCCCGTAGCGCGAAGGGTGGCCATGGCGTCGCGCGCGGCTGCGAAGGTGTCGATAGCCACGGCAAGACCCGCATGGCAGTGCCCCAGCCCTGCAAATTCGAGGCAGCCTTGCGCCTTTTCCATGTGCTGCTCGCGCGAAAGCGGCCATTGCGGCGAGCCGAACTGCGCCTCGACATCCTGCACCAGTGTGCGACCATCGACGGTACGGGCCATGGCCCGCGCCGGGGCAAAGGCGGCCATGTCGGGGTTGTCGTTGGCAATCACCCTGATCCGGCCCGCAAGGGCATGAACTTTGGGATCGTCGAGTGAGGCGCGCTGAAAGTCGCCCAGCGCCACCTTGCCCCGCAGCAAGGTCACCGCCGCGAGGTACTGCATGCAAAGCCGCGCATAGCCCGGTTCCATGTCCGCCTTGGCCGCGCGCCCGACAAGGCGGTGGATGAGCGGGGGAGCATGGTATTCGAGGCTTTCAAGATTAGCCGCGGTGAGGCCCTGGCCCGCCATCAGATCCTGCACGGCGACGATCCCGCCATGCCCGGCACGTCCGGTCGGGAACGGCTTCCAGCTCACCTCGGTGATGCGGTGCCCCTGCCCCAGCCTGGCGAGCGCGGGCGCAAGCGCCGCGCGCTTTTCCATGAGTGCAAAATAGCCAAAGGGGCCATCAAGCGGATGGGCAATGCCGGACATTCCGGCGCGCGCGAGATCCACGGCGACGAGCGCATTGCGCGCCGCACTGGCGACCTGCACTGGCAGTGCAGGCTTGCCCTCGACGTGTGCCTGCATCGTGCCTGAGGTCAGAGCCAGTGCATGGCCGAAGGCATCGAGCGCCTCTGCGCGCGGCAGGCGGCGCATCCGTGCGATACCCGCCACGCAGCCGAAGATCCCGGCCGTCGCCGGGCGGAAGAAGGTGAGCGCATCGGGCGCCGCGATCCCGATGGTAACCGAAACATCGACCGCCGCGACGATCGCCGCGAGAAAGTCCTCGCCGCGCACCGGATCACCGCGCTCGGCCTCGGCCAGAAGTGCGGCCAGAGCGGTCGCCATCGGGTGCAGCACGGCCGGTTCATGGACGCAGTCATACTCCTGCCCATGGATCTGGAAGCCATTGACGAAGGCCGCCGATGCGGCAGGCAGACGAAGTCCAGGGCGCCCCAGCACCGAGGCCACGCCGCCCTCACCCCAGCCCTGTGCCATGGCAAAAACACCATCGGCATGGGCGGCGTTACGGCCTGCGACGCCCACGGCCAGACTGTCGTGCAGGAAGGTCTGCGCGCGCTCTTGCGCCTCAGTCGGGATACTCTCCCATTCGAGGGCCAGCGCGTGGTCGATGAGAACGTGCGCGGGATTTTCGATGTTGTCGGCCCCGGTTGTCATCTCAGTGCGGCTCCTCGCCGCCCGAGACGTTCATGCTCTCCCCGGTGATGTAAATTGCCTCGTCTGAGCACAGGAAGGCGATGGCCGACGCGGTATCCTGTGGCAGCCCCGGGCGGCCCATCGGAATGCGCGCAGCCATGCGCTTGAGGTATTCCTCGACGCTGATGCCCTGCACCTCGGCAAAGTGCTCGTTCTGCCACTTGCCAAGACCCGTGGTAACGTGGTTCGGGCACACGTTGTTGACCGTGATGCCTTCCGGGCCAAGCTCGATCGAGGCCGAACGGACAAGGCCGACCAGTGCGTGCTTGGACGAGCTGTACGCCTGAGCATGGGGAAAGCCGGATTTTGCGGCCTGGCTGGCAACGTTGATAATGCGCCCGCCCTTGCCTGCCGCGATCATGCGCTTGGCCGCGGCCTGAAGACCGAACCATGCGCCATTGAGATTGACGTCGATCACCGCGCGCCAGTCGTCCACGGACACGTCGACAAGCGGCTTCATGATGTAGCCGATGCCTGCGTTGTTCACCCAGATATCGAGCGAGCCGAAGGTGTCGATCGCATGGTCGGCTAGCGCCTCGACCTGCACAGGGTCACGCACGTCGCAGGCGAAGGTCGTCGCCTCGCTCGGCATTGCATCGGCAATGCGCGTCATCTCGTCCGTGCTGCCGATCATGGTATCGGGCGTCAAGGCATCGCGCGAGGTGCCGATGTCCGAGATGACGACCTTGGCGCCCTCTTCCGACAGACGACGGGCAATGGCTTCGCCCAGACCACCTTCGCGACCCGAGCCGGTAACAACAGCGACCTTGCCGGCAAACCTCATGCCACCAGCTCCTCGGTCATCACGAAGGTGACATCGACCATGCCCTGGAAGGTGGCGGCGACCTCCTGCATGATTTCGCTTTGCGCATCGGCGGCGAATTGCTCCATGTCGTTGACGTCGAGAACTTCGATATATCCGAAGGGCGGCTTTTCATCCGAGCCCAGAACCGAGGTCGAACGGTACACGCGAAAGCTGTCTATGGACTTGAGGGAGTTGGCGGTGGGAAGGTCGGTTTCCCGCGCCCAGGCTTCGTATTCCTCCACCGAAACACCCGGTTTGAGGTTGAATACGGCGAAAATGATCATCCGGTTTCCCCTTGGATTTGCGTGTCGCCTCGGCACATCGGCTTCGGCTCTTGCGTCTCTTGTAACGACAATATAGCATAAGGCTATAACAAATGAGGTAGGCCGTGAAGACGTCGCGTACAACTCCACCTGCAAATGATCCTAGCGCCGCCTATGAAGGCCCACCCGACTACCGGGTGATTGGTCGCCATGCGGTATTTCCCGAGACCAGCCACGATGAGATCGAGCGCGTGAACTTCCTCGCGCATATGAACAGGCACCTGGCTGCCCGGGTCGTCCCGGGCGTCAAGGCGGCCTACGACAGCCGCGTGGCACCGGGCTTCGAGACCGAGAACGGGCGGCCGCTTGCCAACCGCCACGAGGCGCGCAAGGCGCTTCTCAAGGACCCGGCCTTCCAGACCTGGTCCGCGCTGCGCCGCATGACGATGGAACAGCGCCAGCAGGCCGGCCGCTGGACTTCGCTGCGTCAGGCGGAGCGTCTGGCCGCCATCGCCGCGGACATGACCGATGGCGATCCGCGTCTGCAGCTCGATCCCACGGTCGAGATCCCGCGCTATGTCTCGGCGGTCGACCACCACTGCATGCCCGGCAGCTACCACACAGAGTATTTCGAGGGCGACGTCACCAATGGCGCGAACTACGATCACGCCGGATTCGTCACCACCAGTGGGCTTCTTGGCAAGTACTCCGACGGTGGCGGCATGGCGGTGGTCAACTGGGTAAAGAAGAACTTGCCCCACTTTGCGCCGAAGAAGATCCTCGAGATCGGCGGCACCGTCGGGCACTCCAGCCTGCCCTTGGCGCAAGCCTATCCCGAGGCCGAGATGACCATCGTCGATCTGGGGGCGCCGGTGCTGCGCTATGGCCTCGCCCGCGCCAAGTCGCTGGGCGTGGACAACGTCTCCTTCGTGCAAGCCAGCGGCGAAGACCTTTCGCGCTTCGAGGACGCCAGCTTCGACTGGATCCAGACGACGATGTTCCTTCACGAACTTTCGACCACCGCGCTGCGCAACATCTTCCGCGAAACGCGGCGTCTGCTGAAGCCCGGCGGCATCGTGCTGCACGTCGAGCAGCCGCAGTATGCGCCCGAAATGCCGCTCTTCGAGCAGGCGATGCGCGATTGGGACGCCTTCTACAACAACGAACCCTTCTGGTCGCGCATGCACGAGATGGACCTCGATGAGGCCATGATCGATGCCGGCTTTGCAAAGGACAGCCTGATCCATGGAGGCGTCTATGGCGTCGTCGACCGCGAGCTGTTCCCCGACGCTGAAGAAGATGACACCGAAGACTATGGCCGCAAGGCGGCCTGGCACGTGATCGGAGCCGTGGCATGAGCTTTTCCGACGCCCTGAACGGAGCCGGCGCCAAGCCCGCCGGCAAGCGCCCCTACTTCCTGGAACCTCAGGTCGAAAAGGTCCTCGCGATCACCATGGCGGTGGCGCAGGAACTGGCGGTTGCCCGCCAGCGCAACGATACGCTCGAGCGTTTGCTGCGCGAAAAGGGTATTCTTGAAGATGGGGAGATCGACGCCTTTGAGCCCTCCCGCGAGGCATCGGACGAGCGCCAGATGTGGAACCAGGAATACATCGCCCGCATCCTGCGCATCGTGCAGCAGGAGAACGAAGCCGCGATTCTGGATGACGATGTCGCCTCGGGGGACGTCGGCGAAGAACTCGCGCGAGAGGCATGATCGCATTATGAGCGAGACCTTCGAATTCATCGTTCCCGTGCTTGTGGTGGGCGGCGGCGCCTGCGGCTGCATTGCAGCTCTTGCCGCTACGAAAGCCGGGGCCGAGGTCCTGCTGATCGAGCAGGACGAGCGCCCGATGGGCTCCACCGGCATGTCGCAGGGCCTTATTTGCGCGGCGGGCACAAAGGCCCAATCCGCGCACGGAATCGAGGACAGTGCGCACACCTATTTCGATGACATCATGGCCAAGACCAAGGGCCAGACCGACCCGATCCTGGCTCGCGCTATCGCCGATCATGCAGGGCCTACCGTCGACTGGATGGTCGAGGAACTCGACATGCCCTGGAAGCTCGATACCGGCTTCAGGCCCGCCTATGGAAACAGCACCTACCGCGTCCACGGCTGGCGCGGGCACGGCGGGCAGGACATGGTGGACCTGCTTCACCGCCGCCTCGACGACAACGGCGTCGATGTCATGACGGAAGCAAAGCTGGTGGACGTTCATGCCGATGCAGATGGCCGCATTACCGGCGTCACCATTGCGCGTCGAGACGGCTCGCACGAATCGGTCGGCTGCGACACCCTGATCCTTGCCTGCGGCGGCTTTGCGGCGAACCATGCGATGGTCGCGACAAACATGCCCGAGATGGCCGAGGCCCGGAACAACGGCCATGAGGGCAGCCAGGGCACCGGCATTACGGTCGGGGTCAAGGTTGGTGCCGCACTTGGGGACATGGCCTCCTACCAGGGGTATGCGATGCTGACCGAACCGCAGGGCATGCCGGTCCCGCCAGGCGTGCCTATTGCCGGCGGTATCCTCGTCAACATCGAGGGCAAGCGCTTCACCAACGAGACCGACGATATTGCAGGCATGGTGCACCCCGTGCTGCACCAACCGGGCGACTATGTCTGGGTGATCTACGACGACCGCATCGAGAAGGACGTCGACTACATCCCTGAGATCATCGAGCTCAACAGGCTCAACGCCCCGCGCTTTGCCGACAGCGAAGAGGAACTCGCACAGGTGCTCGGCCTTCCCGTGCAGGCCCTTGCCGCTACACTGGCCGACGCGCGCGCTGCCCAAGGCGCAGGCGAGGCCGACAGCTTCGGCCGCGTGTGGAACGGCGACCTCCCCCCTGCCCCGCGCTTCCGTGCGCTGAAGGTAGTGGGCGCGATCTTCCACACTCAGGGGGGGCTCCAAATCGATGGCGATGCGCAGGTGCTGCGCCCCGATGGCACCAAGCTGCCCAACCTATTTGCCGGGGGCGGCGCGGCGCGGTCCGTTTCCGGTCCGGCGCACTGGGGCTACCTCCCTGCCATGGGGCTGGCGACAGCGGTGACCTTCGGGCGCCTGGCCGGAGAGGCCGCCGCCAAGCTCGTGCTTAGCCGCGAACCGGCCTGACCCGCCTCGCCTTCACCTTGCTTCTTTCGTAATCCCCAGCCGCATGCCTTCCGCGCGGCCTCACTCACGGGAAACACACCATGTCCAATATTGCCGCTCCGGCCGCTCCTGCCTCCATCGCACCGTGTCCGAGTGACCTTCGTGCCAAGTTCGAAGGCATCGTCGGCACCGCCCACGTGACATCCGAAGAAGCACGCCTTCGCCTCTTCAGCGAGGACGTCTGGATTGCCTCCAATCACGTCGCCATGCTGATCGTGGCCCCCGCTACGACCGAGGAATTGGCTGCCGTTGTCGCCGCCGCCAACGAGGCCGGTGTCGCCCTTGCCCCGCGCGGTGCAGGCATGAGCTACACCGAAGCCTATATACCGGCGACCAACGACACGATCACCATCGACACCACGCGCATGAACAAGGTGCTGGATATCAGCCCCGAGGACATGACCGTGACCGTCCAGGCCGGATGCTCATGGCGTGAGCTAAACGAGGCACTCAAGGCAAAGGGCCTGCGCACGCCTTTCTGGGGGCCGATGTCGGGGATCTACTCCACCATCGGGGGCGGTCTCTCGATGCTCAACGCCATGTTCGGTGCAGGGCACTATGGGACGACCAGCGAGAGTGTGATCGCGCTCACCATAGTGCTGGCCGATGGCCGGGTCCTGCGTACCGGCGCGCGCGGCCCGGATGGTGACACCCCATTCTACCGCCACTTCGGCCCTGACATTGCGGGCCTGTTCTGTGGCGATTCCGGCACGCTGGGGCTCAAGACCGAGATCACGCTGCGCCTCATCCGCCAGCCCGCCTTCGAGCAGTCGGCCTCGTTCTCCTTCAAAAGCGGCCCGGCCATGCTCGAGGCGCTGGGCGAAATGGCCCGCGAGGGCGTCGCTGCGGAAAGCTGTGGCTTTGATCCCGGCCTCACCAAGGTGCGCATGAAGCGCATGTCGATGGCCAGCGACGTGAAGACGCTGGGCAAGGTCATCTCGAAGGAGAAGTCACTGGGCAAGGGCCTGCTCGCTGCAGCCAAGATTGCCATCGGCGGCCGCAACTTCGTCCCTGAGGAAGAGTTCCCCCTTCACATCACCGCGGAAGGGCGCTGCAAGGAGGCGGTTGCCCACGACATTGCGCGGGCCCGCGAGATTGCTGCGCAGTTCGACGGCGTGGAAATCGAGAACTCGATTGCCAAGATCATTCGCGCCATGCCCTTTCCTGCGCCCAACTCGATCCTGGGCCCCGAGGGTGAAAGCTGGATTCCGGTTCACGGCCAGTTCTCGCTCTCGACGGCACCCAAGGCCTTTGCCGAGATCCGCGCCTACTTCGACGAGATGCAAGAAATCTTCGATAAGCACGGCATCTTCAACGGCTTCCTGACCTCGTCAATGTCGACCAACGCGATCATCATCGAGCCGGTCTTATTCTGGCCCGAAGGCTACCGCCCGATCCACGAATCGATGGTCGAGCCTGACCACATGAAGCGCCTGAAGCAGCTCGGCGCCAACCCCGAAGCCACGGCCATCGTCACCGCCGCGCGCGAGAAGGTGAAGGAAATCGCGCGCAAGTATGGCGCGGGCCACTTCCAGATCGGTCGTTCCTATGCATATCGCGATCGGATGGATGAAGCCTTCCTCGACGTCCTCGACGCGGTGAAAAACACAGTCGATCCCAAGGGATTGTTCAATCCGGGCGGACTGGGCTTCCCGCAGGGCAAGATTGCAGAACAATGAGCGAAACGGCGAAGACTTACCGCGCGATCCGTCTGACACAGATCGCGCCATCCTTCCGCGAAGCCTGCGAGATCGTCCAGCTGCCAAGCCGCGAACCCGGCCCCGGAGAGATCCGCGTACGCAACCGGTTCTGCGGCATCAACGGCATCTTCGACACCCAGATCGCGCGTGATGCGGTCGATTACGTCAAGATTGCCCTGCCCACCTTCACCGGGGTCGAGGCTATTGGCACGGTCGAGGCCGTAGGCGAAGGCGTCACCGATTTCGCGGTGGGCGAAGCCGCTGTCTCGGTGCGTTTCACCGGCGGATACCGCGAGGAGAACACCGCGCCCGCGAGTGGCTTCGTCAAGGCTCCCGCCGTCACGCGCGAATACTTGGCGCTCGCCTCCACGGGCGTGTCGGCCATGGTCGCGCTCGAACGCATAGGCGAACTGAAGGACGGCGAGACAGTCGCGATATCGGCCGCCGCGGGAGGACTGGGACACTTCCTGGTCCAGCTCGCCGCCCTGCGCGGGTGTCATGTGGTGGGCGTGGCCGGTGGCCCTGAGAAGTGTGCTTTCGTAAAGTCGCTCGGCGCCGCTCGTGTTGTCGACTACAAGGCCGAGGATGTGGGCGAAGTGCTCAGCCGCGAATACCACAACGCGCTGGATGTTGCGGTCGACACCGTCAGCGGGCCGATCCACGACGCCTTCCTGGCAAACCTCGCCAACCACGGACGGCTCGTAGTTGGCGGCGCCGCCTCAGATCTCGAGGGCAAGCCCGAGATTGTCACCGCCCCACGCATCGCCAATTCGATCTACTACAAGAGCGCCTCGGTGCGCGGCTTCATGAACGGCCTGCTCACCCAGTATTGGGAGGAGGCACGCGAACGGCTTTTCGGTCTCTATCAGGACGGCAAGCTCAAGGTGCACCTCGACAGCGCCGCCTATCACGGAATCGAAGGCATCTACGACGGCGTAGAGCGTCTCCTGTCTGCTCGCTCATCGGGCAAGGTGGTCGTCGACTTGCACGAAGCGTCCTAAACCGGTCTAGGCAGGTCTTTGAGGCAAGCCCATGACGCTTGCCCTTCGACCATTTGCGAACGGGCTGACGAAAAAAACAACGATGACATCCACGGGACCAAAGACACTTTTCGAAAAGATCTGGGAAACACACCGGATCGATACCGGCACATCGGGCGCCGGACTTGTCGCCATCGACCGCGTGTTCCTGCACGAGCGCACCGGCGCTGCCGCGCTGAAGTCAATGGCTGCGGCGGGCCGTCCAGTCCGTGATCCGGCCCGTGTCTTTGCGGTCATGGACCACATCGTCGACACCCGCATCGGGCGCGGTGACGGCACGTTGATGGAAGGTGGCTCGGCCTTCATCACAGAGACCCGCGCCGCCGCAAAAGCTGCCGGGATCACGCTCTTTGACGTCAACGATCCGGATCAGGGCATTACCCATGTCATTTCTCCCGAACTGGGCATCGTGCTTCCCGGTGTCACCCTCGTCGCACCCGACAGCCATACGTGCACGCAGGGCGCGTTGGGCGCGCTCGCCTGGGGCATCGGTTCGAGCGAGGCCGAGCATGCCATGGCGACCGGTACCCTGCGCATCGAAAAGCCCAAGACGATGCGCGTCACCTTCAATGGCCAGCTTGCGCTGGGCGTGACCGCCAAGGACATGGTCCTTGCCCTGATCGCTACCCACGGCGCGGGTGGCGGCGCGGGCCATGCGGTCGAGTTCGCTGGCGAGGCCGTGGAAGCCCTCGACATTGAAGCGCGCATGACCTTGTGCAACATGGCCACCGAATTCTCGGCCATGGCCGGGTTCATCGCACCTGACGCCAAGACCTTCGCGTACCTCGCCGGACGCCGCTATGCGCCCGCGAACTTTGATGATCCTTACTGGCAGACGCTCAAGACTGACGACGGTGCGACCTTCGACACCGAGATCGTGATCGACGCGGCCTCGCTGGCACCGATGGTGAGCTGGGGCACCAGCCCGCAGCATTCGATGCCCATCGACGGCGCAGTGCCGCAGGGCCCTGAGCGCGCGCACACGTACATAGACCTGGCGCCCGGCGCCGCGATGCTAGGCACGCCCATCGACGTCGCCTTTGTCGGCTCGTGCACCAACGCCCGCCTTTCCGACCTTCGCCGTGCTGCGGCCCTGGTCAAGGGCCGCAAGGTCGCCGATACGATCAAGAAGGCGATGGTCGTGCCGGGAAGCTCCGCGGTCAAGCGCGCCGCCGAAGCCGAGGGGCTGGACACGATCTTCACCGAGGCCGGCTTTGAATGGCGCGCGAGCGGGTGCTCGCTGTGCTTCTTTGCAGGTGGTGAACGCTTCCCCGAAGGAAGCCGCACAGTCAGTTCGACCAACCGCAACTTCGAAGGCCGCCAAGGGCCGGGCATCCGCACCCATATCGCGAGCCCCGAAACCGTGATCGCGAGCGCCGTCGCCGGTGTCATCGCCGACCCGCGTGAGCTGGCCAAGGAGAGCGCGCAGTGACCCCCTTCACCACCCTAACCTCCGTCGCCGTGCCGATCCTGCGCGACAACGTCGATACCGACGCGATCATCCCGAGCCGCGAGATGAAGAGCACCGGGCGCACCGGTCTTGCCGAGGGCCTGTTCGCGCCCTGGCGCTACGGCGATGTTGCCGCGCGCACCCCGGACCCGACTTTCGAGCTCAACATGCCCGAGGCCAAGGGCGGCCAGATAATCCTGGGCGGCGCCAACTTCGGCTGTGGTTCGAGCCGCGAACACGCGGTCTGGGCGCTCGTCGAGTACGGCATCCGCTGCGTCATCGCCGAGAGCTTCGCGCCGATCTTCCGCGCCAACTGCATCCGCAACGGGGTCCTTCCGATCACCCTGCCCCGTGCCGACGTCGACGCGCTGGCCTGGCAGGAGATCACTGTTGACCTGCCCGCGCAGACGGTGACGGCCGGGGAAACCACGCACAATTTCACGATCGAGGACGAGCCACGCACGATGCTGCTCGAAGGCCTCGACGTGATCGACCTCACATTGAAGGCCCTGCCCGCCATCGAGGCATGGACTGACGCCGACCGCACGGCGCGTCCCTGGGTCTACCTGGAGAAGACCGCATGACCGAAATCCTTATTTCCGAAGTGGGCCCTCGCGACGGGCTGCAGTCGATCAAGCAGGTGATGCCGCTCGAAGCCAAGAAGGCCTGGATCGCGGCCGAGTCCGCCGCCGGCGTCAAGGAGATCGAGGTCGGCAGTTTCGTACCGCCCAAGCTTCTCCCGCAGATGGCCGACACGCCCGAACTGGTGGAATTTGCCAAGGGCATCGAAGGCCTCAACGTGGTGGCTCTCGTACCCAACGCGCGCGGCGCGGAAAACGCGGCGAGGGCGGGCGTGCACGGCATGTCGATCCCCTTCTCGCTGAGCGAGACGCACTCGATCCGCAACGTCAAGAAGGACCACCCCGCGATGCTCGCCGAGATCGCGAAGGCGGCCGAGATCGCCAAGGATGCGGGCATCCACTTCGCGGTAGGGCTCTCGACTGCGTTCGGCTGCACCATCGAGGGTGCGGTTCCCGAAGACACCGTGGTGCGCCTTGCCGTCGCCGCGGCCGAAGCGGGCGGCCAGGAATTCAGCCTGTCCGACACCACTGGCTATGCCGACCCCGCGCAGGTCAAGCGGCTCGTACGCAAGGTGAAGGCCGCCGTGGGCGATGACATGCTCACCACCCTGCACCTTCACAACACGCGCGGCCTGGGTCTTGCCAACGCGCTGGCGGGCCTCGAGGAAGGGATTACCACCATCGATTCCTCGCTCGGCGGACTTGGCGGCTGCCCCTATGCGCCCGGCGCTTCGGGCAACCTTGTCACCGAGGATCTCGTTCTCATGCTCAATTCCATGGGCTATGACACCGGCATCGATCTGGAAAAACTGCTCGAAGTGCGGTCGATCCTGACAGAAGCCCTTCCGGACGAGCCGCTTTATGGCTTCACGCCCGATGCAGGTCCGATGCTGGACTACAAGGAAAGGATTGCGCGATGAGCGCTGAACAGGGCGGCGCACCGACGCCGCTGGCCGGAATCACGGTCATCGAATTCACCCACATGGTCATGGGCCCCACGGTCGGCCACATTCTCGCCGGGCTTGGCGCGGACGTCGTGCGCATCGAGCCGATCGGCGGCGACCGCACCCGCAAGCTGCTGGGCTCGGGCTCGGGCTACTTCCCGATGTACAACCGCGGCAAGAAGTCGATCTGCCTCGACCTTAAGAGCGCGGAAGGCATCGCAGTCGCCAAGGACCTGTGCGCCAAGGCCGATGTCCTCGTCGAGAACTTCCGCCCAGGCGCACTTGATCGCCTTGGCCTCTCCTACGAAACCCTGGCCGAGACCAATCCGGGCATCATCTACTGCTCGGAAAAAGGCTTCCTGCCCGGCCCCTACGAAGAGCGCACCGCGCTTGACGAAGTGGCGCAGATGATGGGCGGCCTTGCCTACATGACCGGCCCTCCGGGACGCCCTCTGCGGGCCGGTTCCAGTGTCGTTGACGTGACGGGCGGCATGTTCGGCGTGATCGGAATCCTCGCCGCGCTCGAAGAACGCCACCGCACCGGCAAGGGCCAGAAGGTCGTCGCCAGCCTTTTCGAGACCACGATCTACCTTGTGGGCCAGCACATGGCGCAGTTCGCAGTCACCGGAAAGGCCGCTAACCCGATGCCTGCGCGCATCTCGGCCTGGGCGATCTACGACGTCTTCGAGACCAGGGACGAGCCCGTCTTCATCGGCGTGGTCAGCGATGTCCTGTGGGAGAAGTTCTGCAAGATATTCCAGCTCGACGAGTTGTGGGCCGATGAGAGCATCCGCACCAACAACGAGCGCGTCAAGGCGCGTGACCGTATCCTGCCGCAGGTGCGCGAGATGTTCCTGGGCATGACCCGCGACGAAGTCGTCGGCATGCTTGAGGGCACAGGCCTGCCCTTCGCCCCGATCGGCAAGCCCGAGGATATGTTCGACGATCCCCAGCTTGCCGAAGGTGGCCTTGAGGACGTGACGCTCGACACCGGCGAGCAGACGCGCCTGCCCACCATCCCGCTGCAGATGGGCGGCAAGCGTCCGGGCGCTCCGGTTACGCTTCCCGGCGCGGGCCAGGACAGCCGCTCGGTGCTCGAGAGCCTGGGCTACTCGGCCGACAAGATCGACGCTCTCACCGCCAAGGGCGCGGTTGGCGCGGCCTGATCCGTTCCGATAGACCACAGATAGAGATAGCCCCGGAAGTTCGCGCTTCCGGGGCTTTTTTCTCTGGCCTTCTGGATGCCTCATGGCGGCGGTATGAAAAAAAGGGCGATCCCTCTGGGACCGCCCTTTCCTCCTGCGATTTCCTTTATCGAAACATAGGCTTTCCTCAGAACGGCTTGACCGTACCCAGGAAGCAGATGCCGGAAATCGTTATCCAGTAAACGTAAGCCATCATCCGGCCATACATGAATTCGCGCTCAAGAGCGGCTTCCTCGGCCGGGTTGGGACCTTCGGCGAGGCGACGGAAGCGCACCGTCCACAGGCGCATGATCCAACGCAAACCAAGACCGATGCACAAAGTAAAGCCATAGAGCGTCAGCTTCGTCGCGTACCAGCGCATGCCCTCACCGGCCTCAAGCGGACCATGGCCCAACAGCGAGGAGATACCAACCACGAAGATGAGCGGGATCAGCACCCAGCGGATCTTCTCGTCGATCTTGGTGAGCTTCACGCCGACATCGGTTTCACGCTTGATGAAGGCGCTCCAGCACAGGCCGAGCCAGAGAGCGATGAAGATCCACATCGCGGTGAGATACCCACCGCCAAACGGATGGAGCCCATAGATGTACCCCATGTGCAGACCCAGCGGGAGCAGCGAGATGATACCGGTGCGCGCCAGAATGTCGATGCGGTAGGCCGTCTCCATGTGGCGGCGGCGCTCGTCCATCGACAGCTTGCGGTTGCACACGTTGTAGCTCGTCTGGAAAACACCCCATTCGCCGCCCAGCCAGTAGACCATTGCAATGATGTGCACCCAGCGCAGTACCAATACTTCTTCTATCACGACTTTCCCCTTGTCTAAGGGGGAGCCGCCCCTAAGCCGATGCGGCGTCCTTTCGGGAAAGCTTCACCACCCAGTCGGTGACGGGCGGATCGGTTTCCTCCATGGCCTCGCCTTCTTGCTGGAAGGCGCGCATGACGCGGGCGATATACGCCCTCATGGCAATTCCCCATTCCTCGCCGGCCTTGCGGTCCGGCTCATACCTTTCAATTTTGGTGCGATCGATCGAGCTCTCCAGCTCGAGCAACCGCTCCACCGTATCCAGACGTTCGCGCATGGCGGCCAGTTCAGCCGTGAGCGAGAGCGTCAGCGAGTAGAAGCGGCCGAGGGCCATCTCCTCAAAGAAGGCCGAGCGACCACCCTTGGCGCGTGCGCCGGAACGTACGACCCAGGCCAGATCCTGCGTCATACCGAAATCTCCTTGGCGATCTCATTGCAAACCTTCAGTTTCCAGGCCTCGTATGCATTCCAGATGGCCGCACGTCCGTAGTCTTCCTTGTCTCTGTCGGCCGATCCAGGGAACAGCGTCTTGTCGGCAATTGCCCGCACACCGGTCACGAACTGCTACTCCAGCGGAAAACCGGCCTCTTGAACGGCGTTCATCCAACTTCCAGCACGCGCTCGGGCGTCCAGCTGGAGCAGTTCTCCTCGATCCACCCGACCATAGCCTGACCGCCGCCATCGTTGAGGCCGCCAAGCGCTTCGCGGGTGGTGGAATTTCGCCTGACATCAAACGCTCTTTGCTGCGGATGCCGGCAGAGCGTGTCCGATCAGGGAGCCATTGGCCTCTTGCGCTTCACGTAGGTATGATCGCAGTTCGCGTGAGGTCAATTTGAATTAATAATATGACAAATAAAAGCAGGGCCCCGCGACTTTTCGCGGAGCCCTGGGATTTTTTCGGTTGCCTTGCGGTTATGACAAATGGAGTCGATGCGGCAAGCGCGAGATCAGAATTCCGCGAGGAGGCGGCCGAGACCCTCGACCTTGTCATCGATGCCGCAGGCGCGCAGGCCGTGCCAGTAGGTCGCCGTGTTGATCGCGATGACCGGCTTGGACAGCTTCTGCTCGTACTGGGCCGCGATATCGACCATCGAGAGGTTGGTGCCGACCTGGACGATCGCATCGACATCGTCGCCATCAAGTTCGGCGATGACTTCGTCAAGCCGCTCGGGCGTGACCTTGGCAATGTCGGTCCAGCGTTTGCACTGCAGCGGAACGTCGCGCTTGACCTCAAAGCCCGACTCCTCAAGGAAGCGGCGCACTTCGGCGTTCGCAACCGGGTAATAGGGCGAGACGAAACTGACTGTCTTGACATTGCCGTAGGCCTTGAGCGCTGCAGCGACCGATTCAGCGCCGGTCGACGCGCCGATCCCGGCAAAGTCCTCGACCTGCTTCTTCCACTTCGCAGCGCCTTCAACGCCGCCGTAGAAGGTCACGGCCGACATCCCGAGCACGAGGTAATCGGGCTTGCAGGTCATGACCGAACGCACCGCATCTAGGGTGTTTTCGGCAATCAGCGTGGTACCCGCGATGAAGTCCTCGTTCGAGAGGGCCAGCGGATCCTCGACATAGATGCGCGAGAAGTGGTTGGTCACACCCTCAGGACGCATGCGCTCCATGTCGGGCTGGACAACCGTGTTGGTGGACGGTGCGATGACACCCAGCAGCTTGCGCCAACCGAGAACGTCTCCCATTGCATGTACTCCTTTTGCAAGCCGCCGCGGGCTTGCGGGTTGATTGACGTTTCTCCCCGCCTTCGTGGTGTGGCGAGTTGTGGTGTTTTTCCTGATGCGGTCTTGCGCCGCGTTTTTCCCGAAGGACACTGTGAGCGCGGCACGGGGAAAGAGAGCGTCCCCTTCCCCTGTGCCCGAATGGGGCTCAGGTGATCGACTTGGCCTGCTCGAGGCTCTCGTACATGGCCTGGCGCATCATGTAGGCGCGGCGCTTGTCGTCGTCGGCCTTGATGTCGAGCATCGCCTGGCGGCGCTGCTGGTGAGCATCGTCCTGGCCGCCCTTGATCATGGCCATGTTGGCCTTGGTCTGGGTCTGGGTGAAGCTGTGCGTGACCGTGCGGCGCTGGCGGTCATAAAGCGAGAGGTTCGCATCCATGTCGGCCTTGCCCTCGATCACCGGCATCAGTTTCTCGAACAGGTTGAAGGCATCGTGAATGCCCGAATTCATGCCGAAGCCACCGAGCGGGTTGTTGAGGTGCGAGGCATCTCCGCACAGCATCACGCGGCCTTCGCGGAACGACTTGGCCACCCGCTGGTGGACACGGTAGAGGGTGCGGTGACCCGTCTTGACGTCCTTGCCCGCGCCTTCGCCGATAAGACGGTCGAAGATGCCGTTCTTGACCTCGTCCGAACGCAGGTAGTCTTCGTCGGCCTCGGGATCGGTCGGGACCAGTACGCGCCACACCGAAGGCACACGCAGCAGCACCAGCCATTCCTGCGGATCGCTGACGTAGTTCACGTAGCACAGGTTGGGCAGATGATCGGCCAGCTCGAGCTCGGTCGAGAGCGTGAGAAAGCGTTCCGGGTAGGTAAAGCCGTCGAATTCGACGCCGAGCCACTTGCGCACGATCGAGTTGGCGCCGTCGGCACCGATCAGGAAATCGCAGCGCAGCTTGTCGATGCCGGTCATGGTCTCGACGAAGACATCAACGCCCGTTCCATCGTCATTGAAGGAGACGATGCGGCTGCCGAAGCGAACCTGTGCATTGCTGTACTTGCCAAGCCCCTCGGCCAGCCCCTGCGAGAGGTGGTACTGCTCGCACTGGATGCGGAACGGATACTTGGTGACGTCCGAAATCTCGGCAAGGTCGAAGTCGATGACTTCGCCGCTCTGGCGGTCGCGCCAGTGGTAGATCGGCGCCTTGAGGCCCTTGTCGATGAGCATTTGCGTAATGCCGATCTGGTCGAGCATTTCGAGCGAGGGTGGGTGGAAGGTCGACGCGCGCAGATCCTGCGCACATTCGCTACCCGCTTCCAGGACGACCACGTCGACGCCCGCCTGAGCCAGAAGCGTCGCCAGAACCGTCCCAACCGGCCCTGCCCCTGCGATCACTACCTGGCACCGTTCAACTGCAGCCATATCCAGCAGACTCCACTAATTGCTTCTTGGAGACAGGTATGGACCGCGTACCCGGACTGGTTAGACGCCAGTGTCCGACTATCCGACTTGCGGTGAATATGGCGCGATGCCCGCTATTTCGGGTACTCGGACGCGCAACTCTTGGTTCCCCGCCCCAACTTCTGCCCTTGTGTCAGTGACATCGATCAAGAACAGGGCACAGGACAAAAAAAGAGGGGCACCGCAGCGCCCCTCCCATCCTTCGCGAATCTGAGGTGCGATCAGACGACCGCGCAGACCGTTTTCCACTCCAGGTAACTCTCGAGCGCCTGCTTGCCGCTATCGCGGCCCCAGCCCGACTGTTTGACGCCGCCGATGGCAAGTGCGGGGTCGTACATCGCGTGGCAGTTGATCCAGACCGTGCCGGCTTTGATCTCGCTCGACATGCGGTGCGCGTTGCTGAGACCCTCGGTCCAGACACTGGCCGCTAGACCGTATTCGCTGTCGTTCGCAGCCGCGATGACCTCCTCAGGCTCGTCGAAGGCCTGGGCAACAAGAACCGGGCCGAAGACCTCTTCGCGCACGATTTCCATGTCGGGTGTCACGTCCGTGACGACAGTTGGCGTGATGAAAGTGCCGGCCTCACCGGTACGCTCACCACCGGTCAGCATCGTGGCGCCTGCGCCCTTGGCGCGCTGCAGGAAACCCTCGACACGCTCGGCATGGCGCAGCGAGACGACCGGCCCCATCTGCGTATCCGCTTCGAGGCCATGGCCCAGCTTGAGACCCTTGGCGTAATTGGCGACGCCTTCCACGACCTGATCGTGGATCGAGCGGTGCACATAAAGGCGCGAACCCGCAATGCAGACCTGGCCGCCGTTGAAGTAGATTGCGTTGGCGACACCCGGGATCGCGAGGTCGAGGTTCGCGTCGGGCATGACAATCGAAGGCGACTTGCCGCCCAGCTCCAGCGTCACGCGCTTGAAGTTGGTCTTGGCCGCATCGAGCACCGCACGGCCCGTCGCGGTCGACCCGGTGAAGGCGATCTTGTCGACGTCCTTATGCTGCGCCAGCGTCGCGCCGGTTTCGCCACCAAGGCCGGTAATCACGTTCAGAACGCCTGCGGGCAGCCCCGCCTCAACCATGATCTCGGCAAGGCGCAGCGCGGAAAGCGAGGTGTCTTCCGCAGGCTTCAGGACGAGCGCGCAGCCAGCGGCGAGTGCCGGGGCCAGCTTCATCGCGGTCAGGACCAGCGGCGAGTTCCAAGGCACAATTGCCGCGACGACGCCGACCGGCTCACGCACGGTCCAGCTGCGCACCTGTTTGCCTTCGGGCTGGTAGTTGATCGAGTTCTCGATCGTGTTACCCTCGATGTTCATGGCCTGGCCCGCGAAGAAGCGGAACTGGTTGATGGCACCGGGGATCTCGGCCCAGCGCCCCACGAACAGCGGCTTGCCCTGGTCGAGCGTCTCGATCTCGGCAAGCTCGTCGATGTTGGCCTCGAGGAGGTCCGCGATCTTCCAGAGGATGCGCGCACGCTCCACGGGGATGGTGGCGGCCCATTTGACCTGTGCGGCACGGGCCGCGGCAACGGCATCGTTTACATCATCTGCACCCGCGGCGGCTACCTGGCCAAGTTCGGTGCCGGTTGCCGGATCGAGTGTCGCAAACGTGTTGCCGCTGGCGGCCTTGCGCCATTCACCGTCGATCAGCAGGCCCTCGCCGCGTGCGCGGCGGGCAAGGAATTCGCGCGTCGCGGGACGCAAGCTGGCGAAGTCGAGTGGCATCGTCGGGGTCTCCTTTGTTCCGCCTCGTCCTAGTGCAGATGCCATCCAGGACCGACGTACGCCAAGCCGAAAAGCCGCAGGGCGGATAACTCTATCCGCAAGCGCAGCATGAAATCGCGATCACGTTCACTGTTCGAGCACAGCGTGGAGGCCAACGCGTCATCCACGCACAACCAGATCTGGCTGACCCGCAAGGACAAAGGGGCTTCTCGCACGAGTTGCCGCCCCGCCGAACCGGGCAGCAACCACAGCGCCGCTAGGCGAGAGAACGGATGGGGAAAGCATGACCTACCGCTTGGGTGTCGACGTCGGAGGGACGTTTACCGACCTACTTTTGTTCAACCAGGAAGACGGTTCGTTTTTCCGTCACAAGACGCCGTCGACGCCGCATGACAGTTCGGAAGGTATTCTGAACGGGCTGGGCGCGATTTGCGAGAAGGCGGGGATCACGCCGGCGGATATCGAGTTCTTCCTGCACGGCACGACCGTCGCGACCAACGCCGTGCTTGAGGGCAAGGGCGCGCGCGTGGGGCTCATCACGTCCGAGGGCTATCGCCAGGTCATGCAGATCGCGCGCTCCTTCGTGCCGGGCGGCCTTGCGGGCTGGATCGTGTGGCCCAAGCCCGTGCCGCTGGCAGCCCTGGAAGACACCTTCGAGGTTGCCGGGCGCATGAACGCGCAGGGCGAGGAAGTGCGTGAGATCGACGAGGCACAGATCCGCGAGGTCCTCGCCAGGCTCAAGGATTCGGGCGTCCAGGCGCTCACCGTGTCGCTCATGAACGGCTACCTCAACGGCGCGCACGAGAAGCGCATCGGCGAGCTCGCCGCCGAGATCTGCCCCGAGCTGCCCGTCTCGCTTTCCCACGAAGTCCTGCCCGAGATGCAGGAATACGAGCGCACGCTGACCACCGTTGCCAACGCCGCGGTGCGCCCGGTCGTGGGCAACTACGTGCGCAACCTGCGCTCGAACCTGCGTTCAGGCGGCATGGCCGGCTCGCTCTCGCTGCTGCGCTCGGATGGCGGTCTCATGTCCTCCGAGAAGTCCGAAGAGCATCCCGTCGCGCTGCTCATGTCAGGCCCGGCGGGCGGCGTCACCGGCGCACTGTGGGTCGGCAAGAACGCAGGCATCAAGAACATCCTGACGCTCGACGTGGGCGGCACTTCGACTGACGTCGCGCTCATCGAGAACCTCGAGGCACGCCGCGTGCGTACCACCGAAGTGGGCCACCTCTCGGTGCGCGCCTCCGCGCTCGACGTGAAGACCGTGGGCGCGGGCGGCGGCTCGATCGCCTATGTCCCCGAGCTTACCGGCGCGCTGCGCGTCGGTCCGGAATCGGCTGGCGCCGTCCCGGGCCCGGTGGCCTACAACAAGGGCGGCACGCTGCCGACCGTGACCGACGCCAACGTCGTCCTGGGCTACCTCCCCGAGAACCTGCTCGGCGGCACCTTCAAGCTCGACCGTGAAGGCGCCAAGGCGGCGGTTCAGACCATCGCCGACAAGCTGGGCATCGATGTCATGGAAGCGGCCCGCGGCATCATCGACATCGTCAACGAGAACATGTTCGGCGCGCTGCGCATGATCTCGGTCCAGCAGGGCTACGATCCGCGTCACTTCGCGGTCATGGGCTTTGGCGGGGCGGGTCCGCTCCACGTCAACGCCGTCGCCAAGCTGATGGGCTCCTGGCCTGCCGTCTCGCCGGTGTCCCCAGGCGTGCTGTGCGCGCTGGGCGATGCGACCACGCGCATGCGCACCGAGACCGCGCGTTCGTATTCGAAGTCGTTCTCCAGCACCGAGGAAGCCGACGTTCTCACCCAGCTCGAAGAGATGGCCGCGCAGACCACGAAGGAACTCACCAGCGAGGGCATCTCGGCCAGCGACGTCACCGTCGAGTTCGAACTCGACGTGCGCTACGAAGGCCAGGCCTTCGAAGTGCCGCTTTCCATCGACCCCGAGACCTTCAAGTCGGGCGGCCTTGCTGCGATCATCGAGCGCTTCGATGATGAGCACGAGCGCCTCTTCACCTTCAAGATGGATAGCGAGCACGAGCTGGTGAACCTGCGCGCCGTCGCGCTTGGCCCCGTCCTCGACCTCGAAGCCCAGCGCCTGCCCGAAGGCAACGGCGATCCCATCGAGGCCAAGGTGCGCGACCACCAGCTGTGGGCCGATGGCAAGATGGTCCCCGCCGTGATCTACGACCGTTCCAAGCTCAAAGCGAACGACGTGATCCAGGGTCCGGCCATCGTCACCGAGATGGACTCCACCACGCTCATCGAAGCCGACTGCACCGGCACTGTCGATGCCTACGGCAACATCCTCATCAACCTGAAGTGAGCGAAGGAACTCTCTAATGCCCGCACAGATCATTCAGGCCAACGAAACCCCCTTCGAGAAGATCGAGATCGATCCGGTCACGCTCGAAGTCATCGAGAACGCCCTTCGCAACGCCCGCGTCGAGATGGACGCCACCCTCGTGCGCACCGCCATGTCGCCGGGCATCCGCGAACAGGGGGACGCCTTCCCGCTCATCGCCGACCACAAGGGTCGCATGATCGTGGGTCAGTTCGGCTCCTACATCGGCCCCTTCCTTGAAGGCTATGAAGGCACCGTGGAAGACGGCGACATGATCTTCCTGTCCGACCCCTACTCGGTCGGCGGCGCGATCAGCCACTGCAACGACTGGCTCGTCCTGCTCCCCGTCTTCAAGGACGGCCGCCTCATCGCCTACACCTCGATGTTCGGCCACCAGAGCGACATCGGCGGCATGGTCCCCGGCTCCATGCCGATCCACGCCACCGAGATCTTCCAGGAAGGCGTGCGCATCCCGCCCGTCAAGATCTGGAAGAAGGGCGAGTACAACGAGGACCTCATCAAGCTGGTCATGCACCAGTCGCGCATGCCCGACTGGTGCAAGGCGGACTTGAACGCCCTGATCGCCTCGTGCCGCGTCGCGGCCAACCGCGTGGTCGAAATGGCCGAGCGCTTTGGCGATGACATCTTCGTCTCGGCGACCAACCTGCTGCTCGATCGCAACTACCGCGCCATGCAGCAGCTCATCGAGAGCTCGATCGGCGAGACGCCCGTCTCGTTCGAGGACTACATCTGCGACGATGGCATGGGCTTTGGCCCCTACAAGATCAAGTGCACGATGTGGAAGGAGAACGGCCGCGTCGTTCTCGACTTCGACGGCACCGATCCGCAGAGCCAGGCCTCGATCAACATGCTGCTCAATGAGAACATGATGCGCATGTTCTTCGGCATCTACATGATCATGGTCTTCGATCCGCAGATCCTGTTCATCGATGGCTACTACCCGCAGATCGACATCCGCATCCCCCAAGGCTCGCTCTTGACGCCCAAGCTCCCGGCCGCGCTCTCGGGCCGTACCCACGTGCTCGGACGCCTGTTCGATATCATGGGCGGCCTGCTTGGCCAGAAGACGCCCGAGTTCCTCAACGCCGCCGGCTTCTCGTCCAGCCCCCACCTGTTCTACGCAGGCCACGACAAGGCGGGCAAGTGGTTCCAGCTCTTCCAGATCGGCTTTGGCGGCATCCCGGGCCGTCCCATGGGCGACGGGCCCGACGGCCACTCGCTGTTCCCCGGCTTCACCAACGTGCCCAACGAGTTCCTCGAGCGCTACTTCCCGCTCGAGATCGTCAAGTACGAGACGGTCGCCGACAGCGGCGGTGCGGGCCTGCACCGCGGCGGCAACGGCATCAACATGGTCTACCGCTTCTATGAGCCGGGCGTCATCGCGATCCACGACGACCGCTGGTTCGTGCCGCCATGGGGCGTCAACGGCGGTCTTCCGGGCAAGCGCGCCAAGAAGATCCTGACCAAGGCCGACGGCACCCAGATCGTGGTCGGCAACAAGCTCGAGGACTACCCCGTCGAAGCCGGCGATGAACTCCAGTTCATCACCTGGGGCGGCGGTGGCTGGGGCGACCCGCTCGAGCGCGACCCCGCCCTCATCCTCACCGAAATCGGCCAGGGCCTCGTCACCGAGACCGGCGCACTCGACTACGGCGTCGTCATCACAAACGGCGCGGTCGACGAAAAGGCCACCGAGAACCTGCGCACCAAAATGCGCGCCGAGCGCGGCGACGTCGAGGTCTTCAACTTCGGCCCCGACATCGAAACACTGCGCAAAAACTGCCTCGAAGAAACCGGCCTACCCGCACCCAAGCAGCCCAGGTGGCGCACAGCGCAAGCGGCTGAGTAAATACGGTTGGGCGGGAGGCACTCCAGGTGGATGCCTCCCGCTTTCCTGCACGGACAGACCAGGTCGGCACAGAACCGACCCTGCACAAGACATGAGGGCCTGATGGCAAATCCGATCTTCCGGGAGAAGCTGCGCGCGGGCGAGTTCTTTGCCGTTCCCGGCGTTCAGGACATGATTGCAGCCGTGATTGCCGACAAAGTCGGCTTCGATCTCGTCTATGGCACCGGCTACTGGCTGACCGCCTCGGCCTGGGGCCTCCCCGACGCCGGCATAGCGACCTACACCGAAATGAAGAACCGGATGGAAACGCTGGTTCGTACGAGCAAGGCCGGGGTCATCGCCGATGGCGACACCGGCTACGGCGGTTTGCTCAACGTCCACCACACGGTCAAGGGCTACGAGGAAGCGGGCGTAACCGCGATCCAGCTTGAAGACCAGGAGTTTCCCAAGAAGTGTGGCCATACCCCGCACAAGCGGATCATCTCGGCCGACGACATGGTCGAGAAGATCAAGGTCGCGGTCGATGCGCGCCAGGACGAGAATTTCGTCATTATCGCGCGAACCGATGCGTACCAATCCGAGGGCATGGATGGCGTCATGCGCCGCATGGAGGCTTATGCCTCTGCGGGCGCCGATGTCCTCTTCCCCGAGGCCCTGGCCACCAACGATGAAATCCGCATCGCCTGCCGTGACTTGCCCCTACCGGTCATGGCCAACATGTCGAACAGCTCGGGCGAGGCCATGCCCTCGGCAGAGACGCTGGCCGAACTAGGCCTTGCCTATGCCATCTACCCCTCGCTGATGGCGCTTGCCGCTTGCAGCGCTATGGAGAACGCGCTGCGCGGCCTTAAGGAACAGGGCACGGCCAATCCGGACGGGCTGTTCAGTTTCAAGGAATTTTCCTCGTTGATCGGTTTCGACGAGGTCACTGCATTCGAGAAGAAGTGGGCGCAGATCTGATGAGTAAGGAAACCCCTGTCGTGAACCGCCGCATTGCCGCTGCCGTGCTTTCAAGCTCGGGCGGCCATGCAAAGCCCTACGCGGACAGCGCGCCGCTGGACGTGAAGCCGATCGACCTCGCCGACCCCAAGCCCGGCGAAGTGCTCGTGCGGATCGATGCGGCGGGCATCTGCCATTCCGACCTTTCGGTCGTGAACGGCGACCGTCCGCGCCCGATGCCGATGGCGCTGGGCCATGAGGCTGCGGCCACCGTCCTCGCTCTCGGCGATCCCGAGGAGCCGGGCCTTGCCGTGGGCGACCGCTGCGTGCTCGTGTTCCTACCCTCCTGCGGCCAGTGCGAGCAATGCCTTTCGGGCGAGGGATACCTGTGCAGCGTGGGGGCAGCCGCCAATGGCAAGGGAGAACTGCTGCGCGGCGGCTCGCGTCTGTCCTGTGATGGTGAGACGATCCACCATCACCTGGGTTGCTCGGCCTTTGCCACGCAGGCCGTGGTCGACCGCCGTTCGCTGGTGAAGATCGATTCCGACATCTCGCCCGAAACCGCCGCTCTCTTTGGCTGCGCGGTCCTGACCGGCGTTGGCGCGGTGATGAACACAGCCCAGGTCCGCCCGGGCGAAAGCGTCACGATCTACGGTCTTGGTGGCGTCGGACTTTCGGCCCTGCTCGGTGCGCTCGCTGCCGGCGCACAGCCGGTCCATGCCATTGACCCTTCGCCCACCAAGCGCGCCCTGGCGCTCGAACTGGGGGCCGCATCGGCCAGTGCTCCGGGCGAAGACGAAGTGGCGATGGGTAGCGATGTCGTGATCGAAACGGTCGGCAAGGCCGCCGTCCTCGCCGCGGCCTATAATTCGGCTCGCCGCGGTGGGCGTATCGTCACCGTTGGCCTTCCCAACCCGGAAGAAGATCTCTCGATCAAAGCCGTCTCGCTCGTCGCCGATGGCAAGACCCTTATGGGCAGCTACATGGGTTCGGCGATCCCGGCCCGTGATATCCCGCGCTACATCAAACTGTGGCGTGCAGGTCGACTGCCGATCGAAAAGCTCCTCACGTCTGTCGGTCCGCTCGAGGAAATCAACGAATCGATGGACAAGTTGGCGTCGGGCGAAGCTATCCGACAGGTGATCGTGCCCGCCTGGTAGGCCCGCGCGATTATTAAGCTGACTCAAACTCAAGCCTTTCCATTCCGATAGGCGACTATCGCATCCGCCTATCGGATAAAAGCTTGATCTTTGCGGCCATCTGTAATGGAATGGTCATTCTCCGGTTATCGCACGAACCGATCAGGGAGTTTGACCGTTGGAAAAAGGTGTCCCCATCCGCTCTATCACGCGCTCGATTTCAGCGCTGAAGGCGATCAACCGTCATGGTTCGCTCTCCATGATGGAAATCGCGAAGGCCGCGGACGTACCCTACCCCACTGCCTGCCGCATCGTGCAGACCCTTCTCTATGAAGGTCTGATCGAACAAGAGCCGTCGCGCAAGCGCTATCGCCCAACCGCGCTGGTGCAGACGCTGGCCACCGGCTTCCAGCACGACGACGAGCTGGTCCGCATCGCCCGCCCGCACATCGTCGGGCTGACCAAGCGCATTGGCTGGCCGGTTTCGATCGCCATTCGCGTGGGCCGCGAGATGATGCTGCGCGACAGCACGCACTCAAACTCGTCGCTCACTTTCGAGCACTACTATCCTGGCTTCACGCTACCTATCCTGGACAGCGCTTCGGGTAAGGTCTCGATGGCCTATGCGCCCGACGACGAGCGTGAGATGATCCTGCGCTTCATGCGCGTTTCGCAGGACATTGATCTCAACTACCTTGCGACCGCCGAAGTCAGCCTCAATGTGGAGCGCATCCGCGCTGAAGGCTATGCGGTCCAGGGGCGCAACCACTTTAACCTGACGCCGGGCAAGACCTCGTCGGTGTCGGTGCCCATCTTCCGTAACGGCCATTACGAGGCGGCGCTCACCATGGTGTTCTTCGTCGCCGCCATGCGCCTTTCGCAAGCCCTCGAACTTTACCTCGACGACCTCAAGGGCACCGCGCAGGCAATCAGCCACGACCTGTCGAACCCGGTTCCGGGCGGCAACGCCTGAGGTGTCAGCCCCTCCCCCATTGATCGGATAGAAAAAGGGCCGGGAAAGCAATCTGCTTTCCCGACCCTTTTGTTCATCTCGTCGGCATGATCGCGCGAAGCCTTTACAGCCGCGCGGTAACCGCCTTGGTCTCAAGGTAGGCATCGAGGCCTTCGTTGCCGAACTCCCGGCCCCACCCGGATTCGCCGTAGCCGCCGAAGGGAATGTTGGTGCCTACAGCGCCGTGGCAGTTGATCGAAACGTGCCCCGAACGGATGCGCTTGACCAGACGATGCGCGGTCGAAAGATCCTTCGTCCACACGCTGCCCGACAGGCCATAGGGCGTGTTGTTGGCGAGTGCGGCCAGCTCATCCAGATCGGTAGTTGCAACCTTCTGGATCGCCATGACCGGCCCGAAGATCTCCTCGCGCGTCACGGCCATGTCGGGAGTGCAGTCAGTGAAGATGGTGGGACGGATGAAGTTACCCGGACGGTGAAGCTTCTCGCCACCTGCCACGAGCGTCGCGCCCGCCGCCTTCGCGCCCTCGATGTAGCCCATGACCTTGGCGCTGTGCGCGTCCGAGATCATCGGCCCCTGCATCGAGCCCATGTCGAGGCCGTGACCCAGCGTCATGGAGTTCGCGAAACCGGCGAGGCCCTCGACCAGTTGGTCGTGGATGCTCTCGTGCACGAAGATGCGCGTGCCGGCCATGCAGTTCTGGCCCTGCAGGAAGAAGGTCGCCATCGAAACGCCGGGAATGGCAAGTTCAAGGTCGGCGTCGGGCATGACCATGACCGGGCTCTTGCCGCCCAGCTCCAGGCTCACGCGTTTAAGGTTGCCCATCGAAGCCGCGATGATCCGCTTGCCGGTCGCGGTCGATCCGGTGAACGATATCTTGTCGACGCCGGGATGCTCGGAGAGCGCCGCGCCTGCATCCTGACCAAGCCCGTTGACGATGTTAACCACGCCTTCGGGGAAACCGGCATCGCAGATCATCTGGCCCAGCGCGAGGACCGAGAGCGGGGTCATTTCCGAAGGCTTGACCACGATCGTGCAGCCCGCGGCCAGTGCCGGTGCCATCTTGAGGATCGCGGTCGAAAGCGGCACGTTCCACGGCACGATCTGGCCTGCCACGCCCACGGGTTCCCGAAGCGTGTAGGTCAGCGCTTCGGTCTCGTCGGCGATGTGACGCGGCGGGGCAATGGTAGTGCCCTCAATGCGCATGATGGCACCGGCGTAGTAGTCGATCATCTCGACCACGTTCGAGGTGGTCAGCCCCGCGATGAAACGCGGCATGCCGTTGTCGAGAATGTCGAGCTCGGTGAGGAGTGTCGCGGTCTCTTCCATGATCCGGGCCAGCTTGTGCAGGATCGCGGTGCGCGCCGCGACCGTCATGCGCCCCCAGCTGCCGTCAAAGGCCTTGCGCGCGGCGGCCACGGCCTTGTCGACCTCAGCCTTGCCGCCGGTCTGGAAGGAGGTCAGCGCCAGGCCCGTCGCCGGGTCCAGCGTCTCCATCTCACCACTGCCCTCGACCCACTCGCCGCCGATCAGCAGCTTGTGGGTCTGACCGAGGAATGCCTCGGTCTCGGGCGCAATGGCGTGACCGTCAAAACGGGTTACCTGGGTCATCATACCTCCACCGTGCGCGGATCGTACTCGAACAGGCCGAGCGATTCCTCGTCCTTCATCTCGCCAAGGCCGAACAGCGAGGTGTCCTGGCCCTGCATGCGATCAGCGTTGTTGTTCGATTCGCCCTGGATGAAGGTTGCGCGTTCATGGCGGGCATCCTGGTAGCGCTTGAGGCCTTCGGCAATGGTGTCCGATGACTTGAGGGCGCGGGCGAGGACAACCGCGTCCTCGACGCCGCAGGCCGCGCCGTGGCCTAGAAACGGCGTCATGGCGTGGGCCGCATCACCGATCAGGGTGACGTTGTCGTCGATGATCCAGCTGTCGAGCGCGGTGCGCGCGTTGAGCGCCCACTTGTACATCGGCTGCTGACAGGCCGCATCGATCAGGCGCTGCGCATCGCCGCACCATCCTTGGTAGACCTTGCGGATTTCCTCGGGATCGACAGGCGTCGTCCAGCCATCGTCGGTCCAGCCTTCCTGACGCGCGAAGAACACCAGGTTCATCGCCTCGTAGTTGCGGATGTTGTAGCGTGTGATCATCGCGCCCGGACCGATGATGATGCCCGGGAAGTCCGAGAGATCCTTGATGTCGTCGGTCACCGGAACCAGCGTGCGCCAGGCGACGTGCCCGGTGAAGTGCGGCTCCTTGGGGTCGAAGCGCTCGCGGATGACCGACTTCACACCGTCGGCACCGATCAGCAGGTCACCGCTGGCGGTGGTGCCATCGGCGAGCGTGACCGTAGTGCCCTCGCTCGAGACGACAGGCGCGCCGCAGCGCAGGTCCACACCGGATTTGCGGGCCGCATCGGTCAGGACCTCATGAAGGTCGGCACGGTGGATGGTGATGTATGGCGCACCGTACTTGTCCATCTGGCCGGTGCGGTCCTTCTCGACGAGCGTGCGCCCGTCTTCCCAATGCTGGATGCGTTGGCGGGCTGGCTCGACACCAGCCTTGGTCGCCGCCTCGCAGGCGCCGATGAAATCGAGGCCCTTCATGGCGTTGGGCGAAAGCGTAACGCCTGCGCCGATTTCACCGAACTCGGGCGCGCTTTCGAGCAGGGTCACCGCGAAGCCCTGCTGGGCAATCGCGGCGGCCGCGGTCATGCCGGCGATACCACCGCCGACAATCAGGATCTTCTCAGGACGGCTCATGGGTCTTCTTACCCTTCCAGCTGGCCGGGGATGTGGCTCTCGTGGTTTTCGAGATACCAGGCGGCGATTTCCTCACGGGTGGCCCACCAGACGCCCGGAAGCGACTTGGCGTGCTCGATGAATTCACGCAGCGCGCGCACGCGGTGGGCGCGGCCCGAGACGTGCGGGTGCAGGCCCAGGTTCATGATGCGGCCGGTCTTCTCACCCTCGGCGTAGAGCACGTCGAGTTCCTCGATGAGGGCATCGCGGTACTGATCGGTGGTGAAATTCTTACGCGTAATGAAGGTAAAGTCGTTGATTTCGTTCGAATAAGGGACCGAGACGATCGGACCATTGGGGGTGCGCAGCAAGTAGGGCTGATCATCGTTCATGATGTCGCAGTAGAAGGTGCAGCCCTGCTCGGCGAGAATGTCGGCGGTCTGCAGCGTGCCGCGCAGCGAGGACGACAGCCAGCCCTTGGACTTGCGACCGGTGTACTTCTCGAACTGGGCGAGGCTGCGCATGATGATGTCGCGCTCGGTTTCGGGGTCGTGGGCGAAGTTGGTGAGAAGCTCACCCTGCTCCCAGTTGTGGGTGAGGAGCTCCCAGCCACGCTCAAGGACAGCGTCGGTCATTGCCTTGCGGCGCTCGAAGGTGACTGCGTTGGTGGTGCAGCTCGCCTTCACGCCCAGCTCGTCGAACAGGTCGAACAGGCGCCAGATACCGACGCGCTGGCCGTACTCGCGCCAGGAGAAGTTGGGAAAGTCGGGCGTGTTGCCCGGCAGGATGTCGGGAAGGATCGCCGGACCGCCTGCGTAGTAGGGCTTGTCGGTATCCTTGGTGAGATCCCAGGTTTCCAGATTGAACGTCAGGATCAGGGCCACGCGCGCGCCGTTGGGCCACTTGAGTGGCTTGCGCTGCGGAAGGGGGACGTAATCATATTCCATGGGGCTAATCTCACTTGCAACGTATTGAGAGACAGGGACCATATTTCGGTGCCCCTCCCCCACTCTTTCCAAACGAATATCCGACTTACGGATAGGCGTGATCGCCTGCCGGTCAGACTCCGAGAACTTCGAGCACCGCCCTTTCGGCACTTTCCATCGCGCCTTCAAGGCCGCGCGCGCTCGTGGCGAGGTGTTCGCCACAGAAGTACATGTTGCCCGCGGGCTGTGCCATGTCGTTGACCCAGGTCGACTGGCCCGGCGCGAGGTACGAGACATCGCCGCCGTTGAAGCGCTCCTTGGCCCACGAGAAATAGGTGTGTGCCTTTACCTTACCCTTCGCGGCGGGCCGTAGCTGCTCGATGCGCCGTACGATCATCTGCTTGACCGACTCGGGGTCCATCCGGTCCCAATATAGGGCCAGGTTGCCCCGCGCCTGGACAATGAATCCGGTAATCTCGTTGGGATCCTCGCCGTAGCGCTGGGGCATGACGTTCCCGAGGAGACCATCGGTCCACATGCCCGGCGCCAGCCCGTCTTCTTCCCAGAACGGGCTCTCGGCGGTGATGAAGGCCATCGAGATGGGTTGGTAGCTAAGCTGAGCGACCGCTTCGGCCTGCACGCCGTTGAGCGCGGGCTCAATCTTGACGTTGCGCAGCGCAGAGAGAGGCAGCGAGCAGATGACCTTTGGTGCGGTGAAGCGCGAGCCATCCGCGCAGAACACAGTAGTGCCCGCGTCCTCCTGAACAATACCAAGGACTTCGCGCCCCAGTAGGATATCGCCCTTGATCTGCTCGGCGAGCGCGATCGGCAGCTTCTGGTTGCCGCCCTTTACTGCCAGCGATTCCATGCCTGCGGCCATCATCGTCTTGATGAAACCGTCGTTGAATTCCATCATCAGCGACGACGTGCCGTAGGCATTGATGCCATAGTACGGCGCCAGATCGTTGGCGAGGTGGATCGCGGCGTCCGAGAGGCCCTGCCCCTTGAGGAATTCGTGAAGCGAGACGTCGAGCGCGGCGTTGGCCGGATCGCTCCAGCGCGTCCAATCGTCCAGCCTGCCATTCTGCGCTACGAGCATGCCTACGAGTTCTCCCGGCATCACGCTCTTGTATTGCTCGGGGAAGGGATTGGCCGGGAAACGGGCCCATTCCTCGCGCGTCATCGCGGTATTCCCGATGTAGACCTGCGAAGGCGGACCGATGCGGTAGCGGGCCCCGACTTCCTGTAATTCGACACCTGCGCGCTGGGCTGCATCGATGCCGCGGCCATATCCGGCCGCCATCGAGTTGAATCCCATTTCCGGGTAACCGGGCTGGTCCATCAGGGTTAGAATGCGTCCGCCCACGCGCTCGCGCGCCTCGAGGATCGTCACCCTCACGCCCATTTCCTCAAGGAGGTGCGCCGAATGGAGACCCGAGATGCCCGCCCCCAGGATCAGCACGTCGGGCTGACCGGCCGAAGCAGAGGCTTTCTTGGTCGGAGCCGCCTGCGCGAAGCGTGCTCCCGTCATGGCGCCAAGGCCCACGGCCGAGGCCCCCAGCGCGAACTTGCGGCGATCAAATCCCATGAGAACCCCATACTCCTTGTTTGTCTGGACGCGCCGGGCGCAGGTACAGGCAGCCATCATTTATGGGCTCCTTTCTAATGCTCTCGGACACGGCTCGAAAGGACGTCCATTGGCTCACCACCTGTCGGATAAGTTTTCGAGATCATGCGTTGCGTAAGCCCCCCACGATAGGCATGCCCAAATACGAAATCCCGTCGACAAGCCGAGGAAGCACACACGATGCCGCGCATTTCCCGCAAGCTCTCCCTTCTCGTTGCGCTCGCCTGCTCGGTGGCCAGCGCCGGCCTCGCGGCAACGCCTGCCACAGCGCAAATTCTCTCGGTGCCCAAGGACCTCTCGAAGTACCCCTTCCTGAAGGTCAAGGAACTGCGCAAGATGTATGGCGACGCGCAAAGCCGCTATGTAAAGATCGGCGACCTCACCATTCACTACAAGGATCAGGGCCCGCGCGATGCGCCGGTCCTTCTGATGGTGCACGGCTCGGAAAGCTCGATGCGCACCTACGACCGCGAGACCGAGCTCCTCAAGGATCGCTATCGCATCGTGCGCATCGACCTGCCAAGCTACGGCTTGTCCGATGGCCCCACGGACAAATCCCTGGAAACACTGCAACCGACCGACATTCCGATCGGCGTGCTCGATGAGCTTGGCATCTCCAAGGTGACCTACGTGGGCGTCTCCAGCGGCGGCACCATGGGCATGTACCTTGCCGCGCGCCGCCCGGACATGGTCGAGCGGCTGATCCTTTCCAACACGCCGTCCGATCCGGTCGACACCAGCGGGCTGAAGATGTCGCAGGAATTTCTAGACGCCGTCGCCAAGGCGCAGGAAACCGGATGGCGAGGACCCGAATTCTGGGACCTTTTCCTGACCTACTTTGCCGGTGATGGCTCGCGCATTTCCGAGCAGACTAAGAAGGAATACTTCGACTTCTACCGCCGCTTCCCGGAAAAGCACCTCGTCGGCCTCATTGCCCGTATTGGGGACGGCAAGCAGGCGGCCATCGAGATGGCCAAGGTCAAGGCTCCCACGCTCCTGATCTGGGGCACGGCTGACCCGCTGCTGCCGGAATCGGCCGCCGATGCGATCACGCGCTACCTCACGAATGCCCAGATCTCTCGTGTGCTTATGCCCGATGTCGGCCACTATCCTCCGCTGGAAGTTCCCGTCCGCTTCGCCCAGATCATCGCCGCCTACGTCGAAGCGGGAACGCCGAACTTGCCTCCCGAGGCCAGTGAGACCGAAGCCGAGCCGGACGGCGCAGCCCAGCCCTGACCGTCATGCGGAAGCCTTCAGCCTTGCCGCTTGCCTTCCGCGCCTCCCAAGATACGCCACAGGCGCGCAGCCCGGACCTCACGACAGGCCGGCGCCAGCGCCCGAACAGAACAAGGATTGCCCTCGATGAGCAGCGACGAAGACCTCCTCGCCAATTACAAGAAGGCCTATGACAACAAGGTAGGCTTCGGAGAGCGCCCCGCGCTTCTCCTGATCGACTTCTGTCAGGCCTACTTCGAGCCGGGCAACATGCTCTACTCGGAGGTTGAAGATGCGATCGCGTCGGCGCTGCGGGTGCGTGCCGCCGCGCGCGAAGCCGGTATCCCGGTCATCCTCACGAACGTCGTTTACCACCCCTCGGGCTTCAACGGCGGGCGCTTCTTCGAGAAGGCCATGCCGCTTCAGAACTTCACGCAAGGCAACCCGATGGGCGCCTGGGGCCCGGGCCTTGAACCGTTCGAGGACGAACTGATTGTCTCCAAGCAGTACCCGAGCGCGTTCTTCGGCACCTCGCTCGCCTCGACCCTGACGGCAGCCGGATGCGACAGCGTGATTCTGACCGGCCTTACGACCTCGGGCTGCGTGCGTGCGAGCTGTGTCGATTCGATGAGCCATGGTTTCCGCACGGCCGTCGTCGCCGAAGCCTGCGGCGACCGCCACGCCGGCCCCCACGATGCAAACCTCTTCGACATGAACGCGAAGTACGCTGATGTTGTCAGCGAAGCAGAAACCATCGCTTATCTCGAAAGCCTGAAGGCGGGCTGATCAAACTCTTCAGGCGGCCTCGGCGAAACGCAATCAGGCCGCCTGGAAGAATTCGAACCGGGCGGCCCATCGGGCTAGGCACGCAAGGACGAGCATCCACCCGTGGGGCCGCCGCTCAAGCGTTACGGGCTGCGAAAGCGTACTGCGTGCCCGCGCCGGGCCGGGTTAGTCCGTAAACTCATAAAGCGGCTTGAGGTTTGACGGATATGCTGATTCACAGCGCTCCAAGATGGGAGGGGTGTGATGGCCCGGCGGCGCTACGAATTGACGGATCGGGGCATCTGGGCCAACATTCCCAACCGCTCCAACCGCAAAAAGCGCTTCGGCTTCTCGCCTTGGCTCTACAAGCAGCGCAATTCGGTCGAACGCTTCTTCAACCAGATCAAGCAATTCCGGGGCATCGCAACGCGATACGACAAATGCCCCGAAAACGACCTCGCCGCCATCAAACTCGTCTGCGTGCGCTTCTGGTGTGCCAATTAATGAGTCTGCCCTCTAGTCCGTGGAAGTCCCGCCCATCGTAGTCGAACGCGATCACCTCGACCGAGTCCTCCATGCGCCCATGGGGATGATAGACACCAATCTTCATCGGAAACTTCGGAGCCGGATCCGGCTGCCCCCCAAAAAAAGGTCGAGTGCATAGCATCGAGATCATCAAACGCACGGATCTTGACGTCGGCAATTCGGCCTTAATCCCATGCCTGCGCTCCATCTCGATCACGGGGTGGCGACGGCCCGTTCAGAGGCAGGAAGCGCACGCCTCGCCACGCTCCGAGCCGGGTGTCGAACAAACACCTCACAGCCCGAATTTACGGGCTCCACTCCCACGAATTTCAGAACATACGGCGAGGCAATGGCCTGAAATACTGTGGATCTATTCCGTGGCTGCACAGAACCGTGCCGCACTTGCCATGGCATCGCTCACAAGCCCAACGGCTCCCTGAAATCCATTGTTGCAAGAAATCATGCGCCAAAGCCTGACGCAGTTTCCGGATCGACCTCCTGACCCACGCCCACGTGACCACCTATCGGATAAATATGCCGATACGCGATTGCACGAAGCCAAGGTCGAATACCTGTCTGGCCATGCACAGCACGCCCCCCGCCTGCTCTCGCAATCACCACAGCACCGGCGCGATACCTGACGCGACCGTACGCTGGAGTGATTGGATGAGCCTGCCCCCGCACTTCGCGGCGGCCCCGGCCGCCGTGGGGCGCGTGACGTTTTCAGGATGGCTCCAACTCGTCAGATCGGGCGCCTCGGCGCGCTGGTCACTACCGGCAATTCGGCCGGCGGCGATGCAAGCGTCTCCGCGTTCGGGAACGCAGGTCTGGCGCGGCCACCGTCCAAAAAGAGGACGTTGCGCCAACTCGCTCCCGCAGCAGAATCTTGATAAATTTACGAATTTATCTTTCCTGTCAGGTGCTCGGACATCCGACAGGCGAATAGCAAACAGATTTGACAACCATATGACCAACGTCGCAGCCAATCTCTCCACTGCATCTGACGCATAGGCAAAACGCCCGTTGCGTAGAGGTCTCCCAAAGAGTGGCCGGGATGCACAAGAGAACACAAAATCACCCGAAGACCGGATGCTGAGAGTTCAGGGACTATCGACGCGTATGCGCGTGCATTCGACTCCCTTCGGTTAGCGAAAAACTGAACCCCGGTCGCTGGATACCGGGACCATTACTTCAAACGCCTCCCCATGGGGCGCACCAAAGATCTAATATTGAGGGGTCTTCTATGAATCGTACTGCAAACACCATGCGGCTCGCCTCGACGCTGTCGACGCTCGCCGTGGCCGGCAGCCTGCTCTACGCAGCACCTGCCTTCGCTCAGGACGCCTCTCCGGCTTCCGTGCCCGGCGAGATCGTCGTCACCGCGCGCAAGACCGGTGAAGACATCCTGAAGACCCCGGTTACCGTTGATGCCGTCACCTCCGAGGAACTCGACGTTCGCGGCATTGTCTCGATGAACGACGTGGCAGCGGCCTCGCCGGGCATCAACATCAACAACTCGTCCTCGGGCCACGCCGACCGCTCGTTCCAGCAGGTCGTGCTGCGCGGATTCACCCCCTCGACGACGCTGGCGACCACCGTCTCCTCGTTCATCGACGGCGTTCCCGTCTCCTCGCCCTCGCAGATCAACAACGTCTCGAGCCCCGAGCGCGTCGAGATCCTGAAGGGTCCGCAGAGCGCCTACTTCGGCCGTAACACGTTCGCTGGCGCCGTGAATGTGGTCACCAAGACCCCGGACAACTACTGGGGCGGCGAAGTCATGGGGATGATCGGCACGCGCGACAACTGGCGTGTGCGCGGCGCGGTCGAAGGTCCGATCATCGAAGATCTCATTGCCTTCCGCGTTACTGGCGAGAAGTACTCGAAGGGCGGTTCCTACGAGAACCAGAACGGCGTTACCCTCGGCGACCAGTCGAGCGTCATCGGCAGTGCGACCCTCGCCATCACGCCGGCCCACAACGTCAACATCAAGCTCTTCGGCATGATGAGCGAAGACAAGGACGGTCCGGCCGCCCAGACCCGTCTTTACGCCCGTGATGTCTTCGATGCCGATGGCAACCAGGTCATTCAGGGCCAGGCCAATGGCACCACGCAGGCCGGTGTTCCCTGGTTCTTCGGCACCGTGCCCAGCATTGCCAACCCGGTGACCGCGAACGTCGAAAACACGACCCAGATCCGCCAGTTCCTGGCAATCGACACCAACCGTGTTGTCGATGCCAACGATGGCGTGCAGGGCTACGGCCTGCGCCGCAAGACCACCCACTTCCACGGCACCGCCGATTGGGAACTGGTCGACGGCGTGACCGCAAGCGTCCTTGGTGGCTACAACAAGGAAACCTGGTCGACCCTGATCGACCTCGACGGCTACGACACCAGCTCGCTTGGTTTCGACTTCCCGTACCTGATCGAACGCAAGGTCGAAGACTGGTCGATCGAAGGTCGCCTGGCCTACGAAAGCGATCGCTTCCAGGGCCTCGTCGGCGTCAGCTACCTGCAGTCAGACCTGTACCAGGGCCTTGGCGGCGGCTTCAACCTTACCGAGAGCGGCCTGAACCCGAGCGGCAAGAGCCGTTCGAAGACGCTGGGCATGTTCTTCGGTGCCACTTACGAGCTGACCGACACTGTGTCGATCAGTGCCGAAGGCCGTTACCAGATCGACAAGCTCGAGGCCTATTCGGACTCAGACGGCGTGACCATCCTGGGCGATGGCAACGGCTACAACCCGTTCCTGACCCCCGGCTTCTACGGCCCCAACTCGCTCCTCGCGAGCTCGAAGTACAAGAACTTCACGCCGCGCATCATCGTCGACTGGGACGTGACGCCCGACATGATGGTCTATGCATCGTGGGCCAAGGGTGTGAACCCGGCGCAGTTCAACACCGCGATCCTCAACAACACCTACGCAGTGCAGGTCGCCGCGGCAGAGGCTGGCGGCGAGCTCGCGATCGAACCGGAAAAGGTCACCAACTACGAACTGGGCCTCAAGGGGCGCAGCCTCGACGGTTCGTTCCGTTACCAGGTCGCCGCCTATTATGCCCAGTGGCGCAACCAGATCAACCAGGTCCAGATCGTCGTTCCCGACCCCACCCAGGCGACGAACCGTTCGTTCGTAAACACCGCCGCGAATTCGGGTTCGTCGGACCTTTATGGCTTGGAAGCCGACGTGAGCTGGCGTCCGGTCGACTTCCTGACCATCGACGCAGCCGGTGCCTACAACGAGAGCGACATCAAGTCGTTCACCAGCCCGACCGTCACGGCCCTCACCGGCCCGATGAGCTTCAAGGGCAACGACCTGAAGAACACCTCGAAGTACTCGGCCAACGTTGGGATCACCTTCGACGGCGACATCTCGAGCTGGGACGATGGCCGTTGGTTCGTGCGCGGCGACTGGAACTTCAAGTCGGGCGTCTACAGCAACGAAGCGAACCTTGCGAAGCTGCCTGACCTGCACCTGTTCAACGCACGTGCGGGTGTGACCCACGGCAACATCTCGGTCGATGTGTTCGTGAACAACATCTTCAACAACCACACTCCGGTTTCGGTCTCGGACAACTACACGTTCACTCCGAACTTCGCCTACACCGGCACCTACTCCGCGCTCATGCTGGGTCTCAACGACCTGCGCACCGCGGGCCTGCAGGCCTCGATCAAGTTCTGATCGAAGGCGTCCGCAGGGCGAACGACAAGGGCCCGGGAGCAGCAATGCTCCCGGGCCTTTTCGTGCGAGCCGACCAGTCACGTGCAGGCCCTGCCTGTTAAAACAAGCGCACATCAAAAAAGCCCGCTGCAACCCGCATGGTCGCACCGGGCTTTCCGGTATCGGAATGTAGGGGGTGCCTCAGTCCTGGGGCATCTCGCGCGCGACGCGAAAACCCAGGTGATCGTTGCGCGCGCCCGGTGGATCGCCAATGCGCTGGGCGGCGCGAACGCTCCAGCCCTGAAGGCTCCACCCTCCGCCGCGCACATTGCGAAGTTCGCACGGCCCTGTCAGCCAAGCTGAGCCATCGGCGGGGGCGCCCTCATAGCTGTCATGATGGCAATCCTGCGTCCATTCCGCGACATTGCCGATGACGTCATGCAGACCGAAACCGTTGGGCGCATAGTTCCCCACCGGCGTTGTGCGGTCCAGCACCTGCGCGGCGTTGGCCTTATCCGCCGACAAGGCATTGCCGAAAGGATACCAGGTCTGCGTGCCACCGCGCGCGGCGTAGGCCCATTCGGCTTCGCTAAGCAGTCGGTAGCTCGCGCCGGTCTTTGCGCTCAGCCATTTCAGATAGCTCTGCACGTCGGCAAAGTTCACATTGATGACCGGACGGCGGCCGCGGCCCCAGCCTGCGTCATCCGGCCGGTAGCCGTTGCAGCCGCCATCGGCGAGGCAGGCATCCCACTGCGCGAATGTCACCTCGTAGCGACTGATGGCGTAACGATAGCCGATGGTGACGCGGTGGCGTGGCTCCTCCATCGTGTCGAACATGGCAAGAACGCCCAGGGTGTGGCGCTCCTCCTCACTCGAACCCATGATGAAGCTGCCCGGTGGCACCACGACCATCTCGGGACAATCGTGGCATTCGGCAAAGGCGCTGCCCTCCGCGCGCGGCGGAAACTCCGGGGCCGGAGCTACGACCTTGGCCGGCACGTGTCCGTCGGGTTCAGGCGGCGCTGCGCCGACAGGCGATGTGAGCGCACGTGCCCCAAGGGCAAGCGCAAGCACCGACCTCATTACGGCATATCTGCCAGCGGGGGATCGATCGCGTCCGCTGCCGAGTTCGCGCGCGCCGAGTCCTTCACCCGATCAATCAACGCAATAAGCCGCGCGGCATCGCGCCCCGTAGGCAGCCGATGCGGCTTGCCGCGCACAGCGGCATGCATCTCGGACAGCTGATCAGCAAAGTAGTGCCCCAGCGTGCGCCCGCCCATGCGGCGCGGATCGATGAGCACGCCTTCGGGCGGATGGACAAGTTCCTCGCCGTTCCAGCGCAGGATCTCGCCATGCTCGATCTCGAGCACGCCCTTGTCGAAGTGCAGCACCTTGCGGTCGAGGACGGCAGGCTGGTTATAAGAGATGTGGACGCTCGCAAGGCGGCGGCCAGGATAGGCCAGCAGCACCATGGCCTCATCCTCGCCCTGCCAGCCCGACTGGTGCCGGGCAGCTTCGGCATGGACGCGCACCGGATCGTCCTCGCCCATGATAAGCTGGACGAAATCGAGCGAGTGGGGCGCGAAGAGCGAAAGGATCAGTCCTTCCTCCGGAGTGCGGGTCGCCCACCAGGGCGCCTGCGGCCCGTCCCAGAACACGCAGGACGATACCTCAAGCGAGCGGAACTTACCGAAGTCCTCCCAGCGATCGACGATGTAGCGCACCGCGTCGTTGTGGCGGAAGGTGTGACCGACGGCGAAGACAAGTCCCTTCTCCGATGCCAGGTTCGCAAGCGCCAGCGCCTCTTCACCGGTTTCTGCAGCAGGCTTCTCGACCAGCACGTGCTTGCCCGCCTGGAGCGCGGCCATCGACTGCGCGGCGTGGAAGCCGTTTGGCGTTGCGATGAGGACCGCTTCCACCTCGGGCATGGTGAGCACGTCCTCGAAGCTGGCGCACGCCACCGCACCAAAGGGCTCCGCGGCGGCCTGCGCCTGGGCGGCATCGATGTCATGGGTGGCAACAATGCGCACACCATCAGGCCGCGCTTTCGCGGCGTTGAAGTGGGCGCCGGAAATACGTCCGCAGCCGATGACGGCAAGGTTGAGCGGCGCCTGCGGCCCGGTCTGTTCGTTCATTTTAGGCATGCGCGGGCGTGGCCCCTCCCTGTGAGTTGGACGGATGTTCGTGCACGTAGCGCCAGATCATCACAGCGGCGACGAGCTTGGCGATGCCAGGCACCGTTGAATAACTGACGATGATGCCGGCCAGAGCGCGCGGCGATTGCGGCATACCCGCACTTGCCGCCGCCGCATCGAAACCGAAAGCCGAAAGTATCAGGCCGACGATCAACGTGCCGCCCAGCGCAATGCCCGCCTTCTCGATGATCGACCAGATCGCTGAGTAGGACCCGGCGCGGTTCTCACCGTAGTCGTCCCGCGCGGCGGCAATGCTGTCGGAGAGCAGCGAAAGGACAATCGTGCCCCACCCGGCGTTGCAGGCCGCCATGAGCCCGGCCAGGCCATAGGCGACCTCGATCGGGGCATCGGGAAGGTATCCCCAGACCAGCGTAACCAAGCCGTGCCCTGCCGCCGCGAGAACATAGGTAAGCTTCTTGCCGAGACGCTTGGAAACCATCACCCAGAGCGGCGAACCGCCCATTACCGCAAAGGCCATGATCGCGGACATCACACCAATGTCGTGCAGGGGCTCCTGGCGGGCCATCGCGTACTTCACGAAAAAGGGGAAGCTGGCGTAGCTGATGCCCGCCGCCACCGTCATGACGATGGCCGAGAGACACAAGATCATGAAACGGCGGTCCGAAAAGGCACGGGGCAGGTCGCGTGCGGCAAGCGGCGTTGCCACTTCGGCCGGTTCGGGGATGCGCGCTGCAAAGCGCCAGGCGACCAGCAGGCAGACAAGGCAGATGATCCCGATCAAACTCATTGTGATGAGATAGGCCGGACGGTCGGTGCCCAGCGCGTTGACGGCCATGGGCGCAACCGAGGAGGACATGAGTACGCCAAGACCGGTAAAGGCATGCTTCCAGCCCATCAGTTCGGTGCGCTCGGCCGGGTCGGACGACATCTCCGAGAATTGGGCAAGATAGGGCACCGAAAACGTAGAATAGACCGCCATGTAGGCGCTGAAAGTTACGAAGACCCAGGCCACCTGGAAAGTCATCGAGGCCTCGGGCACCGCGAACACGCCCAGCATCGCGAACGGCGCAGCCAGTCCGCCGACCAGCAGCCAGCGCCGGCGCGGAAAGCGCGGCGCGAGCCGGTCCGAAGCCACGCCGATCCACAGGTCAAAGACGAGACTGAAGAAGACCTTGGGTACGAAGATCGCGGTCCCCGCAATCGCGGGCGCCACGCCCATCACATTCGTCAGGTAGAACATGAGGAGGAGTGAGGGCGCATCGCGGAAAAGCTGCCCCGCCACCTGCCCCACGCCGAAACCGGCCTTTGTCGAGGTCGCCAGGCGGGCCGGCAACTTCGCTGCAACAGTATTCATGTACGACTCCCCGCGGGCCCGGAAGCTTCGGACCGCCTTTACCGGGAAGGTGCCCAGAGCATCCTCCACAGGCTCGAACTCGTCCGATTTTACCCGCGCATCGGATAATCGTACAACGGATAACGAAGATAGCGCCCTCGCCCACATGCGGCCGTCGGGCCAAGCATGTTGGTCGAAATTTTCGTTCCTTTAAAGAGAGACCGCATGGCAAGCACGGCAAACGACACGACGATCATCGGCGCTCTGGAAAAGGCGCTCGGCCCGGATGCCGTCATCAGCACCGGCGAGAAGCTCGAATACTTCGCCAACGACGTCTACCGCACCGGAGAAAAGCCGCTGGCGGTGGTGCGCCCCGCGACGGTCGAGCTCCTGCAGGATGCCGTCAAGCTGTGCGGCGACGCGGGCATCGCGATGGTCCCACGCGGCGGCGGCGCGTCCTACACCGACGGCTACGTGCGCCAGGAAGGTGGCCACGTGCTGTTCGATACCGGCGCGATCGACGCCATCGAGATTGATGAGCGCAACGCCATCGTGACCTGCGGCGCAGGCGTCACCTGGGCGAACCTCAAGACCGCGCTCGACGCCAAGGGCTTGCGCACCCCGTTCTGGGGTCCCTTCTCCGGCATCGCAGCGACAGTCGGCGGCAGCGTCAGCCAGAACACACTGAGCCACGGTACAACGATCCACGGCATTTCGGCCCAGTCGGTGGTCTCGATGGACGTGGTTCTGGCCAGCGGTGCTCTCCTTTCGACCAGTTCGTCGAAGGCGACCCGCTTCTACGGCCCCGACCTCACCGGCCTGTTCACCGGCGACTGCGGCGTGTTCGGCATCAAGGCGCGCGTTCGCCTGCCGCTCCTGCCCGTACTTCCCAAGTTCGAATGCCTGAGCTTCGCCTTCGACAGCTTTGCCGACTACCACGCCGCCTCGCGCAAGGCCGCAGCCGCACGCCTGGATGACAGCCACTTTGGGCTCGACCTTGCCCTCTCGCAAGGCCAGATCGGCCGCCAGGAAGGCATGGGCGCGCGCATCAAGATTGCTGCGGACATCCTGCGCAAGGCTCCCAACAAGCTCAAGGGCGTCGCCCAGCTCGTGAAGATGGCATTCGCCGGTGAGAACCCGATGCGCGCCGGCGCCTACATGTGCCACTTCATTGTCGAAGGCGCGGACGACGACGAGGCCGCGCTCAAGGCCAAGCAGCTGCGTCGCCTGCTCGACGGCCTGGGCCGCGAGATCGCGAACTCGATCCCGACCTTTGTTCACTCGGTGCCCTTCGCACCGCTCTTCAACGTGCTTGGCCCCGGCGGCGAACGTTGGGTCCCGATCCATGGCGTCCTCGCCCACGACGAAGCGGTCGCCTTCGACACAAGCTTCAAGGCCCTCATCAAGAGCTATCAGGCGAAGATGGACAAGCTGGGCATCTGGATCGGTACGATGTTCTCGCCCGTCGGCTCGACCGGCTTCCTCTATGAAGTCGCGCTCTACTGGCCCGAGGACCGGACCGCTTACCACACGACCACGCTGGGCGAGGAATACCTCTCGCAGCAGACCCAATTCGGCGCGAACCCGGAGGCGAGCGCACTGGCCGACGAACTCAAGGAAGCCATCGTTGCGACCTTCCAAAAGCATGCTGCCGGGCACTTCCAGCTGGGCCGCGCCTACCCCTACCAGCAGCGCCTCTCGGCCGAGGCCAAGTCGCTGCTCGGCGCGATCAAGACCGAGCTTGACCCCAAGGGCCTGATGAACCCGGGGGCGCTCGGCTTCTGATCCAGAGGCTTACGTAACTAACAAAAGGAAAGCGGCCTCTCCGAATGTGGGCGGGGCCGCTTTTCTTTGGTAACTATCGCCCGCAAAACACTGTGAGCGTACAAAAAAGGCCGGGAGCAGAAGTCCCGACCCTTTCCGGTTTACGATGCCATCAGGCTGTAGGCGTTATTGGCCACCCCGCTGCAGCGGCTGCGGCGCGGCGGGCGCTTTGGGGGGCTCCCAACCTTCGGGTACCGGCGCGGGCTCGTGATCGGTGATGTAGTTCTCGATGCTCGAAAGCGAGGGACCATAATCGCTCTCGGGCGCATGCAGCCACTTCTCACCCATGTTGCGGGCTGCCGCAACGAGATCGTCGGGCAGACCCGCAATGCCGTCTTCTGCGGTGGTGAAATTATTGAAGTAGTTGATGTGACCGTCGGCCTGCCCCATGAGCATCCAGGGCAGCCACGGGGTCACCCGGCTCCAAGCGCCCACGTGCTGGATGTGTGTGACATTGGGGTTCACCACGTCCTTGCGATTCACCGTGTAGATGAAGTGCTCCGACACGCGGTTGAACGGCCCCGAAGATTCGCGCACCCACTTGTCGGGCGTCAGACCGTTGGGGTACATCATGTCGATGTCCGTACGCAGGATCAGTGTGTCGTTGGGGCCCTCTTCCCATTCCATCAGGAAAGGCTTGCGGGGAGGCTTGTCCTTGTTGAGTCCACCATAGGACGGCGGCTCGGGTGCCCACTGGCTGATCGTGAAGTTGAACGGGTCGTTGGCGATCGGCACGACATCGACGGTCTCGTCGGTATAGGGATTGTACCAGGTGTCGATCAGCTTGCCGGTCTCGATGTCGCGGTAGAACACGATCTCGCGCAGCAGGCGGCGGTAGGAGCCATCCTCCTGGCGGACCGAGCGCACGACGCTGAAGCCCTCGTTGATGAAGAGCTGGCGCACCGGCTCATTCGGACGCACGCCATAGACCTTGCCCTTGAGCCAACCCACCTTCTCCCTGGTGGGATCGATGTCGGCGTCGATGCGCACGTAGGTGTCGCGGTTCCACTCCGGATCCTTGAAATCAATCTTCGTCTTGAAGGCCGGGGTCTTGGGGCTCGGACCCTTGGCGCCGGTCTCGGCCTGTGCAAGCGAGGGCGCGGCAATGAGACCCGAGGCGAGACCCGCGCCAAGTCCGGCCATTCCCAGGCTCTGGCGACGGCTGAATTTCATATCGTCCATGGTATGGTTCCCTTCAGGGGGCTCGAGAAATCGGGCGAGACCGGAATCGGCCCCTTCAATTGATCTAGACTTATACTTTTTGTGCTTTCCTTGATCCAGCGCATCGCGATAGGATTGCATGATCGCCAAGCGGATAGCGGATTGGGGCGACTATGCCGTTCCACGCACCGTCCGCAAGAAAACCGCAAGAGCCCGATGAACAGAGGAGTCGCATCATGCTCAATACCTTTCAGCAAGCCGACCATCCGATTCTGCCCAAGGCGACGGCGGATGAGGCTTCCCGCGAAGAGTTCGCCAAGAGCTTCAAGGGCTTCATCCAGTCCACTCTCCTGCCCGGGCTGAGCCCGATCTACGAGACCCGAGTGTCCAAGGCGTTCGAGAAGGCCAACGGCCGTCCGCCGGAGAACCGCCGCGACATCCGGTCGGTCATGATCCACGACCTCTACTTCCAGCACTACGCCATGGCAAACCGCACGGCGCAGGAACTGCTGTGGGAATCGGTCAACGTTTCGATCGACCGCCAACTGCCCGACCTTATCGAGAAGGCCAAGGAGCTGTCCGCGACCAACAAGGGCGAGCTGGTCATTCCCGAAGGCTTCGAGCCCCCCCGCTACGTCACCGCGCTCGACATCCACTGCATGCCCGGCGGCTACTGCTCGGAAGTCACCGAGGATGACGTTTCGGTGGGCGCGCTCTACGACCGCGGCGTGTACCTCTACTCGATGGGCTACACAGGTCCCAACAACGACGACATGGGCCGCTCGGTAGTGAACTACCTCAAGCGCAACATGCCCGACTTCAAGCCCAAGCGCATTCTCGACATGGGCTGCACGGTCGGTCACTCCACGCTGCCCTACAAGGAACTGTTCCCCGAAGCCGAAGTCTGGGGCATCGACGTCGGCGGACCGTGCATCCGCTATGCGCATGCACGTGCAGCGGGCATGGGCCTTGACGTCAACTTCGCGCAGATGAACGCCGAGGAAACCACCTTTGGCGACGAAGAATTCGATCTCGTCGTCAGCCACATCCTGCTCCACGAGACCAGCGGCAAAGCGATGCCGCGCGTGTTCAACGAAGCCTTCCGCGTGCTCAAGCCCGGCGGCCTGATGATCCACGCCGACCTGCCGCCTTTCGACCTGATGGACCCCTTCACCCAGTTCATCCTCGACAATGAGACCTGGTACAACAACGAGCCGTTCTGGGGCGCGATGCGCGACATGGACCAGATCGGTCTTGCCGAAAAGGCCGGCTTCGACCGCGACTCCGTGCGCTTCGACACCGCCCCGATGGCGGTCATGGAGTTCGCCGCAGCTGCGTCGGGCTACAGCCAGGAATCTTCCGAGCACGTCGCCGAGCGTGATTTCACCGCAGGCGAATTCGCACCCGGCGGTGGCTGGGAAGTGCTCATCGCCAAGAAGGGCGAAAAGCAGGCCATCGCGGCCTGAGGCGCAAGCAAGGACAGATACTACGATGGACAACACCACCCAAGAGCGCCCGCATGTCATTCGCCACGCCAAGGGCAAGCGCCCCGAGTTCTACGAGACTCCGGGCGTCGATGCCGCGATGTCGATGATCATGGTCCTCGCCAGCGAGCTTTCGGTCGTGCGCGACCGTCTCGACAGCGCCGAACGTGTGGCCAAGGCCAATGGACTTGACCTTGCCGCGGGCATCGAGGCTCTCGAGCTCGACCAGGAGGCCCTGGATGAGCGCGAAGCACGCCGTCAGGACTTCATGCAGCGCCTGTTCTACCTGCAATTGAAGGACGCCGACGAAGCGGCCCAGGCGCAAACCTCGGAAGGCTTCGAGGCAACGATCCACGAGATCGCCCAGCCTTGACCGGGCGAAGGGGCAGGCTTCCCCTTCCCCATCAGGCTACGAAAAAGGCCCGGCGGGACGACCGCCGGGCTTTTTTGTCTGGGCTCTAGGCGACCGGCCTAGATCGCGTCGGCAAGGCGTCGCAGTTCCGGGCCGATCTCGGTCCCGATGCGGTGCGCATCGGACAGCCAATCGAACCCGGTGACGAGGAAATTATCGATCCCGACCTCGCGATAGCGCAACAGCGCCTGGACCAGCGTTGCGGGCGAGCCGACCAGGCACATGACCTGAAGGCGCCCCTGTGTCGCCTTGGTAAGCCCTGTCCACAGGCATGGATCCTCCGAGGCCGCATCGGCCTCCGCTGCGCCCTTTGCCGTGTCCTGCGCCGCCTTGCCCAGATCACGGCCAAGCAGGCCATGCGCGGCCTGGCGCGCCTCGACCGCGCGCAGGATCTGCGTCGCGCGCTCCCACGCGGCTTGGTCAGTATCCGCGACGACGAGGCGCATCGACATCGAGCAGCGCGGATTGCGCCCGTGCTTCGCCGCTTCGGTACGCACCCGCGCGACCTGCGCGCCCACTTGCGCTACGCTACCGGGCCCGAAGGCATAGACATCGGCAAGTTCGGACCCGAATTTCAACGCCAGTTCCGAATTGCCCGCCCAGAACACCGGGACTGTGCCATTCACCGGATGCACCTCGCTGCCCGCCTCATCGAAACGGTACCAATCACCCTCATGGTTGCACGGCGTTTCTCCCGCCCAGATCCGGCGCAGGATGCGCACGTATTCGTTCGAGCGGCGGTAACGTTCCTCCTTGGTATGGTAGTCGCCGTCGCAGCGCGTCTCGATATCCGAGAAGGCGGTGATGATATGCACGCCCGCGCGCCCACCGGAAAACTGGTCGAGCGTCGCAAAGGCGCGCGCGGCCATGGTTGGGGCGATGAAGCCGGGACGGTGCGCCACCATCAGCTTAAGCCGCGTGGTCGCGGCCGCCACCCAGGTCGCGGTGACCAGACTGTCGGCCGAGCGCGCGTTCTGGCCGACCAGCACTCGGTCATATCCGGCCGCTTCGTAGCCCTTCGCCGCTTCGGCCACAAAGCTCGCGTCGTAAGCGGAGGGCGCCTCGCTGGCCTCGGACACGCGGTACGGGGCGACAAGCCCGACAAGTTCGATTTCGTGACCGGACATGGCTCAGGATTCCTTCTTGATACGGCCCGTCTCCAGCGCCTCCAGCATGGCTGGATCGAGACGGTAGAACAGCATGGCAATGATAGCCGCGAGCATCGCGGCGGCGGGAATGGCGGATTCGCATAGGAGAATGGCAAGCCGTGCGCTGTCGCTCTGAGCCGCAGCCTCCCCGCTCGAAGACGAGATGTAGCCCATGGCACTAAGGAACCCACCCATCGCGGCAAGGGCCGCGGCGGACGAAAGCTTGTCGAAGAGCGTGGTGAACCCGGCAAAAGTCCCTTCCCGCCGCTCGCCACTGGTGATGAAGTCATAGCGAACCGCATCGGACAGAAGCGAATAAGCGCACAGGATCATGCCCCCCCCGGCAAGGCCGCTCAGAATACCGCGCGCGCTCACCAGGATCATGCTCTCCCCCGGTCCTGCAAGCAGCCAGCTCAGCTGTACGGCGGCAAACATGGCGAGAGCGGCAATATAGCTCTCTTTCTTGCCAATGCGGTTGGAGAGCCAGACCCAGGGCGTCATGCCCACCAGCATCGCGCCGGTCGCCATGGCGAAGTAGGTGCCGAGCGCGGAGTCCGGGAGGTCGAGGAAAGTGCGGGTAAAATAGGCCAGCCCCGCCGAACCGATGGCCGTTCCAAAGAGCAGGAAGACATGGGCAATGGCGAGGATGCGAAACGGCACGTTCTGCCAGGCAAGACGCACCTGATGGATGAGGCTGTTCAGTGGGTGCGGCGCCTTGGCGAGATCGGCCGGGCGCGGCGTGGTACGCGGCGCCTCGCGCAGCAGCCAGACCGCGATCAGGGTCGCAGTAAAGACCACCGCGCCTACGGCAAGAGCCACCAGCAGATGGCTCTCGCGCGACGGGCCGAGCGCGCCGAGGATCCAGGCGGGAAGCGTGGAGCCGAGCAGCGTACCCACCGCGTTACCATAGGTACGCCAGGCCATGAGCCGGGTGCGCTCTTTGGGATCGGTGGAGCTCTCCACCAGCATCGCGAAGCCGGGAATGGTGAGCAGCGTGTAGCCCGTCGCGTGGATCATCAGGGCCAGGAGAACGAAGGCCTGGGCCAGCAGGATCGAACCGAAGTCAGGCGCCCCGAACAGAAGCGCGAGCCCTACCGGCATCGTAAGGCCACCGGCGAACAGGAACGGGAGACGACGCCCCCAGCGTGTCTGGGCGCGGTCGCTCCAGGCCCCGACCGCCGGATCGGTGATCCCGTCGTAGATCTTCATAAGCGCGAACATGAGGCCCGCCGCACCCGCAGAGATCGCTAGGCTGTCCGTCATGAAACGAAGCCCAAGGACGGTAACGAGGTTCTGACCCGCAGCATGGCCCATGGGGATCATCGCCGAGCCGAACCGGATCTTCCAGGTGGACCCGGGCAGGCGCACCGCCACGGACATCGGCGGCTCGCTCACGGGCAAGGCCGCATCGGCGGCCATCTGCGTTTCACTCGTCACACGCTTCTCCTCGCCCGTCTGTTGCATCGCGGGTTCGAGGAGGAGTGTGCAACCAAGCTGCCCCTCTCGGAGCGGCATCGCGGCTATGTCCGATACGCGAACATTAGCGTCCGAAATTTCCTGAAAAAAACAGGGGTTCCAATCAAAACAGGGCGCAGAACCGATCTGGTCCTGCGCCCCGCTTGTGATCTGTTCGAACGCCTCGCAGCGTCCGGCTCAGACGATTTCGGAAGCCTGCTTGAGGCTCTGGTACATCGACTGGCGCAGCATGTAGGCCCGGCGCCTGTCGTCGTCGTTGCGGATGGCCTGAAGGTTGCGGCGACGCTCCTCGTGGCCGTCTTCCTTGGCCCCGTTGATCATCGACATGTTAGCCTTGGTCTGCGTCTGCGTGAAGGTGTGGGTCACCTCGCGGCGCTGACGGTCGAACAGCGATAGGTTCGCATCGGCCGCCGCCTTGCCCTTGAGCACCGGCTCGAGCTTTTCGAACAGGTTGAAGGCGTCATGGATGCCCGAGTTCATGCCGAAGCCGCCAAGCGGGTTGTTGAGGTGCGCGGCATCGCCGATCAGCATGATGCGGCCCTCGCGGAACGACTTCGCAACGCGCTGGTGCACACGGTAGAGCGTACGGTGCTCGGTCTCGACATCTGCGCCGCGCCCGATCAGGCGCTCGAAGATAGCGTTCTTGTTTTCTTCGGAACGCAGCTGGTTCTCATCGACCAGCCCGTTGACCGGGACCAGGACACGCCACACCGAAGGAACGCGCAGCAGGACCAGCCATTCCTTGGGATCGCTGACGTAGTTCACGTAGGCAAGGTTGGGCAGGTAGTCAGCCAGTTCCACCTTGGTCGAGAGCGTCAGGAAGCGCTCAGGATAGGTGAAGCCATCGAATTCGATGCCCAGCCACTTGCGCACGACCGAATTCGCGCCGTCGGCACCGATCAGATAGTCTGCGCGGATGCGGTCGATGCCGGTCATGGTCTCGACCGAGAGGTCGACGCCGGTCTCGTCCTGGGCGACATGAAGCAGGCGGCTGTTGAAGCGCACGTCCGCGTTCGTATAGCCGTCCAGACCATCAGCCAGCGCGCGGCTGAGGTGATACTGCTCGCACTGGATGCGGAACGGATAGCGCGTCACGTCCGAGATCTCGGAGAGATCGAACTCGATCGCCTCACCCGAAGCGCGGTCGCGCCAATGGAACAGCGGCGCCTTGAGACCGCGCTCGAGCAGCATCGAGGTGATGCCTATCTCGTCGAGCATCTCGAGCGTCGGGGGATGGAAGGTGGAGGCGCGCAGATCCTGCGCGCAGTCCGGACCGGCCTCGATCAGGACGACGGACACGCCGGCCTTGGCCAAAAGGGTCGCCATGACGGTGCCGACAGGACCGGCGCCGGCGATTGCGACTTCGCAACGCTCAACAGCTGACATTATAAGAGAAAACTCCAAAGTACGTGGCACCCGGCCTATGGCGTGACTACGCACCATGCTGGACCAGTGCGGATTGTATCCGACGCTCGGAACTGAGCGCGCGGGTGCCGATCAGGCGGTGGGGCCGGCCTCCTGTGCCGTATCCTCAGGCTCGGGCTCCGCTTTGCGCTGGGCCGATGCCGTCTCGAGCCAGGCTTTGAGATCGCCGCCGAACTTCTCCGGGTTTTCCCACATGGGGAAGTGACCGAGGTCCGGGTATTCGATCATCTTCACCTTGGTGTTGGTGAAGCGGTCGACAGAGGCGTTGGCCCCTTGCGAAATCACGTCGTCGTAGGTGCACCACTGGATGAGCACGGGCACGGTCACTGCTTCGGCAACAGCGCCCACATCCTGCGTCTGGAACAGCTTGACGTTGGCCTGGATATACTGGGCCTGCCGCGCGAGCGCGCCGGGCCGGTTATTCATGTCATAGATCTGGTCGACCATGCGCTCGGTCGGCTCGAAACCGGGCGGCGTCGTGTCTTCGAGCATAAGGCGCCAGAATGCGTGGGAGCGCCAGTTGGGAAGCACCGCATTGTGGAACTGGAGCATCCACTTGAGACGCCAGTCGACCTTGCGGGTCTGGCTGGGACGCTCGAGCGGAAGGATCGAAAAGGCCATGGCCGTGGTGTGGCCAGGATAGGCGCGGTTGAATTCGAGCCCGACGTTGGCGCCGTTCGACGTCGCCACGACCGCGAACTTGTCATGCCCCAGCTGCTTCATCAGCTTGTCCATGAGTTCGGCCGAACGGGGTGTCGAATATACACCGCTCGGGTCGACCCCGGTCATCCCGTAAGGCGACCAGTCGAAGCGCACGACGCGGAAGCTCTGTGCCAATATCGGCGCAACATCGTCCCACTCGTGCAGATTCACGATCGAACCGTGCAGGAGGACGACGACCGGGGCATCCGCGGGGCCTTCCTCGCGTACGTGCATGCGCACGCCGTCAACCTCTACAAAGCGCGAGGGGCCATCGACCCACTTTGCCTCGAGCTCGGCCGGATCGGGTTCACCCGCCCCCATGCGAAGGGCAGCGACGCTGCCCCCCGCAAGGAGTGCGGCCGCGCCGAGCGCGCCGAAGATCAGGCGTCCCGTCTTCACGCTTCGGTCCGTTCGTAGGCCGGAAGGCCCAGCGTCGAGCGCAGCGTGGTGCCCGGGTACTCGGTGCGGTAGCGGCCTTTCTGCTGAAGGATCGGAATGACGCCCTCGACGAAGTCCTCAAGGCCGCCCGGCATGTAGCTAGGCTGCAGTGTGAAGCCATCGCACGCACCGGCATCGCGCCATTCGATCATCATGTCGGCCATCTGCTCGGGCGTGCCGATGAAGACGTTGTGGCCCCGCGGGTTCAGCATGAAGTTCATCGCGAAGTCGCGAAGGCTCGTGCCTTTCTCACCGGCGGGCGTGACCATGCGGCCCACGTCGGCGGTGGGAAGCAGGGTCTTTTCCAGGATCGCTTCGACCGGCAGCTTGGCGTTGGGATCGAACGAAGTGAGGTCGCAGCACAGCGATTCCGAGAGGTATTCGATGGCCAGCTCAACGCTTGCCATGTCCATGATCGCCTTGTGGTTCGCCCTGGCCTCTGCCTCGGTGCCACCAAGGACGCAGGACAGACCCGGCATGACGCGCGTCCCATCGGGGTTGCGGCCCACGCCCGAAATGCGGCTGCGCATGTCGTTGCGGAAGTCGATACCCGCCTCGATCGAGGGCGCGGGGCAGAAAATGGCCTCGGCCGTACGTGCGGCGAACTCGCGGCCCGCGGGCGACTGACCGGCCTGGACGAGGACCGGACGGCCCTGGTTGAGGTGCGGTCCGGCACGGTCCATGGCGGCCCACAGTTCGCAGGCCTTGTCGACAACGTCAGCGGCGTTGCTGTAACGCGTTTCCTTGGGCGGCATCTCGTCGAGACCAAAGTTGCCGGCCGTATCGGGGTGGACCGAGGTCACGATGTTCCAACCTGCACGACCGCCGGTGATACGCTCCATAGTGCCGAAGCGTTCCGCCAGCATCTCGGGCGTGTTGAAGGTGGTCGAGATGGTCGCGACCAGACCAACGTGGTCGGTCACCGCAGCCATCGCGGTCAGCAGCGTCATCGGGTCGAGCGTGGGCATCGCCATGCGCTCGGGCGTGCGCCCGCCTGCACCGCGCGACTGCAGCTGGTCACCGAAGACGATGGCGTCGAAGCGGCCCTTTTCGGCCAGCCTTGCGACGTAGCTGTAGTAGTCCATCGAGAACACGCCTTCGGGGCGCGCACGCTCGTGCATCCAACCGGTTGGGTAGAAGCCGATGCCCTGAAGGAACGCCCAGAGGTGGATTTGCTTGCTCATTATGCGATCTCCGGGATCTTGGCGCCGTCAGGCTGGTTCGAGGCAGTGGACGCAAGCGGCAGGCCGAGGCGCGCGCGCAGGTCGCCCTCACCGCCCGGATTGGCGGCGACCTGCTCAGCGAAGAGCGCGGCCAGCTTGGGCAGCTCGGCAAGCGGATCCGACAGGCTCATGTGCACGCCCTCGATCTTGCCGTCAGCGAAGAGTGCAGCGACGTCCTCGACCTTGGTGTCGAGCGTGACCTTGAGCAGGCTCTTGGTCGCACCGGCGTCGGCCGTCGCCTCGGAGACAAGCGCGATGTCGGCGTCCTTGATCGCGATCGGCGCAGCATCGTCCAGCACCAGCACGGGCTGGCCGAGCAGCGGACGCATCGCGTTGACGGGACCGGTCACCTTGAAGAAGGGACCTTCATAGTTAGAGGCCTTGACCTTGCTGGCATCGAGGTAACGACCCGAAGCCTTATCGAGGATCAGCGTGTCACTGCCCCAACCGTCCCACAGCGAGCGCGCCGCGCCCACCATGTCCTCGGCGGTGCCTTCTGCGGCACCTTCGGGAATGACCGACCAGCCCGTGCGGCCGCCGCTCAGGAAGTCGACCGCCGAGAGCGCGCGGGCCACGTGGAAGGGGTGCGCGTTCGAAGCAGGCACGGTCGCGACGAGGCCGACGCGCTGCGAACGCGGCGCGGCCCAGGCGACGAGGACCTGCGCGTCGAACGGGCGGCCACCGGCCTCGCCGAAGAGCAACAGGTCGAGCCCTGCCTCGTCAGCCGCAGCAAGATACGTGGCGGCCGTTTCAGGAACGGCCAGTTCCGGATCCGCAATCGCGGCGGACAAGATGAAAGGTCTGGTCATACGACAATCACCGGTTCGTGTAAGGGATGGATGGGTTCGCAACCGTCTTCGGTGATCAGGACAAGGTCCTCGCAATGGGCCGAGCCACCGATGCCGGTGTCGAGAGTGGGGCAGTCAACCGACAGGATCATGCCGGGCTGCAGAATGATGTCGGGCTTTCGCCAGAAGCCGCCATGGACTTCGCCGGGCTCGTCGGTATGGGCCAGACCGCAGCTGTGCGGACCGAAGCCGACGAGCGCGGTATGGCCTGCCGCCTTGAGTGCCTCTTCGCCGGTTTGGACGATCTCGGAGAAGCGCATGCCTGGGCGCAGCTTTTCGCGCACGGCCTGCCACCCAAAGGCCGAAGCCCTGGCGGCCGCTTCCGCCTCGCGGGTCGGGTCCCCCACGAAGACGGTCCGCGCGAAGTCACCGTGGTAGCCCATGAACTGGCTGACGCCGTCGATCATGAGGGTCTGGCCGTCGGCAATGGTCGCGCGCGAGAGGTCGGACGAAACACGGTCGACGTTGAGGAATACCGCCCCGTTGCCCCGCTTGGCGGCCTCGAGACGGAACAGCGCCATGAGTTCGTGATGAACCGCGCCCGCACGGACGGCCTGCCCGACAGCGTTCAGCGCATCGACGTTGGCCTTCGCAGCGCGCGCCATCAAAGCCTGTTCGAGCGGCGACTTGATGAGGCGGATCTCGCGCAGGATGTTGTCGGCTTGGACCAGGGCGCCCGGGTGGTCGTGGCGCGCGGCAACTTCGGCAATAACGCTGTGGTCGAAGCCGACACGGCCCTGCCACAGGCCCATTCCCCGCATCGCGGCAACGATCGCCGCGCCCGCGTCGCCGGCGGCGGTGTTGGCGCCGGCCTCACGCTCGGACGTACGTGCACGATGGTCTTCGACCTGAGTGAGCGGGGCGCTTTCGCGCTGCGGAAGGACGGGACCAGGCGGGACGACCGAAAGAGTTTCATCGCCCTCGTCGCCCAGCGTGGTATAAAGCCAGCAGTGCACGTCGCTGCGGTCGCGCCCGTCAGCCCAGGTGTAATGGTGGAGGAAGCGACTGGTGACCAGACCGAATTCCTCGGGCTTCGCACGGGTAATCACCGCGAACGTGCCCGGCGGCTGCGCCATGCGGGTACGACCGATCTGGGGCCAGTGGCCAAGGGCGTGGAAGACGTTGACCGGCTCGCCCAAGACCAAGCCTTCCAGGTCGTGACGCTCCATGATCTCCACGGCGCGCGCCATGTTCATCGGGCCGGACTTCTCGAGCCAGGCAAGAAGTTCGGCGTCTGTATATGTTGGTATCGCCATGACCCAAGCATGCCTATTGACCCCCCTTGCCGTACCCCTGTTCGGATGATCTTGTCCGCCTGCCGGTTATTGCGCCCCAGATGGGCTCGGCTTTGATCGCACCGAGGATAGGCTTTGATCATGACACATACGCCCCCTGCTTCGGAAAGCACGCCTGCCACCGAAATCGAACGCGCATTCGTGCGCCTCGAGGAAGGCCAGCTCCACTTGCGCCGCCTGCCCGCCGCACGCGCGGGCGAAGTGCCGGTCCTGCTGCTCCACGCCTCGCCCGCATCGTCCTGGTTCATGCAGGATCTGATGCATGCGCTGCGCAAAGCCGGTTGTCTTGGCGAGATCATCGCGCCCGACACCCTGGGTAACGGCGACAGCGTCGCGCCCACCCCCGAAGAGCCCGATATCGCCTATTTCGCAGGCTCCATGGAGCGCCTGTGCGCGGCTCTTGGCTACGAAAAGGTTGATGCCTACGGCACCCACACCGGCGCGCGCATCGCCTGCGAACTGGCCGCGGCCTACCCAGCCCGGGTGCGCAAGCTCGTTCTTGACGGCATCACCGAGTACCCCGACGACCTGCGCGAGGCAGTGATCGCCAACTACGCCCCCGTTGTCGAACCCGACGAATACGGCCGCCACCTTATCTGGGCCTTCAACTTCTGCCGGGACCAGGCACTGTTCTTCCCGCATTTCATGAAGGAGCCGGAACGGCGCCTCGCAGTCGGCATGCCGCCGCCGCAGGTTCTGCACCGCATCACACTTGATGTTCTCAAGACGCTCGACACCTACCCAAAGCCCTACATTGCCGCGTTCCGTTACAAGGCGTTCGAACGCATGGGCTTGGTCGCGGCGCCTACGCTCCTGCTCAAACCCGAAACCGAACTGGCGCTGCTCAACGAGTCGGTGACCAGAGCACTTGAATTGCTCGACAACGGCAAAGCCGTGTCGACGGCGGGGTCGCCCGCCGCAAAGGCCGACGCGATCGGCGCGTTCCTTGGAGAAGCGCACACATGACAACTTCTGCACCTGCACAGCAGGGCGAGACCGACCACCCCAGGCTCAGCACGAAGCTGTGCCTGGGCTTCAGCGTCGGCACCATCGGCGTGTCGATCATGCTCAACGCCGTCTCGACCTATTTCCCGCTCATGATGTCAACGGTACTGGGGCAGTCGCCCCAGATCGCGGGCTATCTCCTGATGATATCGAAACTCGCCGACGCGGTCATCGACCTTGCCGTGGGCTCGCTCTCGGACAGGGCCCGCACACGCTGGGGCCGCCGCAAGCCGTTCCTGGCCGCGGGCGCCCTCTTTTCCGTCATCGCGTTCCTGATGCTCTTTGCCCCGCCGGTCCTGACGGACACCTGGCTTATCATCTGGATGAGCGCAGGCCTGCTCATCTACTCGCTGGCGTATTCGCTCTTCAACGTGCCCTACATGGCGCTTCCGGCCGAACTGACCGAGGGCTTCCATGAACGCACCCGCCTCATCAGCTTCCGCACCGTGTTCGTCTCCATCGGTCAATTGCTGGCGCTGGCGGGCACCGGCTGGCTGATCGAAGCTGGTGGCGGCGACCGATCCGGCTTTGCGACGATGGGCCTTGTCATGGCACTCATTATCGGCGGCGCGATGACCGCAACCGCGCTCTCGATGCCGACGCAGAAGCACAAGGAATCGAGCACCGGCACCCACCTGCCGGGCCTGAAGGAAATCCGCGCAATCGCGCGCAACCGCCCCTTCATGATGCTGCTGGGCGCCAAGGTCTTCCAGTTCCTCTCCTTTGCCTCGGTCGCCTCGACCATGGCACTCTACATGCTCAACGTTTTGGGCGTGGGCTACTCGGGCCTCATAGTCTTTGCAATCACGCAGAACATCGCGACGGCCTGCGCAATGCCGCTCTGGGTGCGTACGGGGCGCACCATGGGCAAGCGCCAGACCTACCTCATGGGCGTCATCATCTTCTGCCTGGTGACGCTGAGCTGGCTCTTTGCAGACAATACCATCACCAACACCGGTATCATCATTCGCGGTGCCTTTGGCGGCGTGGGTTCGGGCGCGATCATCCTCATGGCGATCTCGATGCTGGGCGACACGCAGTCCTATGACCGCCTCGTCACCGGCGAGGCCCGCGAGGGTCTTCTCGCCAGCGCCATCGCCGTCATCGAGAAAGTCAGCTACGCGCTTGGCGTCGCGGTCCTGGGCATCTTTCTGGAGGCGCTGCACTACGTTCCGACCACTGGCGGCAAGATTGTCGAGCAGCCCGAGAGCGCCATTCTGGCCTTGACCTTGGGCTTCGCAGTGATCCCCGCGATCATGTTCGGTATCAACGGCCTCTTCCTGTGGGCCTACGATCTGGATGAGGACAAGCTCGCGGCGGCCCGCATGGCCACTACGGAGGGCACTGGTGCGACATTGACCTGATGGCGTGACATTTTTGCTACGCCACGCATTTTCGCATGTTCGGAGGCTCCCATCACCGGATGGGAGCCTCTTTTTTTGTTTTATTTTCAATACAAAAGTAACTTCGAACCAGTGAGGATCATTTGGCAAAGTGAAGTAGCCATATGTCCAAACTCCACGGGCAATCGCCAAAATTCATCCGACAGGCGAATACTGCACCGCAGTCGTAATTTCTATTTTTCCATTGCAACCAATCCTGACGTCCGTGGACCTGCAGTGATGAGTCGTCTCAAGGGGAGCGACGAGGCAGGTACCGCAAGGCGCTGCGGATTGGTCCTGCTTGGGGGTTTGGACCATCCGCCGCACAGACCGGCGCCTTGCCCACATAACAGTTCTCCGCGTCCGAGGGCGCGCACGGCTCGAACGACCGGCGCGAAGAGGCGTGAGAGAACATACAAGCGGGGAAGAAAGTCTAATGAACACTCGACTTCAGACCAAGCTTTCGGGCGCATCCATAATGGTTGTGAGCGCGCTGCTGGGAATGGGCGTTGCCGCCCCGGCCCAGGCGCAGTCCGAAACCGCCCGGTCGGAGGGCCTGGCCGGCTCCTCGATCGTCGTGACCGCGCGCAAGCGCGAGGAATCGCTGCTCGAAACGCCGATCGCGATTACCGCCCTTTCCTCCGATCAAATCGAGAAGCAGGGGATCCGCTCGATCAACGACGTCGTGCTCAACACGCCCGGCATCAACGTCTCGAACGTCAATTCGGGCCGCAACGACCGCTCGTTCCAGCAGATCACGCTGCGCGGCATGACGCCCTCGACCACCAGCTCGACGCTCACCGCCAGCTTCATTGACGGCGTGCCGGTCGCCTCGGCCACCGCGCTCATGGGCATCACCGACCCGGAACGCATCGAAATCCTGAAGGGCCCACAAAACGCCTACTTCGGCCGCAACGCCTTTGCAGGTGCCATCAACGTCGTCACCAAGACGCCCGCCAACAGTTTCGGTGGCAACGTGCGCGCGATGGTCGGCACGCGGGACAACTTCGACGTGCAGGGTTCGCTCGAAGGGCAGCTCGTGCCGGGCATCCTGGGCTTTCGCCTGACCGGCCGCTCGATGAGCAAGTCGGGCTCCTACACCAACGGTGCAAACCCGAACCAGACGCTCGGCGACCAGTCGAGCGACATCGGCACGCTGCAGCTTGAGTTCACGCCCTCCTCGCAACTCACCGTCAAGGCCTTCGGCATGTACAGCCGCGACAAGGACGGCCCCTCGGCGCAGGGCATGGCCTCGGCCTACGAGGTGCGTTCCAACAACGGTTCGCCCAATGTTCCCTATTTCTCGGGATCGAACGCAGGCGAGATCGTGATCCCCGACATGTCGAACTGCATGCTTGCCGGCCTGCCCTGGATCTGCGGCGCGGTGCCCAAGCTCGACAGCCGCTACAGCCCGGCCCAGAACACCCCCGAGGACGCCCTGCTCGCCGGGATCCTGGGCGATGACACCAACCGCATCACCTCGCACGGCAAGGGCGTGGACGGGTACGGCCTCAGCCGCGAATACTACCACCTGCACATGAACGTGGACTACGAACTGGGTGACACCGGGCTCACCGTGTCCTCGCTCACCGGCTACAACAACGAGTTCTATTCCGAGCTCGCCGACCTCGACAACTACGACAGCAGCGCCTTCACCAACTTCGCGGCAACGCCCGCGAACGGCCTGCGCACCTACTGGTCGTTTCCCTATCTTGTGGAACGTCGCAACAAGGACTTCTCGCAGGAACTGCGCCTGTCCTTCGACGATGGTGGCCCGCTCCAGGCGATGCTGGGTGCCAGCTACCTCTACACGTCGGCGACGCCTGGCCTGGTTAGCGTCTCGAACTTTGAGCAGTACGGCATCCCGGCGTCCGCCGGCGCCCGCCAGCCTCCGCAGAAGGCGCGCACCTACGGTATCTTCGGCAGCCTGAGCTACGAGATCACGGACGCGCTCTCGATCAACCTCGAAGGCCGCTACCAGCGCGACAAGATCTACGCGTTCGCGGGCGGTGCAGGCACCAACATCTCGCCCGATGCGGCCGAGATCTACGGCCTTCCCGCAGGCAATTTCGCCCCGCTGGAATCCTTCTACAACCAGACCTTCAATAACTTCCTGCCGCGCGTCATTATCAACTACGACCTGACGCCCGACATGATGGTTTACGCCTCGTGGTCGAAGGCGGCTAACGTCAGCCTGAGCTCGTTCAACACCAGCTTCATCGCCGGCACGCAGGCCGAAGTGGAAGCGGGAGAGTCAATCGGCCTGGGCGTCATCGTGCAGCCTGAAAAGCTCGACAACTATGAACTCGGCTTCAAGGGCAGCTTCCTCAACGGGCGCCTCGTGGTCACTTCGGCGGCCTACTTCGCGACCTGGAAGGACCAGCACAACGACCGCAGCGTGATCTTCGCTTCGGATGGCGCGCCACTGATCGTGCGCGGTGTCGCCAACTCGGGTAAGAGCAACGTCTACGGCCTTGAGCTCGACGTCATGGCCGAGCCGATCGACGGCTTCTCGATCACCGCCTCGGGCGCCTGGAACGGCAGCTCGGTGCGCTCGTTCGACAACCCCGCCGTCACCCTGCGGACCGGCTTTGAGGGCGACGACTTCAAGGGCAATACGCTGCCGCTTACCTCGGAGTACTCGGGCAACCTCGCACTCATGTACACCGGCGAAGTGGCCAACTGGGACGACTTCAGCTACTTCGCCCGCGGCGATCTCAGCTACAAGTCGAAGCAGTATGTCGATCCGGCCAACCAGACCTGGATCAACGGCCGCGCCCAGGTGAACGCCCGCATCGGTTTCACCAAGGGGGACTTCACGCTCGAAGGGTTCGTCACAAACCTCTTCAACAACAAGCAGTACACCTCGATCGCGCAGAACAACCTGCTCGAACCCTCGTACCTGCTGGCGAGCCAGTCCTACGCCTACCTCAACCTCGCGCTGCCCGAGCTGCGCACCTGGGGTCTGCAGGCCAGCTACAACTTCTGATCCTGGCATCATGCGCCCCTGCCGGCCTTGCGCCGGCGGGGCATCCCCGAAGGGCCGCTGCACCGCGCAGCGGCCCTTCTTGCATCCGGACTTCCGGCCAGGGCACCGACGCGCAAATCACCGCTGTGCGAACAAATTTGCGCGCGCTTGCAAAGCGGGAACGATATCGCGCACAGTGATTTGCATGCATAAGAGCTCCCGGATACGTCGTGGATATACATCCTGCCGCTTCGGCCATCTGCATTACCGCAGCTGCGGCTCTGCGGCCCCGGATCGCAATCCGGTCGTTCTCCTGCACCAGAACCCATCGTCCTCCTACGAATACGAGGCACTGATTGAGGCTCTGGGACGTAACCGCCTTGTCTACGCATTCGATACCCCTGGCTACGGGATGTCGGATGCACCTCCGGCCCCGCCGGGAATGGCAGGTTACGCGCAGGCGTTTTCGGATGGGCTCGATGCCCTTGCCGAAAGCGGCGAACTGACTGGCAAGGTCGATCTCTACGGGTTTCACACCGGGACGCTTCTTGCCTGCGAACTCGCTCTGGCCCGACCTGACCGGGTCCGTTCGGTGGCGCTGACAGGCATCCCGATGTTCGACGAGGCAACGCTTCGAGAAAAGCTTGCCTACGCCGAGACCTTCCCCACTCCGGACGAGGACGGCACGGTCATCATAGACCTGCTCTCCAATCTCTGGAAATACGTGGTGGGAGCTCGTGACCCCAAGGTTCCGCTGGAAAAGGCCGTCTTCAACTTTGCCGACAAGGCGCACGTTCTGGATCGTTTCACATGGGCATACAAAGGCGTCTGGTCGTACGACTACGCCCGCCTCGAAATGGTCGAACAGCCCGCCTTACTTCTGCAGCCTGCCGAACAGATCCGCGAACCGAGCCTGAAGGCTGCCGCACGGATGCAGCGCTGCACTGTCACGGAAATGCCCGATCTCGACCGGGACATTTTCGATATTGCACCGGAACGTATAGCAAATGAACTCTGCAACTTCTTCGATCAACACGGACCTTCCGACCGCTGAGGTCTCGCACTCGGTCCTGCACCCCGACTTCATCGCGCGCGAAGTGGCCCGCCGCTTCCCGATCGAGGGCGAGCTGACCTGTTTCCTGCTCTATCGCGGCATGAACGACGTCTACCTCGTTCAGGACGCGAAGACAAAGTACGCGCTTCGCGTGTGGCGCAAGACCTACCGCGACGTCGACGATGTCGCCTACGAGCTGAACTTCCTCGACTATCTGCGCCAGATCGGCTTCCCGGCTTCGGTCGCGGTGCCCCAGCACGACGGTGCGCTGTACTTCAAGGTCAACTCGCCCGAGGGTGAGCGCGCAATCGCGATGTACGACTGGGCCGACGGCGTGAAGTTCGGTGAGCGTCTCTCCGAGGAAACCGCTTTCCGCATCGGTGCGGCGATGGCGCAGATGCACCTGCACGGCAACGACTGGGCGGGTCAGGACCACGTGTTCTCGACCGACACGGCCAAGGACTACAACATCTGCATGCCTGCGCTGATCGACTTCGTGTACGATCGTCCCGACGACCTGCGCGACTATCCGATCATCGCTGCCAACCTGGACAAGCGCCTCGACGAGCTGGCCGCTTCAGGCAAGGTTCCACTGGGCGTGTGCCACCGCGATTTCCACCCCAGCAACGTCCACGTCGACGAGAACGGCAAGATCACGCTGCTCGACTTCGACGCGGCGGGCGAAGACTTCATGATGCAGGACGTCCAGAACTTCGTCTGGGGCAACCTGTTCTACGGCTTCGACCCCAAGATCGGTGAGGCCTTCGAAAACGGCTACGAGAGCGTGCGTCCCTTCACCCAGGAAGAAAAGGACAACAAGGAACTCTTCCTCATGGCCAAGTGTTTCCGCCTGATCGCGGGGATGGCGCATAGCTCGACTGCAGTCGGCCGCGGCACGCTGCGCTTCCGCAACCTCGACTGGCTGGGTGATTACGTAAAGACCCGCGCACGCGCAGCTGGCCTCCTCTGATCATGACGGATCCCGTTTCCTCGACTTCGACCGGAGCCGCTTCTGCGGCTCCGGTTTTCACCGCGTCCGCGCCCCGCCCCTCACCGGCTCAGGGCTGGGTCATGGTGGGCATGCTGTTCCTGGCCGGGATCCTCTCGGTCATTGACCGCGCCGCTCTCAACATCCTGGTGGACCCGGTCCGTGGGGACCTGGGCATCAGCGATGAGCAGATTGGCCTTCTCCAAGGTCTTGCCTTCGGCCTCTTCTATGCCTTCATGGGCCTGCCCATGGGCCTCCTCGCCGACCGTATTTCGCGTCGCAACCTGATTGCGGGCGGCATTGCGCTGTGGAGCGTGGCAACCATCGGCAGCGGCCTTGCACAGAGCTTTGGTTGGCTGTTCGGCGCACGCCTTATGGTCGGCCTCGGCGAAGCTGCCCTCGGCCCGGCCGCGATTTCGCTCATCGCTGATCTCTTTGCGCCCGAACGGCGCGGGCGTCCGATTTCGGTCTACATGATGGGCCAAGGGCTTGCGAACGGCATCGCCATCTCGGTGACGGGCCTCCTCGTCGCTGCGGCCGCCGCCGGTTCGTTCGATGGGCTGCCCTTTGTGGGCCACCTCGTGCCTTGGCGCATGGTCTTCGTGATCTTCGGCGCCATCGGGCTGCTTGTGTCCGCGACGATGCTGTTCCTGACGCGCGAGCCGCCCCGCCAGGACGTGGCTGCGCAGGGTGTGCCTCGTGCTCCTGGCGCTGCGGAAGCGGCGTACCTTTGGCGCAACCGCGCAATACTGATGCCGCTTTACCTGGCCTTTGCACTGGTATTCACCGTGGCCTACGGCTCGATGTCCTGGGCCCCCACGATGCTGATCCGCAGCTACGGCGCGGATGCCGGCTTCATGGCGAGCTTCCTTGGCCCGGTTTCGATCGTCTTCTCGGCCTTCGGTCCGCTTCTGGGCGGTACCCTTCTCGACCGCTCGATGCGTTCGGGCAACACCATGGCGCGCTTCGCGATCCTCTCGCTGGCGCCGTTCTTCGCTCTGCCCTCGATCTTCGCGGTTATCTCCACCGACCTGCACGTGGCCTCGGTCATGGTCGCCTCCTCGAACGCGGTGTTCTCGGTGATCGGCACGGTCATGTTCGCAACGCTCCAGTCGGTCGTGCCTCCGCGGATGCGCGGCAGTTCGATCTCGCTAACGCTGGTCCTGAACACGATCCTGGGCGCCAGCCTCGGGCCGCTTCTGGTGGCGACTTTCACCCAGCGCGTCCTTCAGGACGAGAGTCAAGTGGGCTGGTCGATCGCCTGGGTCTGCCTGCCCTTCCTGCTGATTTCGGCAGGGCTCTATGCGCTTTCCTGGCGAGCGATGCGAAAAGCCCGCGCGAACGGGGGCAGCGAATGTGCGGCCCTCATCGACGGGGAACTGGCCTGACAACATTTACGGGGCGGGTGCCGGACAGGCACCCGCCCCGTTTCATTTTCACGCACCACAAATTCCGGGGGGAACGATTTGATGAGGGGTCTTTTGAAGGGACTGGCGATTGCGCTGGTCGCCGTGATCGTACTGGCAGGCGCTGTCCTGCTAACGATGCGCCTGGGCTGGTGGAACCCGTCCTACGAGGAGGTCAAGGCCGCGCAGGCGACGCCCCCTTCCACCTTCGAGCAATACGGCACCGCCAACATCCACATGCGCGACGAAGGCCCTCGCGACGGCCCGGTCGTCATCATGCTGCACAGCTCGATGACGAACCTGCGCGAATGGGACGGCTGGACCGACCAGCTCAAGGACAGCTATCGCATCATCCGCTTCGACTGGCCACCCTATGGCCTCTCCACCGACACAACGCCTTCGCGCGGTATGCCCGGCATCGTCGAGCTCCTCGAGAAGATCGTGGAACGCAAGGGCCTCGAGAGCTTTGTTCTCGTAGGCACCTCGAGCGGGTCGACAATCTCCACGCTCTACACCGCCAAGCACCCCGAGAAGGTACGTGCTCTCGCGCTTTCTACCCTGCCCCTGAAGGCCCCTCCGCCGCCCGAGTTCAGTCGTCTGCTGTGGTCGATGGTGTGGGTGCATGAGAACCTCGTGCCAAACTACTACCCGCCCTACTACTACCGCGTCTCGCTCTCCGAACTTTACGGCAAGCCCGAGCGGCTGACCGACGAGACGGTCGAGTGGTATTACCAGACCAACAACATTCCCGGCGGCTTCGACAACGTGCGCCAGTACTACGCCGCGAACCAGAAGGCCGTCTGGGCTAAGGGCGCGGGCGATGAGGCCGCACAGATCCGCGTGCCGATCCTGCTGCAATGGGGCGATGCCGACCCGGTGCTCCCCAAGTACCTCTCCGATGACGCGGTCAAACAGTTCGCTAACGCGCCTGTCGATGTGATCCATTACCCCGATGTCAGCCACTACCCAATGTTGGAACTGCCCGACAAGACCGGGGCGGACCTGCGCACCTGGCTCGACGCAACGCTGGGCGACGAGCCCTCGGCTACCGACACGAAGGACATCCAATGATGCGAATGGCCCGCCCTCTTCTGGCGCTTGGCTCGGCTCTGGCTCTCAGTGCGACGGGAGCCCTTTCGGCTTCGGCCGCGCCCGACTATCCGGGCGACGACACGCTACGCGCCGGCTATGCGCTGCCCAACTCCCAGTTTGCCACGATCGAAGGTGAGCCCGTCCATTTCGTAGATGAAGGCAAGGGCCCCGCAATCCTGCTCGTCCACGGCTCCTTTGCCAGCCTGCGCCAGTGGGACAACTGGGCTGCGGAATTGACCAAGAGCTACCGCGTCATCCGCTACGACAAGGCGCCGGCCGGTCTCTCCGGCCCGAACCCGCAAGGGGACTATTCGACCAAGCACCAGATCCAGCTCATTGATGCCCTGATGACCAAGCTCGGCATCGCGCGCTTCACGCTCGTTGGTACCTCGAGCGCAGGCACGCCGACGGCAGCGTATGCCGCCGCACATCCCGAGCGGCTCGATGGTCTCGTCCTCTCGAACATTGCCGCGGGCCCCATTCATCTCGACGTTGCGACATTGCCGGAGGAGTTCCGCAAAGTGCTGGCCGAAGACGCCACGCACCCAGGCTGGCACCGCCCGGAATACTGGCGCCAGATCCTTCTCGCCAACGTAGTCGATGACCGTAAGGTGACGCCCGAACTGGTCACCCGCTGGACGGGCCTAAATCACCGCATGCTGCGTGACCCTGCGGTTGCAGGCCAGGTATCTGCCGCAATGGACCATGACCGCACGCCCGCCGATCTGGCGCGGATCACGGTCCCGACCCTTCTGCTGTGGTCGGACCAGGATCACGAAACCAAGCTGGAGACGCATGGGCTCAAGGCATTCAGCGCGCTCAAGACCCACGATAGGACCTTGGCGGTGGTGCCCGAATGTGGGCACATGATGCCGCTCGACTGCCCGACACGGTCGCTGGAAAGGGCCCTGCCCTTTTTCGCGCGCGTGGCATCGAAATGAGCGGCATTGACCGCCGCGCCGCGCTTGGCACACTGGGCCTCGGCCTCGCCGCCGGTGCGCTCCCGCTCCCGGGGCGCGCGGCGGGAGCCATGGCCGAGGAACCCGCGCTGGAACCCGAGCTCGAGATAGTCGACCCCCACTTCCATCTGCGCGATTTTCCCGATCCTGAAGCAGCGGGCGAACGCTATCTGGCGCAGGACTTCGCGGACGACATCGCGCGTTCGGGACACCGCATTGCGGGCAGCGTCTTCATCGAATGCGGGATCATGTACGATGCCGCAGGCGCGCACGCCGCACGCTCGCTCGGAGAGACCCGGTACGTTGGTGAACTTGCCGAGGCGCATCGCGGAAGCGGCCTTGCATCCGGCATCGTTGCCAAAGTGGACTTGACCCGTACAGACGGGCTCGAAGCCTTGCTCGCCCGCCATGACGAGGCTGCAGGAGGCCATCTTCGCGGCGTGCGCAACTCGATCGCGACCGCCTCTTTCGCACCACTTGCAGGCATCCATAACAATCCGAAGCTGTTGCAGGACAAGGCCCTTCGCGAAGGCGTTACCCTGCTCGGACGCAAGGGACTGATTTTCGAATCCTGGCTGTTTCACCCGCAAATGGACGAGCTGGCGGACCTTGCAACAGCCTGTGCGGACACGACCATCGTGCTGGAACACCTTGGCTGCCCCCTCGGGCTCGGACCTTATGCGGGCAAGCTCGATACGACCTTTGCCGAGTGGCGCCCCGCGATGGCGCGCCTTGCGCAGTGCCCAAACATCGTTACCAAGATCGGTGGCCTCGGCCCCTTCATGGGGCAGATGGCGGGACCCGAAACAACGTCCATTTCGCTTGCGCACGACTGGAAGCCCTGGATCGAGACGGCCATCGAGCTGTTTGGCCCCCAGCGCTGCATGTTCGAGAGCAACTGGCCAGCCAACCGGCCTGCCTCGACTTACGGCCAGATCTGGAATGCCTTCAAGCTCGTCACGCGCGACTTGTCCCGAAACGAACGGGCCGCGCTGTTCTCCAGCACGGCCCGTTCCATCTATGGTATCTGAGGGATTCGGCGACCTTACTTGGTCGCCGAACACGCATACCAGCTGCCGAGCAGCGCGCGCCCCTCGGGGTGCCCCTCGGTGAAGAAGTCCGCGCGGTCGGGCTTCAGGCCGGTTGTGCCCTTACGATACCCGACGTGGACGTTTTCTTTGTCAAAGCCGGCATCGGTCGCCACCTTGACCCAGTCGGTCCGGGCAAGCGAGGTCATGAACGGCTCGTTGTTGTAATGGCTTTCAAAGTCGCAGCGCATCTGGTCCCACAGGGCCATGTGCTCATGGCGCGGCGGCACGTCGACGTGGCACATCACGCCGCCCTTGCGCAGCAGGCGGAAACACTCCTTGAAGACACCGCGCATGCCCTTGGCCGAAGTCTCATGCAACACGGCGGAGGAGCAAACAAGATCGAAGCTCTCGTCCTCGAAATTCGTGTGCTCGGCGTCCTGCTGGCTGAAATGTATGGGAACGCCCATCGATTCCGCACGAGCGTGGCCGTAGCGCAGCATCGGCGCACCGACATCGAGAGCGAAGACTTCGGCATCCGGGAACGCCTCGGCAATTGCCAGCGTCGAGTGGCCGACCGAGCAGCCCAGGTCCAGAATGCGCTTGGGCTTCAAGTCGGGATGGAAATCCTGCACGTGACTGGCGAGCGTGTGCCCGCGCCCGTCGTTCTTCCACCCGCCATTGAGATTGCGCAGGTACGTAGAGGCAAAGCGATCGTAGAGTGCGCCTGCACGGAAATCGAAGTCCGACGTATCAACCACGTAGCTGCCCGGCATACGGTGATGGTCGAAGGCCGCGATGTAGCGCGGAATCTCAAGCTCGGGGTTGAGAGTGAGCGACCCCTTGGGGCTTGCAACCTGCGCGCCGACCTTCTCCGAAAGCTCGTCGTACTGGCGGTTGATCGCGGCATCGAGCCCGTACCAGATACGGTCCTGGTAGTGCAGCGAAAGCGTCAGCCAGTACTGGTGGAGCGGATGCGCTTCCAGCTTCTGGCGGACCTGGCGGCTGCTCGTCGGAGCCGCACCCGTTTCCTTCTCGACCTCAGGCACGATGACCTCGTCGAGGAGGCGCCGGTCGAGCGGATCGATGTTGCGGTTGGTCCACGCACGCATGGCAAGGAAATGATCCTCAAGCGCCTGTTCGTCGTGGTTGGCCTGCGGCATCACCGCGTGGCCGAAATGTTCCTGCTTATACTGTTCCATGGCCGTCTCCCGCCGTGAGGATGTATGTCCGGTTTGCGCTTAGTCGCGGGTGACCGCGTCGAGCACGCCCTCGTATTCCTGCTGTTCGGCCAGCGCCTGGGGCACCAGCTTGTCGCGCCCAGCCCCCAGCACGCGGTCGTAAATGCCTTCGCGGTAACCCGCCCGGTAGGCCTTGGCTGCCGCGTCGGGCGCAAAGCTGTCGACATTGGCCGGACCGTGCAGCCCTGCCGCGGCGAGCAGGCGCTCGTTGGCATCGAGCCGGTCTTTGAGGACGACCACCTCGCCCATGAGCGACAGGACCATGCTCGCCAGCGCATCGACCGTCTCGTTCTCGAAGACGACCGGCTGGCTGCCCTTGGACCGGGCGATACGCTCGCGGTTCTTGCGTTCCACCATTGTCAGGGTCACTCCGTAAATTCGAAACGGAACACGTTGCCAGTACGGGCAACGATGTCCTTCTTGTCGAGATCGGGGCCGTGGGCCTCCTCGGTCTCGGCGTCTTTTGCCTTGAGATCGTATCCCGTCTGGCTCGACAGCAAGACCACGATATCGGTCTCGTCCTCAATGGCAAAGGGGAATTCGTGCCAGGTACCAAGGTGCAGCGAGAAGCCCGCTGTACCGTCGAAGCGGAACGCGCGCACCTTGGAGAGATCGGGCAGTTCACTTTCACTCGGCGGAGCCATGACGGCAATGAAGGGCTTGCCGCCCAGCGGCAGGAACGCCTGCGTGTGCTGGAAGTGGCGCTCCATGTAGCGCACTTCAGGTTCGCGGCGCGTCATCTGCGCTAGCGTCATTTCGACCGGGTGCTCGGACGTGAAACGCGTGGGATAACTCATCCGCACGGCTCCCTTGTAGAAGTCCACCGAGACCGGCTCGACCGGCGCCTGCCGTCCCACGATATCGCCAAACGCGGCCGTATTCTCCGCCGTGGCGTCCTCGACCGTCAGGGAAATGATGGTGTGTTCGTCCATTCGTAATGTCCTCTCGCCCGATGTCAGGCCCAGGCTTTGCAGGATTATACCTTGACCCTTCGGGCATCTCGGTGCGGACTGGATCGCCTTCCTGTCCGGCTAGCGGACAGGAGGGCGATCAGATTCATCATCAGCGGCCCACCGCAGGGGGCCGTGTGACGGATGCAACCTGGTTACTTGGCCATCAGACGCGCGGGCAGCGCATCGGTAATCCGCGCATCGAGTGCGGATTTCGCGGCTGCATCGCCTTGGCCGTAGGCTTCGAGGAACAGCTCCACGTACCTGTTGGCAAGGTCGATCTGCGCCAGCTGCGGCGGGCCGGGCTGGCTGTCATCACAGATGATGCCGCCGAAATAGTGGTTTGCCCCCTGAAGCACGAGACCGTAGCGGTTCCCCCCTTCGGCCGCCGTGTCGAATGGTGCAAGGTGGCCCTTCCACGCCTCGCTCTCGGGATCGTCGACGCCCGGAGGATTGTCGATCGTGCCGGTTTGGATAAGCGCGGGAACGGCAATCTTGCCATAGCCTTCCGCCGTCATCAGCACCGGCACCGGTGCAGGCGGCGAGAAGGCGACCACGGCCTTGGCAAGGCGCGGATAGAACGGCGTGGACATTCCCTCAGGCATCACGCCCTGCGAACCACCCAGTGTCGTTGCGACAAGGCCACCGTAGGAGTGGCCCGCCGCAATGAACGGCGTGTCGCCGATCTCGGTGAGAAGCAAGCGCATGTCCTCGATCCGGGTCTTCCAGCTGGCAAGGCCCGGGAAGTCCTTGGTCCGCGGATGCTCGCGCGAATCCACGTGAAGCGGCGCGAGCACGTGGTACCCGGCTGCGATCCATGGCGCGAGAATGAGGTCGTAATGCCATGGCGCGGAACCCGCGCCATGCGAGAAGAGGATGGTTCCGCGCGCCGTGCTCTCGGGCCGCCACTCGCTCACCGAGACCTCGCGGGCTCCCGGAGCCATGAGCGTACGCGTGGTCATTGCAGGGCTATCCACAGCCAGCACCGGCCTTGCCGCCAATGCCGCTGCCAAAGCCAGCGAACCACCCAGAACCCTACGGCGCGAATGCTCAGAACCCATCGTCATGCTTACTTGCCCGCTGCCTTCATGTATTCGATCAGCGACTTGCGATCTTCCGGCTTGGGAAGGCCAGCAAAAACCATCGACGTGCCAGGAACGACCGTCGCGGGGCGGGCCAGCCACTTGTCGAGAGTCTTTTCATCCCAGGTCAGGTCCGCCTTCTGCATGGCGGCCGAGTACTTGAAGTTTTTCACCGCGCCCGCCTTGCGGCCGACGACACCGGCGAGGTTCGGACCAACCCTGTTGGCGCCGCCCTTGTTCACCGTGTGGCAGGCCATGCAGCGCATGAACAGCTGCTTGCCGCGCGCCGCATCGGCCGAGGCGACCGACGGTGCGAGCATGGCCGTCGCCGCGGCGACCATGGAGAGAGTGGATAGCGAGACGATCTTCCGCATGAAATCCTATGTCCTTCCTTGCTGGCTGAGCCTTTATAAACCGCTTATCTCTAGCAGGTTCTACCTGTCTGAAAGCTGCACCAAAGTGCTGTGCCTGCGCATTCTTCAATTAATTGTTATAAGATGTAGACATTTATGCCACAGCGCCGTGCAAGGTTTGCATCCTTTATTCGCGCAGCGGTTAGCGATGTGTTGCAAGCCAGCGCTGCGCACGCAAGCGCGCATTCGCCCGAATATCCGCCCAGAACAAACCGATGTCGTGATAGTGCATCACACCTGTCCCGGGCAGCGGCTCAAGCCCAAGGCCCGGTGCCGGATAGACCACCAGCATTCCACGCTCGCAACGGGCGGCAACCGCACCTTTGCGCAAGGGCGCCATCGCGCCGAAGCCCGGCGAACCGGGCACTGCGCCCTTGGCCTGTGCCGAAAGGTTGGACGGCTGGCTGCGTTCGAAGGTGACCGGGTTCACACATACCATCTGCTGCCCGGCCTGCGCGCCGTATATATCGGCAAAGCTCTTCTCGTAGGCCGAGACAATCGGATCAAGGTCGGTTCCCGCGAGAATGGCGTTCCACTGGACAAGGCATCCGGTCTGGTCGGCATGGTCGCATACCGGCACCGACCCGAAGCGTAGCGGCACTTCGGCCTCGGCAATGTTGATGCCCACGATGTAGGCCGCGACGAGACGCTCCTGCAGGGGCGTGCCGGCAACCTTCTTTTCAAGAAGATCCCCCACGTGCTTCCCGCCTTGGCTGTGTCCGGCCAGAATGAACGGGCGCTCATCCCCGATATGCTTCAGGAACCAGTCGAAGGCCCGCTCGATATCGGTGTAGGCCAAGGCATAGGCCGCGTCGGTATGGGCGCGCGAGCGCAGTGCGTTGGTGCTCGCCGCGCGGTAGCGTGGAGACCAGATTTCGCAGCACGCCGAGAACGCGCTGGCCTGACGCTGAACCACGCTCTCATCGGCCCAGCGGCTCGCATCAGCATCGGCCGGATCCTGGGTCCAGTCGTCCTTATCGGACAGGAAGGTCGTGGGGTGAACGTAGAACACGGCAACGCCCGGATCGCTGGCCGCTGGGGTTGCGCCTTGCGGCAGGGCTCTGGCTGGGCCCGGCCCTTCAGGGCCCGCCGACCACATGGCCGGATCTGCGTAATCAGGTGGCGCGACCGCGCCTTCACGAACCTCGCGCGAGCCCTCTTCCAATTGCGCAGGGGTGGGGGCCGGCCCGGCGCCTTGCGCAAGTGCCACAGGGCTAGCACACAGCAGCGCTGCTCCCAGCGCCGCACGCGTCAGCCAGCCTGTATGGATTGTGCCGCTCCTGCCCATCATCGTCTTCCTTGTGTCAGTTTCCGTCGAGAAAAGCGCGCACGTCGCGCGCGAAGGCTTCATCGGCAAAGGCCAGGAACCCGTGCCCGCACCCTTCCAGTTCGCGATAAATCCCGCGTTCCAGCAGCTGCGCGGCTTCACCCGTCACCGCGTTCAGGTCATCCTCGCTGTTGAGGATCAGTGCCCGGTGCGGCAGCGCAGAGAGGACCGCGATCAGATCATATTCGAAGACCGCACGGTAGCCCCAGTCCATGCGCTCGCCCAGGCGCAGGCATTCGGCCATGGCGACCTGTCGCTGCGCACCATCGAGACGGCGGTCGGCAAAGCTCGACTGGAAGGCATGGAGCTGCTCGGCCCGTGCAAGGCTGCCGTCGACCGGCGGGAACATGCCATCGATCCCACGCAACATGTCCTGGCGCGCTGCCTCGCCGAACGCCGGCAGGCTGCAGAATACCAGATGCCGCACGCGGCCGTCGTATCGGGCCAGTTCAGCGGCAAGGACAGAGCCGGTATGATGGCCCATCGCATCGTAGCGGGTAAGTGCGAAGCCAAGGCCTGCGGCCAGGGCCTCAAGCCCTTCGGACAGCGCCGTGGCCAGTTCCTCGAGCGAGGCGGGTTCGGGCGGCGCATCGCTTTGCCCGTAGCCCGGCGTGTCGGGGGCGACTACCCAGCGGTCCCGGCTCATCAGCGCCAGCACCGCATCCCAGTCACCACCGTGGCTCGGCGTCTGGTGAAAGCAGACCAGCGGCGGCGCGACCGGCACGGCTTCCGGCTCCGCGATCCGCACGTGCAGCTGTCCGAAACGGCAGGGTACGTAAGCGCGGCGGAGCCTGGAATGTTGCATGACTGCGGTCAGTCCTTGGCGATGCGATAACGCGAGAAGACGATGAGGCTGACAACCTGCAGTGCCGCTGGGATCAGGCTGTAGAGCAGCAGGATGCCGGTAACCGCGTGCGGGGTCTGCTCGACCGCGCCACCCTTGGAAGAGACGAAGCCGAAGGCGCTCATGACGAGGCCCGCGATGACGGGCCCCAGTGCGAAGGAGAGCTTCTCGATGGCGGAGAAGAGCCCGGCAAACACACCCTCGTTCGCGGCGCCAGCCCGGCGGCGCTGGAAGTCGATGGTATCGGTCAGCATCGAGAGCGCGAGCATGATGAAAGCGGCATTGCTGATGCCGATGAGCGCTCCGCGCACCAGCACAAGAAGATGTTGTGTGCCCATAACGCCAACGCCGGGCAACGTCATGATCTCGTCGGTGGCGGGCGCCATCCAGTACCAGGACACGGTGACTGCGGTCCACATGGCCGAGGCGAAGACGTAGGTCTTTTCCTTGCCCCAGCGGCGCGAGAGCGTAAACCACAACGGCTGCGCGGCAATGCCCGCTATCGACATCACGAGGATGAAGGCCGGTATGATCCAGACCGCCTGCAGCGCATAAAGGAAGACAAAGCCGATCACGGTGTAGCCCGAAGCCTGGCCGATGTTCTGGATAAGGCAGGTGAGAACCAGGATCAGGTAAGGCTTGTTGGTGCCAATCACCTTGAGCTGGCTGATGAGACTGCCCTGTACGGAATCGTCCTCAATCATCGGCACACGGGCAAGCCCGATCGCGGTCACCAGCATGGTGACAAGGCACACGGCGCCCAGCGTCAGCGCCATCATCGTCCAGCCATGATCGCCCCCGCCCAGCCAGTAGATCATCGGCTGCGCGACGCCGACACCGATAAGAACGCCGAAGGTCGAGAAGATCATGCGGAAGATCATGATCCGGGTACGCTCGTGCGGGTCGGGCGAAAGCGTCGCGGCGATCGCCAGATAGGGCACCGAGAACATCGAGAAGGCCGTTGAGGCCAGGAAGAACAGAAGACAGGTGAGCGCGGCCGAGACCATCGGGCTCGCGCTTTCGGTCAGCGTGAAGAGCGCGACGAAGCCAAGGCTCGTCAGGATCGCACCGCCGACCAGGAAGGGCGTGCGCCCGTAGAGCTTGCGCATGCGGTCCGACCAGGCGCCGACAAGCGGGTCACAGGCGATGAGCCAGAGCTTGGGAATGAGCACGACAAGCCCGGCGAGCCAGGCTTCAACCCCCAGCATCGTGGTCATGAAGAGCGGCAGAAGCACCGCGGGCGTGTCGCGGAAGATCTGCGCGCCCAACTGGCCCGTGCCATACCGCAGCAGGACGGATGTGCCCACCTTGCCGTCACCGGGATTGGTCTGGGCAGAAGCGGTCGCGGCCTGGGACAAGGTACCGCTCGGGAAGAGATCGGTCATCGAGGGGGGAAGCTCCGAATAAGTCCATGTGCCAATTGCGTTAAATCAAGGATCTTCAACGCAAGGCGTTTATGGCAGCGTGGTGTTCTCCTTTCGCCGCGTGCACGCACCGCTTTAGGGATACGATATCCGACAGGCGGACCAAACTTCACCAAGCTACGTCTTCCCCAAGCAGGTTGAGGAAGCGTCCGGTGTCCACAGGGCCCAGGCCCGCGATCACGTCCAGCTGCTTGGCGACGCTCTCGTCCACGCACCATGTCGCGGCCGGGCCGCCCAAATCGGTGCGCGTCCAGCCTGGCGCCATGGAGACAATCGCAATGCCCTCCCCGACCAGATCGATCGACAATCCCTTCATCACCATGTTGAGCGCGGCCTTGCTCGAACGATAGGCGTGGCTCTGGCCCATGGTATTGGCAGAGATCGAGCCAAGCTCCGATCCCATCATCACCACTAGCGGCTGAGCGCTGCCACGCAGGTTCGCGCGCAAGGCTACGGTCAGCCGGAAGGGCGCGATGGTGTTCACCCGCAGGATCTCTTCCCAGAGCGCGTAGTCCATGCCCTCGGACGACTGGCGCGGCGCATCGCTGGTCCAGCTGCCCCCATAGAGCCCGGCGTTGTTGACGAGGACATCGACGGCCTCATCCCCCAGGCGCTGGACGAATGCCACGAGCGAAACCGCGTCCGCGACGTCAAGGGTTTCGAGGCGCACACGCCCCGGATACTTGGACGCGAGCGCCGAGAGTTGCTGGGCCGCTTCCCGATCGCGGAAGGTCGCTATGACCCGCTGGCCAGCTGCCGCCAGTTGCCGGACATATTCCAGGCCAATGCCGCGATTGGCGCCCGTGACGAGCCAAGTTCGGGTCATACGAATATCTCCTTGGGTGCCATCAATCGGCCATGGTGAAGCCCTCAGCCTCAATCCACCAGGCGAATTCCTCGATCCAGTGGTCCTGAGTGCCTCCGGCCTTCTTCATACCGAAGCCGTGTCCGCCGCGTTCGTAGCGGTGCGTCTCCGGGCTGTAGCCCGCGTCCTCGAGCGCGGCCTGCCAGGCGTCGAAGCCCTGCCCCACCGCGACATCGTCCTGCGCGACCGCCATGAATACCGGCGCGAGCCGTCCCGGCGCAGGCGTTGGTGCCGGGCGCAGCCACGGCTCCTCGGGCGTGCCTTCGGGCCAGGGCAGGTTCGCCGGTGGAAGCTCGGGCAGGCTTTCCCCGAAAGGAAATCCGTAGATGAGCCCGGTAAAATCGGGCCGCGAGCCCTCTTCGACCAGTGCCATCTTGCCCGCAACGTGCCCGCCCGCCGAAAAGCCGACCGCCCCGATGCGGTCAGGCGCGATCCCGTAGTCCTGGGCGCGCGCACGAATGAGGCGCAGAGCCTCCAGCCCATCCGTTACACCCGGCTCGCCGCCGACACCGGGGCGCATGGTCGTGTTGACGCGCGTGCGCATCGCCTCGTTGGTCTCACCCGGAGGGGTCTGGATCAACCGGTACTTGAGGACGAAGGCCGCAATACCATGGTCAGCCAGCCACTGCGCCACGCGCGAGCCCTCGTGGTGAATGGCCAGAAGACGGAAACCGCCGCCCGGTGCGACGATCACCGCCGCGCCCGTGGCCTTGGCCGGATCGGGCAGGAACGCCTGATAACTGGGTACCGTGACGTTCCAGAGGCTCTCACCGTCGTCGCGCGCTTCCTCGGTGACGGGCTGGTCGATAAGCCCGGGCCAATTCTGGTCCACCGGCGCGCCGTGCGGCCAGATCGCTTCAGGAGGCAGCACGCGCACGCCGTCTGCCTGCACGCCCGGCGTGGACGCCTCCAAGCCCGTGGGCGTCACCATGTCCGCGGCGTACAGCCGCGTGGCCAAGGTCAGGGCAACCAGGGCCACGCCCATGAATACAGTCGATTTCATCATCCCGGCATTTCCCCTGCTTGTCCATCAATCCGCACGACCGCGTGTCCGGCGGCCGACAATCCGACCCCTCACGTCGCAGGATCGGCACCAAGCCCCCTTACCCGCGAGCTTTTTCTGTTCCGTTGTCCGACTGGTGGACAGCACCTCAAAGGCCGGACGGAGCCTGCGGACGATCATGCCACCTTCGCGGCACACATTGAGGGAGGTGCAGAAGGGTGGGTCTCAGGCACAAGCGCATGCATGTAAGAACGACAGCCGCCGCGCTGCTGTGCGCGAGCCTTGCCGCCCCGACCCAGGGTGCCAACGCGGCTCCCACGAAGCCCTTCGAAGATCCCGTCTACCGCAAACGGCTTGAAGTCTACGTCACCGACTACAGCAAGTTCGTCTATACCCCGATGGCACAGGTCGTTGGTGCGCCGGACTGGACACCCCTACCCTCCGCGCCGGAGACGGTCATCAACCAGACCGCTCTGGAAAATGCTACCGCCTATGTCCAGCGTATGAACAGCACCGCGCTGATCGTATGGCACAAGGGCAAAGTTGCACTCGAGTGGTACGGCGAAGACGTGACGCGCACTACGCCGCTTGTCTCGAAGTCGCTCTCTAAGCCGCTGTCCGCAATTGCCGTGGGCCGCGCGATCGCGCTCGGCAAGATCACCTCGCTCGATCAGCCAATCGCCGAGTTCATCCCTGAGCTTGCAGGCACGCAGAAGGGGCGGATCAAGGTGCGCCACCTTCTCGACATGCGCTCGGGGATGCAGCACCAGAGCTTCTCGCCGGCCCCCGAGAGCCCACTCAACCTCGGCTTCCTTTCGCCCGAGCACACCCGGCACATCATCGCGAGCTATCCGATGATCGCCGAACCGGGCACGCTCTACTCGTACGCTAACGCCCCCGCAGACCTCGTGGGCGAAGTCATCACACGGGCCACGGGCCTGGACTACGCGGAATTCGTCGACATCGAAGTCCTCCGCCCCATTGGTGCAATGGGTGGTGCGTTCTGGCTCAATCGGCCCGGCGGCGAGGCCCACTCCGGTTGCTGCATGATGCTCCCCGCCGAGACCTTCTTGCGGCTTGGCGTGCTGCTCCTTCACGACGGGACATGGGAAGGGCGCAGGCTACTCCCCCAAGGCTACGTGGCGCAGATGCGCACGGGCACCACGCAGAACCCACACTTCGGCCTCGGCGTGTGGATCGGCGCTCCCTATGTCAAGCGTCGCCCTTTCGGCGCGCCCGACCAGCCCGGCCCGCGCGTTCTGCATTCCGAACCCTATCTCGATCCCGACCTGTTCCTGTTCGACGGCAACGCCTCCCAGATCGTCGACATCGCGCCGGGGCACGATCTTGTCGTGCTGCGCATGGGGGGCAACCCGCCGCGTCCCACGCAGGAGAACCCCGAGGAATGGGACAACAGCTATCTGGTGAACACGCTCATCCGGGGAATGAAATCCCGCGAATGAGCGCGGAGTAATCAGGCACTCCAGAGCGGCGCAAGCAGCTCGGTTGGATCCTCCAGCACCTCGGGACGGCGCGCGCGCGTTGCCGCGATCCAGGCGGGCGGCATCTGCGCCCAATCCGCGTTGTGCGCGCCCACCCCCGTCGCGGTGAGGTGCCCTGGCCTGTCCCCCATGTTCATCCAGGGCCGCCACGAACAGACATTGGTGAACGACACCGAGACCGGCACGCGCGTGGCACCTGGGGCCTCCATCGCCGCGCAGCTTGCATGGTAAGTGTTGCTTTCGGAATAGCGGAACGGCTTTGCAACGCCCGGCACCTGCATCGCGGTCCGCGTGCGCTCGGTCACCCACAGGTCATCGCCGCGCAGGTCAAAGGGCAGCACTTCGTGCTCCATCGTCAGCCCGGGGATATCCTTCTCAAGCTGCAGTTCCAGCTCGGGACCGAAGCGCACCTTGGAAGGCGCATATCCCCCCTGCGGCACCTGCACATCCTCGCCGGTATAGGGGTTGCGATAGGTATCGAGAGCGGCCCCGGTGACCGGATCGGCGAACCAGGCAATCTCGGCGTTGACCGCCTCGAAGCGACCGTCGGAAAGCTGGCGCGAGCGCGAAAAGACTGCAGAGACAACCGCGAATAGCGGGTCCATCCGATCCTCGACAACGCCGTAGTAGCGCGCCGAAACCCAACTCATGGTGAGCCTTTCGTCCAGCGCACCGCGTAGCATCATGAAGGTCCGCAAACGCCCCTCTGCGGTCCCGATGTCCAGCGGCACACCACCATCCCCCTGCCGCGCCAGCGCTGTGTCTGTCGCCACACATGCCAGCGCCCCCAGTGCTGCAAACCCCGCACCCAGCGCGCCGCGTCGATCCCATCCCGACATACCGTATTTCCCCTTCCCGTTTTCCTGGAGGAAACATCCGGCGAGCCTGGCTTGGGCACCATGTGCCACGCGTTGGATATTCGCGTGGCGGACAGTCCTTCATCCCTCGACACCTATTCGAACTGCTCGCCAACTTGATTGTAACAACTGTTTGGTACATAGGATCGCGTAACAGAAGGGTCAGACCCTCGAACCCGGTTTGGAAAGGATGTTTGCGCGATGACCAGCTTCACGCCGCCCGTGGAGGATATGCGCTTCCTGCTCACGCAGGTGCTCGATTTCGATGGCCAGATCGCCACCCTGCCCGGCTGCGAGGATGTCTCGGCCGAATTCGCGGGCGAAGTCCTGACCGAAGCCGCTCGTTTTGCCGCGGAGAAACTCGCCCCGCTCAACCTGCCCGGCGACGAACAGGGCGCCGCGCTTAAAGACGGCAAGGTCACCACACCCGAAGGCTTTCCCGAAGCTTACCGCAACTTCGTGGAGGCTGGCTGGGTTGGCCTCTCCGGCAATCCCGACTTCGGCGGTCAGGGCCTCCCGCGCACGCTCCAGATCCTCCTCGACGAGATGGTGAGCGGCGCGAACGTCTCTTTCGGCCTGTTCCCCGGCCTTACCAGCGGGGCCGCCGAAGCGCTCGAACACCATGGGAGCGAGGGACTCAAGGCCCGGTGGCTCCCCGGCCTTATCACCGGTGAGACCTGTGGCGCGATGGCGCTGACCGAAGCCAATGCAGGCACCGACCTTGGCCTCCTGCGCGCCCGCGCCGATCCGGTCGGCGATGGCAGCTACAAAGTCACCGGCACCAAGATCTTCATCTCCTCGGGCGATCAGGACTTCGGAAACAACATCGTACATCTCGTCTTGGCACGCCTTCCCGAAGCTCCGGCTGGGGTGAAGGGCATCTCGATGTTCCTCGTGCCCAAGTTCCTGCCCGCCGAGAGTGGTGGGCTCGGCGACCGCAATACGATGTCTGTCGGCGCACTCGAACGCAAGATGGGCATTCACGCGCAGCCGACCTGCGTGATGAATTACGATGAGGCCATCGGCTGGCTGGTGGGTGAGCCTGGACGCGGGCTCAACGCCATGTTCACAATGATGAACAACGAGCGCCTCTTCGTTGGCATCCAGGGTCTGGGCATTGCCGAGGCCGCGCACCAGAAGGCCGCGACCTACGCGCGCGAACGCCTGCAGGGCCGCTCCTCGGACAACACCCGCGCGCCGGTGGCGATCATCGAACACGCCGACGTGCGCAAAATGCTGTTGGAGGGGCGCGCTTTCCTTGACGCAGGGCGCGCGCTGGCGGTGTGGACCGCGATGCAGATGGACATCGCCGCGCGCCACCCCGATCCCGAGGTACGTGGCCAGGCCAACGGCATGGTTCTCCTGATGACCCCCGTCATCAAGGCCGCCTTCACCGACATGGGCTTCGAGACGACGGTCAAGGCCCAGCAGGTCTTTGGTGGGCACGGCTACATCCACGAATGGGGGATGGAGCAGTTCGTGCGCGATGCGCGCATCACCCAGATCTACGAAGGCACCAATGGCGTGCAGGCGATGGACCTGGTCGGCCGCAAGCTCCCGATGGAGAACGGCAATCTCATGGCGCGCTTCCTCACCCTGGTAGAGAGCGATCTTGCCGCAGCGGAGGGATCGCCATTCGCTGCGCAGCTTGCCGAGGCGCTTGTCGCGCTGCGCCGGATCGCACAGAGCCTGGTCGCGCAGAAGGGCGATGTCGAGGCGCTGGGCGCCGCAGCCACTGATACCTTGCGGCTTGTCGCGCTGGTTTCGCTGGGCTGGATGTGGGTGCGCATGGTCACGGCCTGCAACGGCGAGCACAGCGCCCTCGCGCAGAAGAAGCGTGCAGTCGCTGGCTATTTCTTCGCCCGGATGCTCCCCCAGGTCCACGCGCTTGCCGCACAGATCGAGGCGGGCCCCGAAACCATCATGACCATGGACGCCAAGCTGTTCTGAGCGCTAGAGGGAGGCGCACCGTTGCCTCCCCTTTCCCATCTGCGCAAGGACAGCCATGACCACCGCTTCCCGTCACGACCAGATCGACCGCCTGCTCTCCATTATGGCCACGCTGCGCGATCCGGTGAACGGGTGCGAGTGGGACCGGGCGCAGGACTTTGCCTCGATTGCGCCCTATACCATCGAGGAGGCCTACGAGGTCGCCGACGCTATTGAGCGCGCGGATCTTCCTGCCCTTCGCGAGGAACTGGGCGACTTGCTTCTCCAGGTGGTCTTCCACGCGCGCATGGCCGAAGAGCAGGACGCCTTCGCCTTTGCCGATGTCGCCGCTGCGATCGCGGACAAGCTGGAAACGCGCCACCCGCACATCTTCGGTGAGGGCGACGAGGAAACCGGCCAGACCGAGCGCTGGGAGAAGCTGAAGGCACAAGAACGTGCGGCCAAGGGGGAAACGAGCGCGGTCGATGGCGTTGCGGTTGCCCTCCCCGCGCTCATGCGCGCCGAAAAATTGCAGAAGCGCGCCGCGCGTGTCGGCTTCGACTGGCCCGATCCGAGCGGCGCGCAAGACAAGGTGCGCGAGGAACTTGTCGAACTCGCCGAGGCTTCGGATGCGGAAAAGCTGGAGGAAGCCGGCGACCTGCTGTTTGCCGCCGTCAACCTGGTGCGGCTCAACGGGATCGCGCCCGAAGACGCGCTTCGCGCCGCGAACGCCAAGTTTGAACGGCGCTTCCGGGGCATGGAAACCCTCGCCAGCCAGCGAGACGAGGTTTTTGCCGACCTCGATCTCGACGCGCAGGAAGCGCTCTGGCAGGCGGTGAAAGCGTCAGAGCGTGCGAAAACGGCCTAGTTCACGCTCGGCTAGGCGCACTTCGATCCGGATGCGGGGGCCATTTTCGTCCTCGCCGTCCGCGACTTCGGAGAGCACTTCGCCCCGCGCATGCAAGAAGGCCAGCCGCTGACCGTCGGCCGCCGGAAGCACGAAGGTATAGACCTTCGCATCGGCGTTGAGGCCATGGCCGACAACGTCGAGCAAATGCTCACAGCCTTCACCCGTAGTCGCCGAGAGCGGGATGATCGTCTCGTCCGAACGGTAGTCGATAACCTCGCGCAGTTCCTCTGCCCGCTCGGGTGTGAGCAAGTCCCACTTGTTCCAGACCTCAATGATCGGAATCGTGGGTTCCTCACCCGGTTCTTCCTCATCGTCCTCGCGCGGGATCACGCCCAGATCCGAGAGAACCGATAGCACCTGGCGCTTCTGCGATTCGGTGTCGGGGTTGGCGATGTCGCGTACGTGCAGGATCACGTCGGCTGCCGTCACTTCCTCCAGCGTGGCGCGGAAAGCCGCGACGAGCTGGGTAGGAAGATCCGAGATGAAGCCCACGGTGTCCGACAGGATCGCTTTTTCGACGCCCGGCAGGCGCACCGCGCGCATGGTCGGATCGAGCGTGGCGAACAGGAGGTCCTGCGCCACAACGTCCGCGCCCGTCAGGCGGTTGAATAGCGTCGACTTGCCCGCGTTGGTGTAGCCCACCAGCGCGACGATCGGCCAGGGCGCCTTCTCGCGCCGGTCCCGGTGCAGCCCGCGCGTACGGCGTACCTGCTCCAGTTCGCGGCGCAGGCGTCCCATCCGATCGCGGATCATCCGGCGGTCAGCCTCGATCTGGGTCTCGCCTGGGCCACCAAGGAAGCCGAAGCCACCACGCTGACGTTCCAGGTGGGTCCAGCTACGCACCAGGCGCCCGGCCTGATAATCGAGGTGGGCCAGCTCGACCTGCAGGCGGCCTTCGGCGGTCGCTGCGCGCTCCCCGAAGATCTCTAGGATGAGGCCCGTGCGATCGATGACCTTGCGCTTAAGCTTCTCTTCAAGATTGCGCTGCTGGATGGCGGTGAGCGATCCGTCCACCACCACCAGTTCGGCCTCATGGAGGTTACAGGCGACCGAGATATTCTCGATCTGACCTTCGCCGAACAACGTGCCCGCGCGAGGCTCGCGGATCGGGATAATCTGGCCATCGGCAATCACGAGGCCGATCGCGAGTGCGAGCCCCTTGGCTTCTTCGAGGCGGGCTTCCGGGTCCAGATCGGCGCTGCCCCGGTTGCCGCGCATGTGCGGATATACGACGAGGGTACGCGCACCGCGCGTAACCTGTCCTTTCAGTTCGTCGTCCAAGCTGGAATCAGTCTTCCGCTTCTTCGTGGCTCTGAAGGTCCACCGGGGTCACCGGCTGGATCGTCGAAACCGCGTGCTTGTAGGCAAGCTGCACATAGCCTTCGCGTTCGAGCAGCATGCAGAACAGGTCATAGGCCGCAACCCGGCCCTGTAGCATGACGCCGTTGATGAGGAACATCGTCACCTGCACGCCGGCGCTACGGATGCTGGAGAGGAAGACGTCCTGCAGCGCGCGGGTCTTCTTGGCCCCCTCGCCGCTGTTGAACTGGGCCGCATCGACGGGCGTCGAGGGCATGATCGTCGAAATGGCGTGCTTGTAGACCAGCTGCGACTGCCCATCGCGGCGCAGCAGGATCGAGAAGTTATCGAACCAGGTGACGATACCCTGGAGCTTGACGCCCTTGACCAGGAACATGGTCACGGGGGTCTTGTTCTTGCGCAGGAGGTTGAGGAACTGATCCTGAAGGTTCTGGCCCTTGCCGGATGCAGGTGCAGTTTGCGCGGGAGCTGCCGCGGGCTTGGTGTCCGCAGCCTCCGTGGAGGCGCTCGCTCTCGGCCGTGCTGAAAGCGTTCGATCAGCCATTGTATTCTCCTTCTTTTTGGCGGCCGCTGATGCGGTCCGCGATCTGGCATGCCCATCCCGGATCATGCCGTAAGCGAATCGAAATTACCCGCTTGCTGCAATGCAGTAAATCCGAAAGTTATGGTGGTCGCCTTGCGCGTGTCTCACCCCTCGCTTTCGCCGGGAGTTTCCTCCTCCTTACGCTCTGACATGCCGAGCAGCTTGAGCTTGCGGTGCAGCGCTGAGCGCTCCATGCCGATGAATGAGGCCGTCTTCGAGATATTCCCGGAAAACCGCCGAATTTGGACGCGAAGGTACTCACGCTCGAAGCTTTCGCGCGCCTCGCGAAGCGGCGCGCTCATCATCACCGCCACGCCGCCATCGCCGCCGCCGCGGGCGTTGAAGATTTCCGGGGGCAACATGTCGGGCTCGATCCGGTCCAGCTTTTCGCGCGGGGCCATGATGACCGTACGCTCGACCACGTTGCGCAGCTGGCGCACGTTGCCCGGCCACTCGTAGGCCTGAAGCGCGGTCATGGCCTCGGGCGAAACCTGCGGCGGGGCCACGCCCTGCTCGTTGGCGTAACGCGCAAAGAAGTGGTCCATCAGCGCGGGAATATCGTCACGTCGTTCGCGCAGCGCCGGGATGGCCACGGGTACGACGTTGAGGCGGTAGAATAGGTCCTCGCGAAAGCGCCGCTCGGAAATTTCTTTCTCAAGGTCGCGCGAGGTGGAGGAGACAACGCGCACGTCGACGCGGATCTGGCGGGTGCCGCCCACGCGCACGAATGCCTGATCGGTCAGCACGCGCAGGATCCGGGCCTGCGTCGACAGCGGCATGTCCGCCACTTCATCGAGGTACAGCGTGCCGCCATCGGCGGTTTCCAGGAGGCCCGGACGCACCAGCGCACCCTCGGCTTCCTCCCCAAACAACTCCTGCTCGAAGCGCTCAGGCGTGATTCGCGCCGAGTTGACGCTGACGAAAGCCTTGTCCGAGCGCGGGCTCCAGGCGTGGAGAAGCCTTGCGGCCACTTCCTTCCCCGAACCGGCAGGCCCTGTGATGAGCAGGCGGCTGCCGGTGTTGGCCACGCGCTTCAGGGTCGCACGCACCTGGTTGATCGAGGCGCTCGAGCCGGTGAACTCTTCTCCGGTCGAGAAGTCCTGGCGCAGCTGGGCGTTTTCGCGGCGCAGGCGTTCGGTTTCGGTCGCCTTTCCGACGAGGTGGATCAGCCGCTCGGCTTCGAAAGGCTTTTCGATGAAATCGACCGCACCACGCCCGATCGCCGCCACCGCGGTATCGATGTTGCCGTGGCCTGAGAAGATGATGACTGGCAATTCGGGCTCGCGCGCCTTGATCGCGTCGAGCACCTCAAGCCCGTCAAGGCGGCTGCCATGCAGCCACACGTCAAGAAGCACCAGCGAGGGGCGGCGCTTGTCGATTTCCTCGAGCGCCTGAGTGCTGTCGCCCGCAGTGCGGCAATCGTACCCCTCGTCGCTCAGGACCCCGGCAACGAGCTCACGAATATCACGCTCGTCGTCAACAATCAGGATTTCCAGTGCCATGGCCCAATCTTCTTCTTGTTTCTCGTGTCATTCCTAGCAAGCGCGACGCGCCTGTGTTCCCGCATGGCCGCCCTCATTCGGCGGCCTCCTGCTTGCGCTGGCGCAGCAGCGGGTCAGCTGCGAAGCGCATTGTCACCAACGTCCCGCCGCCCCTGGCGGGGGTAAAGGTCATGTCGCCGCCATGCTCCTCGACGATCTTGTTGACGATCGCGAGGCCAAGGCCCGTACCCTTTTCGCGGGTGGTGACATAAGGTTCGATGATCCGTTCGTGTGCCTGGGAGAGGCCAATGCCGTTGTCGGCGATGCGCACCTCGATGCAATCCCCGCTGGCCGTGATGTCCACTGCGATCCGCCCCTTGTAACCTTCGCCGGCTTCGCGCGCCTTGGTTTCCGTGGCCTCGACCGCGTTCTTGAGGACGTTGGTCATGGCCTGGCCGAACTGGTGGCGGTCGCAATCGATGGTGCCGATCTCATCCTCGGCCGCGAAGGTGAAGTCGACGTCGGGACGGGCCACTTCCTGAAGAAACAAGGCCTGCCGGGTGAGCGCCACGGGGTCTTCCGCTCGAAACACGGGTTTGGGCAGCCGGGCGAACGAGGAAAATTCGTCGACCATGCGGCGCAGGTCCCCGACCTGCCGGATGATGGTGGCGGTAAGGTCCTCGAAAAGCTCCGGGTTATCGATGATCTGTTTGCGGTAGCGACGGCTGAGACGCTCGGTCGCCAGCTGGATCGGCGTAAGCGGGTTCTTGATCTCGTGCGCAATACGGCGCGCGACGTCCGACCAGGCCGCGGTGCGTTGGTCAACCAACTGACGGGTGATGTCTTCAAAGGTGATGACGTGACCGGTCGCATCGCGGCTCGTTTTCACGGCAAGCGTCAGGAGTTCGCCGCCACGGCTGAACTGGACGATGCCACTGCGATCATCGCTCTCGATCATGGTCGCGATGGCCGGGGCCAGCTCGGCGATCGGCATGCCCTCGGGTACGTCATCCTGATTGGTGAGCTTGAGCGCGGAGCTGTTCATCAGAAGGATGCAGCCCCTCTCGTCGAGCGAGATGATGCCCGAAGTCACCGATTCCAGAACGGCCTCAATGAACAGGCGGCGTTCGTGAAGCTGGCGGTTGGCGCCCAGAAGCGCCTGCGTCTGCTTGTCGATCTGCGCAGTCATGCGATTGAAGGCGCGGTTGAGAAGGCCGATTTCGTCGGTACCGGTCCGCCCCTCGAGCTGTAGCGAATAGTTGCCTGCCCCCACGCGCCGCGCCGCTTCGACCAGCTCGTAGAGCGGCTGGACCTGTCGGTCGGCAAAGCGCAGCGCGAACCAGACCGAGAGCCCGACCAGCGCCAGCGAGGCCACGAACAGCGCGACGTTGAACTGCAGCTGCATGATCCGCGCCCGGCTGGTGAGCACCTCGTAGGCCTGGACGATATTCTCGGCGCGCTGCCCCTGACTGAGGGAAACCAGGTCATTTGTACGTGCGACCAGCAGGTAGACACCCGACTGCCGTTCGATCGGCGCGCCGGCGACAATCCGATTGTTCTTGGATTCCGCGACATAGGGCTCGCCCTTGTCGAGGCGTTCGAGCATTTCCTTGCTCAAGCGGTTGTTCTCGGACTTGTTGTCCGGATCAACGATGATGGGGGTGCGTTGCTCGCCATCGGAGTCGATCTGGATGACCGCCGCAACCGACAGATTACGAAGCAGGACCTGATTGGCGAGAAAACGTTGGAAGGTCTGGCTAACGACAGGATAGCTCTCCAATTCACGGCGAGAGTCCGTTGCCATCGCGACCGATTCGTAGCCGACGTCGCGCACCGTCTGTTCGTAATAGCCCCGTGCCAGCTTGTTCGCATTTTCAAGGAGGCCGCGCGAGTTGTCGGAAAACCAGAACTCGACACCCGACTGGAACAGCCACGAAGCGAAGACCACCACCAACAGCGTCGGTATCGCCGAGATCAGTGAAAAAATGAACACCAGACGCACGTGCATCTGCCCGGTGCCGCCGATACTCTCCGCCGCGCGTTGCAGGGCTATGTAGCGCCCCAGAAGCACGATCAGCGCCATCGCGGGCACCAGCATGCCGACCAGAAGCGTGGCTGTGAGATTGGAGGGAATGGGGCGCGCCGCATCCCACCCTGAATTGAGGCTGATCCAGGTGATCGAACTCATGACCACGAAGGCGACCACGCACAGCGCGGCGATCACCGCGAAAACGTTGGCACGGCGCGCCGCGATCTGGAATCGCCTCCACCACCGTGGCCAGTTTCGTCGTGTTGCGGGTATTGCACTCATCGTTGCACCTATACAACACCCCTGTTGCGCCAGCGCAAGTTCCAAATCTGCGTACTGCGTTCGGTCGCAGGCACATATCGGCGAGACGACGCCGCGTCCGGATCGCCTTGTGCCGCCACGAAGATTAACGTCGGGCGAATTCCTCAGGGTCGAGCGCCAATTCGCTCAGGCGCTTGCGCAAGGTATTCCGGTTGATCCCCAGCGCCTGCGCCGCGCGCAGCTGGTTTCCAGCGGTCTGGCGCAGGATCGAGGCAAAGAGCGGGCGCTCCAGCGCCGCGAGCGCCGAAGCGTAGATCGTCCCCGAAGCGGGCTGCGCGTTTTCCAGCCACTGGACAATGGCCGTCTCGATATCAGACCTTTCCGGTTTGCCCTCGAGGGCAGGCTCCGCACTCGCCGCCTGGCGTAGCAGCGGGACAACGACCTCCACGTCGATCGTGTCCTCACGCGCCAGCAGGGTGAGCCGGTAAACGAAATTTTTGAGCTCGCGCACGTTGCCCGGCCAGACCTGCTCGCCCAGCATGCGGGAGGCCGCCGGGGTCAGCTGCCGGCGCGGCAGCCCCTCGCTTGCGGCCTGCTGGAGGAAATGGCGGGCCAGAACCTCGATATCGTCGCGCCGCTCGCGCAGGGGCGGCATGTGTATGGGTACCACATTGAGGCGGTAGAACAGATCCTCGCGAAAGCGTCCGGCCGCAATCTCAGGTTCGAGCGACTTGTTGGTGGCCGCCACGATGCGCACGTCGAGGCAAATGTCTTCCTGCCCGCCCACGCGGCGGATCGTGCCCGACTGGAGCGCGCGCAGCAGACGCGTCTGCGCCTGCATCGGCATGTCACCAATCTCGTCGAGAAAGAGCGTGCCGCCAGCCGCCTGTTCGAACTTGCCGACATGGCGCGCGACCGCACCGGTAAAGGCGCCCTTCTCGTGCCCGAACAGTTCACTCTCGATCAGCTCGGCCGGGATCGCGGCGGTATTGACCGCGATGAACGGCCCGGCCCGGCGATTGCCGAGCTGATGGATCGCCTCGGCTACCAGCTCCTTGCCGGTCCCCGATTCGCCCAGGATCAGCACAGTGAGGTCATTGCGCAGGACCCGCGTGATCATGCGGAAGACCGACTGCATCGCCGGGCTGCGGCCCACCAGCGGCAGGCCATCCTCGACGATGTCCTCATCCTCAAGAGCATCTCCACCGCCCGCGTTGCCCGCCGCCTGACACACGGTGCGCGCCAGTTCATCGATGTCGAAAGGCTTGGGAAAATACTCGAAGGCACCGGTGTCGGTAGCGCGTACGGCGGTGTCGAGCGTGTTCTGCGCCGAAAGAATGATGATCGGCATGTCAGGACACAGCGTACGAACCACCCCCAAAGTCTCGATCCCGTCCCCATCGGGCAGCATGACGTCGGTCACCAGTGCACTGAAACGATGCTGCTGCAAAAGCCGGTCGCGCTCGGCAAGCGTCTCGACATGCATCACGTTCGCGCCTTCGGCGACCAGCGCCGCGTCAATGACGAGCGCGATCGAGGGGTCGTCCTCGACCAACAGGACTTCGATCACGATGGCCTCCCTCCCAAGAGTGTCTTTCGTGTTTCCTTCGCAAGCGGCAAGTGAACGCGAAAGTGCGTAAGCCCCTTCACGTCGTCGCGCTCATGCGTGATACGCCCTTTCATCTCACGCACCAGTTTGCGCACGAGCGGCAGACCGAGCCCCTGCCCCGATTTCTTGCTGGTGACGAAGGGCTCGAAGATATGCTCGCGAAGGTTCGGCGCCACACCTTCACCATTGTCGGTCACGCGCAGTTCGACCGGCAGGCGCAGCGGCTTGCCGTCCTCGGTGGTGTGCAACTGCAACCCGCTGGCAAAGCGGGTGCGCACCATGACACGTGGCACGGCTTGCGAAAGGCTGGCTTCCATCGCGTTCGACAAGAGGTTGATGATGACCTGCACCAGAGCATCCGCGCTGCCCAGGACAGGGGGAAGCGAAGGGTCAAATTCCTCCTGGATGGTGCAGTATTCCGGGTGCTCGGCGCGCCCGGCATGGATCACGTCAATGGCCCGGCGTGCGGCCTCGTGCAGATTGCAAGGCGCCATGGCGGGAGCCGTCTGACGGCTGAGGTCCTGCATGCGCCCGATAAGATCGGCGATGCGGTCCACTTCGCCCGTGATAAGATCGGTCAGCGCGTGCCCCTTCTCGTCGACCTGACGCGACAAAAGCTGCGCCGCGCCGCGTATCCCGGCAAGCGGGTTCTTGATCTCGTGCGCCATGATCTCGGGTCCGCGAAGCGCAGTGGCATCGAAGCCGCCCGAATCGTCGCCCAGAGCCTCGGCCGTCGTGTGATCGTGGATCATCAACACCTGCCAGCGCGGATGATCGGCAACCGGCGCGACGTTGAGGTCGATCCGGCGCATGCCCATGCCTTTGACCTGCACCGTCAGTTCGCGCGCCGAGACCGGGGTCTCGTAGTCGTCCAGGCGATCAAGCACGCGCGGGCTTGTCACATCGAGCAGATCGCGCAGGCCAGCTCCCGCCAAGCGCCGCAGCGACTGGCCGAAGAACTGTTCGGCGGCCGGATTGACCGAGGCGATGCGCAGGCCCGGCTCGAGCAGCACGACCGCCTGCGGGAGGCTGGCCAGCACGCGGTCGGCTTCGGGCAAGGTGATGCCCGCCGCCTCGCTCATGCGGCCTGCGCCTCACGATATGGGGCGTAGAATTCGGCTAGCGCCCCCAGCACCTCGTCGGGGTCGTCGATGAAGTTCGCGCGGTTGCGGAACTCGGCAGAGCCCTTGATGCCCTTGACGTACCAACCAAGATGCTTGCGGGCCATCTTGACGCCGGTATCGCGCCCGTAGTGCTCCAGCATCGCTTCGTAGTGTTCGCGAATGATTGCGTACTGCGTGCCGAAATCGGGCTCTGCAGCGACGGGCTGACCGCGCCACCACTGCATGATCTGCGAGAGGATCCAGGGCTTCCCGTAAGCGCCGCGACCGACCATCAGACCGTCTGCGCCCGACTGCTCCAAAGCGTTCGCCGCGTCCTCGATCCCGCAGATGTCGCCGTTGACGATAACAGGTATCGAAACCGCGTCCTTGACCTTGCGCACGAAGCTCCAGTCCGCGCTGCCTTTGTACATCTGGTTGCGGGTGCGCCCATGGACGGTGATCATGCGGGCCCCCAGATCCTCGGCGATACGCGCAAGTTCAGGGGCGTTGAGGCTGTCGTGGCACCAGCCCATGCGCATCTTGACCGTCACCGGAACCTTGACCGCCTTGACCGTCGCCTCGATCAGGCGCGTCGCCAGCGGCACGTCGCGCATCAGCGCCGAACCGGCATCGCCGTTGACGACCTTGCGGACCGGGCAGCCCATGTTGATGTCGATGATCGCCGCGCCGCGATCTTCGACCAGCTTCGCCGCCTCGCCCATCTGCTCGGGCTCGCAGCCGACCAGCTGCATGGCGACCGGGTCCTCACACGGGTCCCACATCGCCTTCTGCACCGAAACGCGCGTTTCGCGAATCGCAGCCGGGCTGGCGATCATCTCGGTCACGTTGAGGCCGGAGCCGAAGCTGCGCACCATCTTGCGGAACGGAAGGTCGGAAACCCCCGTCATGGGCGCGAGCACGACGGGACAGTCGATCCTGACGGGACCGATGTCGATGGGCTTGAGCGCGGGCGCGGCCGGCAAGGGGGTGTCGTGTCGAGTCATATCTTGTGCACCACTGCCTAAAAAACAGGCAGGCGCATAGTGGATTGCCCTCTTCGCAGCAAGCGATTACCCGCAATCGCGATGACGCAGAGCACTTCCACTCCCCCCCGTGCCATATCCGACACACCCAGAGTCGCCGCTGTTGTGGTGGCTGCGGGCAAGGGTTTGCGCGCCGGACAGCCCCTTCCCAAGCAATTCGTGAACTGGCGCGGCAAGCCTGTCCTGCGCCATTCGGTGGAGACCCTGGCCGCCGCTGGAATCGCCCCGATCTGCGTCGTGATCCCCGAGAACACGGGTCCCGTGGCGCGCGAAACACTTTCCGGCATCGCCGGGGTGATACTTACAGCAGGCGCGAAGACGCGACAGGAATCGGTGCGCCTTGGCCTAGAAGTGCTTGTCGGATCGCACCCCGAGCACGTCCTTATTCACGATGCCGCGCGCCCGATCCTGCCCCAGGCGGTCATCGCGCGGCTGCTCACCGCACTGGAGCACCACAAGGGCGCAATCCCGGTCCTCCCGGTGGTGGACAGTCTTGCCCACAGCGAGCCGGGCGCGCATGGGCCACGCATGGGAGCAAGCGCGCGGCGCGAGGACCTGAGGCGGGTACAGACCCCGCAAGCCTTCCGATTCGCTGAAATTCTCAACGCCCACCGCGCCTGGGACAGCCCGGCCAGCGCCGGAGATGACGCCCAGGTCGCCCAGGCGTGGGGCTGCGACATTGCCCTCGTCGAAGGAGACGAAGCCCTGCACAAGTTGACCTACAGCCACGACTTCACTCCCACCGCCCCGCTCATGCGTGTGGGCACCGGGTTCGACGTCCACCAGCTGGAAGAAGGCGAAGATCTGTGGCTGTGCGGCGTCAAGATCGAGCACACCCACGGGCTTGCCGGCCACAGCGATGCTGACGTGGCCATCCATGCTCTCGTCGATGCCCTGCTCGGCGCGATTGCGGCGGGCGATATCGGGCAGCACTTTCCGCCCAGCGAGGCGCGCTGGAAGGGCGCGTCCTCGGACCGCTTTCTCGCCCACGCGGCATCGCTCGCGGCCGACGCGGGTTACGCGCTCGGCAATGCGGACGTGACAATCGTCTGCGAGGCGCCCAAGATCGGCCCCCACCGCGACGCGATGCGCACACGCCTGGCCGAGATTCTGGGCGTTGACCCGCAGATTGTCAGCGTAAAGGCAACCACCAGCGAAAAGCTGGGCTTTACCGGCCGCCGCGAAGGCATTGCCGCCCAGGCCGCCGTCAGCCTCGTGCGGCTCTGACCAAAAGGCTTTTCAAGGAGACGTCTGGTGACCCGATTTGCTTCTCGCGTTCGACGGTATGCGCGCCGCGGGCTGGCCGCAGGACTTGCCGCCAGCGTTGCCGTGTGTCCAACGCTCACCAGTGCGGCCACGCAGGCCTGCCTGACCCGCAGCGAAGCCCGCTCGGTCCTTACCTATTCGCTCCCGCAGGTGATCGATGGGACGGCGCGGCGCTGCCGTCAGGCGCTGCCTGCCAACGCATTCCTGTCCACCCATGGACAGGAAGTTGTCCAGCGCTACTCCGGTCCGCGGGAGCAGTACTGGCCCGAGGCTCGCTCGGCCTTCCTCAAGCTGAGCCGCGGACGCGACGAGGGCATGGGGGCAATCGCAGCCCAGCTTCCCGACGAAACGCTCAAGCCGCTCGTCGATGCCACCGTTTCGGGCCTCGTCGCGCAAGCCATTCACCTGGAATCGTGCGAGGAGATCGATTTCGCCATCGACCTGCTCTCGCCGCTTCCGCCCCAGAACACCGCTGGGCTCATCGCGCTCTTCATCGAAGTCGCGGCCCGCTCGGAGACGATCGCCCGACAAGGTGCCACCAGCTCGAAGGCGCTGGGCGGCCTGACCATCTGCAAGGACTGACATGGGTAAACAGCTTCTCTTCCCGACCGACCTGTTCGATCTCGCCGAGCGTGTGATCAGCGAGAACAAGGCGCTGGGCCGCACCATTGCCGTGGCCGAAAGCTGCACCGGCGGTCTTGTGTGCGCTGCGCTGACCGAAGTGCCCGGCTCCTCCGCCGTTCTTGAGCGCGGTTTCGTGACGTATTCCAATGAATCCAAGCAGGAAATGCTGGGCGTCCAGCCCGACCTGATCGAAGCCTTCGGCGCCGTATCGCCCGCCACCGCCTGGGCCATGGCACAAGGCGCGCTGCGCCAGAGCCGCGCGGACGTTGCCGTGGCGATCAGCGGCATTGCAGGTCCTGGCGGCGGCACCGAATTGAAGCCGGTCGGCACGGTCGTTTTCGCCCGCGCCTTTCGCGGTGACGAAGAGGTCAACGCCGAGCAGCAGCACATCGAAGGCGAGGACCGCGCGGCGGTACGCCATCAGGCAGCGCTGACAGCGCTCAAACTCCTTTTACCTTAAATCGTTTATTTTCAGATAGATAGAAGGTAACGCTTACAAAAAGAAACCCCACAGGAAGCCTGCGGGGTTTTCTTTAGAAACCACTTTAAGTGTGGCTCGGGCGCTTTGGTTACAAATCGCAACCGCGCTGGATCAGCCTTTGGCAGGTGCGCCGTAAAGCTCGCTCGCGCGCGTCTCGAACGCGGCCACCATCTTGCGGAAGGCCTTGTCAAAATACTGGCCCGCCAGCTTCTCGAACAGCGCATTGCGGAACGAAAAGCGCACGTCGAACTCGATATCACAGCTGTTTTCGTCGACCGGATGGAAAGTCCAGACGTTGTCGAGGTCCTTCATCGGTCCATCGACATAATGAACGCGGATCTCGCGCGGTCGGGTCTTCTCGACGCGCGAAGTGAACTTCTCACGCAGCGCCTTGAAGCCGACAAGCATGTCGGCGACCATCTCGGTATCGCTGTCCGAACGGACACGGGTCGCCACGACCCAAGGCAGGAACTCCTGGTAGCGGCCGACATCGGCCACGAGATCGAACATCTGCTCCGCGCTGTACGGGAGCCGGTAGGTTTCATGAATTCCGGGCATTTGGGTGTAACGGGCTTTCCGTGGGCCAGTTCCATGCCCGCGCCTGTCCAGCTCTGGACAGGGACCGCGGGACGTTGGGACTCAGCGCTTCTTCTGTTCCTTGGCGAGACGCGCTTCGCGTGCGGCCCGCATTTCGGCGAAATCATCGCCAGCGTGATAGCTCGAACGCGTCAGCGGCGTCGAAGCGACCTGCAGAAAGCCCTTCGCACGCGCGATCGCGCCATAGGACTTGAAGGCCTGCGGGGTCACGAACTCGGCAACTTCGGCGTGCTTGGGCGTGGGCTGGAGGTACTGGCCCATCGTCAGGAAATCGATGTCCGCACAGCGCATGTCGTCCATGACCTGGTGCACTTCGAGACGGCCTTCGCCCAACCCCAGCATGATGCCCGATTTGGTGAAGATCGAGGGATCGTGCGCTTTGACCTCTTCGAGCAGGCGCAGCGAGGCGTAGTAGCGCGCGCCGGGACGGATCGTCGGATAGAGCCGGGGGACCGTCTCGAGATTGTGGTTGAAGACATCGGGTCGCGCGGCAGCGATGGCCTCGATGGCGGGCCGCATCTTGCCGCGGAAATCGGGAGTTAGAATCTCGATAGTGGTCTTGGGGGTCGCTGCGCGCAGGGCTTCGATCACCTTGATGAACTGGCTAGCGCCACCGTCGGGAAGGTCGTCGCGGTCAACCGAGGTGATGACGATGTGTTCAAGGCCCGTCTTCAGCGCCAGTTCGGCAACATGCTCGGGTTCGGCGGGATCGACGCGGCCCGGCATGCCGGTCTTCACGTTGCAGAACGCACAGGCGCGCGTGCACGTATCGCCCAGAATCATCACCGTGGCGTGCTTCTTTTCCCAGCACTCCCCGATGTTGGGGCACGCCGCCTCCTCGCATACCGTATTGAGGCTGAGATCCCGCATCAGCTGGCGGGTTTCACCATAGCCGCGACTGGTCGGCGCCTTCACGCGGATCCAGTCGGGCTTGCGCTTGCGTTCGGGCTTGGGAGCGGAGGAAAGATCGTTCATGGAGCTCAGATAGTCCCTCCAGGCGCCGCTTGCCACCCCCAATATGCACGCTAATGATCGCGCAATCGTGCTTTGTCGCACGGGCGAAACGCAACGGAAGAAACTGCGTTATACCTGCCGCAATGGTTTGCCATATAATCCCAAGGAGCTTTCAATGAGCGAAGCCAAGTCCCCCGTGCTCGAAGATCTCGTGGAGGGATACCGCCACTTCCGGTCCTCCGGATGGAGCCAGAACCGTGAACGCTGGGCAAAGCTCAAGGACGGTCAGGAGCCGCAGGTCATGGTGATCTCCTGCTCCGACAGTCGCGTCGACCCCAGCCAGATCTTCGACGTCGATCCCGGCGAGATCTTCGTGGTGCGCAACGTCGCCGCACTGGTGCCGCCCTATGAGACCACTCCCGGCCACCACGGCGTATCGGCCGCGCTCGAGTTCGCGGTGCAAGTGCTCAAGGTCAAGGAAGTGCTGGTCATGGGCCACGGCATGTGCGGCGGCTGCAAGGCCGCGCTCAGCCAGAGCCTCCGCGGCAATGCGCCGGGCGCAGGCGGCTTCGTCGACGACTGGATTTCGCTCCTTGACGAGGCCCGCGAGAAGGTCGTTGCCGACCATGGCGACAGCGGCCGAGCCGCCGAGATCGAGATGGAGCACGCCGGCGTACGCGTCAGCCTCGAGAACCTGATGACCTTCCCCTGGGTCAGGGACAAGGTTGCCAGTGGCGAGCTCACCTTGCGCGGCTCGTTCTTCGCCATCTCGGACGGTATCCTGCACCTGATGAACCCGGACACGAAGGAATTCGAACCCGTCGACTGATCGGCACCGGTTATTCTGTCGAGCGCAGGACAGAATCCTGTCCCACGCTCGACAAGCGGCCATTTGCATGGCCACACGAAAAAAGGCGATGGACACCACGTCCATCGCCTTTTTCATGGCCTGCAGGCCAGGGCGGCAAGCGGAAGATCCGACCGCCCTGCCCTTATCCGTCGATCAGGACTTGCTGGCGGCGTAGGCCGACCACAGCTCCGCAACCGGCTTCGAGGCACCGCCAACCTTGGCGAGGGTCGCCTCGGCCTCGGCGAACTTGCCCTGGCGGGCTTGCGCAATACCCAGACGCAGCGCGACGGTGTTCGCATCGACGCCCGGCTTTTCAAGGGCACGCGCATAGAAAGTCTCGGCCTTGGCGTTCTCGTCGTAGCTCAGGAACACATCGCCCGCGTTGGTCAGCGTGGCGAGGGTCGCGCCGGGCTTGGCCGCTTCAGCCTCCTGCGAGGGCAGAGATGCCTTGTCCGACTTCACGCGTGCTTCGGTGTCCACCTTCTCGGTGCCGAGGTCGGCGCTGGCGAGCGCACCCTTGGCGAGGCCCTGGTTCATGATCTTGAGCGCTTCCCCCGGATAGCCGCGCGGGTCGGCGTTTTCGAGGTACTCAAGGTAGTCGCGCTTGTCCTTCATGGCCTGCGTTTCGTACATCAGGCGCATGAGATCGAGGTTCTGCTGCTTGGGCAGGCTGGCGAGCTGGCGCACGATCGAGGACGAAATATACCAGGTGTCGGGCGAGGGATAGTTCTCAGCCAGCATCGCGGCGTATTCGGTCGAAGTCGCAAGGTCCTTGGCGTCATAGGCCGACTGCAGCGCGGCCCGGAGCGAGCTCTCCGCCGGCGCGCGGCCCGCAGCCTGAGCCGCGGCGATGTCTTCCTTGACCATCGCGAGTGCCGCCTCGGGGTTACCCGAGCGCTTGTAGGTGTCGGCAAGCAGCAGGTCGAGCTGGTTGTTCGGGTCCTGATAGCCAGCATCCTTCGCCGCCTTCAGGTAAGGCGCGGCGGATGCGAAGTCCTTCTGCTGGTAGTAGGTGACACCAAGGTCATAGTTGACCGCACCGATCTGCTCAGGCGCAACCTTGCCGCTGTCGAGGCGCATCTTGAGCGCCTTGATCTTGAGGTCGTTGTCCTTCGAGATAATCGCGAAGAAGCGCATGAAATCGCCCAGGACGTTCTTGTCGTCCGGGGTCGTGGCCACGCTGGCCGCCTTCTCGTAGGCCGCCTTGGCGTTGCCGCCCAGCTCCGCGTTCATGACCGCAACGGCCGCAGCCATCGTCTCGTCATTGGGCGTGCCGCCCAGAGCTTCGCGAGCCTTCTTGTCAGCTTCCTGGATGGGAATGAACTCGGCGACAAACTCCTTCGAGTAGTCGGCTGAGCCCTCCTTGTCCTTCTTGGCCGCGACAGCGGCCGTCGGGGCCACCGATACCGCAACGCCGCTCGAGAGCGCGACCGCAAGGGCCACACGGGAAATCAGGAATTTGCGAGCCATGATCCAGGCTTACTCCTCTTGCACTACGGGGATGCGCTTCGTGCGCCTCTCCCGGGTAAATTCGACAGTCCGCCGCGTGATGGCGATGAATTCCACCGTTGGCAACCTTGCAGCCGCCCTAACGGCTTACGGCTTAACGCGGATTGAATGCACTTGGCCGCAGCATGTTCCCCAGGCGTCTCATCCAAGGGGGCGCACAATGCCGCCCGGCCAGCGCGTCACACCTTGAATTTGTGGAAAAGAACGTACGAATTGACGCCATGTGCACGCTTGTGGTGGCAATCGCTGGATCCATGCCCTAGAGCCGAATATCCGTTCCTGAATGCTTGGCAGAAGACGACATTAGCGCGTGAGCGAACAGACCGAAAACCTCGACCCGACCGGCCCCGACGGCGAATACGCTCGTATCGACATCGTCGATGAGATGAAGTCGAGCTATCTCGATTACGCGATGAGCGTGATCGTGAGCCGCGCGCTTCCCGACGTACGCGATGGCCTCAAGCCCGTGCACCGGCGCATCCTCTATGCGTGTCAGGAGGCCGGCTATGTCGCAGGCAAGCCCTACCGCAAGTCGAGCCGCATCGTCGGTGACGTCATGGGTAAATACCACCCCCATGGCGACAGCGCGATCTACGATGCCCTCGCCCGCCTGACGCAGCCCTGGTCGATGCGCCTGCCGCTGGTCGATGGCCAGGGCAACTTCGGCTCGATGGACCCCGATCCGCCGGCCGCGATGCGTTACACCGAGGCCCGCCTCGACAAGAGCGCCAACGAACTTCTTTCGGACATCGACAAGAACACCGTCGATTTCGCCGACAACTATGACGGCTCGGAAAGCGAGCCGACGGTCCTTCCCGCCCGTTTCCCCAACCTGCTCGTCAACGGCGCAGGCGGTATCGCGGTCGGCATGGCCACCAACATCCCCCCTCACAACCTGGGCGAAGTGATCGACGGCTGCTTCGCGCTGATGGACGATCCGACCACCAGCAACGAACAGCTGTGCGAAATCATCCCGGGGCCGGACTTCCCGACCGCCCCGCTGATCCTGGGCAAGAGCGGCGCGCGCAACGCCTACACCACGGGCCGCGGCTCGATCATGATGCGCTGCCGCCACGAGATCGAGGAAGGGCGTGGCGACCGCCGCTCGATCGTCCTCACCTCGATCCCCTACCAGGTCGGCAAGAACAATCTGGTCGAGAAGATCGCCGAGGCTGCCAAGGACAAGCGCATCGAAGGCGTCTCGGACATCCGTGACGAATCGAACCGCGAAGGCGTGCGTGTGGTCATTGACCTCAAGCGCGATGCTTCGCCGGAGGTCGTCCTCAACCAGGTCTGGCGCAACACGCCCGCGCAGTCGAATTTTGCGGCGAACATGCTCGCGATCCGGGGCGGCCGTCCCGAGACCATGAGCCTGCGCGACATTCTGCAGGCCTTCATCCACTTCCGCGAAGAGGTCATCACCCGCCGCACCAAGTACGAGCTGAACAGGGCGCGCGACCGTGCGCATATCTTGCTCGGCCTGGTTGTCGCGGTCTCGAACCTCGATGAAGTCGTCAAGATCATCCGCGGCTCTTCCAACCCCGCCGATGCCCGCGCCAAGCTGCTCGCGCGCGAATGGCCGATCGGCGACATCGCGCCGTACATCCGCCTCGTCGAGGCGATCGAGCCCAACGCCGAGGAATCGGACGGTGTCTACCGCCTGTCCGAAGTCCAGGTACGCGCGATCCTCGACCTGCGCCTGCACCGGCTCACCGCGCTCGGCCGCGACGAGATCGGGGACGAGCTCAAGGAACTGGCCACCGCGATCGAGGAATACCTCTCGATCCTCGCTGATCGCGTAAAGCTCTACAACGTCATGCGGGGTGAACTGAAGGCCGTGCGCGACACCTACGCGACGCCGCGCATGTCCGAGATCACCGCCGCCTTCGACGGGATCGACGACGAGGACCTGATCGAACGCGAGGACATGGTCGTGACCGTCACTATGGACGGTTACATCAAGCGCACCCCGCTCTCGACGTTCCGGGCACAGGCCCGCGGTGGCAAGGGCCGCGCTGGCATGGCGACCAAGGACGCGGATGCGGTGACGACGATGTTCGTTACCTCCACACACAACCCGGTTCTGTTCTTCTCCACCGCGGGCAAGGTCTACCGCCTCAAGGTCTACAGGCTGCCCGAAGGTGGCCCCACGACCCGCGGCCGTCCGATCATCAATATGCTACCCGCGCTCGACAAGGACGAAACGATCCAGACCGTTCTCGCCCTTCCCGAGGACGAGGCGGAATGGGGCAAGCTCTCGGTCGTGTTCGCCACGTCCAAGGGCAACGTGCGCCGCAACGCCATGGATTCCTTCGCGAACATTCCTTCCAACGGCAAGTTTGCGATGAAGTTCGACACTAACGCCGATGGCACGCCAGGCGATGACTACCTGATCGGCGTCGCGCTGCTCGATCCGAGCGACGATGTGCTCCTCGCCACCCGCAAGGGCAAGGCAATCCGCTTTGCTGGCGACCAGGTCCGCGAATTCACGAGCCGCACCTCAACAGGTGTGCGCGGCATGAACCTCAAGGACGACGACCGTGTCATATCGCTCTCGATTCTGCACCGTGTTGGCACCGAATCGGACGAGCGCGACGAGTACCTGAAGTTCGCCCCTTGGAAGGGTGAGCGCGAAGGCACCTGCTCGCTGTCCGACGAGCGCCAGGCCGAACTGGCCGAGCGCGAGGAATTCATCCTCACGGTCTGCGCCAACGGCTATGGCAAGATGTCCTCGGCGTATGAATATCGCCGCACCGGCCGCGGCGGACAGGGTATCACCAACATCGACAACATCGCACGCAATGGCGATGTCGTGGCCAGCTTCCCGGCGACGCGCGAGCAGCAGCTCATGCTCATCACCGATCAGGCCAAGATGATCCGCCTCCCGCTTGAAACCATGCGCGTCATCGGGCGCGGCTCGGCTGGGGTGCGTCTCTTCAACGTCTCCAAGGGCGAGCATGTCGTGGGCGCGGTGCGCCTCGATGAGGCGACCGAAGAGGAGATCGAGGAAATCGCCGTCGAGGCCGGTGTAGAAGCTCCGGCAACCGATGCCCCGGCTCCTGAGGGCGACGCTTCGGATGGCGACAGCGAGGCATGAACAACGGCCCTGCGACCACCGGTGTCGCCTACAAGATCCTGACCGCGCCTCAGTTGGAAACGCTGCTGCGCGATCAGGTTTTCACAGGCGCGCCGATCGACCTGGCCGATGGCTATATTCACCTGTCCGACGCAGGACAGGTGAATGAAACGCTAATCAAGCACTTCGCCGGACAGGACGATCTGCACCTTGTCGCGGTCAACCTCGATACGCTGGAAGGCGCCGTCCGCTGGGAGGTGTCGCGCGGTGGCGCGCTGTTCCCCCACCTCTACGGCGAACTTCCGATGTCGGCCGTGATGGCACATGCCCCGGTTTCACGAGCTCCGGATGGCGAGCTAATTCTTCCGGCCTGACGAGCGCCCCCGCCTTGCGCGCGTCAACCTGGTCGCGAGAGCTGCGCTAGACATTATGGGGGTGACCGAGGGCGATGGCCCTCGCAATTGCCTGCCCCCTTAAAAATCGTCCCAATCGATCCGCGCGATTTCCTCACGCTGGCGCAGCTCACCGGTGACACCGGTCGCCAGAACCAGATTGCCGAAATAGAGAGCCAGCCAGGCGAGCACCGCCTGCGGCGCCTCTCCGGCGAGGTATTCTGGCACCGTGATTTGGAGGACGCCGCCGACCACGATGAGCACGCCGCCCACCCCGGCGCGGCTCTGCGCAAAGGTGCTCATCCAGGCCGAGGCCGCAAGTCCACCCAGCGCGAGCCCATAGAACAGCGGCACAGGAACGCCGACACGGCTCGCGGCGAAATAGCACAGCAGCGGCGTCAGCAGGAAAAGTCCGCCCGTACCGATCCGCCGGTTGATGTCGGGATCGTGACTTCGATGGCTGAGAAACAACGAGAGCCCGGCAAACCAGCCCAGCATCAGTACGATGCGCGCAAAGCCCGGGTAGAAGCCGGTCAGCGCACCGGCCAATGCCTCGAACCCGAGCATGGCGGCGAGAAGCTGGGTGTCGCGCCCCTTGTGGCGCAGCAACGCATAGACCGCGAGCAACCCGAATGGCAGCGCTTCCAGGACAATCCAGTATACACCGGGAACCGGGGTGCGCGAGACAAGGACCCAGGCATGCCCGACCGCCAGCGCAAGGCTGGTGAGGAGCCAGGGACGTCGTTCCACGAGTGCGCGCCGGGGCATATCTGTCTTGCAACCTCCATCATCGTCGCCACGCCGCATCTGTGTCTGGATGCAAGCGCCTGAATATACCTGTTTGTCCGTTCCCGACCGGCAAGTCATCCCCCCAAATCGGGTTCGTGCCCCGCAATCCCCCTCTTCCCGCCAGCGAGCAGAAAGGCTAGGCGCCTCAACCATGACACAGAAGGTTCACATCATCGGCGGCGGCCTGGCTGGCAGCGAGGCCGCCTGGCAGCTGGCCCGTCGCGGTTTTCAAGTCCGCATCTCGGAAATGCGGGGCACGGGTGAAGGCACGCCCGCGCACCAGACCGATGGCCTCGCCGAACTGGTGTGCTCGAACTCGTTTCGCTCGGACGATGACGAGAAGAACGCGGTCGGCCTCCTCCACCATGAAATGCGCGCCTGCGATTCGCTGATCATGGCCGCAGCCAAAGTCGCTGCGGTACCGGCCGGTTCCGCGCTCGCGGTTGACCGCGACGTGTTCTCCGCTGAAGTTGAGAAGCGCCTGTCCGCCCTGGACAATGTCGAGATCGTGCGCGAACGCGTCGACCAGCTCCCGACCGAGGGCACTACCATTGTCGCGACTGGCCCGCTCACCGCCGAGGCGCTGGCCGGCAGTATCGGCGCAGCCACCGGCGCGGACAGCCTCGCCTTCTTCGATGCCATCGCGCCCATCGTCTACCGCGACAGCATCGACATGGACGTCTGCTGGATGGCCTCGCGCTGGGACAAGCCCTCCAAAGTTGGCGGCGGCACCAAGGACTACATCAACTGCCCCATGACCAAGGAGCAGTACATCGCCTTCCACCAGGGCCTGGTCGATGGCGAGAAGACCGTATTCAAAGACTGGGAAGCCAACACCCCTTACTTCGACGGCTGCATGCCGATCGAGGTGATGGCCGAACGCGGTGTGGAAACGCTGCGCTTCGGGCCGATGAAGCCGGTTGGTCTCGACAACCCGCATTGGGCAACCCCTGAGCATCCCAACGGCCGGTGGCCTTACGCCGTCGTCCAGTTACGCCAGGACAACAAGCTTGGCACGCTGTGGAACATGGTCGGCTTCCAGACCAAGCTCAAACATGCGGAGCAGGTGCGCCTGTTCCGCACCATCCCGGGCCTGGAGAACGCCGAGTTCGCGCGCCTGGGCGGCCTGCACCGCAACACCTTTCTCAATTCGCCCGTCCTGCTTGACCGCCAGCTGCGCCTCAAGACCGCGCCGCACGTACGCTTTGCCGGGCAGATCACGGGCTGCGAGGGGTACGTGGAGAGTTCCGCAGTTGGCCTCATGGCTGGCCTGATGACGGCGGCCGAGTTGACCGGGCGCACCTGGCAGGCCCCGCCCACGACCACGGCGATGGGCGCCCTCCTCTCGCACATCACCGGCGACGCGGAGGCCGAGAGCTTTCAGCCCATGAACGTCAACTTCGGGCTGTTCCCGCCGCTCCACGAGGTGTCCAAGAAGCAGCGCAAGGAGGCCTACACCGCGCGCGCCAAGGAAGAGATCGGCCCCTGGATCGCCGGGTTGACCCCGGCGGCCTGACACCCAAGCAATACCTGTCCAACGCCCCCCATTTCCCGTCTAGCGCTGGACAAGCGCGGGCGCTCAATCGCAGGCACACCTGGGTTTCGGCTTGGGTTTGGGCGGAGGAGGTGCCGTCCGCGCAAACTCTCCCGGCGTCAGCCAGTCGTTGCCATTCACATCGGCGTACTCGAACTTGCCCACCGTGGTGACGGCCCACTCCTCGAAAGTAAGCAGGTTGTTGCCGTCGGTGTCGAGCTTGCGGAACGCCGAGGTCCGCGTCGAGAGCATCTCATTGCGCGAGATGCGGCCGTCGCTATCGCGGTCATAACGCGCAAATCGGCGCTGCTCGCGCGAAAGTTCGTCCGCCTCAGGCGGCGCAGGCCCCACCAAGAGCTCCAGATCGTCCGCCGCATAGGACGGAAGTGCATCGTCATCCCCGCTCCCCAGCGTGGGAATGACATCGGGCGGCGGCGCAGCGCTCTCAACAAGCGCGCGCCCCTGCAACCAGAACAGGCCAAGGGCGACGAGACACAAGGCCCCGAAAGCTCCCAGCACGACGCGGTTCATCCTTACCCCCCTTCGCGAAATCGAAGAGTGACGGATCCCCGCACATACGTAAAATTACAGATTGTTCATTAGAACTAGCGCCCGAGCAGGCCGACCCCGATGGCGCGCACCAGCGCGCCGGGCGAACGGGCCGCCTCTTCGCTGCCCTTGGCATGACGCCTTGCCGAAAGCACCTCGAGGATTTTGAGCGGGCGCAGCGCGCGCGGCACGCGTCCTCGCGTCGTCGCCCCGTTGTTGGACAGGAGGCGCTCGACCGCGGCGCGCTCTTCTTCCTTGCTCAGGCGGACGGCAAGATCGGTAAGCCCCCAGGCCCGACCGATTGCCTCCGCCTGCCCTGCCTTTGCCGAGCAGCCGACCTCTTTGGCAAAGGCACCGAAGGCCCCTGCGCGGCCGTCGGCCATGGATTGCAGAGCCCCGTGCGTCAGCGGCGCAGGCGCGGTGAGCGCCTCCCAGCCATCGACCAGCGCCACCGCTCCTTGGTGTCCGCCCGTCCAGCTGCGGAAGGCCGCCAACAAGGGCTCGCCCTGCGGCCAGGCCGACGCGTCCTGCTCCAGCGTCTCGCGCCACCATGAGAACCGCAGTTGCGCCAGCATAGGCTCAGAGGAGTGGCGCAGCAGGTTGGCAAGCCGCGCATCGAGCGCGAAGAGCGCGAGCGTCTGCAAGCGTGTACGTTGCGGCGCATAGGACAGGGCAAGACGGGCAAGCGGGGAAAGCGAGGCAAGCAGGCTTTCCTCGATCTGCGCGGGGCTCAGCGGAGCGGGTCCGGCGGCGGATTTTTGTTCAGACACAGCAGCGTCTCTTAACTTCCGCCGCCACACTTGCAAGCGTTGCGCGCGTGCCATCGAGGTCGGAGCCAGCGCCTGAACCGCGCACTTTCGCCATTCCTGAATTGCCCACATTGCAAACGATACCATCCGGCAATCCGGCAAAATGCCGGACTGCACTTTAACTATGATTGCTCCCAATTTTATAAGGTTTTTAGCGGTATTTCGGTCAGAGCTCTCCCAGCAGGCATTTACCAACCGATGAACCATAGGACACGTCCCCCGGGACATGGTGATACCATGCGGCAGGCCCTGCCCTGCCTTCGAAGGCTTGCGCGTGAGCGCAGCGGCAATACCTTCCTGATCTTTGCAGCCGCAGTCACCCCCTTGCTCGCGCTCGTCGGTGGAGGGATCGACATGGGGCGCAGCTACCTTTCCGAGACGCGCTTGCAACAGGCCTGCGATTCGGGTGTGCTCGCCGCGCGCAAGGCGCTGGGCTCGCAGGTGGTGACTACCGGCAAGGTTCCCATAGAAGTCTCGGTCATTGGCAATCGCTTCTTCAATGGCAACTTCGGCGAAGGCGCCTACGGCTCGCGCGAGCGGACCTTCGAGATGGCGCTGGAGAACGACTTCTCGATCTCCGGTCTGGCCAGCGCCTCGGTGCCCGCCACCATCATGCGCATCTTCGGGAAAACGCATATTCCCGTGCGCGTGCGCTGCGAGGCGAAGCTCAACTACTCCAATACCGACGTAATGATGGTCCTGGACACGACCGGCTCGATGGACCTCACCAATGCCGGGGACAGCGAGCCCAAGATCGCGGTCCTGCGCCGCGTGGTAAAGGACTTCCACGCCCAACTGGAAGGCAGCAAGACGCCGGGTGTGCGTATCCGCTACGGCTTCGTGCCCTATTCCACCAACGTCAATGTGGGATACCTGCTGCGCTCGGACTGGATGGTCGATACGGCCAGCTACGAGGGCCGCATCGCCAAGAGCACCGGCAAGACCGAAACCGTGCCGAAGTACAAGTACACATACCAGGCGATCAGCGGCACGCGCACTTCAAGCGTAAGCTGGTTCGACACCGAGTGCCCCGGCGACACGGCGACCTGGCAGATGATCGCCTATGGCTCGGGGACCGGGTACGAGGTGTGGGACACGCGCGTGAAAGGCGACACTTTCGCCTGCACGCCCGCCGATGGCGGCTTCACCGTAACCCCGACCCACTATACCGATTACGTCTATCGCACGTTGAAGCAGGAAGATGGCGTCGAGACCAAGCAAGTCTACAAATGGCAATACCACAGCGTTACGCTCGACGTGCGTTCACTGAAGGGGTCCTCGGGCAGCGCGCTCTACAAGGGCGGCGCTCTTCGCGTGCGCATGTTTGGCAACCCCTCCCCGACGCCCCAGAACATGTCGGCGAGCTTTCGCGGCTGCATTGAAGAGCGCGATACCTACCAGATCAACGACTACGACAACGTCGATCTGACCAAGGCGCTCGACCTCGACATCGACCGCGTTCCCGAAGCCTCCAAGCCCGCGACCCAGTGGCGCCCGATCCTTCACGAGATTTCCTTCGAGCGCGCCTGGAAGGCGACCGGGGGTAGCTTTTCCAAGCAGCCGGTCATGACCGACGAGGACTACATCCAGGCCAGCAACTATGGCGTCACCGCCTGTCCTTCACGCGCGCACAAGCTGGCCGAGATGACTTCGGGCGAAGTCGCCAGCTATGTGGAATCGCTCCGGCCCGAAGGCAGCACTTACCACGACGTCAGCATGATCTGGGGCGGACGCCTGCTATCCCCCACCGGGATCTTCGCAAGCGAGAATGGCGATGTGAACCAGCGCCCGACGACGCGCCACCTGATCTTCCTCACCGATGGCGAAACGGCGCCGAACGATCTCAGCTACGGCAGCTACGGCATCGAACCGCTGAGCGAGCGGCGCTGGTCCCCTTCCTCACCCTACACGCTGACACAGACTGTGGAGAAACGCTTCTCGTTTGCCTGCAGCGAGGTAAAGAAGAAGAACATCACCGTCTGGGTAATCGGCTTCGGCACCGAGATGACCGACATGCTCAAGACCTGTGCGGGACCGGGCCACTGGTTCCAGGCCGACAACGCGGCCCAACTCAACGACGCCTTTGACGCTATCGCCAAGGCTATGGGCGACCTCAGGATCGTGCAATGACGCGGCGCGAGCTCCTCCAGACCTGGGCGCGTGAGCGGGGCGGCGTTGCGGCAGTCGAGTTCGCACTCGTCGCGCCTGTTATGCTGCTCACGATCTTCGGTCTCTTTGATCTGGGCTATAATGTCTACACCGCCGAACAGCTCGAAGGCTCAATCCAAAAGGCCGCGCGCGATTCCACCATTGAGGGCGCCGCAGGCCGCGCAAGCCAACTCGACGAGCAGGTGCGCGAGGCAGTCCTTGCGATTGCGCCGGCCGCCGAGCTAACTTTCGAGCGCACGGCCTACGCCTCGTTCACGGACATTGGTGCGCCCGAGGACTTCACCGACGTCAATGGCGATGGCACGTGCAGTGAAGGCGAACCTTTCGAGGACGCCAATGAGAACGGGACATGGGACACGAGCCAGGGCACGCACGGTCAGGGCGGGGCGCGCGATGCCGTGCTTTACGAAATCGAAGTTACCTACCCCCGCCCCTTCCCGGTCACCGCGATCCTGGGCATGGGCGACACCTTCACAATGCGCGCGCGCACGGTCCTGCGCAATCAGCCCTACGAGACCAACGACGCTCCGCCGACCATCGCAAACTGCCCATGATCTATCACCTGCGTAGCGCGTTTTCCTGCATCAAGGGCCGTCTCAAGGCCCTGCCCGCCTCCTGCGCGGGCGTCGCGGTGACCGAGACCGCCTTGGTGCTTCCTTTCTTTCTGGGCGCGGGGCTGGCCGGGATCGAACTTGCCAACTACTCGCTGACAATGCTGCGCGTCGGGCAGTTGGCGGTCCAGGTGGCGGACAACGCCTCGCGCATCGGCGACATATCAACGTTGGAAAACCGCAAGATATATGAAGCCGACATCAACGACCTGCTGCTCGGCGCCAAGGTCCAGGCCGGATCGGGCTTGGACCTGTACGAAAACGGGCGCGTGATTGTGAGCAGCCTGGAAGTCGACGCGGACGAAGAACAGTACATCCACTGGCAGCGCTGCATGGGCACGCTGAAGATGGTGTCCAGCTACGGAGAGGAAGGCGACAAGCTCCCGGACGGCATCGGGCCGGACGACCGCAAGGTCCTCGCCCAAAGCGGCGATGCAGTCGTCTTCGTGGAGATCGCCTACACCTATCAGCCGCTCATTTCCAAAGCCCTGATGGGTGCGCGCCGGATCGAGAGCGTCGCCTCCTACACGGTGAGATCGAGCCGGGATCTCTCGCAGGTCTACCAGGTTGAAGGCCAGGCCCACGCGCCAGTCTCATCCTGCGACAAGTTCACCGACAGCGCCGCCTGAGGGACATGAAAAAGGGCCCGCGACCGCGTGGTCACAGGCCCCTTCTTCATGTCCTTGCGCCGCGGTCAAACCGCAGCGGTCAAGATCAGCGGTAGCAGACCTTCTTGACCGCTTCGATCACGCGGTCGGTGTCGATCAGCGCGGCATGCTCGAGGTTCGCAGCATAAGGCAGCGGAACGTCTTCGTTGCACACGCGGGTGACCGGCGCGTCAAGATCGTCGAAGCCCTCTTCCATGCAGATCGAGGCGATCTCCGAGGCAATCGAGCAGACCGGGAAGCCTTCTTCGGCCACCACGATGCGATTGGTCTTGGCGAGGCTCTCCAGCACGGCTTCCTTGTCGAGCGGACGCAGCGTGCGCAGGTCAAGGACTTCGGCATCGATGCCTTCCTCGGCCAGCTTCTCGGCGGCTTCCAGAGCCACACCCACGCCGATCGAGTACGAAACGATGGTCACGTCCGAACCTTCGCGCATGATGCGGGCCTTGCCAATCGGCAGAACGTGGTCATCGAGCTCGGGCAGTTCGAAGTTGCGACCGTAGACCAGCTCGTTCTCAAGGAATACCACCGGGTCCTCGCTGCGGATCGCGGCCTTCAGAAGGCCCTTGGCGTCCGAAGCGTCATAGGGCGCGATGACCACGAGACCAGGAACGCTGGCGTACCAGGGACCGTAGTTCTGCGAGTGCTGCGCACCCACGCGCGAAGCCGCGCCGTTGGGACCACGGAACACGATCGGGCAGCGCATCTGGCCACCGGACATGTAGTTCGTCTTGGCGGCCGAGTTGATGATGTGGTCAATCGCCTGCATGGCGAAGTTGAAGGTCATAAACTCGACGACAGGACGCAGACCGCCCATCGCGGCGCCCGTGCCGATACCGGCAAAGCCGTACTCGGTGATCGGGGTGTCGATCACGCGCTTGGGGCCGAATTCGTCGAGCAGGCCCTGGGTCACCTTGTAGGCGCCTTGGTACTCGGCGACTTCCTCGCCCATCACGAAGACGCGTTCGTCGCGGCGCATTTCCTCAGCCATCGCGTCGCGCAGCGCGTCTCGCACCGTCGAGGTCTTCATGTTGGTGCCATGGGGCACTTCAGGATCGCGCTTCTTGGGCTTTTCCTCAGTCGCGAGCTTGGCGGTGCCGCTTTCGGCCGAGACATCCTGAATGACGTCCGACTTGACCTGCTGCGCTTCAACCTTGGGCGCGGCGGGCGCTTCGATCGAAGAGGCGTCTTCGCCTTCGCCGGCCAGCATGGCGATGACCGTGCCGACCTTCACGCCTTCGGTGCCTTCCTCGACAAGTATCTTGCCGACGGTACCTTCATCGATGGATTCGAATTCCATCGTCGCCTTGTCGGTCTCAATTTCGGCGAGGATCGTGCCCGAGGACACCTCATCGCCTTCCTTGACCAGCCACTTGGCAAGCTTGCCCTCTTCCATCGTCGGGGAGAGCGCGGGCATCTTCAGTTCAATCGCCATCAGTAGCGCTCCACCAGCACATCAGTATAAAGTTCGGACATTTCGGGTTCGGGCGAACTTTCGGCGAAATCGGCCGCTTCGGAAATCTGCTTGCGCACGGTTTTGTCGAGGTCCTTGAGCGTATCTTCGGACATGCCCAGTTCGACCAGCTCGGCCTTGGCATGTTCAATCGGGTCTCGCTTGTCGCGAACGCCCTGCACTTCCTCGCGGCTACGATACTTGGCGGGGTCGGACATCGAGTGACCACGGTAGCGGTAGGTGTTCAGCTCCATGAGCACGGGGCCATTGCCAGCGCGCACGTATTCGAGCGCGATCTCGGCAGCCTTGCGCACTTCGAGGACATCCATGCCGTCCACCTGCATACCCGGAATACGGAACGCGCTGCCGCGGCGATGGAAGTGGGTCTCGGCCGAGGAACGGTTGACTGCGGTGCCCATGGCGTACTGGTTGTTCTCGATCACGAAGATGATCGGAAGCTTCCACAGCGCGGCCATGTTGAATGCCTCGTAGACCTGGCCCTGGTTGGCGGCGCCATCGCCGAAGTAGGACATGGCGACGCCGCCGTCCTCGTTGTACTTGTGCGCGAAGGCAAGACCTGCACCCAGCGGCACCTGCGCGCCGACGATGCCGTGGCCGCCGTAGAACTTGTGCTCGACACTGAACATGTGCATCGAGCCGCCCTTGCCCTTGGAGATACCTGCGGCACGTCCGGTGAGCTCGGCCATGATGACCTTGGGATCAATGCCGTATGCCAGCATGTGGCCGTGGTCACGGTAGCCGGTGATGACCGAGTCCTTGTCGCCGTCGAGCGCGGACTGCAGGCCCACCGCAACGGCTTCCTGGCCAATGTAGAGGTGGCAGAAGCCACCGATCAGGCCGAGACCGTAGAGCTGGCCTGCCTTCTCTTCGAAACGCCGGATGAGCAGCATCTGCTCATAGAGCTTGAGCAGCTCTTCCTTGTCCGCCTTGTAGCGCTTGTCGCCTTCGAGGGCCTGCTGGAGGCTGCCGAGATCGAAGTCGTCTTGGGTGGCTGGCGTTACCGGCGTATCGGTCGTGCCGGACGCGGCGTCAGTCTTTGTTTTGGGCAATGCTGCTCCCCCTGGGGTAAGGATGGCTTCGTCCACGCGATATAGGGAGATCGCTTGGATACGGGAAGCGTTCCAACCCTGAATCGAGGGCAATTCAAAGCACTTTTTGTACCATTCGGCGCAACCAGCATTGCAAAAAAGTGCACAACCCCCGTTTTCCGGGACGCGCGGGAGGACTCAATTCAGGGAAGCAGGAGCACCTTTTCGTCGGGACGGGCGACATTGAGATTGCTGCGCAGCAATTCGCCGGCAAGATCAGGATCGACGTGGTCCGGTGCGAGCAGGTTCACCCGGTTACGCAAGCGATCACGCTCGTCCTGCAAGTCCGCTAGGCTCGTCCGGCGCTGTTCGAGCACGCGCTGGTTTTCCCCCCACGCGAGCAGACCGCTCGGTCCGGCCACGGCAAAGGCACCCATGAGCAGAAGCGCTGCCACGGGCAGTCCCTGCACAAGTCGCTTTCGCACAATGGTATTATCGCCCCGCATGGTCATCATGAACTCAATAGAATCACAACCGATTCGCCCTGACAAGCGCTAATTCTAGGCGATTCGCCCATTTCGATACAGAGGCACGCACTTCGGTCCGTCCGATACCCGGAACGAATTGTGTCGATAAGTTGCGAACCCCTGCAAAGTAGGCCGATAAACGCATTCCCGCGCGGTTAGTTCCACGTCGCCGGTCGCCCCGCATCCGAGCATTTTTCCAACACTTTCCGCTACTTTTGGGGAAAGGACCAGCATGCCCCGAAATCCGCTAATGCGAATCTATTGCAAACGTTCGCAAATCATGCGAATGGCTCGCAACAATATAGAGCAGACATCTCCGCGCAATGCTCGGAACATCAGGGGGACATAAGATGATCACTGGCAAGAGGCTTGGGGTGCCTGCCATGATTGCTGCACTGCTTGCGACCAGTCCGGCCCACGCCGCCGCCGTCGCCCTTCCCGAGAATCTTTCGGTCGGGGCCATGTTCTGGCAGGCCGACTGGCTCGTTAAACTCGTGATGATCGGGCTGGGGCTGGCCTCGCTCGCAACCTGGACGATCTTTGTCGCCAAGCTCATGGAGTTGCGCAAGGCCAACGCTGCCGAAAAGCAGGTGCACGACCAGCTCGTCTCGCTGCGCTCGCTGCGTGACGCCACTCTTGACAGCAACCTTGCCTTCACGCCGCTGGTGCGCGAGGCGATCGCCGAACTGCGGCTGTCCAGCGATGCGCTTTCCGATCCCGAAGGCATCAAGGAGCGTGTCGTCTCCCGCTTCCAGCGTCACGAGGCGCTGGTTACCCGGCGCATTACCCGCGGCGTGAACGTCCTCGCCACGATCGGCGCGACCGCGCCCTTCGTCGGCCTGTTCGGAACGGTCTGGGGCATCATGCACAGCTTCATCGGCATTGCGGAGAAGCAGACAACGAACCTCGCCGTTGTCGCGCCCGGTATCGCCGAGGCTCTGCTGGCCACTGCCATCGGCCTAGTCGCAGCCATCCCGGCCGTCGTCATCTACAACCATTTCGCCCGCCAGATCGCCGCGCACAAGGCGCTCGTTTCCGACAGCGCCGCCGCCATCCTGCGCCTCGTCTCGCGCGACCTCAGCCGCGGGCAGTCGATCCCGCTCGCCAAGGAAGGCTGACGCACATGGCGATCCAGCTCTCCGACGGCGGCGAGGACCTGCCAGTCAACCACGACATCAACGTAACGCCCTTCATCGACGTCATGCTGGTCCTGCTCATCATCTTCATGGTGGCCGCGCCGCTCGCGACCGTCGACGTCAAGGTCGACCTGCCCTCCTCCACTGCGGCGCCCGCGCCCAAACCCGAGGCTCCCGTTTACCTGACCCTGCGCCAGAGCGGCGAAATGCGCGTGGGCGAGACGGAGGTCTCGGCCGCCGCGCTGGGTGATGCGATCGCGCGCGCCACCTCGGGGGACCGGGAACAGCGTGTGTTCCTCCGCGCAGACAAGAACGTTACCTACGAAGCGATCATGGACGCCATGAATGTCCTGCGCGCAGCCGGCTATCGCCATGTCGCCCTGGTCGGGGCTGAACAGGGTGCTGGAGCCTGACCATGCGCAGCCCCGGCATCCTTGACCCAGGCGCGCGCCAGCGCTGGGCCGGGGCCACCGGCATTGCCCTTGGCGGGCATGCCCTCGCGCTTGGCGCGGTTCTCTTATGGAGCCGCGACGCAGCGCCGCCCCCGCCAGAGCCAGTGGTCCTCGTCGAGCTGCCCGAGGGCGCCTCAGCCCCAGCGGCTTCGCAGGCCCAAGCAGCGGGTAGGCCCGAGACATCGGCGCAAGCGCCGCAGCCCACGCAGGCCCAGCCCATGCGTCCCGAACCACTCCCGCCTCTGCAGACGGCCGATCCGCTGCCAAGCGAACCACGCCCCGTTCCGGGCGCCCTTGCGCAAAGCGCACCAGTCGCCACGCCCGGGCGCGCCGTCTCCATGCCTGCCCCTGCCCCTGCTTCTGCCCCTGCTGCACCAGCTCCCACGTCGGTTAGCCGCAGCACGGGCAGTGGCAAGAGGGGCGATGGCCCAGGCACCAGCGCCAAGGCACGCAAGGCCCAGGCGGACTATTTTGCGATGATCGCGGCGCACCTGCAACGCAAGAAAAGCTATCCCAAGGAGGCCAAAAAGGCCCGCCAGCAAGGCACCGTGACGGTGCGCTTCACTGTCACGCGCGACGGGTCGGTCAGCGCCGTCGCGATCAAGACTTCAAGTGGGCACGACCTGCTCGATGGGGCGACGCTCGACCTCTTGCGCCGCGTGGCCCCGCTGCCCAGCATGCCATCTTCCATGGAGCGCGACAGCGTCACGCTGGCGCTCCCGATTGACTACTCGCTGCGCACCGACTGACCGGCGCCCAGCCCACTACAGAACCGATCACATTCGTAATGAGGGAAGTTTCGTGAAAAAGAACTCCGGGGGAATCTTGCGTCCGACAAGTCTGCGTGGCTCGGGACTGTGCCGTTCAGGTACGGCCGCCCTGCTGGGCGTAACCGCCGCCACTTTCGCGGTGCCGGCCCTTGCGCAGGAAGTCGAGGACGACGAAGAGATTCAGCTCGAGACACTGCAGATCGAAGACCGTGCAGCCGACGTCAATCCGTACACCTCGCAGGGTGCGCCCTACAAGGCGCGCGTTTCGGCCGACCCGCGCCGCGTGAAGCCGCTTGCCGAAACTCCCGCCACCATCACCGTCATCACCGAGACGCAAATGGAGGAAGCGGGTACGACTGACCTTAAGGAAGTGCTGCGCCTGCAGCCGGGCGTCACCATCGGAACCGGGGAAAATGGCAACGCCTTTGGTGACCGCTACATCATCCGCGGCGAGGAAGCGCGCAGCGACGTCTTCGTAGATGGCCTGCGTGATCCGGGCATGACCACGCGCGAAAGCTTCGCGGTCGACCAGGTCGAGATCACCAAGGGGCCGAGCTCCACCTTCGCGGGGCGCGGCGCCTCGGGCGGGGCGGTCAATGCGATCACCAAGTCCGCGAGCACCGACTACTCGTTCCACAAGGTGGACCTCGGCGTGGGCACCGACAGCTTCTGGCGCGGCACGCTCGACACCAACTGGGCGCTAGGTGAGAATGTCGCGGTGCGCGCCAACCTGCTCTACGCCAACCAGGACGTGCCCGACCGCGACCCCGCCTACCGCGAACGCTGGGGCGCCGCTGTCTCGGGTCTCGTGCGGGTCAGCGAGGACGTGCGCGTCCAGCTCGACTACTACCACCTCACCGCCAAGGACCGTCCGGACCTTGGCGTCTATGTCGCGGCCAGCGATGCCGAAGGCTATGGCAAGACCTTCGATGACCTGCCCAGCTACGCTCAGGACGAGGACTTCCTGAAGTCCGACGTCGACACCGTCACGGGCCGTATCTTCATCACGCCGATGGATGGCTTCGAGATCGTCAACTCGACCCGCTATGGCGAAAGCCACAACGGCTACGTCGCGACCGGCGCGCGCGGGGACAGCACGGGCGGCTCGATCTCGCTTAGCACCCACCAAGGCTGGCAGGACGTAAACTACTTCGTGAACCAGCTCAACGTGATCGGCCGCTTCGAGACGGCGGGCCTTGCGCACAACCTGATCGTGGGCAGCGAATATTCCGACCACAAGGTCCGCAACGGCGCGTACGAAACCACCACGCAAGGTGCGACCAACTGCGAAGTCGCGGGTCGGGGCGGCGTACGTCCGGCCTACTGCATCACCGATGCGAACGGCGAGCAGATCATCGAGGACGGCGCGATCCGCGGCCTCCTGCAGCGCGATATCACGAAGGGCAGCTGGGACTCCTTGTGGCACATGCGCACCTTGTCCTTCTACGCGATGGACACCGTGGACGTGACGCCCTGGCTTTCGCTGAACGGCGGTGTGCGCGCCGATGCCATCGACTTTGCACTCTCCACCTACAGCGCAAGCAGCGACAGCCGCTCGGACTACTACATCAACGACACCTTGTGGAACGGCCATGCCGGGGTGAGCCTGAAGCCGATGGAAGAGCTCATGCTTTACTTCACCTGGTCGACCGGCTCGAACGTCAACGGGGGCGAATCGGACCTTGGCTCCAACTGCGGTTACGGTGGCCTGTGCGTCGATCAGAACGTCCCGCTTTCGGCCGGCAAGCCCGAGAGCTCGGAGTCCTTCGAAGTCGGCGCCAAGTGGGACCTGTTTGACGATCGCCTGCTTCTCACCGTCGCCGCTTTCCAGACCACCAAGGACGATGTCTACGAAACCGCTGGCGGGGGTAGCGGCTACACGCCGAGCGGCTCGCTCAACACGGGCAAGACCCGCGTGAAGGGCATCGAGATCGGTCTAGTCGGCAACATCACTGACCGCCTCTCAGCGCAGATCGGCGGCTCGATCATGGATGCCAAGGTGCTCGACAGCTACAGCGATGCTAACATCGGTCTGACGCTGGCTAACTTCGCCGACAATCAGGTAACGGGCCAGGTTCGCTACCAAGTGACCGACGCCTTCGCCTTCGGTGTCACCGGCACCTACAAGAGCGCGATGTACGCAGGCCAGCCCGATGCGGCGGCAAGCTACAACGCGCAGATCGGTCGTTACACCTTCCGCGTGCCTTCCTCGACCGTGTTCGACGCCTTCGCCGAGTACAAGTTCAACACGAACTTCTCCGCGCGCATCAACGTCCAGAACATCGGCAACGAGGACTTCTACACCGCCGCGTACCGTTCGGGCGCCTTCCTCTACAAGGGGGACGAACGCCGCGGGACGATTACCCTGACCGGCCGCTTCTGATAGGCCATGGCGCGGCGGGCGTGTTTGGGGACGTCCGCCGCGGTTCCTATCCTTTCTTGCCCGGACACCACGACGCATGCTGATTGTCATCGAGAACCTGCTCGGTCCCGACGAGGTCGCGGATCTGCGCGCACGCCTCATCGACGCGCGCTGGATCGACGGAAACCAGACCGCGGGCACACGCTCCATCGCGGTCAAGCAGAACCTCCAGGTCGACCGTGAGTGCCCAGTGGGCCGCGAGCTTTCCAACACCATCCTGCGGCGCCTCGGCGAAACGCCCCGCTTCGTCTCGGCCTCGCTTGCCGAGAAAATCTGGCCTCCGGTCTTCAATGCCTACCAGGACGGCGGGCATTACGGCACGCATGTCGATTCCGCACTGATGCGCGACAACGCGCGTGGCCTGACGCTGCGCAGCGACCTGTCTGCCACGATCTTCCTCTCCGATCCCGACAACTATGAAGGCGGCGAACTGGTCATCGAGCAGGAGTATGGCGCGCAAGGCGTCAAGCTGGCGGCGGGTGACATGGTTCTCTACCCCTCGAGCAGCCTACACCAGGTCACGCCCGTCATCTCGGGGCAGCGCCTCTGCGCCATTCTGTGGTTGCAAAGTGCGATTGCCGACGCCGCCAAGCGCGCGCTGCTCTACGATCTTGACCAGTCGATCCAGGCGCTGTCGAGCGACCGGGCCGTAGAGGATCCCGACGTCGACCGACTCATACACGTCTACCATAACCTCGTGCGCCGCTGGGCGCAGGTCTGAACGTGATGAAGCGCGCGCGCCTCTCGCTCCTCATTAGCCTGGCGCTGGCCATTCCCGGCCTGCTCATGGTCTGGGACCTGCTCGCGAACGCGGCGTGGTCGATGGGGCTGCTGTCGCCCAGCGGGGAGCTCGCCGTGCGCCTGATGGTCCTGGCAATGCTGCCGGGCCCACTTGTTGAACTTGTCGGGACCAACCGATTCCTCAAGGGCTGGCTACTGATCCGCCGTAACCTCGGCGTAGCGGCCTTCAGTTACAGCCTGCTGCACTTGGGCTTCTATGTCATCGACATGACGCCTGAGGGCATCGTCTCCGAATTCGGGTTCCCCGGCATCTGGACGGGCTGGCTGGCGCTCGTCCTCCTTCTGATACCCGCCTCGATCAGTTTCAACACGGCCGTTCGCAGGCTCGGCCGCCGCTGGAAAATGCTCCAGCGCCTCGTCTACCCTGCCCTTTTCCTTGCCCTTGCACACTGGCTGCTGCTGGGCTGGAGTTCCACCCCCGCCCTCATTCACGTCGCACCGCTTGCCCTCGCTTGGGCCGCCCGCGCGTGGAAACGCCATCGTATCCGCAAGGGAGCCTTCACCGCATGACCCGCCTGTTCACCTCGCTCGCCTGCGCGGGCCTTGCCCTCACCGCCCTTGGCCTTTCCGCGCCCGTCCTCGCCGATGGCGATGTCACCTGCAAGGCCGGTCCCGAGGCCAATTGGAAGCCCATCGCAAAGCTGAAGAAGAAGGTGTGGCAGGAAGGCTGGACGACTCTCAAGATGCAGGTCGCGGGCGACTGCTACGAGGTTTATGCCCGTAACAACGCGGGCCAGGTGCTCGAAGCGTTCTACCACCCAGTAACGCTGGAGAAGCTCGTCGTCTATCGTCGTGGCACCGAGATCTACCGCAAGAAGGGCTTCTAGTGGAGTGATTCCAACGTTTGGCGCCCGTTCCTGACAGTGGCGGTAATTTCGTCGGCATCTGCCCTCCAGATGAAGGCACGCGGTTCCAGATTTTGCTCTTTGATGAAACGATTAGTGGTAGCCTGCAGATTGACCACGGAATGAAACACGTTGTTTTGCAGTCGCGGCCTGGTGAGTTTTGCAAAGAGACCTTCGACAGCATTGAGCCATGATCAGGACCTGGGTACGAAATGGAACGTCCAGCGCGGGTGCCTGGCCAGCCACGCGCGACCTTGGGCTGCTTTTGGGTGGCGTAATTGTCGAGGAGGACATGGATTACCTTGTCGGCGGGCATCTGGGCCTCGATCGTGTTGAGGGAACGGATCGACAGCACGATCGCATGGGCAGGCGGCGAGACACGAAGCCCAACGACATCATGCAGCCTCTCGGCAAAGACGTTGTCCTAGGACAGTTTGAAACTGCGCCATCTGCGCGGGGCCAAACCGTGTTCGTGCCCGATCTTCACCACCGAGGAGGCCGCAAGGCCCACCGCCTTTGACCATCGCGCGCACCGTCCAGTGCGTGGCCTCGTGCGCCGGTGGCCCCTGCGTCTGCGCCACGACCTTCTCGACCAGCGTTGGCTCCAGATGCGCAATGTCGGGGTACGGGTCTTGTCCCGCAGCAAGCCGTTCACACCTTCCTTCATGAAACGCTCCGGCCATCGCCACACGCAAGTCTTCGATTTTCCTGCGGCGGCCATGATCGCCTGAGTGCTTACGCGCTGAGCGGTCAGCAAAATGATCCGGGTTCGCTACACATGCTTTTGCGGTAAACCAAGCGCAGCAACAGTCGCTTCAAATCGCTGGCTGACCTCGGAAGTGAGATGAATCTCGATATCGGTTCGCATGCCCTAATCTGACAAGTGCGCGTTCGCCTGGGCATCCTTCAGTCGGACTCCTTTGTCCCGATCAATCCACTGAGGCGAACCCTCTTTACCTTCCTTATTGCGTGGCGGCACGTTGCCCACCGCCTTGTTGACCGCGATGAAGCGGGTGCGCAGGTCACCCTCGCTCCGGACCAGTTCGCGCTGCACGCCCAGCACGGCCCGGCGCGCATCGAGCAGCGGAAGGTAGCTGACGTTGCCCGCCGCGTAGTTTGCCCGCACCAGATCGCGCCGACGCTCGGCCCCGGCAAGCCGCACCACCAGTTCGTCGCGGCGCCTGCGCTCGGCGCCATAGCCATTGAGCGCATCGTCGATTTCCTGCCAGGCGCTCAGCACCGTCTGCTGGAAGCGCACCGCCGCCTCGCGCTCCTCGATCCGGCGCAGCGTGACAACACTGCGCCGGCGTCCCCCATCGAAGAGCGGCAGGTTGAGGCTGGGCCCCAACGACCAGGTGCGGCTGCCCCAGTCGAACAGGCTTTGGCTGCGATAGGATTCCAGGTTGAAGCCTCCCCCGAGGCGAATGCTGGGATAGAGGTCCGCCACGGCAACCCCGATCTCGGCCGTGGCCGCATGGAGCTGCGCACCCGCCTCGCGCACATCAGGCCGCCCCAGCGCCACCTCGGACGGGAGCCCTAGCCCGAGATCCGGATCAATCGGCATCCCCGAACCGGCAGGTGGATCCAGAAGGTCCTGCAATCCCCCCGGGCGTTCTCCGGTCAGCACCGCCAGCGCGTTGATGAGTGCAGCCTCCTGCGCGCGCAGCGGGGCAAGTGTGGCCTGCGCACCTGCGCGCTCCATCGTCGCGCCTTCGAGCACCGAATGCCCGTCGAGCCCAGCTCGAACCCGCGCGTCCACGATCTCCTCGCGCTCTGTCAGTATGTCCCGGTCCTCCTCGGCCAGGATCAGTTGGCGCTGGACGCTGCGCAAGTCGACATAGCTGCGCGCAACTTCGCTCGCCACTGCCAGGCGCGTCTGCTCCAACATGGCAGCCTGGCCTTCCACGCGGGCATCGGCCACCTCCAGCGAACGACGTACCTTGCCCCAAAGGTCCGGCTCCCACCCTGCGTCGAGACCGCCCTGGAAAAGCGTAAAGGGATTGGCGAGAAAACGCGCCATCTGGTCACGCTCGGCCTCACTGCCAATCACGTCGAACAAACGGGTCGAGGCGCCGTTCTCGCTCAGCCGTTGGCGCGTGAGCGAACCCGACAGGTTAACCTGGGGCAGGCCCGCTGCCTCGGCCCCGCCGCGCTGCACCCGCGCTGCGGCAAAGTGGAGCGCAGCGCTCGCAATGTCCGGGCTCGCCACCAGCGCGCGCGCCTCCAGTTCGTTCAGCACCGGATCACCCCAGAGCGTCCACCAGGCGGCGGGCAGCGCCTCACCATCCGTCGCCACATCGTGCAGCGCGGCATCGCCCGAGCGCCAGCTGTGCCAATCGGTCGGGGCTTCCAGCGACGGTACCGCATAGTCCGGCCCCACCGTGCAGGCCCCCAGCGCAAGGGCGACGAGAAGCGACGAAGCCGTCGTTCGTGCAAGTGAAGTATGGTCGGTCATGCAGCCTCTCGCAGGTTAGAGGTTCAGGCCAGACGGTGGCGAAAGAGCCATGCCGCGAGCGGCAGTGTCAGCGCCGCGATCACGAACATGGGGATGAAGTCATGGTAGATATCGGTGAGGCCTGCACCCTCAAGATAGACCCGGCGCACAAGGTCGACGCCAAAGCGCAAGGGATTGGCGTAAGTCGCGACCTGAAGCACCTCGGGCATGTTGCGCACGGGCGTGATGAGGCCCGAAAGCAGCGTCAGCGGCATGATGATAAGGAAGGTATAGAGCATCGCCTGCTGCATGTTGAGCGCGACCGAGGACAGCGACATGCCGATCCCGACCGAGGCCCCGGTAAAGCCGAGCAGGCCAAGGTAGAGAAGCCAGACAGATCCGCTCATCGGGATGTCGAACCAGAACAGCGAGATCAGCAACACGATCGTGGATTGCAGCATGCCGACCACGATCGAGGGCACCGACTTGCCGACCAGTATCTGCAAGGGGGTGAGCGGGGTGACGAGAAGCTGATCGAAGGTCCCCTGCTCGCGCTCGCGCGCAACCGAGAGTGCGGCGAGGAGCAGCGTCTGGAGCACGCTCAGTGTCGCGACCATGGCGGGTACGATCTGCCAGCGCGATTCCAGATTGGGATTGAACCAGGCCCGGCGCACCAGTTCGAGCCCCTGCCCGCCTTCGCGCCCCGCGTTGAAGGCGGCCACCACTGACGCGACATAGGCCGAGGCCGAACCCGCCGTCGTCGAATTGCGGCCGTCGAGGATCAGTTGCACCGGTGCGCGGCGCCCGGCTGCGAGGGTCTCAGCAAAGTCCGCCGGTATCGCGATGACCATGAGCGCGCGCTGCTTATCGATCACCTGCGCGATCTGGTTGGCATTGGCGAGCGTGGCCTCGCGCCGGAACACACCCGTCCCATCGAGCCGGGCCAGCAATTCGCTGGAAGCCGCGCTGTGGCTCTGGTCGAGCACGGCGTAGGGAACGTTTGTAAGATCGAACGAGGCCGCATAGCCGAATAGCAACGTCTGCACGAAGGCAGGCGCGAACAGGACGATACGGTTGGCCGGGTCCTTGAAGATCGCCAGCAGCTCCTTGCGGATCAGCGTGAGGATCGGGAAGATCAGGGCGCTCAGGGCCTCCATCGGCGCGCCTTCAATCGAGCCGCTTGCGCACAGTGCGCCGCGTCAGGAAAGTGAGAAGAAGCGCATAGCCCCCTAGGATTGCGCAGCTGCGCGCAACCATTGCCCAATCGGTCCCGGCCAGGAACAGCGTCTTGATGAGCATCATGAAGTGCGTGGCGGGAACGATCTGCGCGGCTATCTCGACACCTATCGGCACATTGCGCAAGTCGAACACGAACCCTGACAACATCATCGCGGGCATGAAGCTGGTGAGGAGTGCCACCTGGCTCGCCGCGAACTGGTTACGCGTCGCGCCCGAAATCCAGAGCCCCAGGAGCAGCGAGACGATCAGGTACATCGTCGAGGAAACGAGGACCGCCAGCAGGGAGCCGCGGATCGGTACATCGAAAAGGACGCGCGCGGCCACCAGGCACATGGCGAGGTCGACAAGCCCAACAAGGATATAGGGTACAAGCTTGGCGAGCACGATCTCGACGGGACGCACCGGAGTCACGAAAAGCGATTCCAGCGTGCCGCGCTCCCATTCGCGCGCCACCAGCAGCGAGGTCAGGAATGCGCCCACCAGCGTCATAATGAGAACGACAAGCCCCGGCACCAGATACCAAGTGCTGTTCGAGGTCTCGTTGAACCAGACGCGCTGCACGATTTCCACCTGTCCGGCGCCGGACAACGCGCCCTCCCCGCGATCGCCACGGTGCTCCAGCGCCTTGGAAATGGCCCCCGAAAGATAGGCTTCCAGCGTGCTGGCCGTCACGGAATCGATACCGTTGAGCACGATCTGGACGCGGGCGCTGCCCGCCGCATACCGGCGCGCGAAATCGACCGGGAAATGGACGATGGCATCAACGCTGCCATCTCCCAGGAGGTGCTCGGCTTCGGCCATGGTCGTGACCCGACGAGGGGCGAGGTAGCGTGAGCCCTCCAGCCCCGAGACCACCTCGCGCACGGCGACCGACGGCGTGTCGATAACGACTGCGACAGGCGCGTTGCGCACATCGAAGGAGAGGCCGTACCCGAACAGCAGGATCAGCGCGAGCGGTAGCAGGAAACCAACGAGTAGGTTCGAACGGTCCCGCACCATCTGGCGCATTTCCTTGCGCACCAGCGCGGTCAGGCGCTGGACAAAGCCCGATCGTGGCACGCTCATGCCACGCTCTCCGGCCCGCCTGGCATCGTCCGCTCCTGTGCCCGCGCATTCTCGACGATGGCAATGAAAGCACTGTTCATGTCCTGGCCGCGCGGCCCCGCCTCTTCGCGCACCGCGCGCGGAGTGCCCAGCGCAAGCAGACGGCCGGCGTCCTGGATCGCGATGCGGTCGCAGTACTCGGCTTCCTCCATGAAGTGCGTCGTCACGATGATCGTCACACCCTCCTGCGAGAGCTGCGTGATCGTGCGCCAGAACGCACGCCGGGCCAGTGGGTCGATGCCGCTGGTGGGTTCATCGAGGAACAGGATGCGCGGACCATGCAGCAGCCCGGCCGCCATCGCGAGGCGCTGCTTGTAGCCATGCGGCAGATTGCCGCTCTGCGCCTGTGGATCAAGATCGAAGCGGGCCTCGATGGCGCGCACCCGCGCGCGCAGGGTCCCGCCCCGCAGGCCGTATGCGCCGCCGAAGAACTCCAGATTTTCGCGCACCGAGAGGTTCGCATAGAGCGAGAACTTCTGCGCGACGTAGCCGATGCGCCGCCGCGCGTTCGCACGTGTCTGGCGCAGGTTCACCCCCGCCACCTCCAGGTGGCCGCTGCTCGCCGGAAGCAACCCGCAGAGCATGCGGAAGGTGGTCGTCTTGCCCGCGCCATTGGGCCCGAGGAGGCCGAATATTTCGCCCGGCCGAACATCGAAGCTGGTGCTGGCAACCGCGGTAAAGTCGCCGAAGCGGCGAACGAGGTCGCGCACGACGATGATCGGCGCGCCGTCCTGACCCCGCTCGGGTCCGGCGCTGGACAAGGCCACCTCCCCGCCCTGATCGGGCGCGGTCGGCTCGCCTTCCTCCTCGTGTGCCCGCAGCAGAAGCATGAAGGCATCTTCCAGTTCCTCCTCACGCGACCGCGCTTCACAGCCAACCAGGAGATCAACGAGACTGTCAGCTGCGCATTCGGGTCGGCGGATAAAATGGACCTCGCCCCCGCTCGGCACGGCATCAACGATCCGGTCCGGGGCGTCGATCAGGCGCGCCTGGAGATCGCGGGCGGGTTCGCCTTCGCGCGGCGCAGCGACGTAGGTCAGCCCGGCAACCCGGGCGCGCAGTTCACCGGGCGTGCCCTCGGCCAGCTGTTCGCCCTTGTTGAAGACATGGACCCGCTCGCAGCGCGCGGCCTCGTCCATGTAGGCCGTGCTGACAAGGACGCTGAGGCCCTCTTGGGCAATCATCTGCTCGATGATCTCCCAAAGGTCGCGACGCGAGAGAGGATCGACCCCCACGCTTGGCTCGTCGAGCAGCAGCAGGTCTGGCACACGCACCAGCGTGCAGGCGAGACCAAGCTTCTGTTTCATGCCCCCGGAAAGATTGCCCGCCGGGCGCGCGGTAAAGCGCGCCAGATCGGTCATTTCGAGAAGCCGGGCAAACCGCTCACGGCGCAGGTTCGCGGGCACGCCGTGAAGATCGGCATAGAGATCAAGGTTCTCCTGGATACTGAGATCTTCATAGAGCCCGAAGCGCTGCGGCATGTAGCTGATCCGGCTCTGAATTTCCTGTGCATCCTGCGCGGCATCATGGCCCAGCACCTGCAGTCCGCCTCCATCGGCGCGCAGAAGCCCTGCGATCATGCGCATCAGCGTTGTCTTGCCGGCGCCATCGGGACCGACGAGCGCGGTCAAGCGCCCCGCTGCGACCTCAAAGGATATCCCCTTGAGGGCGTCGAAAGGCGCGCCGTCAGGCCCCTCGAAAGTCTTGACCAGATCGCGCGCGACGATGATCGGCGGCGCGTGCCCCCCCTTTCGGGCTCCATGACTGTCGAGCGCTAGACTCATTTCTGTCCACCGGTGTCCAGACGCACCGTGACCGGCTGGCCAAGGCGCAAGGCCTCACGGGTGTCCGAGACGATCACGCGCACCTCGTAGACCAGCGCCGTGCGCAAGTCCTCGGTTTCGACCGACTTGGGCGTGAACTCGGCGACCGAGGAAATGTAGCCGACCTGCCCCTTCACTGGCGCGTCGGGCGCGCTGTCGCTGGTTACTTGCGCGGCCATGCCGGGATGAACCCGGCCCAGGTCTTGCTCACCGACGTAGACCCGCACCCACTTCGGCGAAAGGAGTGCCAGATCCAGCACCGGCCGCTGGGGCGATGCCATGTCCCCCTCCTCAAGCAGCCGCGCCCGTACAACCCCGCGATGCGGTGCGCGCAGCACGCCCATCTCGACACGATGACGCAGCAACGCGGCCTGCGCTTCAGCGGCCTGGACCTGCGCGGCGGCCGTGGCCACCTGCTCTGTGCGCGGCCCCTTGCGCGCGAGCATCAGCGCCTGACCGGCTTCCTCGGCGCGCGCCGCCGCCGCCTCGGCCGCGCTCGTTGCCGCATCGAGATCGTGGGTGCTGACCGCCCGTCCGTCGGTCGCGGCACTCGCCTGCTGCATACGGGCAAGGTCTTGGCTGGTTCGGGCAGCGTCAGCCTGCGCGGCGCGCTTGGCCTCACGGGCCTGAGCAATTTCTTCGGGACGCGAGCCATTGCGCAATTGGTCCAGTTGCGCGCGCCGGGCCGCCAGCTCGGCCTCGGCCTGGCGCACCTGCAACGCGAGCGTCTCGGTGTCGAGCCGGGCAACGACATCTCCGGCCTCCACCGTATCCCCCTCTTCGACGGTCAGTTCGGTAAGGCGCCCAGCTTCCTCGAACGCCAGCGAAACCTGGCGGACATCGACATTGCCATGCAATTCGAGGTCACCGTGCCCGTCATCGCCCCGCCCCAGAAACCAGAAGAGAGCGAGCGCCAGAAGCACAAGCGCCACAAGCGCGGCTCCGACCGATTTCTTCATGCTCCTTACACCCCCCGAGTCGTTTCCGCACCGCCATCCGGCAAGAAGACTGCCACCACCGCACGCCCAAGAAAACCGCGCCAGATCAAATTGGACGAATGTCTTTGCAGTCCGATTGCAGTGCAGCACGCCCGGCACCATGGGACGGACCCATCTGCCACTTGGGAAATCGGCCCGGTCCTGCTACGCGGCCCGCCATGCTGACGATCCGCGACATCACCGTGCGCCTTGGGGGCCGCACCATCCTCGACCAGGCCAGTGCGACCATTCCCAACGGGGGCAAGGTCGGCCTCATCGGGCGCAATGGCGCGGGCAAATCGACACTGGTCAAGACCGTGATCGGCGAGCTCGAACCCGATGGCGGTTCGGTCGACCTGCCGCGCCGCGCACGCCTTGGCTACATCGCACAGGAGGCGCCCAGCGGGACCAAAACCCCGTTCGAGGCGGTCCTCGACGGCGACACCGAACGCACGCAGCTGCTCGAGGAAGCCGAGACCTGCACTGACCCCAATCGCCTGGGCGATGTGCACGAGCGCCTGATCGCGATCGACGCCTACTCCGCCCCGGCCCGCGCCGCACGCATCCTCGTCGGCCTCGGATTCGATGAGGAAATGCAGGGTCAACCGCTAGACAGCTTTTCGGGTGGCTGGAAGATGCGTGTCGCCCTGGCTGCCCTCCTCTTTTCGCAGCCCGATGTCCTGCTGCTCGACGAGCCTTCGAACCACCTCGACATCGAAGCCACGCTATGGCTGGAAAGTTTTCTCTCCAGCTATCCCGGCACGCTGATCGTCATCAGCCACGAACGCAGTCTCCTCAACCGCGTGGTCGATCACATCTGCCACCTGCAGAACGGCAAGCTCACGCTCTATCCCGGTACCTACGACAGCTTCGAGCGCCTGCGCGCCGAACGCGCGGCGCAGGCCGAAGCGGCCAAGGCCAGTCAGGAAGCTGAGCGCAAGAAGCTCGCCGACTACGTCGCGCGCAACTCCGCGCGCGCCTCGACCGCCAAGCAGGCCCAGTCGCGCGCGAAGATGCTGGCCAAGATGCAGCCGATCGCGACGCTCGCCGAAGATCCCTCGATGCGCTTCGAATTTCCTAGCCCCGATGAGCTGCGTCCCCCGCTCGTCACGCTCGACAAGGCAGCCGTGGGCTACGAGGAAGGCAAGCCGATCCTGCGCCTCCTCAACCTGCGCATCGATCCCGATGACCGCATTGCCCTGCTTGGCCGCAACGGCAACGGCAAAACGACACTCGCCCGCCTGATCGCGCGCCAACTCGAGCCGATGGAAGGTGAGACAAACTTCTCGCCGCGCATCCGCATCGGCTACTTCACCCAGTATCAAGTCGAGGAACTGCCCGAAGGGTCAACCCCGCTCGAACTGATGACCCGCGCCATGCCCGACAAGCCGCCGCAGGCTGTGCGCAACCAACTCGGCCGCTTCGGTTTCTCCGGCAACCGCGCCACCTCGGACACACATACAATGTCGGGCGGTGAACGTGCGCGACTGGCACTGGCATTGGTGACCCGCGATGCACCGCACATGCTCATTCTCGACGAGCCGACCAACCACCTCGACGTAGACGCGCGCGAGGCGCTGGTCCAGGCGCTCAACGCCTACGAAGGTGCCGTCATCCTCGTCAGCCACGACCGCCACATGGTGGAACTCGCCGCCGACCGGCTCGTCCTCGTCGATAAGGGCGAGGCCCGTGCCTACGACGGTTCGATGGACGATTACATCGACTTTGTCCTGGGCCGGAACCAACCCAAATCCGATGAGCCGCAGAGCACGAACGATGCCAAGCCCGCCCGCAAGTCGGGCGCGGTCGCACGCGAGGAGCTGAAAGCCCTGCGCCGCAAGGTGACCGAGGCCGAGACCGCGATGAAGCGCCTCCAGACCCGGCTCACTGCACTCGACGCCGCGCTGGTCGATCCCGCAAACGCCAAGGGCGATCTCAAGGACTTGGGCCTCGGCGCCATCGGACAGAAGCACACCGAAGTGAGCGCGGCGCTCGAAGAAGCCGAAATGACCTGGCTCGAAGCCAGCGAGGCTCTCGACGAGGTCATGGGGAACGGGTGAGGCGTGTAAGCCCAATGCGTGTGCGGACAGCCGCAAAGACAAATAAACACCCGGAATTAAAGAAACGAGTTCGGAGCGCCATCGCCCTCGGGCTGCCAAAACTGCCTACGTTTCTTCGCTGCGCGACCATGGCTTAAAAGCGAGATCCTCGATTTTTGAGGCCAAAGGGCAATAACCCTCTAAAAACCATTGCTATTCCTTCGGATATCCACTCACCGCTTAACGTGGTGAGCCTCAAAATCCCGACACTGAAAACGCCTGTTTACCAACGCTGGACATTGTCCTGTCCGGCGCTGGCGCTGGCGCTGGCGCACAAAAAAGGGCCGGACACACGGTCCCGCCCTCTTCTTTTCGTTGGATGCGCGTCCCGGAGATCAGCCCCGGCGGCTCTTGCTCTTCGGGCCGCCACCATGGCTTGAGGCACCGCGGTGCGGGCCTTCCCGACGCGGACCGTCGCGGCGCGGCGGCTTGCCACCACCGTTGAACGGACGGGCCTTGCGCGGCGGACCATCGTTGCCGCCACGCGGACCACCACGGAAACCGCCGGGGCGTCCCGGCGGCGGCGCGGCGGAGCGCTCGAAGCGGATGGCCTTCTCGAAATCATCATCGCCCGAACCCGCGGTCTTCTCGACGGTCTGGGCGAAGCGGTCCGCCATGGCGGCCGGAATCTCGATGAAGGTCTCGTGAACGAGAATGCGGATCTGGCCGATGACATCGCTCGACACGTGGCCACGGCGGCACACGACTGGAAGAACCCAGCGCGGCTCGGCCTGATCCTTGCGGCCGATGTTCATGCGGAACCAAACCGCGTCCTCGAAGCCTTCGCCACGCTTGCCGCGGCCCGGCTTCTCAACCTTGCCGAGGAGTTCCTCGGGCTGGGGCATCGTCTCGCGCTGCGCGGCGACGAGAGCAGCCGCGAGGTCTTCGGCCGGAACCTTCTCCATCAGCGCGCGGGCGATCTCGCGGTCGTCCTCGGTGATCTCGCGCGGCGCGGTCAACGCCTCGATGATACGCTCACGGTCTTGGGCCCGAATGACCTCGGGACCGGGAACTTCGGTCCACTCGGCCGGGATCTTCGCGTCACGCAGCATGTATTCGACGCGGCGACGGCGCGAATGCGGCACGAGCAGGATAGCGGTGCCCTTCTTGCCCGCACGGCCGGTGCGGCCGGAGCGGTGCTGCAGCGTCTCAGCATCGCGCGGGATCTCGACGTGGACCACGAGGGTAAGCGTGGGAAGGTCGATACCGCGTGCGGCAACGTCGGTCGCAACGCACACCCGCGCGCGCTTGTCGCGCAGCGCTTGGAGCGCGTTGTTACGCTCGTTCTGCGAGTGCTCGCCCGAAAGCGCCACGGCGGAAAAGCCGCGCTCGACCAGCCGGGCGTGCAGGTGCTTCACCTTGTCGCGCGTCGCGCAGAACAGGATCGCGGTCTCGGCCTCGTGAAAGCGCAGGATGTTGATCGCCGCGTTCTCGACATCCGAGGGCGTGACGGTCACGGCCTGGTAGGCGATGTCACCGTGTCCGCGGCTTTCACCCGCGGTCGAAATGCGCAGCGCGTTGTTCTGGTACTGGCGAGCGAGCTGTTCGATACCGCGCGGCATGGTCGCCGAGAAAAGCAGCGTGCGGCGTTCGGCCGGGGTCGCATCAAGGAGCTCTTCAAGGTCTTCGCGAAAGCCCATGTCGAGCATCTCGTCGGCTTCGTCGAGGACGGCGACGCGCAAGTCGGAGAGGTCGAGCTTGCCCCGTTCGAGGTGATCGCGCAGACGGCCGGGGGTGCCCACGACGATCGCGGCGCCCTTCTCCAGCTTCTTGCGTTCGGCCACCGGGTCCATACCGCCCACACACGTCACGATACGCGCGTTGGTGGGGGCGTAAAGCCAGCTCAGCTCGCGGCTGACCTGCAGGGCCAGTTCGCGGGTCGGGGCAATGACCAGTGCGAGCGGCGTGCGCGCGTAGGGCAAGTCCTCGACCGCGAGCATCTGCTCGGCCATGGCAAGGCCGAACGCCACCGTCTTGCCCGAGCCCGTCTGCGCCGAGACGAGAAGGTCGCGGCCTTCCGCTTCCCCTTCGCAGACAGCCTCCTGCACGGCGGTCAGCTTTTCATAGCCCTGGCCGGTCAGCGCGGCTGCAAGAGGTTCGGGGAGGTGTTCAAAATTGGAAGGCATCAACGGTTCATGCCGCCAAAAAGCGGCCTCTCGGTCAGGGGGATTCGGGAAGCTGGCCCGCACATCGGGCAAACAGTCGGCGCCCCCATAGACGAAAGCGCGCCACAATGCGCGCCCCAATTTCGTTTTCGGGCGATTTTTTATCGGGCCTGTCCCGTTCCGCACCGGGCCGCGTGCCGGAAATGAACCCCACAGTCTTCCCTATCAAGGGGGAAACGAGCCCCCCTGCCCCCTTCCCGCCACGGAATTTCAGTAACTTGGCTCCAGCCGCACCGCCATACCGCCTCCGGGCGCCATCCATATCTCCAGGCTATCGCCCTTGGTCACCGTTTGCGCATCGTAGGCAATGGAATGGCGCGTTTCGTCCAGATACGTCGCACCTTCGCCGTCCTTCCAGATCGTTGCCGTGTAGTTCGTGCCTGGGTCGAGGAAGTCAAAATTGACGCGCACCGTGCGCGGTGTCGCATCGTTAACCCCGCCCACGAACCAGCGCGCGCTCTTGCGATCCTTTCGGGCAAAGACCGCATAATCGCCTACTTCGCCTGCGAGGAGATGGCTTTGCGCCCAGTCGGTCGGCACGCTGGAGATGAAGTCCATTTCGCGCGGGTGCTTCTCCAGTTCCTCGATGAAATCCGCTGCCATCTGGATGGGTGAATAGAGCGTGACGTAGAGCCCGAGTTGCTTGGCCAGCGTGGACGCGAGCGGCACGCCTTCGGCACCGGTCAGGCTCAGGATGCCTGGCGTAAAATCCATCGGCCCGGACAACATCCGGGTGTAGACCAGCGTCGGTTCGTGATCGGGGCCGTTGGCGTAGGCCCCCCAGGCGTTGTATTCCATTCCGCGCGCGCCCTCACGCGAGACCCAGTTGGGCCAGGTGCGGCGAAGGCCGGTGTCCTTGATCGGCTCGTGCGTGTTTACGGCCACATGGTGCTGTGCTGCCACTTTCACCACGTCGAGGTAGTGGTTCGCCATGCGCTGGCCGTCATGCCAGGCGGTGCGTACCGCGCCGCGCGCCTCGCCATAACGGTCGGTATCGGCGATGATCCCGCCTGCGTCGGTCACGTAGCCAGTCTTCACGACATCGACGCCCATCTGCTCGTAGAGCGCCATCGCATCGTCGAGCTGGGCTTCGTAGTTGGCGATGTTCCCGCCTGTCTCGTGGTGCCCGATAAGGCGCACGCCCTTGCTACGGGCATAGGATGTCAACGCATCGAGATCGAAGTCGGGCACGGCCTTGGTAAAGCTGAAGTCCTGTCCGTGCCCCAACCAGTTGCCGTTCCAGCCCTCGTCCCATCCCTCGACAAGAACCCCGCGAAAGCCATGCTCGGCGGCAAAATCGATATAAGCTCTGGTGCGGGCGGTGGTGGCACCATGGCGCGGGCCCTCCCCCCAGGTCCAGTCGCCCCGGATCATGCCCCACCAGATGCCGATGTACCGCCCCGGCTCAAACCAGCTGACATCGCCCAGCGTGTTGGGCTCATTCAGATTGAGTTCGAGATCGTTCTCGACAAGGCCCGTAGCATCCTCGGCAATGCGGATCGTGCGCCAGGGCGTTGCGAAGGGAAGATCACGCACGACAGCGGGGCCATCGGCGGAAGGGGCAAGTTCGGTCCGGAAGGACTGTCCATCGGCCCGACGCAAGCGATAGCCCGCGTAATCGACAAGGGCTGCCTCGTGAAACGAGATGTGCGTGCCGTCCTCCAGCTTCATCGTGATCGGCGTGTGCGCCGTGGAAACCGCGTTGATGGCAGTATGCTGGTAGACCTGCTCGTAACGGTTCCACTCCCCGCCCGCGATCCACCAGGCCTCGCCCCTTGGCGCGACGGTGAAGCCGGTCGCCTCCTCGGCGATGCGCATGGTCTTGAGCGCGGGCTGCTCGGGCAGTTCATAGCGAAAGCCGATACCGTCATCGAAGAGGCGGAAGCGCACGTTCATCCGCCGCGCGCCGTCCTCCTTGAACTGCGCGAAGCGTACCAGGAGCTCGTGATGACGGTCGTGCACGAAACGGCGTTCGCCCCAAGGCTGCTCCCAGGTCTCGTCGCCCTGCGCGCGCTCACTGCCGGTGATCGAAAAGCCGCGCACCATGGATAGACCATCGGCAAGAATGAAGCCCAGCCGACTGGGCGCGATAAGAAGCTTGCCCTTGCGTGAGAGCGACCATTCCGGCCGGGAATCGTTGTCGGTGGTCACGCGAAGGACCAGGCTTCCATCGGGCGAGCTGGCCGAGACTTTCTTGGGCTCAGCCGCTTCCACGCTTGTCCCATGGCAGGTGGCGAGAACCAGTCCGGCGGCGACCAGAAAGTGCAGCGGTTTCATCGTTATCTCTCTCCCTCTTCGATCCAGATCGCCGCGTGCGGGGGCAGTTCGGCAAGGCGGCCCTCCCCCGTCCATTGGGCAGCGTCGAAATTGGTGTGCGCGCGTAGATTGCCCACGGCGGTCAGGCCTGCAGGCCAAGGCTGAGCGGCTTCACTGAAGTTGAATACCGCGAGCACGCTCTGCCCCTTATGGCTGCGGCGAAAGACCAGCCGGTGCGCATCGGCAAGCAGTACAGCGCAAGTCCCTTTGCGCAACGCGGGCAAGACTTTGCGGATTTGCTGCAAATGCGCGGTCAGGTTGAGCTGCGAGGCGGGATCGGCATCTTGCCTATCGACTGCCCGCGCGAGGTTCTGCCCGCTTAGGGGAAGCCACGGCAGCCCCAGCGTGAAGGCCCCCCGCGCGTCGCCCCCGACCCACGGCAGGGGCGTGCGAACTCCGTCGCGCGACAGGGTCAGCGGCCAGTTGGCGATAGCCTCCGGGTCCTGCAGCAAGTCGAAGGGGACCTCGTCCTGGAGAAGACCGAGTTCCTCGCCCTGATAGAGGATGAGATTGCCACGCAGCGCGAAGAACAGCATCACCTTCATGCGGGCGAAGGCAGGGCGCATGTCTTCTTCCGCACACCAGCGGGAAAGTGCGCGCGGCGCATCGTGGTTCTCGAAGGCCCAACTTGGCCAGCCACCGACCTCGGGCCCGTCCCAGGCCTCGAGCGCCTGCTGGACGAGCGCCGGGGTAAGCGCCGGCGCGTAAAGAAAGTCGAAGCCATAGGCACTATCGAGCCGCTCGGGTCCGTGCGTGAATTGGAGCATCTCGGTCAGCGCGTTGCGCCCGCCCACTTCGGCGAGCGAGAAGGTGCTCGAATAGCTGGCGATCAGCGCCTGCAATCGCTCGATGAATTGCGGGATATCGGGGTGCGACTGGTTGTAGGTCTGGAGCTGGAAATCGAAGGGGCGCGTGCGCACCTCGCCGGTATCAGGCGCGGGCGGATTGTCGCGCAGCAGCGGATCGTGCATCGTGAAGTTCAGCGCATCGATGCGAAAGCCGGCGACGCCTCGCTCCAGCCAGAAGCGCGCCACATCCAGCAGCGCCTCCTGCACCTTGGGATTGTGCACGTTGAGCTGGGGCTGCTCCTTCAGGAAATTGTGCAGGTAATACTGCCCGCGCCGGGCGTCCCAGCACCAGGCCGGACCACCGAAGACGGACTGCCAGTTGTTGGGCGGCGAGCCATCGGGTTTGGGGTCTGCCCAGACGTACCAATCTGCATACGAGTTGCTGCGCGAGGCGCGGCTCTCCTCAAACCAGGGATGCGCATCGGACGTATGCGCGTAGACCTGGTCGACAATGACCTTGAGGCCCAGCTCTCCGGCGCGCGCGACTAAGGCGTCGAAATCCGCGAGCGTCCCGAAGATCGGATCGACGTCGCAATAGTTGGAGATATCATAGCCGAAGTCCGCCATGGGTGAGGTGTAGAACGGGGATATCCAGATCCCCTCGACACCCAGGCGCGCCACATGGTCGAGACGCTGCGTGATGCCCGCCAGGTCCCCCACGCCATCGCCGTTACTGTCCATGAAGCTGCGCGGGTAGATCTGGTAGATCGTCGCACCGTGCCACCAGGCACCGGCTTCGCGGTCCGTTTGATTTGCCACAGGGGTCGTCATGCTGCGCAGTATCCCTTTTCGCGTCTCGCCGTGCGTCGAAGTCCGCCAGGGACTAGCGCCTGGCCTCGCACAGGGCGAAGCCGAAAGGTGCCAGCGTGACGGCAAGACTTCCCTTTGCAATCGATTTTGTAGCGCAGCCGTGGCCCGCGATCTCGCGGAACTGCACTGAGTTTGGATCGACTGCGACCACAGCTTCCAAGGCCTCCCCTGAGGTATTGAAAGCCATGACAATTTCATGGCCATCCTGCGGATCGAAACGCGAGACTGCGAAGAGCCCGGGCGCGGCTTCGGATGCCGTCCGCAGACGTGTCGCGCCGCTCTGCAGCGCTGGCGTGCGCGCACGCAGCTTCGCCAGCTGCGAAATGAAGCGATAGAGTGGATGCCCGGTATCGAAATTGGCGTCGGCACTCGTGGCGTCGGTGCCGAGAAGGTCCTGCGTGTTGAAGGCGGTGACCTGCGACGCGAACATGTCCTGGCGCGCCTCCTTGTCGCCGCCAGTGCCGAGAAAGCCCTGCTCGTCGCCTGCATAGATCGTGGGTACGCCGCGCAAGCTCAGCAGCAGTGCATGGGCCAGTGTGACCCGGGCGAGGAGCTCTTGCTGCGAGATCCCGGGATTTGCCTTCTTGAGCAGCATCGCGATCCGGCCCGCATCATGGTTGCCCAGGAACGTGGGCAGCCGATTGGCCGCCCCGGCACCTCCTGCATAGAGCGCATCGTCCATCGGCATCCGAGCCAGGTCGGCCTGGCCACCACCTGCCGAAAGGGCATGGATCACCGCGTACATCAGGCCGAAATCGAGGACGGCCGGAAAGTTGGCCGCATGTGTCCAGGACGCGAGCAGCGCCGGGTCGTAGCGCTCAGTCGCGACTTCGCCGAAGATGTGGAAGTTGGAGATTCCCGCCTTTCGCGCGCGCTCCTCCATGGCGGGTACGAAAGCCTGCCAGAACTCGGGATTCACGTGCCGGGCGGTATCGATGCGAAAGCCATCAACCCCATAGCGGTCTATCCAGGCGCCGTAGATCTCGATCATCCCCTCGACAACGCGCGGATGCTCGGTCGCCAGGTCATCGAGGCCGATGAAATCGCCGTACTGCGCGCTCTCCCCGCTCCAGTCGGTATCGCCCCGGTTGTGGTAGTAGATCGAATCGTTGAGCCACTTCGGGGTCTTCGCTTCGCGTTCAGCTTCAGGCACGCGCGGGGCATAGGCAAAACCGGGATAGATCAGCTTCGCCCAGTTTGCGGGTGCGGGATCATGATCGCCCGCAAAGGCCGGGTTGATCGGCGCTCCCAGAACCGCGCCTCGGGTCGAAAAGGGATACGCGGCCTTGCTGCGGTAGGCATAGCCGCTCCCTTCGCCATCGGCATAAGTGATCACGTCAGCCGTGTGGTTGACGATTATATCCATGTAGACCTTCATGCTGCGCGCGTGGGCCGCTTTCACGAAGGCGGCGAATTCGGCCTCGCTGCCAAAGTGCGGGTCGACCGTCGTAAAGTCAGTGATCCAGTAGCCGTGGTAGCCGGCGCTCTCCTGGCCCGGCGCGCCCTGCACCGGCTTGTTGCGAAAGACCGGGCCAACCCAGATCGCTGTCACCCCCAGGTTCTGGATATAGTCGAGCCGCGAAGTCAGTCCCACCAGATCGCCGCCATGATAGAACCCCTTGTCGGCCGGGTCGAAGCCCGTCGCAAGCCTGTCTCCTCCATAGCCTCCCCGATCATTGTCCGGATCGCCGTTCTCGAATCGGTCGGGCAGGACAAAGTAGATCACGTCCTGCTCGGGCGGGCGGGCCCGCAAGGCGGCCAGCGCGTCGGACTGTTCCGCGTCCCGACAGTGCCCAGCGCTAGACAGCAGCAGCAGGCCTGATGCCGCAAGGGCCAGCGTCGTTGCTTGGATCATCGTGGCTTCCTCGAAAAAGATCGCGCGAGTGAAAGCGGGTCAGGGGTGAAACCGGCCGGGACGTTCAATCGGACAGTCCCACCCCCGAGGTGTGGCAGCAAGGCCCCGTCCGGGTGGAGCCAGCCCGGGCCTTGCTGCCAAAACGGTCAGAACTTGTAGGTGAACCCGGCGAGGAACCGGCGTCCATAGCTCTGGTAATCGATCACCTGGCGCGCATCGCCGGGATTGGCGGTGATGAAGGGCTCGTCGGTCAGGTTCTGCCCCTGGAGGTAGAGCGAGAGCCCCTCCAGCGCGCTGTCCGGCTGGAATTCATAGCCAAGTTGCCCATCGACGATGAACTCCGAGGCCGCACGGCGTCGCACGCGGGCCGCGCCGAAGCCGGAAACCTCGCCCACGAAGGTGGATCGATAGCGCACCGAGCCGCGCGCGCTGAAGCCTGCCTTCTCGAAGTAGGCCGTGCCATTGGCCACCCACTTGGAATAGCCCGGCAGGTCTTCCGAAGCGCCGCCCGGCACCGGCGAGATCTTTGTCTTGGTATAAGCAACAGAGCCCGTCACGCCAAAGCCTTCCAGCGTCTTGACGAAGGTTTCGAAGGGAAGCGTCGTCGCGACTTCCACGCCGTAGAGCTTGCCGCCCTCCCCGTTCACCGGGACATTGAGCTGGGCATAGGGCGCAATCGCAATGCCATTGCCCGGACTCGGCAACGCCAGCGCCGAGGTGGGCACCGTCACGTCCAGGTTGTAGACATAGCTCTTCAGGTCCTTCCAGTAGAACTGCGCGGCGATGTAGCCGTTGCTCGCGAAGTATTTCTCGAATGTCAGGTCGAGCGCGTTGGCTCGCCAGGGGCGAAGATCAGGATTGCCCGAGGAACCGGTTACCTGCGCCACGTCGCCCGTGACGGTGTAACCCCAGCTGAGCGAGGCCCGCATATCGTCAAGGCGCGGGCGGATGATCTCGCGCGCCGCAGCAAAGCGAATGACGAAGTCGCTCGGGAAACGCAGCGAGAGGTTAAGGCTGGGCAGAACATCAAGGTAATCGGTACTCTCGTTACGTTGCGAAGCACCGATGTCAGGCGATCCGTTGGCGTTGGTACCCAGATACACCGCCGTCGCCCCCTTCGAGTTCTGGTCGACCCAATTGGCCTGCACGCCCACGTTGCCAGTGAGGTGCGCTGTGCCAATCTCCGCATCGATGTTCGCCTGGGTATAGGCGGTCATGATCTTCTCGCGGATCGCGTAGGCCTTGACCACGACGTCGCCATAAGGATTGGCGACAAGGTTGTAGAGCCCGGCATCGACCAGCGCGACCGGATCGTAGCTGACCATCGAGCCCAGCCCCAGATAGTCGAGATCGGTCGCCCCCAGGCGCGCGTCCTCGGGGATCGGGACCGAGACCGTGCCATCAGTATTGGCAGCAAGGCCGAGGAAATACTCCTCGGGCACCAGCCTCTTGGAGCGGGTGGTGTAATTGAGCCCGGCCTGGACGGAGCGCAGGAGCCCCCGATCAATCTCCTTGGCGACTTCGAGGCGCAGCTGCCACAGCTCGTCCCGGATCTTGCGATCGTTGTAATAGCCGTCCTGCCCGCCGGTGATGGTGGTTCCGTCCAGCCCGATCTGCGTGCCGCCCCAGCCCTGGGGGCTGGTGAGCTGGATCAGGTCGTAATCGGCATAGTCGAGCTGGTGGGTGAACACCGTCCCGCCCGAGGAACTGGAAAAGCCGATGGTATCCGTTGCGCCTTCGCCCGCGCGGCCCGTGCCCGAGTAGGTCTCGACCACAAGTTCGTTGCGGTCGGTGCGCGAGTAACTGACATCGGCAACGGCATTCCAGCCATCGTCGCCCTTCCAGGCGCTGTTCCACCCGAACGAGTAGAGCTTGGCGTGGCGTTGGAACGCGTCATTGCGCAGCACGCCCTTCACATCGTCGAAGGCCCCTTGCGTGATGAGACCATCCGGGGCGCTATAGTCGTCCTGGAGCGAAGCGCCCGACCAGAACAGCGGCAATTCGATCCCGCGCTTGAACTGGTCGTCCTTGAAGTCGGAATAGAACGCGTCGAGCGTCGAGGTAAAGTTCGGGGATGGGCGCCATTGCAGCGTGCCGTTGAGCCCGAGGCGCTTGAGTTTGGTCGAGGTAACATAGGACTTCGAGCCCCCGATCACGCGGTTACCGTCAGGCCCATCGGCATAGCCCCAGGCGTTGAACTCTTCGACCTGATAGGGCTCATCAAGGTAACTGGCGCCAAGGGCGATGCCCAGGGTGTCGTTCGCAAACTGGTCGACATAGAGTGCGTTCATGCGAAACCCTGTGTCCGATGACCCTGCGTTGAGCTTGCCCTGATCAGTGTAGGTCCCGCGTGCGCCGACGCTGACGATGCGCCTGGTGCCATCCAGCGGGCGGACCGTGCGCATGTCGACCGTGCCCGAGAGGCCCTGACCGATCAGGCTGGCCATCGGTGTCTTGTAGACATTGACCGCGTTGACGATCTCGGAGGGATACTGGTCATACTCGACCGCGCGGTTGTCGCCGGTCGAGGTCTGCTCGCGCCCGTTGAGGAGTGTTGTTGAGAAATCCGGCGCAAAGCCGCGAATGGAGATCGCGTTCGACCGCCCGTTGACGCGCTGCGAGGTCAGGCCGGGCAAGCGCGCGATCGATTCCGCGATCGAGGCATCGGGCAGCTTGCCTATGTCCTCTGCCGAGATCGATTCCACGATCTGCTCAGCCTCGCGCTTCTCGCCCACTGCGCTGGCCAGGCTGGCGCGGTAGCCGGTGACGATGATCGCGCCTTCCTCGGTCAGCGGCTCGGCGGCCTCCTGCGCCAGCGCCGTGCCGGGCATGGCAGACAGCATCGCGGCGACCAGTGCGCCCCGTGAAATCACGACCTTGCTTACAGTATACGTACGAAATTGCATTCCCTGTTACCTCCCAATGCCGCGTGACGGTTCTGAAGACCGATTGCGGTGTCCGCTCCCATGGGCGAGTGCGCTTCGAAGACGGCGCGACTCATTTCCTGCCTTTGGTTTAGACGCGGGATGGGTTACGCATAATATGGCATACGTATACGTAGAGCGAACGGAGCCTCGCGCCGTGGTAGCGGGGCAACATACGCAAAAATGCGTGATGGTCCGCAAATCCGCGCCATAAGGCCCGACCGAACGCCGCGATTGTGCGCAGCATGAGAGCGCCAGGGTAGAAGGAGCAATACATGGGGCGCAAGCCATCGAACCGGCCGACGAGCTTTGACATCGCCTACAGGGCGGGCGTCTCGCAGCCCACCGTCAGTCGGGCGCTACGCGGCAGCCCGTCCATCAGCGAAGCGACCCGCACGCGCATTGAGGCGATCGCACGGGAACTCAACTACTCGGTCGACAAGAACGCCTCCTCGCTGCGCTCCAAGCGGACCAACACCATTGCGCTCCTTTTCTTCGAGGAAGACACCCCCGGCGACTCCAAGATCAACCCCTTCTTCCTCGCCATGCTCGGCGCGATCACGCGGCACAGCGCCAAGCGCGGGCTCGACCTCCTCATCTCATTCCAGCGCATGGAGGACGACTGGCACGTGCGCTATCTCGACAGCCACCGCGCCGACGGGCTGATCCTGCTGGGTTACGGCGACTACACGCTCTACCGCAGCCGCCTGCGCGACCTGGTCGACCATGGCACGCATTTCGTGCGCTGGGGCGCGGTCGATGATCCGGCCTTTGGCGCCGCAATCGGCTCGGACAACGCGCAGGCAGGCCGGATGGCGGGCGAACACCTGCTTGACCTGGGGCATCGCCACATCGTGTTCCTCGGCCAGGCGGACGAACACTATCCGGAGTTTGCGGACCGCTATGGCGGACTGTGCGAGGCGCTCGACGCGGCCGGGATCGCGCCCGACGATGCCCTCCGGCGCGATACGATCAGCCACGAGGACCTTGGCCGCGCGGCCATGCAGGACGTCCTCGATGCAGGCACCGAGTTCGACGCGGTCTTTGCGGCCAGCGACCTCATTGCGCTGGGCGCCATGGGGGCTCTGCGCGCCGCGGGAAAGCGGATCCCCGAGGACGTTGCCGTGATCGGCTTCGACGACCTGCCTGCCGCGGCCATAGCCTCGCCCAGTCTCACCACCATCGCGCAGGACATGCGCGCTGCAGGCGAACGGCTAATCGACGCCCTGCTCGCCCGGATCGAAGAGCGCGAGCCTCCCTCCCCGCTCATCGGGACACAGCTGATCCTACGTGAGAGCACGACGCCCCGTTAGCTTCGAAACGGACGCAGACGTGTGCCGCGTATTCGTATGCGTGATTGCCGCCGGGCCCGGGCCGTGCAAATGCCATGGGCCTGAAACGCACGGTGGCAGACCATCGGCAGAGAAGATGGGAAAGGACGGCCTGATGGCTACAAACAGCGATGCCGGATGGCCCGGAGAGGCCACCGCACGGTCGGAAAAGCCTCGCCAAGGCTGGCTGGGTCTGTGCAACATCAGCGTCGGCTTCTTCGGCATCCAGGTCGGCTTCGCGCTCCAGAACGCGAACATGAGCCGGGTCTTCCAGTCGCTGGGTTCCTCCATTGACGATCTGCCCGCGCTCTGGGTTGCCGCCCCCCTGACGGGCCTCCTCGTCCAGCCCGTGATCGGCCACCTTTCCGACCGCACCTGGCTCGGCAGGCTCGGACGGCGGCGGCCCTATTTCCTGGCTGGCGCACTGCTGGCGGCGTCCTCGTTACTGGCGATGCCCGGTAGTACGAGCCTCCTGATGGCGGCCCTCCTGCTCTGGACCCTGGATGCCAGCCTCAACGTCTCGATGGAGCCGTTCCGTGCCTTCGTCGGCGATATGCTGCGCCGCGACCAGCACACGGCGGGCTACGGCGTGCAGACCGCCTTCATCGGCGCGGGCGCGGTCGTGGGCTCGCTCTTCCCCTACCTGCTCGAGCATCTGGGCGTAGCGAATGTAGCCGCAGACGGCACAGTCCCCCAGACGGTACGGATCAGCTTCCAGGCCGGTGCAGCTCTGCTTGTCGTCGCCGTGCTGTGGACCGTCCTGTCCACTCGTGAATATACGCCCGAAGATATGCGTGCTTTTGCCGATAGCGAGGCGATTGCCGCCATGCCTGCAACCTTAGGCACACTTGCGGAACGCAAACTGACCACGGGGCTCACCTGGATCGGCCTTGGCGTCGCACTGGCCCTTGCCGTCTGGCACTGGAGCCTCGAAAAGGAGGTCTACCTCCTCGCCACGCTCCTCGCTGCCTACGGCCTGGCGGTAAACCTCGCAGCACGGCGCGCACGGCAAGGCAAGGAAAGCTCGATGTTCGCGGGGATCGTGGGAGACTTTGCCGGAATGCCGCCCCTGATGAAGCGCCTGGCTCTCGTCCAGTTCTTTAGCTGGTCGGCGCTCTTCATCATGTGGATACACACGACACCGGTGGTGGCAATCACCCACTTTGGCACCGCCTCGCCGCTCGATCCGACTTACCAGGAGGCGGGCAACTGGGTTGGCCTGCTCTTCGCGGTCTACAACGCGGTGGCGGCCTTTGCCGCGCTGCTGCTGCTTCCGCTCCTGTCCGCTCGGCTGGGCAAGGTGCGCACCCACGCACTGTGCCTGCTCGCGGGCGCGCTCGGTTTTGCAGGTTTCCTCATGGTGCGCGATCCCACCTGGCTGATCGCCTGCGAGATCGGCATCGGCATTGCCTGGGCCTCGATCCTCGCGATGCCTTACGCCATCCTCGCCAGCCATCTGGCGCACGCCAAGCTCGGCGTCTACATGGGGCTCTTCAACGTATTCGTAGTCCTCCCGCAACTGCTCGTGGCGACGGTCATGGGCACGATAATGAAGGCCTTCTTCCCCGAAGCCCCGGTCTGGACGATGGCTTTTGCCGCCGGAACGCTGGCACTGGCTGCGCTGCTTGCGCTTCGCGTCGATCCCGACGGGGGCCGTGCAGCCTGCTAGTCCATGTCTTCGGTGAAGTGCGCACCGTGTGTCGCGGCCTCGTTCGCGCGCAGGCGATAGGCATGGGCGGCGCGGCGGATGTGGTTGCGCGCTATAGCGCCGGCCCAGGCAACATCGTGCGCGGTGAAAGCCGCAATCAGATCGCGGTGGTCACGCTGGCTCTGTTCCAGGTCCGAGACCTTGTAGCGCTCGGCCGTGCGGTGGATGATCACCTGATTGACGATAATCCGCATCATCTGGTTGAGCGGCTCGGAGCGCGCCGCCGCGAGCAAGGTCGCATGGAAACGCCGGTTGCCCTCTACAAAGCCGGGAATGTCGGCCTCCTCGCCCAGCGCCGCATCGATGAAGTCGGCGTGGGTTCGCAGCTCCGCGATCTCGTCAGGCGTGATCAGTTCGGCCGCCCGCTCGGCGCAATGGGCCTCGAGCTTGGCGCGCAGCGTGAAGAGTTCCTCCACCTCGCCATCAGACCACAACGGCACGAAGACCCTTCGCGTGCCCGAGCGCTGCAGCAGCGTCTCCGAAACGAGGCGGGCAATCGCCTCGCGCACCGGTGTGCGCGAGGTGCCACAGTAGCTCGCGAACTCGTCCTCGGGCACGAACATGCCCGGCTCGAAATCGCCCGCCAAAATACCTGCGCGGATCTGGCGATATACCTGCTCTGACGTCTTGGCCATGTTCAACTCCCGGTGCGTGCGCCCGGCATTCCACTTGGTAAACTTGCTGGCTCCCTAGCGCCGCTTGGCCGGACAGCGCAACGCGCAAAGTGCGCGCACCGCCCGCCCAACCGCGCCGTGTCAGAAGCGGAAGCCTGCTTCCACGCCGACCTGGCGCAGCCCGCCCGGCGTCAGGAAGGCGCCGCCGAACTCGGGCGCAGGGATCACCTCTTCCAGGTAGCGCTTCTTGAAGAAGTTGTTGACGAAGCCGGTGAGGTGCCAGCCTTCGCCCTTCAGCCCGACGCGCAAGTTTACGATACCATAGGCATCGCGCCGGGTCTGCGAATAGTCCGCCGTGCCAAGCCCGGGATAGAACACGTCGAAAATCGTGCGCCGCGTCTGGTCCTGCACAACATGGAACCACGTCGGCCCGGTCAGGCGGTAGTCCGCGCGGAAGGTGAAACCGACGCTGTCGCTGACCGGCTGGATTACCGAGGCGCCCAGGTTCAGGGTATAGTCGGCCGAGTAGGGCGACTTGTTGCCTTCGGTATCGGGACGCACCGAGTTGGTAATGATCTTGCTGTCGAGGACGTTGCCTCCCGCATCGAGCGTGAAGCCCGGAGCGACCTTCCACACGATGCCCAGTTCCGCCCCCATCAGGCGCACCTTGTCGATATTGGAGACGACGCGCAGGATGCCGAAAGTGCCGGTGTAGAACTCGAAGAACTGCATGTCCTTGACAATGTTGCGATAGACAGCGCCGTTGATCTGCACATCGCCATTGGCCAGACCAATCTTGAAGCCCGCCTCCAGCGCATGGCTAACCTCCTTCTTGTAATCATCCTCGATGGACAGGTTGGAACCAAGAAGGTCGTTGTAGTAGGTGTCGATGAGCGCGGCACTGCCCTGGCTGTTGAAGCCTCCCGCCTTGAAGCCCACGCCATAGTCCAGATAGAGGTTGATGTCGGGCGTGAATGCATAGCGCAAGGTAACCTTGGGCTGGAGCTGCTCGTAGGCCCTCTTCTGAAACTCCAGCGTCCCAACATCGTAGCCCGGATTGATCGAGGCACCTGTGATGGGATCGGTGACATCGGGCACGAGCGGGGAGACGGTGCGCTCCTCGCGATCGAAACGCAGCGCGCCCGACAGGGTGAGGGCTTGCGTGGGGCTCCATTCCAGCGAACCGAAACCGGCATAGACATTGGTCTTGAAGCGGTCGTCGAAGAGCTGCGAGGTCTGGTTGGGCGCACCTGGCGCATTGTAGAGATTGGAATTGACAGGCCCGCCGTCATCCTCGTTGAGCGCGGTAGCGTAATGGCGGTTGATGTAGAGGTAGTAGGCCCCGACCGACCACTGCAGCGGCGCACTTGTGTCCGAGACGAGGCGGATCTCGGCGCTGACATCGCGCTGATCGCGCAAGGTGACCTGGACGCCATCGCAGGCCGTCGGGCTGTAGGCGCCCAGCGTCGAACCGCCCGGCGTCGGCGCAAGGTAGAGCGGCGGCGCCAGAACCACGCCCGCCTCGTAGAGCGCCGCGGTCGATGCGATGCACGCATCCTGCCCATTGAAGCGCCCGAACGAGGCGGCGGTGGTGTCGGCATAGAACGTCTCATCGATATCCGAGAAAGACACCCAGCTCGTCAGCTTCGTCCCATCGAAGGCGTAGTCCGCCTTGAGCGAGCCCTCGATCGTGCGCAGGTTGTCGATCGAGGGCACGTTGCGTTGCCACTCGAAACGCGCGGTGTTCACGTCCTGATAGTATTCCGGGATGCCCAGCGCGCTGGCAAAGTCGGGCATCTCGAAAGCCGCATTGTAGTTAAGCGCGGCGGCCTCGATCTTGTTGAAGCGAAACTTCGCATCGAGGCTCAGCCGGTCCGTCGGCTCGGAGACGAGGCGTCCGCCCACCCCCCAGCCTTCGTACTGGTCGATCGTCTTGCCGCGCGTGCGCGGATCGGGGCCGGTGTTGGTATAGAACCCGTCGGTCGCACGGTACTGGCCGAACAGGACGAAGCCGGTGCTACCCCCAAGAGGACCCGAGATCGAACCTTCCAGAAGCTGACTGTCCTGCGTCGCCCAATAGGCGCGCCCATCGGCCTCGAGTCGGTCCGAGGGCTTCTTCGTCGTCATCACGATCACGCCCGCGGTCGCGCCGCGTCCGTAGTAGGCACCTTGCGGACCCTTCAAGATCTCGAACTGCTGGAGCGCGCCCTGGTACTGGTTGACTGCCGCTGTGTTGGTCTTGAGAATACCGTCAACAACCAGCGCGACGTTATTTTCCGCATCGCGCGCGCCGTTGACACCGCGGATATTGATTTGCGCATCACCGACCTGCGCGGCGTTGGAGACGATCGTAACGCCAGGCGTTGACGCAATCGCCTGTTCGGTCGTCACGATGCCCTTGGCCTCCAGGTCCGCACCGGTCAGCACCGTGACCGAGGCAGGCACGTCGCTCAGGCTCTCGTTCTGGCGGCGTGCGGTGACAGTTATCTGATTGCCGGTCAGTTCTGCTCCCGAAGAGTTAGACTGCGCTGCGACCGGATTGGCTCCGACAACGCCAAGCGCGACACTTGCGTGAAGAATTACCTTCTTGTGCTGCATTTGATGATTTCCCCTGAACCTCAATTACCTTACTTTTCAAACATAATATCGAGTACCCGGCCGGTTCCAGCTCTTGGCGACATCAAAGTGACTACGATTTACATATTTGTACACAAAAATATTCAACTCACTTTCACAACGAAGCTAAGACTTCCCATATAATGGAAATTCTAACGCAATAGCGGCCAGATCACGCGCTCATGTATGGACCGCCCAAACCATTTCGTGTACAGTTTTGGAATGACCTCAAGGAGGAGAGGCGAAAAGCTGCCACCGGCGATCTCTCAGCCCATCCCAGCGGTCCGCAAACGCACTGCACTCCAGGCCCCGGAGCCAAGGAAAACCCCAAGGAAAGGCCCGATCCGCGTGACGGCAAAGTCGATTGAATTCATGGAAGTAGGCCCTCGCGACGGCCTGCAGAACGAAAAAACGCTGGTCTCGACGCAGGACAAGCTCGAACTGGTTCGCCGCGCAATCGATGCGGGCGCCCGCCGTATCGAAGTAACCAGCTTCGTAAACCCGCGCCGCGTACCCCAGATGGCCGATGCGGCCGAGGTCTGCGCCGGACTGCCCGAAGTCGAAGGTATCCTCTACACCGGCCTTGTCATGAATGCGAAGGGCGGCGAGCGCGCCATTGCGACGGGGCGCATCCATGAACTGGGCGCCGTCTGCGTTGCCTCGGACCGCTTCGCCATCGCCAACCAGGGCCAGACCAGCCTCGAATCAGTCGACGCGGCCAAAGGCCTCATCGCGATGGCCCAGGATGCTGGCCTGCGCGGCCAAGCAACCATCGGCGCGGCCTTCGGCTGCCCCTTCGAAGGGGAGATTGCCGAGGAGCACATCATCGAAATGGCCCGCAAACTAGCCGAGGCCGAGCCGGTCGAGATTGCCTTGGCCGACACCATCGGCGTCGCCGATCCGGCCCACGTCTCCCGCCTCGTGCGCGCTGTCAGCGAAGCCATCGGCCCGATTCCCGTGCGCGTCCATTTCCACAACACCCGTGGCACCGGCATTGCCAATGTCTGGTCGGCGGTGGAAGCCGGCGCACGCATCGTCGATGCAGCCCTGGGCGGCCTGGGCGGATGTCCGTTCGCCCCCGGCGCAGCCGGCAACGTCGCCAGCGAGGACGTGGTCTACATGCTCCACCGCGCGGGCGTGGCCACCGGCATGGATCTTGGCAAGCTTGTTGACGCGAACCAGTGGCTGGCCACGGTCATGGAGCGCACCCTGCCCTCCATGGTTGCGCGCGCACCCGGCTTTCCCCGGCCGGTCGAAACGGCCGGGGGCTGAGCATGACCGCCCCGCAAGCTTATCCGACAGGCGACATAAACCTCCGCCTGGCGGATGTTTATGGGCCGGTCATTTTCATATTCCTCGGACATGCGGCCTATTCGCTGGCGCATAGTCTTCGAACAAGGTGAAACACATGACCTACCGCTTGGGTGTCGACGTCGGAGGGACGTTTACCGACCTACTTTTGTTCAACCAGGAAGACGGTTCGTTTTTCCGTCACAAGACGCCGTCGACGCCGCATGACAGTTCGGAAGGTATTCTGAACGGGCTGGGCGCGATTTGCGAGAAGGCGGGGATCACGCCGGCGGATATCGAGTTCTTCCTGCACGGCACGACCGTCGCGACCAACGCCGTGCTTGAGGGCAAGGGCGCGCGCGTGGGGCTCATCACGTCCGAGGGCTATCGCCAGGTCATGCAGATCGCGCGCTCCTTCGTGCCGGGCGGCCTTGCGGGCTGGATCGTGTGGCCCAAGCCCGTGCCGCTGGCAGCCCTGGAAGACACCTTCGAGGTTGCCGGGCGCATGAACGCGCAGGGCGAGGAAGTGCGTGAGATCGACGAGGCACAGATCCGCGAGGTCCTCGCCAGGCTCAAGGATTCGGGCGTCCAGGCGCTCACCGTGTCGCTCATGAACGGCTACCTCAACGGCGCGCACGAGAAGCGCATCGGCGAGCTCGCCGCCGAGATCTGCCCCGAGCTGCCCGTCTCGCTTTCCCACGAAGTCCTGCCCGAGATGCAGGAATACGAGCGCACGCTGACCACCGTTGCCAACGCCGCGGTGCGCCCGGTCGTGGGCAACTACGTGCGCAACCTGCGCTCGAACCTGCGTTCAGGCGGCATGGCCGGCTCGCTCTCGCTGCTGCGCTCGGATGGCGGTCTCATGTCCTCCGAGAAGTCCGAAGAGCATCCCGTCGCGCTGCTCATGTCAGGCCCGGCGGGCGGCGTCACCGGCGCACTGTGGGTCGGCAAGAACGCAGGCATCAAGAACATCCTGACGCTCGACGTGGGCGGCACTTCGACTGACGTCGCGCTCATCGAGAACCTCGAGGCACGCCGCGTGCGTACCACCGAAGTGGGCCACCTCTCGGTGCGCGCCTCCGCGCTCGACGTGAAGACCGTGGGCGCGGGCGGCGGCTCGATCGCCTATGTCCCCGAGCTTACCGGCGCGCTGCGCGTCGGTCCGGAATCGGCTGGCGCCGTCCCGGGCCCGGTGGCCTACAACAAGGGCGGCACGCTGCCGACCGTGACCGACGCCAACGTCGTCCTGGGCTACCTCCCCGAGAACCTGCTCGGCGGCACCTTCAAGCTCGACCGTGAAGGCGCCAAGGCGGCGGTTCAGACCATCGCCGACAAGCTGGGCATCGATGTCATGGAAGCGGCCCGCGGCATCATCGACATCGTCAACGAGAACATGTTCGGCGCGCTGCGCATGATCTCGGTCCAGCAGGGCTACGATCCGCGTCACTTCGCGGTCATGGGCTTTGGCGGGGCGGGTCCGCTCCACGTCAACGCCGTCGCCAAGCTGATGGGCTCCTGGCCTGCCGTCTCGCCGGTGTCCCCAGGCGTGCTGTGCGCGCTGGGCGATGCGACCACGCGCATGCGCACCGAGACCGCGCGTTCGTATTCGAAGTCGTTCTCCAGCACCGAGGAAGCCGACGTTCTCACCCAGCTCGAAGAGATGGCCGCGCAGACCACGAAGGAACTCACCAGCGAGGGCATCTCGGCCAGCGACGTCACCGTCGAGTTCGAACTCGACGTGCGCTACGAAGGCCAGGCCTTCGAAGTGCCGCTTTCCATCGACCCCGAGACCTTCAAGTCGGGCGGCCTTGCTGCGATCATCGAGCGCTTCGATGATGAGCACGAGCGCCTCTTCACCTTCAAGATGGATAGCGAGCACGAGCTGGTGAACCTGCGCGCCGTCGCGCTTGGCCCCGTCCTCGACCTCGAAGCCCAGCGCCTGCCCGAAGGCAACGGCGATCCCATCGAGGCCAAGGTGCGCGACCACCAGCTGTGGGCCGATGGCAAGATGGTCCCCGCCGTGATCTACGACCGTTCCAAGCTCAAAGCGAACGACGTGATCCAGGGTCCGGCCATCGTCACCGAGATGGACTCCACCACGCTCATCGAAGCCGACTGCACCGGCACTGTCGATGCCTACGGCAACATCCTCATCAACCTGAAGTGAGCGAAGGAACTCTCTAATGCCCGCACAGATCATTCAGGCCAACGAAACCCCCTTCGAGAAGATCGAGATCGATCCGGTCACGCTCGAAGTCATCGAGAACGCCCTTCGCAACGCCCGCGTCGAGATGGACGCCACCCTCGTGCGCACCGCCATGTCGCCGGGCATCCGCGAACAGGGGGACGCCTTCCCGCTCATCGCCGACCACAAGGGTCGCATGATCGTGGGTCAGTTCGGCTCCTACATCGGCCCCTTCCTTGAAGGCTATGAAGGCACCGTGGAAGACGGCGACATGATCTTCCTGTCCGACCCCTACTCGGTCGGCGGCGCGATCAGCCACTGCAACGACTGGCTCGTCCTGCTCCCCGTCTTCAAGGACGGCCGCCTCATCGCCTACACCTCGATGTTCGGCCACCAGAGCGACATCGGCGGCATGGTCCCCGGCTCCATGCCGATCCACGCCACCGAGATCTTCCAGGAAGGCGTGCGCATCCCGCCCGTCAAGATCTGGAAGAAGGGCGAGTACAACGAGGACCTCATCAAGCTGGTCATGCACCAGTCGCGCATGCCCGACTGGTGCAAGGCGGACTTGAACGCCCTGATCGCCTCGTGCCGCGTCGCGGCCAACCGCGTGGTCGAAATGGCCGAGCGCTTTGGCGATGACATCTTCGTCTCGGCGACCAACCTGCTGCTCGATCGCAACTACCGCGCCATGCAGCAGCTCATCGAGAGCTCGATCGGCGAGACGCCCGTCTCGTTCGAGGACTACATCTGCGACGATGGCATGGGCTTTGGCCCCTACAAGATCAAGTGCACGATGTGGAAGGAGAACGGCCGCGTCGTTCTCGACTTCGACGGCACCGATCCGCAGAGCCAGGCCTCGATCAACATGCTGCTCAATGAGAACATGATGCGCATGTTCTTCGGCATCTACATGATCATGGTCTTCGATCCGCAGATCCTGTTCAACGATGGCTACTACCCGCTGATCGACATCCGCATCCCCGAAGGCTCGCTCTTGAAGCCCAAGTTCCCGGCCGCGCTCTCGGGCCGTACCCACGTGCTCGGACGCCTGTTCGATATCATGGGCGGCCTGCTTGGCCAGAAGACGCCCGAGTTCCTCAACGCCGCCGGCTTCTCGTCCAGCCCCCACCTGTTCTACGCAGGCCACGACAAGGCGGGCAAGTGGTTCCAGCTCTTCCAGATCGGCTTTGGCGGCATCCCGGGCCGTCCCATGGGCGACGGGCCCGACGGCCACTCGCTGTTCCCCGGCTTCACCAACGTGCCCAACGAGTTCCTCGAGCGCTACTTCCCGCTCGAGATCGTCAAGTACGAGACGGTCGCCGACAGCGGCGGTGCGGGCCTGCACCGCGGCGGCAACGGCATCAACATGGTCTACCGCTTCTATGAGCCGGGCGTCATCGCGATCCACGACGACCGCTGGTTCGTGCCGCCATGGGGCGTCAACGGCGGTCTTCCGGGCAAGCGCGCCAAGAAGATCCTGACCAAGGCCGACGGCACCCAGATCGTGGTCGGCAACAAGCTCGAGGACTACCCCGTCGAAGCCGGCGATGAACTCCAGTTCATCACCTGGGGCGGCGGTGGCTGGGGCGACCCGCTCGAGCGCGACCCCGCCCTCATCCTCACCGAAATCGGCCAGGGCCTCGTCACCGAGACCGGCGCACTCGACTACGGCGTCGTCATCACAAACGGCGCGGTCGACGAAAAGGCCACCGAGAACCTGCGCACCAAAATGCGCGCCGAGCGCGGCGACGTCGAGGTCTTCAACTTCGGCCCCGACATCGAAACACTGCGCAAAAACTGCCTCGAAGAAACCGGCCTACCCGCACCCAAGCAGCCCAGGTGGCGCACAGCGCAAGCGGCTGAGGCAGTGGAGTAAATCATGGAAAATACAGGAGCCCTCAAGGGACTTCGCGTCGTAGAAATGGGCCAGCTCCTTGCTGGCCCGTTCGCCGGACAACTGCTGGGCGACATGGGTGCCGACATCATCAAGGTGGAGCCGCCCGGCAAAGGCGACCCCCTGCGTGTCTGGGGCCAGGGTGAGAAGAAGGTCAGCTGGGAAGTGATCGCGCGCAACAAGCGTGCGGTCTCGGCCAACATGCGTGTGCCCGAAGGACAGAAGCTGGTGCGCGAGCTCATCCGCCATGCCGACATCGTGATCGAGAACTTCCGTCCCGGCACGATGGAAAAGTGGGGGCTTGATCCCAAGCAGCTGCTCGAAGAGCAGCCCGGCCTTATCATCTCGCGCATGTCGGGCTACGGCCAGACCGGCCCCTACTCCTCGCGGGCAGGGTTTGGCGGCATCGGCGAGGCCATGGGTGGCTGGCGCTACATCGTGGGTGAACCCGACCGTGCGCCGAGCCGCATGGGCGTCTCCATCGGTGACACCCTCACCGCCACCTATGGCGTCATGGGCATCCTTGCCGCGCTGCATGTGCGCGACACCACCGGCAAGGGGCAGATCATCGACGCCGCCCTTTACGAAAGCGTCCTGCAGATCACCGAAAGCCTTGTCTCGGAGTACGACAGTTCGGGCTTCATCCGCCAGCGCACCGGCTCGATTCTGCCCGGCATCGCGCCCTCCAACGTCTACTACTGCAGCGACGGCGAATACATGATCGGCGCCAACGCCGATCCCTTGTGGAAGCGCCTTTCGGCGGCCATGGGCAAGCCAGAACTCGGCGATGATCCGCGCTATGCGACCCACCTTGCGCGCGGGGAGAACCAAACCGAACTCGACGAGATGATCGGTGCCTGGACCAAGGGCTACACGGTCGAGGAAATGGATGCGCTGATGACCGAGTATTCGATCCCGGCCGGCCGTGTCTACCGCGCCCCCGAGATGCTAGCCGACCCGCACTTCGCGGCGCGCGAGGCCATCGTCGAAGTCGAAACCGAGACCCACGGCAAGCTCAAGATGCAGAACGCTTTCCCCAAGCTGTCAGCCACGCCCAGCTCGATCCGCCGCCCCGCCCCGTCCAGGGTCGGCCAGCACAACGCCGAAATCTATGGCGAACTGCTGGGGCTCGACGCCGAGGCTATCGCCAGGATGGAAGCCAACGGGATCGTCTGATCTTCAAGGCTTTGCGGACCACAAACGATGGCACGGCGATCCTCGGATTGCCGTGCCATCTTGTTTTCGCCTTCTCCCACCCGATATCGGGGCCCTGGGAAGGAGACGTAGCATGATCTTCAGAACTTCACCCATGGCGCCCACCGCGCTCCTTGCGGCCCTTGCCGCGCTCGGCCTGGCGGCCTGTTCGCCCGAGCCCGCCAAGGACTACACGACCGATGTCGAGGACAAGAGCGGGGGCGAACTGATCGTCACTGACGTCGACGAGACCGGCGTGGATGTAAAGGTGCCCGACACGCCGATGACCAACGTGCCGCCCGAGGACAAGGCGGGCAATTAGGCCAACGCCCTTTCCTCAGGCCAGCAGCGCGACCGAAACCGGGTGGAGCGGAGCGCCTTGCGCCTCGTAGGCAGAGAGGTTGGCAACGGTGGTCTCGGCAATCGCGGTCATGGCCTCGCGCGTGAAGAAGCCCTGGTGGCCGGTGATGAGGACATTGGGAAAGGTCATCAGGCGCACGAAAACATCGTCGCGGATGAACGTGTCGGAAAGGTTCTCGAAGAAGAGATCGCCCTCCTCCTCGTAGACGTCGAGCCCGACGTTGCCGACCTTGCCACTCTTGAGCCCGGCGATGACCGCGCGGGCGTCCATCACCGCGCCCCGGCTCGTGTTGATGAGCATGACGCCCGGCTTCATGCGCGCGATCGCGCCGCGCCCGATGAGGTGATGAGTGGCGGGCGTGAGCGGACAATGGAGGCTGATAATGTCGCAGCGTCCCAAGAGGTCATCGAACGAGGTGTATTCGCCGCCCAGCTGCGCCAGCTCGGGGTTCGGCGCCGGATCGCTTGCGAGCACCTCGCAGCCAAAGCCCTTGAGGATACGCGCAACATTGAGGCCAATTCGCCCGGTCCCGACGATCCCGGCGGTCCTTCCCCGCATGTCGAAGCCGAGCAGCCCGTCGAGCGCGAAGTTGCCCTCACGCACCCGTGCATAGGCTTTGTGGATGCGCCGGTTGAGCGCGAGCATAAGCGCGACGGCGTGCTCTGCAATGGCGTCGGGTGAATAGGCGGGCACCCGCGCCAGTGCGATCTTGAGCCGGGCCGCAGCCTCTAGGTCCACATTGTTGAAACCTGAACAGCGCAGCGCGACAAGGCGAATGCCATGACGTGCCAGAATCTCCAGTTCGGGCTTTCCCAGCGCGTCGTTGACGAAGGCGCAGACCGCTTCGAATCCGTGTGCGAAATGAGCCGAATGGGTGGTCAGTCGGGTGTCGAAGAAAGTAAGCTCGTGCGGACTTCCGGACAGGCGATTGGCCTCTTCCAGGAATGTCCGATCGTACGCACGCGTGCTGAAGACGACGACCTTCATGCCTTATCCTCCCCGAGGTCCGAGAACCGCTGCCGGTGCAATCATTCGTAACATCCGTGCTGCATTGCACAAGGCCCGAGGGAGCGATAGGCTCGCCCCGCGCCCGGACCGGGCACGCCATCGCGCAGGGGGACAAGGGTCTTGCTCGAAGCGAAAATTCCCGAAGATCGGGGCTGGCACGCCCTCGATCCCGACACTGTCGCCGCCGATCTGGGAGTGGGCCGCGCCGGGCTCTCCGGGGCCGAGGCCGCAAGCCGCCTGGAGCGCTACGGACCCAATCTTCTTCCGCGCGTAAAGCCCCCGCATACGCTCATGCGCTTTGCCGCGCAGTTCAACAACGCGCTCATATATTTCCTGCTGGCTTCGGCGACGGCGGCCTTCGTGCTTGATCACGCCATCGATGCCGGTGTCATCCTTGCCGTTGTCCTCATCAACGCGTTCGTGGGCGTGATCCAGGAGGGCAAGGCCGAGAAGGCGCTGGCGGGCATGGAGAACCTTGTCGGAGAAGAGGCCCATGTCATGCGCGACGGACGCCGCCAGCCGGTCCCTGCCGGCACCCTGGTGCCGGGCGACACGGTCCTTGTCGAAGCGGGCGACCGGGTGCCCGCCGACCTTCGCATCGTGCGCGCCCGTGCGCTTTCGATAGAGGAAGCGGCCCTGACCGGAGAATCGGTCGCCGCCGACAAGCAGGAGGAGGCCGTCGATCCCGATGCGCCCCTGGCCGAGCGCACGTCGATGGCCTATTCGGGCACGCTTGTCGTGCGCGGGCAGGCGACGGGCCTCGTCGTTGCCACCGGCGCCACCACGGAAATCGGCAAGATCGGCGCCCTTCTCCAGTCGGTGCCGCGCCTTGTCACCCCGCTCTTGAAGCAGATCGACCAGTTCGGCACACGCCTCACGCTCCTCATCCTTATTGGCAGCGCGGCGCTCTTCGCCTTCTCGGTGACGGCCCGCTCCTACCCCTGGGTCGATGCCCTCATTGCCGTTGTCGCGCTGGCGGTCGGCGCAATCCCGGAAGGCCTGCCCGCCGTCATCACCATCACGCTGGCTATCGGCGTCCAGCGCATGGCGCGGCGCAAGGCGGTAATCCGCAAGCTCCCGGCCGTCGAGACCTTGGGCGCGACATCGGTCATCTGCAGCGACAAGACCGGCACGCTCACCCGCAACGCGATGACCGTGACCCGCCTCTTCACGCCTTCGGGGGAGTGGCAGGTCTCGGGAAGCGGATATGCCCCGGAAGGCGTGATCGAGCCGAGAGATAGAGATGGCAACACCGAGACCACCCCTCCGGGCAATATCCTGCACTGCGGCGCGCTGTGCAACGATGCCCGCCTGCACCACGAAAATGATACCTGGAGCGTGGTGGGCGATCCCATGGAAGGCGCGCTTCTCGCGCTGGCGGGCAAGGCCGGTCTCGACACCGCCGAAATCCACACCCACTGGGCCCGCTTGGACGAAATCCCCTTCGATGCGGCCTACCGCCTGATGGCTACGCTGGTGCGCAGCCCCGAGGGCGAGGCTATCGCCTTCGTCAAGGGCGCGCCGGAGGCCGTCCTCGCGCTGGGCGCGGCAGGCACCGATTTCGAGCGCTGGCACGGCATCACCCGCCAGGCCGCCGCGCAAGGCGAGCGCATCCTGGCATTTGCGGCCATCACGCTTGCGCCCGGCACCACGCGCCTGCGCTTCGAGGACCTGCAGGGCGCGCGCATCCTGGGTCTCATGGCCTTCGTCGACCCCCCACGCGAGGAAGCCCGCATCGCCATCGGCGAATGCCGCTCCGCCGGTATCGCGGTCAAGATGATCACCGGCGACCATGCCGCAACGGCCGTGGCCATTGCCCGCCAGCTCGAGATCGAGGAGGAACCGCGCGCGCTCACCGGCGCGCAGATCGAGGCCATGAGCGATGACGAACTGCGCCGCGAGGTGCCCGAAGTCGCCGTCTTCGCCCGCGCCAGTCCCGAGCACAAGCTGCGCATCATGCGCGCCCTGCAATCGCACGGCCAGATCGTCGCAATGACTGGCGACGGGGTCAATGATGCGCCCTCGCTGCGTCAGGCCGATGTCGGCACTGCCATGGGCGCCAGCGGCACGCAGGCCGCGCGCGAAGCCTCGGAAATGGTGCTTCTCGACGACAACTTCGCCTCCATCGTTGCGGCCGTGCGCGAGGGCCGCACCGTCTATGACAATATCCGCAAGGTCATCGCCTGGACACTGCCCACCAACGGCGGCGAGATCATCGCCGTCGTATTGGCGATCATCCTCGACCTTGCCCTGCCGATGACAGCGACGCAGATCCTGTGGATCAACCTCATCACCTCGGTCACGCTGGGCCTCGTGCTCGCCTTCGAACCCTCCGAGCCGGGCATCATGGAGCGTGCGCCGCGCGCCAAGGACAGTCCCTTGCTGTCCGGCTTCATCGTGTGGCGCGTGGGCCTTGTCTCGCTGCTTTTCGCCGTGGCTCTGCTGGGCGTCTACTTCTCTGCCCTGCGCACGGGGACGGACATCGCGACAACCCGCACGATGGTCGTCAACATGCTAGTGATCGCGGAGATCTTCTACCTCTTCAACGTGCGCTACATGCACGTCCAGTCCCTCAGCTGGCGCGGGATCCTGGGCACGCGTGCGGTGCTCGTCGCGGTGGGCACGGTTTCGCTCGCACAAGTGTGCTTCACCTACCTCCCGCCCTTCCAGGCGGTGTTCGCAACCCGCCCGCTCAGCTTCGCGCAAGGGGCCTCGATCATCGCGATTGGCGCCGTGATCTTCATCGTCCTGGAACTGGAGAAAGTGCTGGTCCGACGCCTTGGCTGGTTTGCCGAACTCGACTAACCTACGCCCTAGCCAGCACGGCTTGCAGATCGTTCACGGGTTGCGCGGAATGAAAATCTGTGTCCTTCTGGATCGTAGCGCATGCCCGTGCGTTCCAGTTGATGCGCGATTTTACGCGCAGGGCTCCAGATACGCGACACGAGAGGGAGGGCAGTGGCAGTGCACACGGCGCTTGGCGAACACGGCATGATCGGCGACACGCGCTCGAGCGCCCTTGTCGACCGGACCGGCACAATCACTCGGCTGACTTGGCACGTGCCGGGCGCGGCGGCCCCGCTCCACGCCCAAGACATGCGCCCGGGCGGCGTTTCGGCGATTCACCTCGAGGATGCGCAGCCGCTTGCGCAAAGTTACCGCGCGGGCACGACTATTCTCGATACCTATTTCGCAGGACCCACCGGCGCCCTCAAGCTGACCGACTTCATGCCCGTCGCCCTGCCCGCCCCCGGCACGGAAGACGACGCAGGCGACGGTATCCGGGACGGCGCACGCATCGTGCGCTTCCTGACCTGCACACGCGGCACCATGGCGGGTCGCCTCATCCTCAACCTCGATGGGCAGGCGCGCGCGCCTGAGCAACTCGCCGCGAACCTGTGGTCGGTGCCGCTGGGCGAGATCACGCTGCGCCTTGAAGGGGCGCTCGACATCGCGGTGAGCGGGAGCCGCCTTGCCATGCCCTTCACGCTGAAGGCCGGAGAACAGGCACACTTGGCACTGTCCTGCGATGCAGGACCCCAGGCCGAGCAGGTCCGCAGCGTCTCGGCGGCCCGCAAGGCGCTGGCGCAATGCGACGCCTTCTGGCGCGCCGAGGGCGCTCCCGCCCAAGGTGCAGGCTCGCCCCAGGCCTGAGTACCAGGCTTACTCGGCCGCGAGGGCTTGTTCGCGCGCGGCTTCGCCTTCGGCAGGGGCCCGGGCGAGGAGCATCTTGATCAACCCAAAGCACATGAACAGCAGCACTACGGCGAAAGGCAGGCCCGTCACGATGGCCGCCGTCTGCAGCGCCTGCAGACCCCCGCCATAAAGCAGCGCCCCGGCAAGAGCACCGATCGAAATCGCCCAGGTCACGCGCGGAACGAAACCAGCCTCGTGATGTCCGCCCGAAGCGATCATCGCTGTCACCAGCGCGCCCGAATCTGCCGATGTCACGAAGAAGGTGGTCACGATGACGACGGCCAGCCCCGACACGATCCCGCTCAGGGGAAAGTTGGCAAGGAAGGCGAAGAGCGCATCGGGCATCGAGGCGTTGACCGCCTCGGACAGCCCCCCGGCTCCGAACAGCTCAATGTGAAGCGCGGTATCGCCAAAGATGGTCAGCCAGGCGAACGTGACGAGGCTGGGAACGATAAGCACGCCGGAAATGAATTCGCGCACCGTGCGGCCATAGGAAATGCGCGCAATGAAGATGCCCACGAAGGGCGACCAGCTCACCCACCAGGCATAGTAGAACATCGTCCAGCTGCTCTGCCAGTCCTCGTCGGTATAGCTCTCGGTCCAGGTCGAGAGATAGATGAAACGCTGGAAGTAGTAGCCCAGGTTCTGGATGAAACTGTCAAGCAGGTAGACCGTCGGGCCGACCACGAAGACGAAGAGCGCCAGGAGCAGCGCCAGCCCCATGTTGAGCTCGGACAGGCGCTTGATCCCCGCATCGAGACCCATCGCGACGGATAGCGTGGCCAGCGCGGTCACGACGACAATGATGATGGCCCGGACCACTCCCCCCTCGGGCGCGCCGAAAAGGAGGGTAAGCCCGGCATTGATCTGCGAGGCCCCGAAGCCCAACGAGGCCGCCACCCCGCAAACGGTCGCGGTGATCGCCATGATGTCGACCAGATCGACGACCGGCGTCGGTATGCGCGGAAATGCTGCGCGCAGGAAGGTTCCCAGGTTGAGCGGCAGCTTGCGGTTGTAGGCAATGTAGGCGAGGCCCAGGCCGATGATCGCGTAGATCGACCAGGCATGCAGACCCCAGTGCAGGTAGGTGAGCCCCATGGCATGCTGCGCATTGCGCGCGAGGCCCTGGGGCAGCGTGGCACCAGGATCGGAGAACGAGGAAATCGGCGGGTTGGAGAAGTGCATGATCGGCTCGGCCACGCCGTAAAACAGGAGCCCGATCCCCATGCCCGCACTGAACAGCATCGCAAACCAGCTGGTCGCGCTGTAGGTCGGCTTCGCATCCGCTCCGCCAAGGCGGACTTGCCCGACCCGCGATATCGCGAGAAACCCGCTTGCGACCAGCATGACATTGGCCGTCGCCACGAAAAGCCAGCCGAAATTGTGCGTCGCAAAAGCCTGGATAGCCTCGAAACGGGCCGTTGCGACATCCGTATCGTAGAGCGCGAAGACTATAAGCGCGCCGATGGCCGCAATTGCACCAAAGAACACACTCGGTTTAAAATCCGCAATCGGATTGGATACATTGCTGCCTTGACTTGCCACCCGGACGACACCCCCAACGCTGAAATAAGTTTTACTTAGCCTCTAAAAAATAGAGTAAATAATAATCACAATAGCGAATTGAATATCATATCAAAATTCGCGTTGTCGAATTGAATTTATCATATCCTCAAGCCGCCTCGCCACCTGTCTACAGGCCGTGTGGTGATTATGCAACAACTGCTGAGAACATGTGACTTTTCTCAAGCGCAAGGGTTGGCATGTAGACGTTGATTGGATAGCTGGCCTGTGCGGGACACCAAGGTCTCATTTCCTTGCATGCCACCTCCCGGCATCTTGTCCCACCCGGCAGCGCTGTCTCCCACGCGCTGCCCCGTCGCGAACGTTCCGATCAACAACAGGGGAACATACATGTTCAAGCATTGCACCGGCGCGTCGGTTGGCGCGCTAGCAATCGCTATCGCCAGCCCGGTCGCAGCCCAGAATACTCCGGCCCAGCCGACCAGCACTCAGGCCGCACCCGCCCAGCAGCGCAAGGGTGGTCTCACCGAAATCGTGGTGACCGCTACCAAGCGCACCGAAAGCCTTCAGGACGTCGCAGTCTCGGTCAATGCACTGGGCACCGAGGAACTCGAAAACCTCGGAGTGCAGACCTTCGACGACTACCTCGAGCAGCTTCCCAACGTCACGGCAGGCGGCGGCGGCCCGGGCCAGAGCACGATCTACATTCGTGGCCTTGCCTCGACGACGCCCAACCTCGCCACCGCAGGCGTGGCGGGCCTTGCCCCCAACGTCGCGATGTACCTCGACGAACAGCCGCTCGCGCAGCCGGGCCGCAATCTCGACGTCTACGCCGCCGACCTTGAGCGCATCGAAGTTCTCGCAGGCCCGCAGGGTACGCTCTTCGGCGCCAGCTCGCAGGCAGGCGTCGTGCGCCTCATCACCAACAAGCCCGACCTCCTGGGCTTCGATGCAGCTGCCAAGGGCGGCGTCTCGTGGACCAAGAACGGGGAGCCCAGTTATAACGCCGAGCTCATGCTCAATGTACCCGTGACTAACACGCTTGCCGTGCGCGGCGTCGTCTACATGGACGATCAGGGCGGATACATCGACAACGTGAAGGGCTCCCGTTCGGTCGCCGACAGCGCCCGCTTCCGCGAGGAAGGCGCGCCGCGCTACAACGGCGTGCCCGTGGGCGCGAACCGCGCGGGCCTGCAGGCCGGTGCCGACCTCTCGAACGTCAACTTCATCGAGGCCGACAACACCAACCTCGTTGAAGACAACTTCAACGACACCACTTACACCGGTTTCCGCGTCTCAGCTCTCTGGGAAGTGGCGCCCGACTGGCAGATCACCGTCAGCCATGCGCGCCAGGGTCTCGATTCCGACGGCGTGTTTTTCGCCGATCCGGAGCTGGGTCTGGGTGACCTCGAAGTGCAGCGCTTCCAGCCCGATCGCCTGGAAGACAACTTCTCGAACACCGCCTGGACCGTCGAGGGCCGCCTGGGCATGCTCGACCTCGTCTACACCGGCGCATTCACCGACCGCGAGACCTCGCAGCAGGTCGACTATTCCGACTACCTCTACGTCGGCCAGTACCTGCCCTACTACATCTGCGACGGCTCGGTTTCCTACCCCGGCGCTGACGGTCCGATGGGCACCTGCCAGGCGCCCAACCTCTACGTTACCTCGGACAGCAAGACCAAGCAGTTCACCCAGGAACTGCGCGTGAGCACCCCGGCCGAGAACCGCTGGCGCGTCACTGCGGGGGGCTTCTACTCGAAGCTGACCCTCGAAGAGCGCAACGACTTCATCTATCCAGGCAGCCAGTACGTCGACCTGTGGGGCGAAACCGGCTTCCCCGAGAACTTCCCGTTCCCGGGTGCCTGGCAGAGCGATCCAGGTCCGTTCCCCAACGGCACCAACTTTCGCAACGACATCAAGCGTTCGGATGAGCAGTTCGGCATCTTCGGCGAGGCCTCCTACGACCTTGTCCCGGACCTTCTCAGCGTCACGCTGGGCGCCCGCTATTACAACGTGGCGGTGGACCTGAAGGGTACCGCGAACAGTTCGTTCTGCAACGCTGGCGGCACCGACGCGAATGCCTTTGGCACCAACCTCTCGGACCTTTACGACGGGGACGGCGAGTTCACCTTTATCGGTTCATGCGGCGACACGCTGGGCCTGACCTTCAACCAGGGCGACAGCGTCCAGGATATCATGGATGCAGGGCTCACCGAGAGCCAGGCCATGCAGGTCTTCAACGCCCTCTCGGCGCCCGACAAGGCCAAGACCGAAGGCGTCATCTTCAAGGGCTCGCTGACCTTCACGCCCACCGAAGACGTCATGTTCTACGCGACGTATTCGGAAGGCTTCCGTCCGGGCCTGCTCAACCGTCCGGGCGGCGCGGTCAGCCCGTCGGGCTACATGGTGCCCTTCGAGCTGCAGACCGACGAGGTCAACAACTACGAGATAGGCTGGAAGACCGAGCTGTTCGACCGCCAGCTACGCTTCAACGGCAGCGCGTTCTACGTCGACATCTCGAACCTGCAGACCACGATTTTCGACACCTCGATCGTCAACCTGTTCTTCTCGGACAACGCGGCAGATGCGCGCATCCTGGGCGTCGAGGGTGACTTCACCTTCGCTCCCTACGCGGTGCCGGGCCTGACGCTGGCCGGTGCCTTCTCGGTGCTCGACACCAAGATCACCGAGGTGCTGACCCCGACCGACGATGTCACCAAGGGCAACTCGCTGGCCTACGCGCCTTCCTTCCAGGGCAACCTGCGCGTGCGCTACGAGTGGGATCTGGGCGACACGGGCCTTGTAGCCCATGTCATGCCGCAAATGGTGCATTCGGGTTCGAAGTATACCGACATCATCAACATCAACCGCCTGAAGCTCGACAGCTACACCACCTTCTCGATGACTGCGGGCGTCAAGAAGGACGACTGGTCGGTCGAGGTCTTCGGCGAGAACCTGACCGACAAGCGTGCCCAGATCTCGGGCAACTTCTACTACGATGCCCCGCGCATCAACACCAACCGCCCGCTGACGGTCGGTGTACGCGTCGGCTGGCACTACTGATCGCATCTCCCGGCGCCTTCTGCGTGAAGGCGCCGGGAATCGGACAATCCGGCGGCAGGCGGGCATCGGGCCTTGCCTGCCGCTTGGCGTTTGCGGCAAGGACATTCCCATGGCATCGCGTGACCCCAACCCCGCCCTCTCCTCCATCGATGAAACCGCCGTGCTGAAAGAGGCCTGCGAAGCCCTGCAGCGCGGTCAGTTCACCCCTGCACTGGGCGTGTTGGCGCCGCTTCTCGACGCCGAGGAGCCGAGTGCGGAAGGGCTTTACATGGCCGCCGTCGCGTGCCGTTATCTCAAGTGCTTCGCCGAGGCTGAACGCTATCTCTCAGCCCTGTCCGCCGCGCAGCCCGAATATGGCCGTGCCTGGCAGGAGGCCGGCCATCTCGCCCGCGACCAGGGCGATGTGCCGGGAGCCCTTCGCGCCTATGCCCGGGCGACCCGCTACAACCCGGTGCTCGACGCCAGCTGGCGCGCGCAGGCCGCCCTTCTTGCTCGCACTGGACGCAGCGCCGAGGCCGCGCGGGCCCGCACCCAGGCCGAGCGCATCGCCGCCCTCCCCCGCGAGCTTCTGGCCGTCTCGAACCACCTCCACGAAGGCCGCCTGCTGCGCGCCGAGGAGATCTGCCGGGCCTACCTCCAGACCCACCGCACCGACATCGAGGGCATGCGCCTGCTGGCCGAAATCGCCAGCCGCCTGGGCATCCTTGATGACGCTGAGTTTCTTTTGGAAAGTGCGGTTACTTTTTCTCCCGACACCGTGCAGTTGCGGCTCGACTACATCCAGGTCCTGCGCAAGCGCCAGAAATTCGCACAGGCGCTAGAGCAGGCCGAGGCCCTGCACGCCCGTGATCCCGAGAGCCCCGTCTTCGCCTCGCATCTTGCCATCGAGGCCATGCAGACCGGCGACTATGCCCGCGCCTTCGCGCTGTTCGACGCGGTGCTTGAAAAACTGCCCCAAGACCCCGCCACGCTCACCAGCAAGGGCCACGCACTCAAGACCACCGGCGCGCAGGACGAGGCCGTCGCCTCCTACCGCGCAGCCATCGCCGCCAAGCCCGAGCACGGCGATGCCTGGTACGCGCTCGCCAATCTCAAGACCTGGCGCTTTTCAGAGGACGAGCGCGCGCGCATGGAGGACCTGTTGGCCCAGCCCGATCTTGCCTTCATGGACCGCGTTCACCTGACTTTCGCCGCCGCCAAGGCTGCCGAGGACGAAGGGTTGCACGCCGAAGCCTTCGCGCACTACGCCCACGGCAACGAACTCAAGCTGCGCCAGAGCCGCTATGACGCGGACCGCATGCACGACGAGATCTCCGCCCAGATCGCAACCTGCACGCCCGAACTTTTCGAGCGTCAGGCGGGCAAGGGCCACAGCGCGCCCGACCCGATCTTCATTCTCGGCTTGCCGCGCGCGGGCTCGACCCTGCTCGAACAGATCCTCGCCTCGCACCCGATGATCGACGGCACGCTGGAACTACCTGATATCCTTGCCACCGCGCACCGCCTGCGCGGCCGCAAGGCGAGCGCGCCGCGCTACCCGCAGATCCTGCACGAACTTTCAGCCGAGCAAATGGAGGGACTGGGCAAGAGCTACATCGAGAACACCCGCATCCACCGCCAGGGCGCGCCGCTGTTCATCGACAAGATGCCCAACAACTTCCGGCACATCGGCCTCATCCACCTGATCCTTCCCAACGCAAAGATCATCGATGCCCGCCGCGATGCGATGGATTGCTGCTTCTCGGGCTTCAAGCAGCTCTTCGCCGAAGGGCAGGAGTTCACCTATGGCCTGACCGAGATCGGCCGCTACTACCGCGACTACGTGGCGCTGATGGAGCACTGGGACCAGGTCCTGCCCGGCCGAGTTCTGCGCGTGCAGCACGAAGACGTACTCGACGATCTGGAGGGCCAGGTGCGCCGTATGCTGGACTATATCGGGGTTCCCTTCGATCCGGCCTGCCTGGACTTCCACAAGACCGACCGCGCGGTGCGCACGGCCAGCTCCGAACAGGTCCGCCGTCCCATCTCGCGCACGGGCGTCGGGGCGTGGAAGCCCTACGGCGACTGGATCGACCCGCTGCGCAAGGCCTTGGAAGGCTGATCCCGGCGCGGCTTTTCGAGCACTGCAACAGTTGCGTAAGCCATATTTAGGACAGCGCAACTCACTGAGCATTTGCGGCGAAATGGAGGATACACTCGATTGTCTTTGATCGAGGACATTGCGCTGCAACAATAGGACAGTCATTCTGCACCGCGAAACGCGCGTTGCTTCAAGACGAAGTGACGCACCCGGCAACGCGGAGCCTGACGATGACTTCTCCCGCCCCCACGCCCGGATCGGCCGGCGCGCCCTCATCCCCGCGCGAGCCGCTGGACGGCATCGCCCAGACGCTCGACCGCTCGGCCTCCGCCGCGATCGCGCAAGCGACCAGCGGGCTCTCACCCGCCACCATGATCCTTGCCGCGACCGACTGGGCGCTCCACCTTGCCTCCGCGCCCGGCAAGCAGATGCAGCTCGCCGCCAAGGCCGGGGGTAAGGCGCTGCGCCTGATGGGCTACACCGCGCGCGCCACTCGCGATCCCGAGACCCCGCGCGTGGTCGAACCACTGCCGCAGGATCGCCGCTTCCAGGGCCCCGAATGGCACCAGGCGCCCTACAACGTGTGGACCCAGGCCTTCCTCCTCAACCAGCAGTGGTGGGAAGCGGCGACCACCGGCATCGGCGGTGTCTCAAAACACCACGAGGACATGGTTTCCTTCGCCGCGCGCCAGATCCTCGACATTTTCGCCCCCACCAACTTCATCGCCACCAACCCGGTCCTGCAGAAGCGCATCGCCGAAACCGGGGGCAAGTGCCTTGTCGACGGGCTCGACTATTTCTTCGAGGACATGCGCCGTTACCTCACCGGGCGCCCGGCCGCCGGCACCGAGGCATTTCAGGTTGGCAAGGACGTCGCGGCCGCTGACGGCAAGGTCGTCTACCGCAACCGCCTGATCGAACTCATCCAGTACGCTCCCACGACCGAGACCGTCCGGCCCGAGCCAGTGCTGATCGTGCCCGCCTGGATCATGAAGTACTACATCCTCGATCTTTCGACGCACAACTCGCTGGTCGAGTGGCTGCGCGCGCGGGGCTACACCGTGTTCATGATCTCGTGGCACAACCCCGATGGGCATGACCGCGACCTAGACATGGACGCCTACCGGCGCCTCGGACCGTTAGCCGCGCTCGATGCCATCAGCGCCATCACGGGAGCCGAGAAGATCCACGGCGCAGGCTACTGCCTTGGCGGCACCCTGCTCTCCATCGCGGCCGCCGCCATGGCGCGCGAGGGGGACGAACGCCTCGCCAGTCTCACGCTGATGGCCGCGCAGACCGAATTCAGCGAGCCCGGCGAACTGGGTCTCTTCATCGATGAGAGCCAGCTCCATGTGCTGGAGAACATGATGTGGAGCCGGGGCTATCTGGAGAGCGACCAGATGGGCGGGGCCTTCCAGATCCTGCGCTCGAACGACCTCATCTGGTCGCACATGCTCCAGACCTACCTGATGGGCGAGCGCGCCGACATCAACGACCTCATGGCCTGGAACGCGGACGGCACGCGCATGCCCTACGCCATGCACAGCGAGTACCTGCGCAAGCTCTTCCTCCACGACGATCTTGCCGAAGGGCGCTTTCGCGTCGATGGCCATGTTGTGACGATGGAGGACATCGCCGTTCCTGTCTTCGCCGTGGGCACCGAGCGCGACCACGTGGCGCCCTGGCGCTCGGTCTACAAGATCCACCTTCTCACCAACACAGCGGTGACCTTCGTGCTGACGAGCGGGGGACATAACGCCGGGATCGTCTCCGAGCCGTGCCACCCGCATCGCCATTACCGCATCGCCACGCACCCCCATCCCAACGGCAATCTCGCACCGGAGGAATGGTGCGAGCGCGCCGCGCTCAAGGACGGATCCTGGTGGCTCGACTGGGGGGCATGGCTCGATACCCATTCGGGCGAGCCAACCTCGCCGCCCCCGCTCGGCAACGCGGACAAGGGCTATCCCGCCTTGTGCGACGCGCCCGGTCGCTATGTGCTCGAGAAATAGGATCCACGCCCCGATGTCGACCGACCAGACCATCACCAACCGCACGTTCGACGAGATCGCCGTGGGCGACAGCGCCAGCGTCAGCCGCACGCTAACCCAGCGCGACATACATCTCTTCGCCCTCGTCTCGGGCGACGTGAACCCGGCCCATGTCGATATCGACTATGCCGAGCACGACATGTTCCACAAGGTGATCGCCCACGGCATGTGGGGGGCGGGCCTGATCTCGGCCGTCCTTGGCACCGAGCTGCCCGGGCCAGGCACGATCTACCTCGGCCAGTCGCTGCGCTTTACCGCACCCGTGGCGCTGGGCGACACGATTACCGCCACGGTCACCGTCACCGAACGCCGCGAGGACAAGAAGCGCCTCAAGCTCGACTGCACCTGCACCAACCAGGAGGGCACGACCGTCATCACCGGCGAGGCCAGCGTCATCGCCCCGACCGAGCGCGTTGCGCGTCCGCGCGTCGCCCTACCCGACATTCGCCTTTCCGACCACAGCCAGTACCAGCGCCTGATCGAGGCCGCCAAGGGCGGTGCGAACGTTTCCACCGCCGTTGTCCACCCCTGCTCGGCCACCGCCATCACCGCCGCCTGCGAAGCCGCCGAGGCGGGTTTCATCGCCCCTATCCTCGTCGGCCCACCTGCGCGTATTGCCGAGGCTGCCCAGCAGGCGGGCAAGGACATCTCGCCTTTCCGTATCGTCGAGACTGCCCACAGCCACCAGTCCGCCCAGCGCGCGGTCGAGCTTGTCCACGCGGGCGAGGCGCAGCTCCTGATGAAGGGCGCACTTCACACCGACGAACTGATGGGCGCGGTCGTCGCCCGTGCTGGCGGCCTTCGCACCGAACGACGCATCAGCCACGCTTATGTCATGGACGTGCCCGGCCACGCTGAGCCCATCATCATCACCGATGCGGCCATCAACATCGCGCCGGACCTCGACTGCAAGGCCGACATCATCCGCAACGCCATCGATCTCGCGAACGTGATCGGCAAGGAGACCCCGCGCGTCGCCATCCTGGCCGCGGTGGAGACGGTGAATCCGGCCATGCCCGCAACGCTCGACGCCGCGGCCCTATGCAAGATGGCCGACCGGGGCCAGATCACCGGCGGCCTACTCGACGGACCGCTCGCCTTCGACAACGCCGTCAGCGAAAGCGCCGCGCGCGAGAAAGGTATCATCTCGCCCGTGGCGGGCAAGGCCGACATCCTCATGGTGCCCGATCTGGAGGCGGGCAACATGCTGGCCAAGCAGCTCACCTTCCTCAGCGATGCGGACGCGGCGGGCGTCGTCCTGGGCGCGCGCGTGCCGATGATCCTGACCAGCCGGGCCGACAGCCTGCGCACCCGGCTTGCCTCCTGCGCGGTCGCCGTGCTGATGGCCCGTGCACAGACCATGGCCGCACCGGGACTTGCCGAATGAAAGCCATCGTCAGCCTGAACTCGGGGTCCTCGAGCATCAAGTTCGGCGTCTTCCGCCTTGAGGAAGGCAACCATCCGGTCCATTCGGCGGGCGGCAAGTTCGAGAAGATCGGCATCGCGCCCAGCCTGCGCATTGCCACCGACGCGGGCGAGGTGCTGCTTGAGAAGGACTGGCCCGATGGGGCCCACCTCACCCACGCGGACCTGCTCGACTTCCTGTTCGACTGGGCGACGAGCCACATCGCAAGCGGGGCCATCGTCGCCATCGGCCACCGCGTGGTTCACGGAGGTACCCGCTTCGTCACGCCCCAGAAAGTGACATCCGAACTGCTCGACGAACTGGAGGCACTCTCCCCCCTCGCTCCGCTGCACCAGCCGCACAACCTCGTCGCGATTCGAACCCTCACGCGGCTTGCTCCCGATCTCCCACAAGTCGCCTGCTTCGACACCGCATTCCACCACGACAAGCCCGAGGTTGCCGCGCGCATGGCGATCCCCCGCAGCCTCCACGAGGCAGGCATCCGGCGCTACGGGTTCCATGGCCTCTCGTACGAATACATTGCGCGTGCGCTCGACCGGCTCGACCCTGCGCTGGCGCAAGGCAAGGTCATCGCTGCGCACCTGGGCAACGGGGCGAGCCTGTGCGCGATGGCCAAGGGGTGCAGCATCGATACCACGATGGGCTTTACCGCGCTCGACGGATTGATGATGGGTACACGCTGCGGGCGGCTTGATCCCGGCGTTATCCTGCACCTCCAAAGTCAAATGGGCTACAGCGCCGAGGCGGTTGAGGCGATGCTCTACCGCCAGTCGGGATTACTCGGCGTGTCAGGCATCTCCAGCGACATGCGCGAACTTGCCGCAAGCCACGAGCACGCCGCACGCGAGGCGATCGAACTCTTCGCCTACCGTGCGGCGCGCGAGATCGGTGCGCTCACCGCCTCGCTCCAAGGTCTCGACGGTCTCGTCTTCACCGCAGGGATCGGCGAGAACGACGCGGACCTGCGCACCGATATCTGCGCCCGCCTCGCCTGGCTTGGCGTCATCCTCGATGAAGAGGCCAACGCCGCCCACGCTCCAGTCATCTCCGCGCCGGAAAGCCGCATTGCCGTGCGCGTCATACCCACCGACGAGGAGCGCATGATCGCGCTCCACACCCTTCGCATTCTCTGTGGAGACCTGCCATGAAGCCACTTGTCGACCTTGCTGGAAAGCGCGGCCTCGTCATCGGGATCGCCAACGAGAACTCCATCGCAGCAGGCTGCACACGCGCCTTCGCGCACGCCGGCGCGCGCCTTGCGGCAACGTATCTAAACGAGAAGGCCCGCCCCTTCGTGGAGCCGGTCGCCGATGCGATGGGCTGCGAGTGGATCGCCCCCCTTGACGTGCGCGAGCCGGGCCAGCTGGAAGATCTGTTCGAAGAGGTGAAGACGCGCTGGGGCGGGCTTGACTTCCTGCTCCACTCCATCGCCTTTGCCCCGCGCGAGGACCTGCACGGGCGCGTGACCGACTGCTCGGCCGAAGGCTTCGCACTTGCCATGGATGTTTCGTGCCACTCGTTCATCCGCATGGCCAGGCTCGCAGAGCCGCTGATGGCGGACGGTGGCTGCCTGATGTGCGTGACGTTCTATGGATCGGAGCGGGTCGTCGAGCACTACAACCTGATGGGCCCGGTCAAGGCCGCGCTCGAAAGTACCAGCCGCTATCTCGCCGCCGAACTGGGCCCCTCAGGCATTCGCGTCCACGCCATCTCGCCCGGCCCCATTGCAACACGCGCGGCCAGCGGCATCGCACGCTTCGATGAACTGCTCGAACGCACGGCCGCCAGCGTGCCGGTCCACGAGCGCGTCGATATCTACGATGTCGGCGCACTCGCCGCCTTCCTCGCGAGTTCCGCCGCGCGCCGCATCACCGGAACCGTGATCCCGGTGGATGCAGGCGAACACATCATGGGCTAGGGCCGCGGCCTCAGAGGCCTGAAACGTAGCGCGTCACCGCCTCCACCCAGTCTTCGGGCATCTGGTCGACGACGTCGACACCGCCCCCCTCCAGCGCCGCGAAGGCAAAGTCCGGCCGGATCGCATGGGCGGCGAGCGCGTGCTCGTAGATCACATCGCCGGTATTGGTAAGGATGAGCGCGGGGCGCTCGAGCCTGCGCAGCTTTTCGTCGTGCCGGTACTGGAAGGCCGCGTGGTGCCCGTGCCAATAGGCGCCCTGCCCCTCGAAGGCCTGGACGACGTATTCACTGATGCGTGCCAGCGTAACCGTGCCCTTGGCAAGGCCCGTACGGGCCGCATGCACCATGTTGAACTGCGTGCCATCGTCGGTCGCCGTGATGGTGCGCTCGGTCTGGTGCAGACCCTCCATGAACTCGGTGCGTTCCTGCTCGCTAACCGGCATCGGGCCATTCAGGATTACCGCTCGCACGCGGTCCGGGAACTGGATACCCACCTCGGTCGCTACCATTGCGCCGGTATGGTGGCCCAGCACCACCGCATCGGGATAGCCTAGCGCGTCGAGAACCGACGGCACAACGGCGGCCCAGTCCTCCACCCGAGGCACGCCCGGGACGGGATCGGACATGCCGAACCCGGGCATGTCGATGGCGATGGCATGGAAACCCTGGGCGGCCAGTGGACGCAGCACGTTGTCGTATTGGGCCGAGGTCATCGGCGCCTGGTGCAACAAGACAATTGCCCCGCGGATCTGGGTAACAGCTCCTTCGTGGCGGTAGTGGATCTGCCCGTAGGGGCCTTCGGTGTAACCGCGTCGCGACCAGCGCTTCACTCGTGCATCTCCTCTTGCGAACGGACCGGTGGCCGCGCCTCTTGCCTTAGGACGGACATCGCACGCCCACCTGCGCGCGGCACGCCTTGCCCGCAGCATGCTCCACCGTGCGAGCAGACGGCCGACTCGTCCCTCAAGCGCGAGATCGATTACATTGGCGCCACAATTGGCCGAAAGTATAAGGCATGGCGCTTCGAGCGCAGGAATGGAGCGTGTTCGCAGCGCAGCATGCGCGTCATCCGGATGCCAAGCCCTTGGGGTATCTCGCCTCTACGTTTCGCCCAATCACGCTCCATGCCGCACTGCAATGATCCGACAGGCGGACAAATATGCATAATTATTGCGCTAAACCGTAACATTATCAGCGGACTACGACACAGCCGACCACACCTTCGCGAACGTCGCTTGCAATCCGGAACGAATCGCGCATTCTCATGAAAACGAAACGCACAGATTAGACATTCAACCCAGAAACAGGGGTCATGTCCGATGAAATCACGTGTACGGGTCACATCCAAGGGCACACCCATTGCGACCATCCGCAAGTCGCCCGCGATGCACGCCACCCACGCGGAACGACGACGGTAATGTCCCTTCCTGTCGACGTTCGGGGCCTGCCCGTCACCCGCTACACGTGACAGGGGCGATGCAGTCCTCTCTCTCCTCCTCCCAACGGCTGCATCGCCCCTTTCCCATTTCTCGTCCGGAGCCCGGCCCCGCCGGCGCCCCGCCCTGACGGAGTGTGCCACGATGGTTGAACTGCCGGATCTTCCCAACGATCTGTGCGCCCTTGCCCGCGCCATTGCCGATGGCACCGTCTCGAGCGAGGACGCGGTGCGCACCACGCTCGCCCGGGCCGAAGGCACACGCGATCTTAACGTCTTTGTCGAGATCGAGGCCGAAAGCGCACTGGCCCGGGCGCGCCAGTGCGACCGGGAACGCCAGGCCGGCTCGCTGCGCGGCCCCCTTCACGGCGTCCCCCTCGCCCACAAGGACATGTTCTTCCGCCAAGACCTTCCGACAGAGGCGGGGGCAGCCCTGTGGCGCGGCTTTCGGCCAGAGGAAACCTCCCCGCTCATTGCCCGGCTCGAAGGGGCAGGCGCGATTACTCTTGGCCGCCTTCATATGGCCGAGTTCGCGCTGGGCCCCACCGGACACAACGTCCACCTGGGACGCTGCGGCAATCCCCGGCACCCCCGCGCCATATCGGGCGGCTCGTCCTCGGGCTCGGCTGCAGCGGTCGGCGCGGGCATTCTTACCGCCTCGCTGGGATCGGATACGGGAGGGTCCGCGCGGGTTCCTGCGGCGTAAGCGGCCTCAAGCCCACCACCGGCCTCCTGCCCACGTATGCGATGATGGAACTCTCGCGCACCTGCGACACGGCGGCTCCCATTGCCACTTCCTCGCGCAGTCTGGCGCTGTTGATGACGGTCCTCGCCGCGAATGGCCGCGATTACATGGCCGGGATCGGCGAGGATCTTTGCGGGCTTCGCATCGGCCTTCCCACCACCTGGTACAACGACGGCATCCATCCCGAGATCGATTACGCGCTTGAAGGCGCCGCTGCCCAGATGCGCGCACTGGGCGCAACGCTGGTCGATGTCGCCGTGCCCGACCAGTCAGCCATGGCCCGCGCGGCCGGTACAATCGCCCTCTACGAAAGCGCGCGCGTCCGCGCCCGCGACCTGGCCCTGCGCCCCGGCGACTTCGGCGAGGACGTGCGCGCCCGCCTCGCGCGGGGCTCAGCCATCAGCGAAAGCGACTACGGCGGTGCGCTCGCCCTGCGCCACTGGGCGCAAGTGGCGATGCGCGACGGCCCGTTTGCCAACGTCGACCTGCTCCTGACCCCGGCGACACGTATGTCTGTGCCGCTTGCCCGCGACGTGGAGATCCTCGGGCCGGACAGCCGCCAGCAGCTCATCGGGGAGATTTCGGAACTGACCCGGCCCACGTCGTTGCTTGGCTTTCCCGCGCTGGTCACCCCGATGGGGTTCGACACCCGGCGCCTGCCCCTAGCGCTCCAATTGATCGGTCCGCCACACAGCGAGGCCCGTCTCCTGCGCGCCGCACATTCCTACGAACAGGCAACCAGGTCGCGCGCCCACCCGCACGCAGCCCTCGCCCGAGCCTAGTCCGCCATGCCGGCCCTTATGCTCCTTTTCCCGATACCTCGTTGCACCTTTTCGAACACCCTGGCCGTGCCCCAGCGAAGTCCGCTGCGATATGGCCACCCTTCGACGGCGGCTACGCTCTCTCTCCTACGTATCCTCGGCGTGGCCGCCGTCTTTTTTGCCGTTTTTCGGCCAGCCGGGATGTCTCCCACTGCGCGCCCTCATCGCATTCACCCGAGGCGGAGCCCATAACAAGAGCACCGCTCCACCAGGCCCTCGGGTCGCGGAGAAGCCCCGGTCCCATCGCCGGGCTGGGGCTTCTTTCGGCGGCAGCGTCGATTGGACAAGGATAGAGGCGGATCAGGTGCCCACAACAGCCCGGGCCGGAACCGGCGCGGTCGATTCCCGGACAATTAGACGGTGGGGCAGAATAACTTCACGCGCGGGCGGTTGGCGGTCGGCGGGTAGAAGGGCATCGAGCATGAGACGCATCGCGGTCTCACCGATCTGCACTGTGGGGCTGTGTACGGTGGTAAGCGGCGGACTGGCGTAGGCCCCGAAGCGCAGGTCATCGAATCCGACCACCGAGACATCATCGGGAACCGACAGCCCGCAGGCTCGCAGCGCGCTCATCGCGCCGAGCGCCATCTCGTCGTTGGAGCACGCGACCGCCGTGAAGGCTGTTCCTGCATCGAGCAGGCGGACCATGGCGTCATAGCCGGACTGCAACGTGAAGTCGCCCTCGTGCACGAGCTGCGGATCGAACTCGATCCCCGCACGGGCAAGCCCCAGGCGATACCCCGCCAGGCGGTCCTGCGATATGAACAGGTGGATCGGCCCGGTCACCGCGGCGATCCTCCTGTGGCCAAGTCCGGCAAGATGGCCGACCACCAACGCGCTTGCCTCGTGGTTGTCGATCTTCACGCGCGGCAAGGTGAGGTCGAGCGGATATTCGCAGGCAAACACGATCGGCGGCAGCGCGCCCTTGGCGGGCGGATTGACGACGATGTCGGGCAGGTTGCTTTCCAGCAGGATCATCCCGTCGGCCTGCTTGCCCGCGATCATCGCGGTATAGGTGTTGAGGGCATCGCGGTCGCCCTCGGTGATGCCTAGGAGCACGCGCATGCGGCTCGTGCGCGCGACGTTCTCGATACCCTCGACGAAGGCAGAGGTGAACGGATTGTAGATGCTGGGGACGACAACCAGGACATTATCGCTGCGCTGGCGGCGAAGCCCCGCCGCCATGTGATTGGGATGGTAGTTGAGGTCGGCAATGGCGGCCTCGATCCTCTTGATCGTAGTCGGCCGCACCATCGAAGGCGTGCTCAGCGCGCGCGAAACGGTCGCTACCGAAACGCCCGCGACGCGGGCAATGTCCTTGATATTTGCCATTACTGTAATCGTTACAGTTGCGACGGATCGCACACAAGTGATTCACACCCGGCACCTGCAACCTTTGAGGATGGTAACCTTCCTCTTTCCCAAAGCCCCACTTGCCGGTCCTTGAAAAGGAATCCTAGTGGATTGATTCCAACGTTTGGTGCCCGCGCCTGACAGCGGCGATGATGTCGTGGGGGTCGGCTTTCCAGACGAAGGGACGCGGATCCTCGTTGTGCTCTTTGATGAAGCGGTTGATGGCTGCCT